>JBGVRO010000041.1:0-14515 GCA_045128515.1 Eubacteriales bacterium | reverse complement strand
AAGTCCGCCGGAGAAGATCTTGCCGTTAAGGATGATTCCTCCACCAACACCTGTGCCGAGGGTAACCATGATAGAGTTTTTGCTGCCTCTTGCCGCGCCGACGAGAGCCTCGCCAAGAGCCGCTGCGTTAGCGTCGTTTGCAATATAGATCTTCTCGATAGGAAGATACTTTCTGAATATCTCTGCCATGGGGAAGTTCTTGAAGGGAAGATTGTTAGAATACTCTACCATTCCAAGACGGTTGTTTGCTATACCGGGTGTTGCAATTCCAATGTATTCAATATCGTCAAGAGTAAGCTTATTTCTAATGATCAGATTCTGCGCAAGATCTGCCATGTCGGCAACGATCTCCTCACCGCTTCTTGATGCAAGGGTGGGGCAGGATTCGCTGTCAAGAATATTAAGTGCAGCATCGCAAAGACCTGCTTTTATGTTAGTTCCGCCGAGATCAATTCCAATTGTATACATAATTTCCTCCGAAATATATCTTTTATTTTATTGACACTATATAAATTATATTTTATTTTAATATAAATGTCAAGTAAAACTTGTCAAATTAAGGTCTTTTTTATCATTAAAGCAGTTGTTCATGAAAAATTAACAACTTACTTTTTATAGCCTATTGAAATCTTCACAAAAATAGTATACAATAACTACGGTAAAAAAAATCTTAAATAATTGAAAAGGAAAAAATATATTTTGAGTAGATTCGTATATGCAGATAACGCGGCTACAACTCCTGTCAGCCGCCAGGTTATAGATGCGATGCTGCCTTGCTTTGAGAGCGAGTGGGGCAACCCCTCCAGCCCTCATTCCATGGGTATCAGCGCAAAGGATATTCTTGATGATGCAAGAGCGAGAATTGCTGACGTTCTTGGTTGCAGCGCTAATGAAATTTATTTCACATCGGGTGGTACCGAGTCTGACAACTGGGCTATCCGCGGCGCGGCTATGAGAATGAAGGCGAAGGGCAGAAATCACATCGTCACCAGCAAGATCGAGCATCACGCAGTTCTTCATACCTGCGAGGCACTTGCAAAAGAGGGCTTTGAGGTTAGCTATTGCGGTGTTGACGAGTACGGTGTGGTTGATCTTGACGAGCTTCGCTCTCTTGTTACCGACAAGACCGCCGTGGTTGCAATTATGTTTGCCAACAATGAGATAGGTACTATTGAGCCTATTGAGGAAATTGTAGAGATAGCTCACTCCAAGGGAGCTTTAATGTTCACCGACGCGGTACAGGCTGTCGGTAATATCGATATCGATCTTTCTAAGCTTAAGGTCGATATGCTCTCTCTTTCGGGTCACAAGCTTCATGCTCCCAAGGGAATTGGACTTCTCTTTGTCAGAAAGGGAGTTGTTATTAACAATCTTATCGAGGGTGGCGGACAGGAAAGACGTAAGAGAGGCGGTACAGAAAACCTGCCTTATATCGTCGGACTTGCAAGAGCGCTTGAGCTTGCAAAGGAAAATATGGTTCATCTCCCCAGAGTTGCCGCAATGCGCGATCGACTTATCTCCGAGCTTTCAAAGATCCCTTATTCCAAGCTTAACGGACATCCCACAAACCGTTTGCCCGGACTTGTGAATATCGGCTTTGAGTTTATTGAGGGTGAGAGCATGCTGCTCTGGCTTGATATGAAGGGAATCTGCGCTTCCACAGGATCTGCTTGTTCCTCTGCATCGCTTGATGCGTCTCACGTGCTTCTTGCTATCGGTGTTCCTCATGAGAAGGCACACGGCTCGCTGAGACTTTCCATCTCCTCTGACACAACCGAGGAGGATATTGATTATATCATTGAAAACGTTGCTCCCATTGTTGAAAAGCTTCGTAATATGAGTCCCCTTTGGGAAGAAATCGTAAAGAAAGAAACTGCTAATAAGTAAAGGAAATAGAAAATGAAATACAGTGAAAAGGTAATGGATCACTTCACCAATCCCAGAAACGTTGGTGAGATTGAAAATGCTGACGGCGTTGGCATAGTTGGTAACGCAAAGTGCGGCGATATTATGAAGATGTATCTTAAAATAGATGACGGTGTTATCACCGATTGCAAGTTCAAGACATTTGGCTGTGGCGCTGCTATCGCTACATCCTCTATGGCTACCGAGCTTGTTAAGGGACATACCGTTGAGGAGGCTCTCAGCCTTACCAACAGCGCAGTAGTAGAGGCTCTTGACGGTCTTCCTGCAGTAAAGGTGCATTGCTCTGTACTTGCCGAGGAGGCTATTAAGTCTGCGGTTGCAGATTATTATACCAAGATCGGTAAGCCTATCGATTTTGACTACGATCCCGATCATGATGAGGATGATCATCACGTAGCGGACGAGGACTAACTTTAGAAAACTACCTTTAAGAAATCCGCGCTTTAGCGGATTTTCTTTTCCATGGAGAAAATAAATGAAAATTCTTGTTGGAATAAGCGGCGGTGTCGATAGCGCCTATGCCGCAAAAAAACTTATGCTCGAGGGACATGAGGTCGAGGGAGCTGTGCTTATTATGCATCAGCATACCGAGCTTGCCGCTGCCCGTGAGGCAGCCGAATCGGTGGGTATCAGACTCCACGAGATAGATTGTACCTGTGAATTTGAGGAAATTAAAAGAAATTTCGTTAACGAATATATTAACGCACGTACGCCTAACCCTTGTATCATTTGTAATGAGAGGGTAAAGTTCAGAATTCTTTACGACTATGCTATGGCAAACGGATTTGATGCTATTGCCACGGGTCATTATGCAAGGCTTGTTTCGCTTGACGGAAGATATGCTCTTGCCATGCCCGAGGATAGTCGCAAGGAGCAGACATATATGCTTTACCGTCTTCCACAGGAGATTTTGTCAAGGCTTGTTTTACCTCTTGCAGAGGGAACAAAGAGCGAGATCCGTTCTATGGCGGAGGAGCAGGGGATTTCCGCTGCCAACAGAGAGGACAGCCAGGAGATCTGCTTCCTTCCCGAAGGCAATCATACCGAGTATATCGAGTCTGTTGCAGGCAAATCTCCCGAGGGGGATTTTGTTGATTATCAGGGAAAAATTATTGGCAGACATAAGGGAATCATTCATTATACCGTTGGTCAGCGCAAGGGACTTGGTATTTCACTTGGCGAGCGCGCCTTTGTTACCGAGATTGATCCTGTTAAAAACACGGTTACTCTCTCGCCCAATATGTCGGGCAAAATTACCGTTAATCTTTCTGACGTGGTTTATTCGGGTATGCCTTCTCCTACCGAGGAGACCGAGGTTATACTTGACGTAAAGCTGCGCTATACCGCACCGCTTGTAAAGGCAACGGCCCGTCTTTATCCCGATGGCAGAGCAACATTAACACTTGCCTCGCCGCAGAAATTTGCCCCCGGTCAGTCAGCCGTTCTTTATCGCGACGGAGTTGTAATGCTGGGTGGATTTATTCTTTAAAAGCAAAAAGCAGATAAGCGTTTTAAGCTTATCTGCTTTTTGCTTTTTATAATTACAATACATCTGCAATATCGTAAATAAGTCTTTCGGTCTTCTCCCAACCAAGGCAGGGGTCAGTAACAGACTTGCCGTATACGGGGTTGTCACAGATCTTCTGTGCGCCATCCTCAATGTAGCTCTCGATCATAAGACCCTTAACAATGCTACGCACGTCGCTTGAATAACGGCAGCTGTGAAGTATCTCCTTGGCAATTCTGACCTGTTCAAGATACTTTTTGCCCGAGTTTGCATGGTTTGTATCAACAATAACCGCAGGATTCTTAAGACCGGATGCCATATATGTTTCGTACAAATCGTGAAGATCTTCGTAGTGATAGTTGGGGTGAGATTTTCCGAGATTATCTACGTAGCCACGAAGAATTGCGTGAGTGTAGGGGTTACCCTGTGTCTTTACCTCCCAACCACGGTAGAGGAATACGTGAGAGGATTGTCCCGCCTTAATGGAGTTCATCATAACGCTGACGTCACCGCCTGTGGGATTCTTCATTCCTACGGGAATATCAAGTCCGCTGGCGGTCAATCTGTGCTGCTGATCCTCCACCGATCTTGCTCCAACTGCAACGTAGGCAAGAAGATCGGAAAGGTATCTATGGTTCTCGGGGTAGAGCATTTCGTCAGCACAGCCAAAGCCGGTTTCGGCAATAGCACGGATATGGATGTTTCTGATAGCCAGAATTCCCTTAAGCATATCGGGATCAGCATTGGGATCGGGCTGATGAAGCATACCCTTGTATCCTTCGCCAGTGGTACGAGGCTTGTTGGTATAAATTCTGGGTACGATAACGATCTTATCCGCTACCTTTTCCTGTACCTTGCGCAGACGGTATATATAATCAAGCACAGCATCCTCTCTGTCGGCAGAGCAGGGGCCAATAATAAGAATGAACTTGTCATTTTCGCCTGTGAAAACGCCGTTGATAAGATTAACTCTTTCGCTAAGAGCCTTGGCACAGTCGGTGCTTAAGGGGAACTGTTCCTTTATCTCCTTTGGAATGGGTAGCTTGCGGTAAAATTCCATATTCATTTGCTTTATATCTCCGTGATTAAAATATTATTTTGCTGGCTTGTCAAACAGCGATCTTCTCGCCGATGAGGAACGCATCTTTTCTCTCATTCTCTTGCCGTCCTCATTAGCAAGATATTCGCGGAATTCGGAAAATTCGGTAATAAATCTATCCATTTCCTGTAGCAGGGCCTCTTTGTTCATAAGGAAAAGCTCCGACCACATACGGTCGTTTATCTTCGCAATTCTTGTAAGATCTCTGAAGGAGTCACCCGTGTATTTCTCAAGTCCGTCGGAGTCGTTACAGTTCATCAGCGTTACGGCAATAACGTGCGTAAGCTGGGAGAGAAATGCTATCATCTCGTCGTGGGCCTCGGGAGAAAGCTCCGAAACACGTGAGAATCCAAGCTCGTCGCCAAGCGCCTTGCATATTTTAATTGCCTCAAGGCTGTTTTTGTCGGTGGGGGTTACGATGTAATTCGCGCCGCAGAAAACCGAGGGGTCTGCGTATTCAACACCGCTTCTTTCACGTCCTGCCATAGGGTGGGCGGCAATGTACTCCACGTCGTTGCGCAGTATATCCTGTACCTTGTATACTACCTCGCTCTTTACACCCGTAACGTCAGTGATAATAGCACCCGGGGAGAAGAGTTTTTGATATTTTTCGATCCATTCAATAAAGGTTTTGGGGTAGAGCGCAAAGATTATCAGCTCAGCCTCTGCTACGATCTGCGGCTCAACCTCTGTCGTACCGAAGCATATCATTCCGTGCTCCATACCGTAACGGATATCTGCCGTCTCTTTGGTAATGCACTTTACGTTATATCCTTTATCGGTCAGCGCTTTGGCATAGCTTCCACCCATTACGCCAAGACCGATTATAAGTATTTTAGTTTCTTTATTCAGTGTCATTTATTATAATTCCTAATGCTTTAATATCTTCGAAGAACTTGGGATAACTCTTGCTCACAGCTTCGCACCCCTCTATTTGACCACCGAACAGGCTGCATATCACTGTAAGTGACATAACTATTCTGTGGTCGTTGTGTCCGTATAACAACTCGCTCGGTGCGTGAAGATCGGTCTTTTTTACAGTAACCGAGTTTTCATCTACCTCAAGCTCTGCACCGAATTTTTCAAGCTCGTTTTTCATTGCTGTAATGCGATCGCTCTCCTTGTCGCGCAGACGCTTTGTGCCGGTAAATCTTGCACCGTCCTTTATGGCAGCCATAGTGAAGAGTATTGGACCAAGATCGGGGCAGTTGCTTATATCTAATTCGCAATATCCTTTGTCTAATCGGTCGAAGTACTCGCGGCAGATCTTGTCGCCCTGCAGGCTTTCTTCATCAACTCCAAGAACATGAACCTGCCCACCAATATGGTTAAATGCCTCAAGGAAGGCTGCGTTTGACCAGTCACCCTCAACAGTAATATCCTGTGGCTTAAGCTCCTGTCCGCCGAACATGAAGAAGGACCAATCGGTGTCATAATATACTCTCGCACCAAACTGACGCATAGTCCATATTGTCAACTCAACGTATGGTCTGCTTTCTATTTCGGTGTTAAAGATTATTTTCGTATCTCCGTCCATAGTCGAAAGGGCAAAGAGCAGACCCGTGATAAACTGACTGCTTACGTTTCCGTCAATAAAGTATTCTCCTGCACGCAGCGGACCGCAAACTGTAAGACTGTCCGTATCTCTTTTAAAGGTAAGTCCTTCTTCCTTTGCAATGGTTTCATAGATGCTTTGGGGTCTTGCCATCAGCCTTTCGCTGCCAACAAACTTAACCTCATTGCCCGACAACATCGCAAGTGGGATAAGAAATCTAAGCGTGCTTCCACTCTCGCGGCAGTTAAGCGGCTCTGTTGTATTGACCTTTGAGAAATCAATGCCATGTACAGTAGCACAGTCACCGTCATATTCAATTTTAACACCCATGCCACTAAGACAGTCGATGGTTGCAAGCACGTCCTCGGATGGGGAAATACCGTGAATAACGCTCGTTTTATCCTTGCACATAGCAGCCAAAATCAGCATGCGGTGAGCAACACTTTTTGAGGCAGGAGCAGAAACTTTTCCTTCTGCCTTGCTTTTACTTACGATTTTTCTCATATAAATAATTTATCGCATCAATATAGCCCTCGATACCCATACCGCTTACGGTTTTAACGCAGGCCATGCGAATATAACTTGTTTGTCTGAATTTTTCTCTTTTGCCAATATCCGATATGTGCACTTCAACGGTGGGGATATTAACCGCCTTTACAGCATCCAGCAGGGCAATGCTTGTGTGAGTGTAAGCGCCCGGATTTATAACGATGCCGTCTGCTCCCTCAAAGTATGCCTCTTGAATCTTGTCCACAAGGTCGCCCTCGTGATTGGATTGGTAGCATACGCATTCGATCTCAAGCCACTTAGCATGCTCGTCGATTATTTTGAGAAGATTCTCGTAGCTTTCGTGACCGTAAAAGTCCGGCTCGCGAATGCCGAGCATATTTAGATTCGGTCCGTTAATAACGTATATTTTCATTTGTAATTCTCCAGTATTCTTTCTGCAACCGTATTTGCGTCACAGTCTGCATCAATACGTACGTCGCAGGAGCTAAGATAGGTAGAATATCTTTCACCATATCTCTTTTCAATAGATTCTCTATCCGATGACAGAGGTCTTGATTCTGTAGGTACAAGCTTTTCAAGGGGACGGTCGATAAAGAATATCCTTCCATTCATTCTGAGAGCGTAAATATTCCTTGGCTTCAAGATAGCGCCACCGCCTGTCGCAATGACAAGCGAGGTTTCGCCTGCAAGCCTTTGGATAACCTCTTGCTCCATTTGTCGAAACGCACATTCGCCCTCGTTCTTAAAAATATCGCTTATAGACATTCCTGTAAGTCTGACTATCTCCTCGTCGGTGTCGACAAACCGTCTGCCAAGTCGCTTTGCCAGGATTTTTCCAACCGTTGTTTTGCCCGATGCAGGCATACCGATAAGCACGATATTTTCCTTTTGACGGAAAAGCTTTTCGTAAATCTCTTCTGTAGTTTTTTCGGGGTAGTGGGTGTCTAAGAATATCTCCGATGCACGTACAGCCTGAGCTACAAGCATATACAGTCCACCTTCAGCACGCGCTCCGTATGATCTGCCCTCCATAACCGTCATAGTCCTAAGGGGATTATATACTGCATCAATAACGCCCTGGGGGTTCTTTAGATTGAGGAGTGCCAAAGGCATATCGAAAATATTCGGATACATACCAAGAGGCGTAGTATTAACAACTATTTGCGCATCGAGATGCTTTTCTCCCATTTCAGCATAGGTTATAGCACCGTCTTTTCCGCTTCTGCTAACGCGAAAGACTTCCTTTGCACCAAGATCACAAAGCACCGCCTTTGCAGTCTTGGACGTTCCTCCCGAGCCGAGAATAACGGCCTTGCATCCCTTAACCTCAATTCCTGCGTGGCTGATAAGAGCCTTCATACCGTAATAATCGGTGTTGTAGCCACAAAGTCTTCCGTCACGGTTTACAATAGCATTTACTGCACCAATGCTTTTTACGCTCTCGTCTATCTCGTCAAGGTAGGGAATTACAGCCTCCTTGTATGGAAGAGTTACGTTTATGCCAAGAAAATCCTTGGTCCTCATAAAGCCGTCAAGCTCCTCGGGAGCTACCTCGTGGGGCTCGTATTCATAGTCTCCAAGCATGCCGTGAATGATCTTGGAGTAGCTGTGTCCCAGCTTTTCGCCAATAAGTCCGTATTTCATATTTTATTCCCTAGTCATAAGGTAGTCTGTACCGTATCTTACTGTAAGCATATCTGCGACTACGATAGCCGCAACTGCGTCAACCACCGCTCTTGCTCTGTGTATGATAGCAGGATCGTGTCTACCCTCAAGTTTAAGAGTAGTATTTTCCATCTTTGACAGCGAAACACTTGCTTGTGACTTGAAGATAGAGGGGGTAGGCTTTATAACTGTACGGAAAATAACAGGCATACCGTTTGTAATGCCGCCGTTTATACCGCCGTTGTTGTTGGTTTCGGTAATAACTCTGCCGTCTGCAAGGGCAAAGCTGTCGTTTGCCTCGCTGCCGTAGGTATCGGCAAATGCAAAGCCGAGACCGAACTCTACACCCTTAACACCGGGAATGGAGAATAAGCCGTGGGAGATTAGACTCTCAACACTGTCAAACCATGGCTCACCGAGACCTGTGGGCAGACCGATTATTGCGCTTTCAAGAATGCCGCCAACGCTGTCACCTTTTTCTGCCGCCTTCTCAATTTCCTTCTTCATCTTCTCTTCGGCACTCTCAGTAAGAGTGGGGAATGCCTTGTTGTTTACAATATCGATATCCGACGATATATCCTCAAATCCACGGTCAAATGCACCGTGCAGTTCGGTAATATGAGAACCGATCTTTATACCCTTGCTTTCAAGAGCTGAACCAAGGATCGCACCTGCAGCAACAAGTGCCGCGGTAATTCTGCCCGAGAAATGTCCGCCGCCGCGATGATCCTCAAAGCCGTGATACTTTTCTCTTGCGGTATAATCTGCATGTCCGGGACGGGGAATATCCATAGCCGCGCCGTAGTCGGCGCTCTTCTTATTCGTGTTCTTTATGAGAATGCAGAGGGGTGTACCTGTGGTATATCCGTTGAATACTCCGCTTGCGATCTCATATTCGTCCGCCTCGACTCTTGCAGTAGAAATTTTACCCGAGGGACGACGAAGAGCAAGCTTTGCCCGAAGATATTCTTGATCGATTTTTATTCCCGGTGCAAGTCCGTCAAGCACCGCACCGATATATTCGCCGTGACTCTCACCGAAGAGGGTAACGGTTATACTGTTTCCAAAGCTGTTTTTCATAATTTTGTTTCCTCGCGGACAAGGTCGCAGAATGCGTCGGTGTCCATCTTTTCTATCCTGTAGCTTCCGATTTTATCTACGAATACTACCGAGATTTTCTTTCCGTCACATTTTTTATCGTGGGAGATAAATTTGAGTGCATCCTCAAGATCTCCGTCGTATTTTGTAGGCAGACCAACCTTCTCTAAAACAGGAATGAGTCTTTCTCGTACCTCATCCGAGCATACGGGTATCATGCCGATAGCAACACACTCTCCGTGGTACAGTCCTGCCATCTCCTCCTGCGCCTCAACGGCATGTCCGAAGGTGTGGCCAAAGTTAAGTATTCGTCTTATACCGCCCTCACGCTCGTCCTCTTCAACGACCGCCTTTTTTACGTTAAGAGAGCGTATGATTATTTCCTCAATATTCTTTTCGGTGTCTCCCATAGAGATAAGGTCAAACAGATCCTCGTCACTCGTCAGCGACATTTTTATCGCCTCTGCAAGACCGTTGCTTATCTGTCTTGTGGGCAGAGTTTTTAAAAGCTCGGGATCGATGACAACCCCTTTCGGCTGATAAAACGCGCCTACGATATTCTTAACTCCACCGAGGTTTATCGCAGTTTTTCCACCGATAGATGAGTCAACCTGAGAGAGCAGGGTGGTGGGAACGTTATAAAAGTCAATTCCCCTCATATAGGACGCTGCACTGAAGCCGGCAAGATCACCGACCACTCCGCCCCCGACCGCAACAACGCAGTCGCTTCTCGTCATACCCATATGAACCATTTTTTCGCACAGACGGATAAAACATTCTGCACTTTTTGAGCCCTCGCCCTGATCTACGGTAAATATCTCACCGTTTAAGCATTGGCGAAGAACTTCTTCGGCATATTCCTTCGGTACGCCCGAATCGGTGACGATCAGCACGCGGCGATTCAGATTAAATATATCGCCGACCTTTTTAATCAGACCGTAGCCAATATTTATTTTATAGCCTCGCTCGGCGAGGTTAAGCTGTATAGTAGTCATAAAAAGCTCCTTTAAAGCTTGATATATGTTCCTGCAAATCTAAGTTTGTCGCAGAATTCTCCGAGGCTTTCGAGAAGAGATACTCCTGCCTCGCTCTGCACGTTTCCTTCAATCTCAACGTAGAAGTAGTATTGCCACAGCAGCTCCTTCATAGGTCTTGATCTGAGTGTTCTCATATTAAATCCGTACCTACCGATAACGTCTACCGCCTTTGCAAGCGCACCTGCCTCGTTGCGAACGGTGAACATAAGGATAGAGTGAACTCCGCTGTCCTTTTCAATACGCTTGTTAGCAGTACGCGAGAAAATAGCAAATCTTGTAGAATTGCTTCTGCTTGCATTTATATCGTGATCGATTACCTTAAGACCGAACAGCTCTGCTGCCTCGCGATTTGCAATTGCTGCGATTGATCTGTCAGGACTTTCTGCCACCCACCTTGCCGCAAGGGCAGTATTTGCAAATTCATGGGTAACGAATCCGTTTCTTACAATATACTCTCTGCACTGACCGAGTGCCTGAGGATGACTCACAACCTCTCGTATCTCACTTATCTCAACACCTTCTTTGGCAAGCAGATCCTGTGTTACGGGCAGATCAAACATACCGTTTACATACAGCGATCCCGAGAACATAAGATCGGTCACCTGACCAACCTCACCGTTATAACTGTTCTCAACGGGAAGCACCGCAATATCACATTCTCCGCGCTCCACCGCACGGTAGGCTTCGGAAAAGTCGGAAAAGGCAATCTTTTTCGCGGTAGGGTAGAGCTTGCAGGTTGCAATGTGTGCAAAAGCACCCTCGGTGCCCGAATATGCTACCTTCATGCCCTCCATCAGTCTGCTCTGATACATTCTTGATACAGACATTGTATCCTGAAGGAATCTTACGTAATACTCGCGTATTTGCTCGTCCTCAATCATAGCCGAGTTGCGTCTGATGACCTCCGCCTCTCTCACTTCGTCAAGAATAGCAAGACCGCGTTCTTTCTTGTACTGTGCTACCAGCTCTGCGGCACGCATACGGCGAACGAAAAGCTCTGCCATTTCCTTATCTACTTCGTTTATTTCTTTCCTTGCTTGTTCAAGTAAATCCTTAGCCATATTCTTAATCCTTATATGATTTTGCCAATTGTTCAAATGCAGGCAGAGCTCTTTCGATCTGCTCACGTGTTACACAGTAGGCAAGTCTTGCGTATCCCTCGCATCCGAAATCGTCGCTTGGAACTATCAGTATTTCGTATTTTTTTGCTCTTTCACAGAACTCGTTTGCATCACCACTCGGTGCTTTGATGAATAGATAAAACGCACCTTGGGGCTTTATCATTTCAAAGCCGTATTCGGTAAGTTTATTGAGCAGCAGTCTTCTGTTTCCGTCATAAACCGATATATCAGAGGTTTTGCCAAGACAGTAGGGTATCATCCTCTGAAGCAGACTTGGAGCACAAACAAATCCCAGTGCTCGTCCTGCACCGCATACCGCCTGATAAACCGAGGTAAAATCTGTGCATCTCGGACATACAAGCACGTAACCGATTCTTTCACCGGGGATAGAGAGTGATTTACTGTATGAGTAGCATACAAGTGTGTCGTCGTAGTATTTAGTCAGGTACGGAACCTTTACATCGTCGTAAAAAAGCTCTCTGTATGGCTCGTCCGAGATAAGGTAAATAGGGTGAGAGTACTTTGCTTCACTCTTTCGAAGCAGGTTGCACAGAGCAATAATAGACTCCTCGCTGTAAACCGCACCGGTTGGGTTGTTAGGCGAATTGATAATAATTGCCGCAGTCCTTTCGCTTATCGCGTCTTCAATAGCCGAAATATCCGGCTGAAGCTCCTTGTCACAGGCTACTTCCTTGATAACTCCACCGCATCTTTCGATAAACACCTTGTATTCGGGGAAATAGGGGGAGAGAACGATAACCTCCTCGCCGGGCGAAACGATAGCAGTAAGCGAGGCTGTGAGTGCGGCCGCTGCGCCAACGCTCATATAAATACAATCGGCAGAAATATTTTCATCGTAGCTTTCGTTGATGTAATTTGCAATAGATTCTCTTACAGAGGCGTCCCCCTGTGCCGAGGTGTAGCCGTGAAGCTTGACAGGGCTCTCTTCTTTTATAAGCTTGACAAGAGCCTCATTTACCTCGTCGGGAGAAGCTACGCTGGGATTTCCAAGCGAGAAGTCATAAACGTTTTCCTCGCCTATCTCAGCCTTTCTCGTTTTTCCGTATTCAAAAAGCTCGCGTATTACCGATCGTTTAGCGCCAAGCGCCCTCATCTTTTCATTAATCATAGCGATTAACCTCAAAATAATATAATAATTTATTATAATACAAATAATAAATATTGTCAAGAAAAAAACACAATAACTTACAACAAGGACTTTTGATGGTTGACATTGATTTAATTTTGATGTATAATAAACAAAAAACGAAAGTGGCAGAGAAATGATCAAAACAGAAATAAAATTGCCGTTTAATTACAAGACCGAAGATATTTACTCCGCCCTTATGGACAGGCTTCCTGTTGGTCGCGAGGAGATCAAGGGTATTAAGATCGTTAAGCGCACTCTTAATATTTCCGACAAAAGCAACATTCATTATACCGCTACAATAGCCGCAGAATTCTCTGCCGAGAGGGAAGTCGGTCTTCTTAAAATGAAAAAGAAGGTTGCTAAAATGGACGACCTCTCCTTTGATATTCCCCCCTGTAATTTTGATTCTCGACCCGTCGTAGTAGGCGCAGGTCCTGCCGGACTTTTTGCAGCATTATTACTTGCCGAGGCAGGTGCAAGACCAATACTTATCGAGCGCGGTCTTGCGGTGGATGAGAGAGAAAAAAAGGTTGACTTTTTTACAACGTTAGGCATCCTCGATCCCGAATGTAATATTCAGTTTGGCGAGGGCGGTGCAGGCAGCTTTTCGGATGGCAAATTAAAGGTCGGCGGACTTGATAAATACAAGTACAAGGTGCTCTCCGACTTCGTTAACGCAGGTGCACCTGAGGATATTATGTATACCGTGGGTGCTCACGTCGGAACGGACAAGCTTAAAAATATTGTACAAAAAATAAGGCAGAACATCATTTCTCTTGAAGGAGAGGTGCTTTTCTCTACTAAACTCAACTCTGTGAAAATCCGCGACGGTAGTGTTTGCGGTGTTATTTGCGATAGGGACGGAGAGAGGATAGAACTTGACACCGACAGCCTTGTTATGGCTACCGGTCACAGTGCGAGAGACACATTCCTTATGCTACGTGATATGGGTGTGAGAATGGAGCCCAAGGGCTTTGGCATTGGACTTCGTATCGAGCATCCAAGAGAACATATTGACCGCATTATGTATGGCAATAATCCTCCCTACGGTATCGGTGCCGCAAGCTATCATTTAGTAACACATCTGCCAAACGGCAGAAGTGTGTATAGCTTCTGTATGTGTCCCGGTGGTACTGTTGTTGCTGCTGCAAGCGAGCAGGGTGGTATCGTTACCAACGGTATGAGTGAATATGCGAGAAATGCCGATAACTCCAATGCCGCATTCCTCGTTTCGGTTACACCCGACGACTTTGGTTCTGACGATCCTCTCTCGGGTATCCTTCTCCAGCGTAAGATCGAGCAACAGGCATTTTCTGTCGGAGGTAAAACCTATAGAGCGCCTACCACAACCATGGGGGCATTTATGAATAGAGAGGCAGCAAAGATTTCTGAGACGATAAAACCGTCTTATGCGTTGGGTACAGAGCCGATTTCTCCCGAGGAATATCTGCCGAGCTACGTTACCGAGTCGCTTCGTATGGCAATTCCTGATTTTGAAAATTGGATGGGTGGATTCTATCTTCCGGACGCAGCTATGACAGGTCCTGAAACACGCACCACATCTCCTATTCGTATTACTCGCGACGAGAACTATGAAGCCGTAGGATTCAAGGGACTTTATCCCACGGGTGAGGGCGCAGGATATGCAGGCGGCATAGTTTCTTCTGCTCGCGACGGACTTATGGTTGCCGAGTCTATAATATTACGTCATAGAAAATAGTTTTTAATGTTAAAGGGCTGATGCAAAAATGCACCAGCCCTTTTTGTTTATTTTATATTTCCGTTTTCATATTCCGCCATTAGCATCATAAGATCCGCAATCCTCTCGCGGATCTGTGATCCACGGT
>JBGVRO010000040.1:0-37631 GCA_045128515.1 Eubacteriales bacterium | reverse complement strand
AGACACCAAAAAAGGCAAAAGGTTACATTTATTCTAAAAAAACACAAGCCACCTAACGAAATTTAGAAACATCTAAATGGTTAAGTGGCTTTTTTATTATTTAGACGCTTCAAGATCCTCAAAGTAGCCGTGATACTTAATATCAACCTTGCTCTCTGGGAAGAGGAATTTATAAAGCTCTGTGCAATAGTCGTCAGTCATTGATGCAATGTAGTCAACAACGATCTGGTTAGGCTCATTTTCCATATAAGGCATACTGTGAGCGTAATGATTCGCAGTAACAAAATCAACATGATGCTTATATATGGGGGACGACTTCTTCCCTGCCTTAAGGTCGTCAAGAAGCTGATAGTACATTCTGTGCATCATAGGTCTTACGGTTTCGTCAAGAACCTTAGAAACATGATCCTTCTTATAGATCTGCTCGTAGTTATCACGCTTTGCCTGGCTCATAGACTGATAATGCTCTGCATCAAGCTTGATATAAGGCTTGCCATAGCTATTCTCAATAATATTAACCATAAGGTTGTTCATAATATCGGAATTTATCGTTCCGATACCGACGTCGCCTATAACGTGAGATGAGTCGATAAGCCCTGCTCTCTCTGCGTCCTGTCTATCCTTGCCAAGATAAGCAATAATATCGGATACACGAACAACGCAACCCTCGAGTGTCGAAGGAATTATTCTGATGATATTAGACTCATCAACGTAGCATCCCTCAACCATCCTATCAAAGGCATCGAATCCCTCAAGCAAAGCAGGACGGTACTCCTCCATCTCAAACTCGCCGTTATGACCAATAATACCGTCAAGGGTGTCGAGAGTGATGTTGTGATCAAAAATTCCGTCAAGCACTCTTACAGAGTGAACATTGTGATTAAAATATCTACCTGTTTCAGCGCGGTAAACCTCGCTGATAAATCTTTCACCTGCGTGACCAAAGGGAGTGTGACCGATATCGTGTCCAAGAGCAATCGCCTCAATAAGATCAAGGTTAAGACCGAGAACTGCACCAAGCGTTCTTGCCGTACGGGATACAAGCTGAACGTGAAGAGCACGACGAGTAATATCGTCATTCTTATAGAAGGAAAATACCTGTGTTTTATCGGTATATCTGTTATAATAAGGGCTGTGAAGGATCTTGTCAACGTCACGAAGATATGCAGGACGCCAAGCAGACTCGCGGTCGGATGACATATCACGGCGAAGTGCCTTACTGCCATCAGCAGCGAAGTTAGGACGTGTTCCGTGCTCCCTGTCATATCTGATGCGATCGGACATTTCCTGACTTAAGTGTTCATAATTTCTACTTTTCATATTATTCTCCTTTCTGGAGATTCGTTTATTTTCTATAATAATATTAGCATATAAATGAAAAATAGTCAAGTATTTATTTTACCCTATGTGACTGAGTCACAAAAATAAAAAAGTCCGCTGGGTTAAGGCGGACTTAATTATATGTTGGCTTACGCCATTGCGTTGAACTTCTTGGTGAACTCGGACTTCTTGTGAGCCGCGTTGTTCTTGTGAAGGATACCGTGAGCAACTGCCTGGTCAACCTTCTTAACAGCAAGTCTGTAAAGCTCGGAAGCAGCGGTCTTGTCGCCTGCCTCTACTGCAGCGTTGAACTTCTTGATAACAGTCTTAAGCTGGCTCTTTACCATCTGGTTCTGGAGTGCCTTAGTACGGTTAACGAGAATACGCTTCTTAGCGGACTTAATATTAGCCATTTTGTTTCTCCTTTTAATTTTACGCGATCTATGCTCTGCTTAATCTGAGGCTGAGAGGGTCCATCAGGGCTCACTTTACATACAATCACATTTTTTACCTGAGGTATTATATCATACTCTGAAGAAAAAATCAAGTGTTTTTGAAAATATTTTAATAATTATTTTATTTATTTTCTAATAATCCTTGTTTGTCTAATTCTGCATAAATCTTGACGGCAAGTTGCCTTATGGTTTTGTCATGCAAAAGAAATAGATCATAGAAATCGGCATCGCTGTCATCATAGTATTTTTTTAATGCAACGTATATATCATTCTCTGTTATCGATTTCATATCAAAGAATTCAATAGCAAATATGTAGGAAAAATAAGAATGTATTTCCCCACTCTCACCGCCTGCAATAAGATCATTGGGATCAAATTTTACCATGCAGTCGAAAATTACGTCTTTGAATTTAATAAATCGCTCCGAATTATAGCCTAAACTGTCCTTGATCGTATCAAAAAAAGGTGAAATATCCTCCTCGCCAAGAAAGCTGATAACAGTATCGTCCTTCATTGTAACGTATGCAGATTTTTCAGTGTAAGAATAGCACTTGGCAATGCCGTTTATTTCAATTTTATCAACATGCAACTGCCCCTTATCCAGATAATAAATATTAAGATCACTGTCGTTTATAGATATCTTAGATTTTAACATAGATAATCTTCCGTTTTTTACTCTATAAACTATGCAATAAAAACCATCCGACTCAATCAGTTTTTTCTTAAGTTGTTTTTCAATGCATCTTTTATTTCTTTTAGTTACACCGTTGTTTTTTCCGTTGCCAACAAAGATCGGGCTGAAATTATATATAAGGCAAAAAATTATAGCCATAACAAATCCCATAACCAACCCGCCGATCATAGATAGACGGAAGAGATTTTTCGTATGCCCTGCAGTAAAACCGAAGAACAAGTAAAACAGAATTCCCCAGGCAAAGCCACCGCCCAGTGAAAGTAGCCAGATAAGAAGGTTAAGTTCAACTTTGCTTGTAGAATCATTGTAAGGCATAGTAACAGATAGCATTGCACTATCTTTTTGTTCATAATCGGATAAATAAATTTTCTTTGAATCCGATTCCCAATGTGTTCTGATAAAGTCAAGATTGTGCTTTGTATTATCACTTTTCGGTGTTCCAAAAATATTATTTATACTTTCTTTAATCTCTAAGGGTGAATAAATAGCTTTATCGAAGGTTAACTGTAAAATTGATACCGTGCTTCCCCAAATTATGTATACAGCCTTGGTAATCTTAAAATCATCAAGAGATAGATTATCCAATACTATATTGTTTTTCTTATAATGCCAGGATATGTTTCTTTCCTTAAGCTCCCTGATAAGCGCGCTTTTGCTCTTTGGATTAAACAGAACTAATTCCTTTAAATTCATACAGTTTCTCCAAAATCGAACATATTTTACTTAAGTATATCATAACAATCAAGAAAAAGCAAGCGGAATAATATTATTCACTTTTTCGAAATTACTTGACGTTTAATATAAAAAACTCCTATTAACGTATTGACTTTTTTCTTTTATTATGATAAAATATCAAAAGCTATGCGGGTATGGCGGAATTGGCAGACGCGCCAGACTTAGGATCTGGTGTTTACACGTGCAGGTTCGACTCCTGTTACCCGCACCACGAGCAGTCCTCAAATAGAGGGCTGTTTTTTCTTTAGTGGGGTAACTGAGTCGAACGCTGTGAATTGCTTTGCAATTCCAGCTTCTCTGACGGCTCGTAAGCATAGTCGTCTCACGCGTGTGGCAAGCCACACTTCCGATACTCCTTGCCTTACTCGGGCTCTTCGTCAAAAACAGTTATCAACTGTTTTTGACTCGTTTACCTGTTACCCGCACCAAAAAAAAGACTGTAATTTTGATACAAAATTGCAGTCTTTTTTAATTAAATCCGCCTGCGTCGGAATAAATCCACCTTTGGTGGATGAAATCACTTTGTGATGAAATCTTGCTTCACAAGGTTATATTAGGCGGATTTGATTTCATCTGAGGTGGCACACCGAAGATTTCATCCGAGTTCACTCGGATTTCATCCTGCAAAGCAGGATTTCATTAAAATTATTAGCATAAAATATTGGTTTGCCAGGATGTTTTTTGTCCGTGCAAGCCTTTTTTGTTTTTAGCTGTAAAATACAAATCGTTCACTTTATACCCCTTTCGTTCAATTTATGGGGTATCGTTCAATTATCGATCTTTTAAAATTCCTTGATTTTAGTCAAATTTTGTGCTATAATATATTTACATATAAATGAAAATTTGACGAGGAGGATGTTGACAAGGATGGCAATAAAGACGACAAAAAATGAAAATTTATATTTTGTAATTAATTGTTTGGTTATTTTAATTGTTGGATTTGGAACATTTATTTACTCAATACATCCCGATCTTACTGACTTTCGAAATTCTATATATGGATTATTAGTTAATTTTTTGGTTTTAGCAGGAATAATACTGTATGTAACTTTATCACGTGAAATCAGCATGCCGTTGTTAGGAAAAATCACAGTTTGGGTATTTGGATTGCTATTTTTATTATCAGGCATTTTCGATTTTGGAAGAATAGAAATGTTATTCTTTTTTATATATGCCATAGTTAATGTTTGTGTCGCTATATATTTGTATAAAAAATATGGTATTGCTTATAAAAGCATTTGGTTATTCGGTGTCTTTTCATATTTAACAACTTCGTTTGTTGTGTTAAGGGTAAAATACTTGCACAATGAATTTACTTCACCTTTTATGTGGGTGGCAATTATCGTATCAATTATAGTATTTATTCCGTGCTTAATTTATGTTATCAGATATTATAAAAGATATGGAGTTTGGGAGACACATATTGCCTTACCTTTTTCGGCGTTGCTGATCAGCTTTGTATTAGTATGGATGACACTCTCATCTATGAATGTTTATTTGGACACGTCTACTCCTACATATGAGGAATATATCATTATAGACAAAGATATTAGAGCAGGTTCAAGGCAGGCAACAACTTATGAGCTTGAAGTCAAAAAATACGACACTACTTTTACGATTGGAGTTTCTGAAAAAACATATTATGACTATGAGATAAATGATACAATTCAGTTATCCATATATAGCGGAGCATTTAACGAGCCGTATTATATACATGAAAACAACGTCGACTAATGTGTCAAATTCCAATTTATCAAATTAATTGGGTGCAAACCCCTGCAAGGAAATGCACCCATATAAAAGTGGTATCAAAATTTTAGATTACTCACGCGAGCAGTCCTCAAATAGAGGGCTGTTTTTTTATTTATCGGGCATATAAAATGCATCAAACTCTGCGAGGACTTCTCTAACGAATCGAGGTAGTCTTTTCTTGAAAGTAAGACTCTTTTTATCATTACTTCCCTGCACGCGAGTAAGAATCGCACTCTTAAGCTCGTTTTTATCCTCGTTCTCCAAAGGACGAATATTATTAAGCTCGATAACAACCGGCTCGTCAGCAACTTTAACCTTAATTTCCTCGGTATCAACGTCGCGGAACTTAATGTACATTTCCCTTTCTGCAGGCAGAAGTCCATTACTGTTCGTAGGAGGCTTTATGGTAAGTCGAATGCTGTTACCCTTCTCCTCAAGCTTAAAGGACGTAATAGAATATTTGCCTTCTTTGTACGCATTTGTTTCACCGTCATCCTCATACAGTTCAAAACTTCCGTTACCACGCCAAATATGAATTTCAAGGGGCTGATCAAGGGATAGATTATTACTTCTTCCATCACGGTACATAGGAAGAATCGTTCCCTCAGTGGCAAGCACAGGAATAGAGTCAATATCGCGATAAAATCGCACCTTCTTGCCTCCCTCATAGATTCTGCCATTAAATATGTCCGTAAAACGACCTTCAGGCAGCCAAGCCTCGGTGTAAGCAAGATTTAAGCGCTTATCCGCAGGACGGGTTATAGGACATACTATAAGGCTACCGCCGAATATAAACTGATTTTTTGTTTCATATGCCTCGGGACGGTCATATCGGTAATACATAGGCATACAGATAGGCTCGCCAAGAGTGTGAGTACAATAATTTGCGGTATAGAGGAAAGGGACCATTTTATGGCGCAGACGAAGGAATTCCTCTGCCACCTGACACACCGCGTAGCTACGTTTCCAAGGCTCTTTGCCCATAAAGTCGGAATTTGAAGAATGCAATCTGTTTATCGGACTGAAAACTCCGTACTGAAGCCAACGTAAATACAGCTCATCATCCTGAACACCGCGCATATGACCGCCAATATCGTGACTCCACCAGGTGTAGCCGACATTTGCAGCGGAGTTGGTAAAATAAGGCTGAAAATCAAGGCTCTTCCACGTGCAAACGGTATCACCCGAAAATCCGAGAGGATATCTATGGCTACCAAGACCTGCGTAACGCGAGAGAATCAAAGGACGTTTTTCTCCTCTTGCAGAGTCGAGTGAATGATAGTGATTCAATGCCCAAAGGGGATCGAGGCCGGGAATCTTCGTTTTAGTGCCCTGCTGCCAATCTATCCACCAAAAATCAACTCCATCCTCTTCATACGGATGATGCAATATTTCAAAATATGCTGCCCGAAACTCACTGTCAGTCATATCGAAGGGGATAATTTCCTTCTTTTCGGGATCTCTGCCAAGTCTTTCGCACATTGCCTTATACTGATCCTCAAAGAAGCGGACGCCCTGCGAAGGGTGAATATTTAAGGTAATCTTAAAACCGTTATTATGAAGCCAAGCAAAAAGTTCTTTATAATCGGGGAAAAGTTCAGTATTCCAGCTATAACCTGTCCACCCCTGCAGAAGATAATAATATATCATCTCCTGTTTAGTAATTGGTTTTGCACTGCGCGCATCTTCACCAAAACGGTCAATGACGTCGGTCCAATGCCAATCCATATCGATAGTTGCAACGGTTATGGGTAGCTGCCTATCGATAAATTTCTGCATCAGTGCACGATATTCTTCCTGTGTATACGCCTTATATCTCGACCACCAGTTTCCAAGAACGTACTTAGGAATAAGAGGCACATCTCCCGTCAGTTTAAAGAAATCGCGAAGCTGACCGAGGTAATCGTGACCGTATGCAAACCAATATCTGTCTGAGCATTTTGGACGAGGAGAAATAGAACCGTCAGGGTTTATAATTAGGCTATTCGAATCGTCCATAACTGACGCGCCACTGAGAGATGTGATTCCGTTTTCAAGCTTAACAGCTCCATTGGCGGTATCGAGTGTACGAGCAGTACCAGGCAGCATATCCTTGCTAAAACCAGTAACAGTAGACGATGTGTCTTCTATAAAAACAGATGTTACGTCACCATTTTTCTTGCTGATTGCAAAACAGACTGCATCGGTTGTTACAGTAATTAAATCGCTATGCTCCGACAGACTGTAATCCACATCA
The DNA here is from genome assembly GCA_045128515.1 of Eubacteriales bacterium. Lineage (GTDB taxonomy): Bacteria > Bacillota > Clostridia > Oscillospirales > CAG-272 > UBA1740. Next base: position 30,439 of record JBGVRO010000040.1, on the reverse strand, counting down.
CCGAATTCTCTGTTCTGCACTGTCTGTGTAGGAAGATCGGTAAATATGCCCTTTTCTGTTCTGAGTAGACGTGGTGTTATGAGCGAAATTCTCAAATCATTTTTTTCAAAAACTATCATTATTAACTCCTTTTAGTCCCATTCGCAGCCTGTAACGGTATCCATATTGATACCTGTAGTATCATGCGTTTTAGTAAACAATGTGAATATCGCAAGAATAAATCCGGGCAGAGTCATACAAAGCAGTATAATTCCAGCAGCGCTATTACCAAATGCGGTAATCAGAGGAAGTCCTACTCCGTAGGAAAATACCACACCTGCCGCAGTAACGACGAACTGCGCGGAAATGGTTGAGGAACGAAGATTTGTAGGAGATGATTCGCCTATCATCATAATAAGAATATCGTTAGTTGCATAATAGCTGCCTATACAAGCGCCGCAGAGGAAGCCAACGATATAAGGACTGATACCCATATTTGATCCGAGGAAGAAGCCAACAAAGGAAAGTGTACAAATAGATGCCATGGCAATGGCGGCAACCTTTCTTCCCTTCCAATCACAAATAAATCCCATAACTACCTGAGCTATAGCAGAGCCTATGGTAAATAGGAAAATAGCAGAGGTTACAGCACCGACGCTTGCGGCATTTACAGCCTCCTCGAGAGTCGGATAAATGCCGTTCTTCACAAAATGCTCGGCATATCCATATGTCATTATTACCTGATAATCAAGAGTCAGAAGGAAGCCCATATTAACAAAGGCAGACGTAATATATAGCCATTTAAGTTGCTTATGGCTAAATGCAAATTTAAGTGCATTTCCAAGTCCGCCCTGAGCAGATTCAGCCTTTTTCTCAGAGGCAATAAGCGCCCTTTCCTCATCGGTCATATTAAGCCAACGAAGGCGAGACTCAATAAATGCGTCGGTTTCTCGTGAGGATACAAGCGCAACAAAGCTGCAGATCAAGCCGATCAACGCAGGAATAAGGAAGACGTTGCGCCACTGTGATGCCTCCTGCATCAGGAGTCTTCTCAACACGGGAATAAGCATTACACCCATATTAGCGACAAACTTTATTGAGGAATAGATTCTTGCTCTATGCTTTGCAGGAGCGGTTTCCATTATGTAAACTACGTGCATATCGTGAGGAATAAAGAACTGTACCATACACGCGCCGAGGAAATACAGCACCAAATTATTGGATAGGAAAATAAGTAAAAGCGCAAGGCTCATACCGAATGTGTTTATTACAAGGAATGTCTTTCTTCCAAGCTTGTCAGCAAGTGGCTTATAAAACAGACAAACGACTTGGAAAGGAACAACAACCATTGAGAGTATATCAAGCATTCCAACACTGCTCTGTCCGAATTTCGAAAGCAGATCGTTTGCGATCTCGGTCTTCATAAGCGTACCTATTTGCGAGGCGATCTCGTCGGTCATATAAATAAGGCAAATGACGAAAACGAGCCATACGAAATATCCCTTGCCCTGCGGCTTTGCTCGCTCTCGCTCCCATTTCTTTATTTCACGTTGTCTTAAAAGTTCTCTGTTAAACATAGCAACCTCCAAAGTAGTATCAGTAAAATTATAACACTCATTAGATGCTTTGTCAATGAAATAAAGGGATAAATACTTGGCAAAAAATATTTAAAATCATATAATGGCTGTGAGAGGATCATTTCTCTCACTTGGAGGTAAAAAAATGGCAACCTTTTATAATCAGGCATCGCTCAGCATTGGTGGCAAGGTAACAAATTCCAATATAACAGAGGGCGAGGTCTTAACTCAGGTTACAATGATCAAAACACCGCTTACTACCGACTACGGTCCCGAGGACAACTTGGTATATGCGGTAACAATCACAAATAACAGTGCTTCAACTGTCAATGACATAACGATCACAGACGATCTTGGTGCATTTACATTTGGTGCACTTAATATAGTTCCCCTGACCTACGTTATTGGAACTGCGGTTTATTATTTGAACGGAGTGCTTCAGCAGGCTCCTACAGTAATTGCAGGTCCTCCTCTTACTATATCCGGAATCAACATCCCAGCAGGCGGTGTTGCCATGGTAATATACGAGACAAGGGCAAACGAATTTGCGCCTCTTGATGAAAACGCATTTATCAGAAATACAGTTACCGCAACCGGCGAGCCCGTTTGCGAGGATCTTAGCGCCACAGCAGACGTTCCAACAAGAGATGAGCCTCATCTCACAATATCGAAGGCTATATGTCCCGAAACAATAACCTGCGGTGACGAGGTGACATATACCTTTATTATCCAGAACACCGGTAATATACCTATTGTAGCGACCGATAATCTTATTGTAACCGACGTATTTAATCCTGCTCTTAGCAATATCACCGTTAAACTTAACGGAGAGGTTCTTACAGAAGGAATTGATTATTCCTACAATACTGCAACAGGCGAATTTGCTACGTTAAACGGTGCGATAACAGTTCCTGCAGCAACCTTTACACGTGATACAGAGACAGGTATAATCACCACTACACCCGGAGTAGCAATTATTACCGTCACGGGCAACGTTTAACTTTTTCTAAGATGAATTAAAGGGGCTGTCTTAAACAAAGACAGCCCTGAATATTTATTTATCTGAAATCATTTTGCGCTTTTGGGGCTGCTGACCCTCGGTAACGGTGAACCAAAATTCGCATCCTTCTCCGTCCACCGATTCAACCCCGATGGTTTCCTTGTGTGCATCAACGATCGTCTTACATATATAAAGTCCGAGTCCAACGCCACTCTTGTCAAGTCCGCGACTCTTATCCGACTTATAGAAACGGTCGAATACGTGCTTTGCATCTTCGTCAGAAAGACTCTGCCCCTGATTATATACCGATATTTTAAGTTTTGTATCAGTTATACGAGCGATTGAAATTCTGAATTTTCCCTTATCAGACGCAAATTTAATCGCATTATGGCACAGATTATACAGCACCTGATAGATCGCGTCCTTGTCAGCATGCGCATACATTCCGTCATACTCTGCATCAAATTCTACGTCAAGATGTTTATCCTCGATCTGCTGCTCAAACGAAATAAGAATGATCCTCGCAACCTCGGCAATGTCAAAGTCGGTATAGGTGAATTTTCTCTCACCCGACTCAAGCCTTGAAACGTCAAGCAGCTGTGAAACAAGGCGAGACAGTCTATGCACCTCGGATGAAATCACACCAAGATAATACTCGTGCTTTTCGGAAGGAATTGCACCTGAATTTATTCCATCAATAAATCCTGCGATAGTTGTCATAGGAGTTCTCAGGTCATGCGAGATATTGGCAAGGAACGAGTTACGCATTTTTTCAAGACTCTCCAGCGAGTCTGCCATATTGTTGAACGCTCTGGCAAGCTCAGCTACCTCATCATTTGCCTTTGCAACGTCGACCCTGATTGAGAAATCGCCCTTGGCAAATTTTTTTGCGGCATTTGTCATTTTCTTAAGTGGATTAACTATACGGTTAGTAATAAAGTATGCTGCAATTACAGCCGCAAGCATTACCCATATAGAGCTGTTGATTACTACCCTTCTTGTAATACTTACAAAGTTATTTTCTCTATTTGTAGACGCGAGCGTCATAACGTAGCATTCAATATCCCCGTTTTGCTCCACGGTCTTTGCATATACCATATATTGATCTTCAAGCGAACCGCCGATCTCTCCGTTATAAACATAGTTAATAACACCGTTCTCGTCAGTCTGTCTTTGAAAATACGAAAGATCAATGTTGCCAAGTCCCACTTCGGTATCAATAATAAGGGTCTTGTTTTCCGAGTTGTCCGAATGGGCTGTTGATAACAGGATTTTTCCGTTTTTATCGGTGATAATAACTTCGTAATCGGAGTTGAGGTTAACCATAGGTTCAATAACCGGAGAAACAATGTGTACCTCCTCCTCAATACTGTCAACTCCCCCCTCTTTTATAAGTTCTACGACGATAGAGCTTTCCTTACTAAGTCGATTCTCGGTATCGGTAAACGCATAGTTACGAACCAGCGACGTAATTATACCGGTCAATATGATAAAGCTGACTAAGATTATAATAACAAATGCAGCAAGATATTTGGAAAAGGACGTCTTAAACACGTTTTTTCGCTCCTTTAAATTTTTATTAAAGATATTTTAACATATTTTATCACATAATGTCAAATAATTTTACACTTTTAGATTGACTAAATATTAATTTTGTGTTAAAATGTATGTTGGAATTTTATGTATAGCAAAAAGGAGTATAAATACAATGACAGTTACAAGATTTGCGCCCAGCCCTACAGGATATATGCACATCGGAAACCTGAGAACAGCGCTTTATTCTTACCTCATCGGTAAGCACGATAACGGTACCTTTATTCTTCGAATTGAGGATACCGACCAGCAGAGATTTGTTGAGGGTGCTACCGACGTTATCAAATCCACACTTAATATGACCGGTCTTCTTTGGGACGAGGGTCCCGACGTTGGCGGCGATCACGGTCCCTACGTTCAGTCCGAGCGTAAGGAAATATATATGGAATATGCAAAGAAGCTTGTTGAAATGGGACACGCCTACTACTGCTTCTGCACCAAGGAGCGCCTTGAGCAGCTTCACGAGGCTGACGCTGTTGGCGGTTATGACAGACATTGCCGTAATCTCTCCAAGGAGGAGGTTGAAGCTAACCTCGCTGCAGGTATTCCCTTTGTTATTCGTCAGAAGATGCCTCTTGAGGGTGTGACAAGCTATCATGACGAGGTGTTCGGTGATATCTCTATGAACAACGAAGAGCTTCAGGATCAGATCCTTATGAAGGCTGACGGATATCCCACATACAACTTCTGCCACGTTATTGACGACCATCTTATGGGTGTTACCCACGTTGTAAGAGGATCGGAATATCTCACCTCTACCCCCAAGTACGTTCTTCTCTACGATGCATTCGGTTGGGAGAGACCCACCTACGTTCATCTCCCCCTTCTTATGGGTAAGGATGCCGAGGGCAACGTTTCTAAGCTTTCCAAACGTCACGGCGCCGTTTCCTTCCAGGATCTTGTTGCAGACGGCTATCTTCCCGAGGCGATCATCAACTACATTTCCCTTCTCGGTTGGTGTCCCAAGGGTGGCGAGCAGGAGTTCTTCACTCTTGACGAATTGAAGGAGGCATTTACTATCGACGGTGTGTCAAAGTCCCCCTCTGTGTTCGACTTTGAAAAGCTGCTTTGGTTCAACGGTGAGTATATTCACAAGCTTGACGACGAGAAGTTCAATCAGCTTATTGAGAAGTTTATCAAGGTAGAAATTCCTGCTAATATCAACAAGTCGAAAATGCTCGGTCTCCTTAAGACCAGAATTGCAAAGCTCTCAGAGATCAACGAGAGAATGGAATTCTTTATCACTCTTCCCGAGTATGAAAAGGAGCTTTTCCTTAACAAAAAGAACAAAATCGCAGATTTCGAGATAGTAAAGACCGTTCTTACTGAGGCAAAGTCTATTCTTGCAGAGGTTGAGAGCTTTGATAACGATACACTCTTCGCTTCCCTTATGCCTATTGCAGAGAAGCTTCAGATCAAGACCGGAACACTTATGTGGTGCGTACGTATCGCAGTTTCGGGTATGACCGCTACTCCCGGTGGCGCAACCGAGATTATGGAAGTAATCGGCAAGGAAGAGTCTCTTAAGAGAATTGATCTTGCGCTTGAAAAGCTTGCATAACGTTTATAAAAAAAATTAGGCGAGTCCATTTGGACTCGCCTTTAAAACTATCAATCCTTTTTTAAGTCTTCATCATAAAGCACGGGGGTAGGAACAAGGTCATGGTGTCTTCTTCCAAGATCATTTCTTTCGTCCTTATCATAATGAACAGTCTTTATATATCCCCTCGTTCTCATATATGCGCTCCATCTGATATGCTCTGGATTAGCGTAAGTGATCTTTTGCTTTGCAGTTAGCTTTTCCCACTCTTCATCTGTAAAGTCCTTGCGAGGACAGCCCATATCTTGACGAAGCTTAAGATGAATTGCCTGTGCGGTCGATGAATTAAAGTTATACTCATATCCCCAGAAAGTAAGCTCCGACTTCTTGATTATCTCAGGGTTTCTTCTCTTCTCAGGATCCTTGCCTGCATCATAACCAAGCTGAACATCAAATCCTGCATCAATAAGCTGAGAATCAATAAGTGTAGATACGGAATAGAAGCTGTTAAGATCTCCTGTAATAAGGATATTATACGGTTTTGTTTTGAAATTAGTAACACCCTTTTTCTCACCGCAAGAAATGCTCTCCCAAGTAGTACGAAGCGACTGCGCAAGCTTGGAATCATAAACCACGGTCTCAATATCAGGCTTATGAGCACCGATACCGTAATTGACGTTCTCGCATATACTGCGTATTTCGGTTGCTGTCCTAAGATTTATTGCATCTGTACCTAAGCAAACGAATATGTATGATGCATCGGTTATTTTTTCAATTTCCTCTCTGAAGGTGGGAGTGGTAACGTCTGTTCCACCAATGATTTTTATTTCATAATAAGGCTCGCCATAGGTGTATTTACCATTATATTTCTCGTCCATAAGCTCGGGACACATATATTTGATTTTTGCCTCTGCGTCCTTATCGGAATCAAATGCTGTTATCTTAAGTTTATAGCCCTCAAGCTGGCAGAACCAGGCAAGTGCTTTAAACATCTCCTTACCGTACTGACCTAAGCCGACGATGACCGCTGAGATAACCTTATCCTTTTCGCCCTCTACCGTACGTGCTCGGTCAAAGAGCATCTTACCGTGAGTATAAAGATTGTGATAAACAAGAGTCTGAATATCGTCAATTCTTATCGCGCGCATAAGCTTCGGGCTAAAGGAGTCCATAAGAAGCTGACTGCGTATATCGGGAGAGAAAAGTCTTAATTCTACGTTTTTAAGGTCGAAGTTTTTCATTATAACCTCGGCATGACGAAGCTTCTTCTCCTCATCTTCCGAAATAAGATAGAAATAAAGCTTACGTTTTGAGAGCTTGCTCTTGAATTTGATAGAATCAAAATCCTTATTGAACATAATTGCGCCGAGCATGTGCGCATCCTCAACGAGCTCCATCTTTTCTTCCCTAACCTTGTCGGATATTTCAGTAAAGACGATAACGTTGAGGTTCAATCTTATTTTTCTTTTGCCATCTATTTCTTCAAAAGAAATCATCTTCTGTTTCTTGATATCGGTTGCAAGAGCAACGGATTTTTCATTAAGCTCGCTGAATACGTGTGTATGGCACAAAGAGCTGAAGAAGTAGGCAAGTCTTGCGAAAAGATTATTAAAGAACGTAAGAACAAATCCGAACGTAAGCACAGGAGCGATTGCGTAAAGAATCGAGCCAAGTATGGTATAGAAATCTTTTACCGCTGGGTCATTAAGAATAGAAACTTCCTCGTCAAAAATCCAAAGGAGCTCTCCATCAAGAATAAATAGCCTGAATGCAAACTGCATGGATGTAAGCACCGCATCTGTCCAAAAACCGCGTCCACCCTGCTCTCCAAGTATTTCCTGCATCAAAGGAAGAAAATACATCACAGCAGAAATAAAGGTGCCGACAAACATGATTCTGATCGGAGTGATCTTTCGGTCTCTCTTATGGCGGGCAGAAATATAGATTCCCCAACCAATAGCAAAAGCTATCGTTAGAATAAGAAACGCGCATGAGATCCTACCGTTTTTGAATGAGGTACTAATAAATTCTCGCAACATAAAAAATCTCCTATATATAAAAATGTCGAATTATCTTGTTTATATGATAATTTTAACCTATACAAGCAGTTTTGTCAATACCAATAGAATAAAATATTTAACACATAGAAAAGGCGCTCGCAATATCGAGCGCCTTATATTTATTATTTGTTTGTTCCTAAATTTGGATCCTGCTTCCAATATATCGGCTCTTCAAACACTCCTGTATGATAGCCTTTAACAAGTCTTACCATCAAGGAATTAAGCAGCTCGATCGTTGCATTAGGAAGATTTGGGTCATAGTGAGATCCGCCAATTCCGGAATCATCGGTCACGTAGATAAAAGTTCCGCCTGTGTATATTGCAACCTCACGCATTGTGTACTCGGTAACCTCAGCTGCGCCGCTGCAAATGATAGGACAAATACGAATTCCCTGTTCTGCTGCACTTTTTGTCGCGTTTACAAGCTTTTCGGCATATTTATCACCACTGTGCGCCGGGGCATCAAGAACATGGAAAATTATCTTTGTAGTAGCTCCTGTACTCCACTGCTTGCTAACAGCCATATCAAGTGCCTGATCAACTGCCTCCGGATAATCTCCGCCTCCAGATGCTTTCTGACCGTTAAGGGCTGACTGTTGTTTAGCAAGTCCTTCTGCCGTAGTAACGTCGGTAAAATCGTAATATTCAAAGGGAACCTTATCCTCGGTATCACGGTAGAACAGCATCGCAAGCTTGATTATAGTATTAGAATCATTGAAAGCGATACGATCAATAACGTCAGCAAGCTCTGCCTTAAGGAAATTGATCTCATCTCCCATAGAACCTGTAACGTCAACCACAAGCATAATTTCAATTACGTTAAGCTTTTTATCCTCTGTATTAAGGTCTACCGAAACAGAGCGCTCCTCTGCGCTGAAGGTTGCAGTTATGCTGTCAGTACCGTTTGTTATTGTTATAATGCCACTTTCAGCATTTGGGAAAAGATATGCATTACCTTCTGCATCGGTAACAGCACTATAGAGAGTGTTCCCCTGCTCGTCTGTAGCTACAACCGTTGCACCTGCAACAGCCTTATCACCGTTGCTTACATAAACCTTTACTCTATCAAGCGAGTTAAATCCCCATGAATACATCGGCATAGTATAGCTGAAGAATTTTCCGTTCGAGCTATCACCCTGCTTAAACAGAGCGTGCCATGACTGATAATAGGTGTTATCATTCCATGCTCCTGCAGTAATCATACCGGCAGGAAGTCTGATATCCTCACCGGGCTTTTCTTCAGGCTCATCGTCAGGCGTGTCAGAAGGATCCTCGACAGCGCCACCATCAACGTCAGGCTCCATTGGTGCACTCTCACCGATAGAACCATCATAATCCCCTTTTCCCGAAGAGGTTGAACCGTTAATACTTGGAGCTCCCACATATCCATCGCTTAAGCCACCACCCATGTCGCTCATGTTTCCTTTTGCAACACAGGATACCAGCATAAGAGTTGAGAGCATACAAATTGCGAGTAAAAGAGCGAATAGTTTTTTCATTTGAAAATCCTCCTTATTTTGTTTCTCACCTATATAGACACCAAATAATGGCAAAAGGTTTCACATTTTCTAAAATTATTTTATCATACGCGAAAGAAATTGTCAACAAGCAAAAAACAGCCCCAATATGAGGCTGTTTTAAGTGTAAATTAATCAAGCTCTTTAAGACCTGTGTAAAGTTCATAGTAACGTCCCTTTTGAGCAAGAAGATCGTCGTGATCACCGCGCTCAATAATTTCGCCCTTCTCAAGTACCATAATGGCATTTGAATTACGAACGGTAGAAAGACGGTGAGCAATTACAAAGGTCGTTCTATCCTTCATAAGCCTATCCATACCGCGCTCAATATGGCGCTCTGTACGAGTATCAACGGAGGACGTTGCCTCATCAAGTACAAGGATAGGAGCCTTTGAGAGAGCTGCTCTTGCAATATTAAGCAACTGACGCTGACCCTGGGAAAGATTTGCGCCGTCACCCTCAAGCACGGTATCATATCCATGCTCAAGACGCATAATGAAGCTATGTGCACTTGCAGTCTTTGCTGCGGCAATAACCTCATCATCGGTAGCGTCAAGTCTGCCGTAACGAATATTCTCCATTACTGTTCCCGTGAACAAATGGGTATCCTGAAGAACCATGGCGATATTTTTACGAAGGAAATCGCGCTTATAGGACTTAAGTGGAACACCGTCGATAGTAATAGTTCCCTCCTCAATATCGTAGAAGCGATTAAGAAGGTTGGTGATAGTAGTCTTACCTGCACCGGTGGAGCCTACAAATGCAATCTTCTGTCCGGGTCTTGCATAAAGAGAGATATTCTTTAAAACCGTCTTATCGGGATTGTATCCAAATGAAACGTTTTCCATAATAACGTGGCCCTTAATAGTGTCGGTAACCGCATTCTCCACATCTGGAGTCTCGGGAGCCTCATCCATTACGTTAAATACTCGCTCTGCGCCTGCAAGGGCTGCAAAAAGAGTGGAAACCTGCTGTGAAAGCTGGCTGATAGGCATAGAGAACTGCTTGGAATAATTAGCAAATACGGTAAGCGCACCGGGGGTAAATCCACGGTGAACAATTAGTATACCGCCAACACCGAGAGTTACTGCATAGGAAATAAGGCTGAGGTTGTGCATGATAGGACCTGTAACACCGCCCCAGAACTGTGCCTTCTCCTGCTTGGAACGAAGGTCCTCGTTGAGAGTATGCATCTCCTCAATACACTCGTCCTCGTGAGTAAATACCTTAACAACCTTCTGGCCGCTGATAGTTTCCTCAATATAACCGTTAACCGCACCAAGAGCCGCCTGCTGCGCACCGTAATACTTGGAGGAATTCTTTGCAATAGTACCTGCCGCAAACATAAGGAGAGGTAAAAATACAACGGTAACCAAGGTAAGCCAGATGTTGGTTGTCAGCATAAATATAAACGTACCAACAAGCGAAATAACACCGCTTACAATAGATGTAAGAGAGTTGTTCAGCATTACGTCAATATTATCAACGTCGTTAGTGAATCGGCTCATTATCTCACCTGTTGGATGAGAGTCAAAATATCTTACAGGAAGTCTCTGCAGTGCCTTGAACAAATCATCTCTTATCGCCTGAATAGAATTAAGCGATACAGAAAGCATAAGTCTGCCCTGAATATAGCTTCCAAAGGCAGAAATGCCATATACCGTCGCAAGAATGATCAACGCAGCAAAAACATAGACGGTAACCTCTGCAGCCGTGTTAGTCATAAGAGACGAGATCAAAGGAGTGGATACAAAGGATTCAATAATACCGTCCGCAAAGATCTCAAGTGCGCTGGGCTCAAGCACCGCATCAGGCTTTACCGCAAGAGTAATTCGGTTGATGATGGGAGCAATAAGGTATCCTGCGCAAAGTGCGCTGACGGTGGTGAGAAGCATACATACGTATACCATTATAAGACGAAGCTTATACTTTCCAACGTAGGAAAGGATTCTTTTTACAGTTTTACCGATATTTTTGGGTTTACCCTTAGTTTTTACACCGTGACGTCCTCCGGGGCCGCCTCCGCGAAGTGACATACCGTGGGAGACACTGTTATACTGCTTCTTAAGCTCTTCAATACTTCTTGCCATATCAGTTCTCCTTTCTGTCGGTCTGCGAATAGTAGATCTCACCGTACTCCTCGTTAGAATCAAGAAGCTGCTGGTGAGTACCAATACCGGTGATCTTACCGTCGTTCATTACAATAATAAAATCTGCATCCTTAACCGAGCTGATACGCTGCGCGATAATAATTTTGGTACAATCGGGCAGATCTGTTGCAAATGCCTCTCTGATCTGCGCCTCAGTTGCAGTATCAACCGCGCTTGTAGAGTCGTCAAGAATAAGAATCTTCGGCTTCTTAAGAAGCGCTCTTGCAATACAAAGTCTCTGCTTCTGTCCTCCGGAAAGGTTCATACCGCCCTTGTCAAGCAGCGTTTCATATCCCTCGGTAAAGGTAGAAACAAACTTGTGCGCAGCGGAATGCTCTGCAGCCCTGATCATCTCCTCGTCGGTGGCATCATCATCACCCCAACGGAGATTGTATTCGATAGATCCCGAGAACAAAAGATTCTTCTGAAGAACCATACCTATACCGTCACGGAGATTGGTAAGCGAGTAGTCCTTAACGTTAACACCGTCAATAAGCACCTCGCCCTCATCTACGTCGTAAAGTCTTGGGATCATAGAAACAAGCGTGGTCTTACCACAACCGGTAGAACCGATAATTCCTACTGTGCTGCCTGCAGGAATTGTAACGTTAATATTATCAAGAACGGGCTTCTCACTCGTCTTGTAATAGCGGAATACAACGTTCTTAAATTCGATAGCTCCGTTGGTGATTTTTTGTTCTGCCGAGGAATTTGTATCATTTATATCAATTTTCTCATCGAGAACCTCGCATATTCTTCTGCCGGAAGCGAGTGCTCTGGATGCAAACATAAATAGCATAGACACCATCATAAGAGATGAAAGGATCTGTGTCGTATAGGTTATGAATGCAGAAAGGTCACCTACAAGCATTCCACCGTCAAGCACAATCTTGTGGCCAAGCCAAATTACCGCTATAACAGTGATATACATAAAGATGTTCATTATAGGACTCGCCCAGATCAACACCTTAACAGCATTTAACGCGCCGGACTTGAGGTTTGAGTTATCCTCAGAGAACTTGTCAATTTCATAGTCCTCACGAACAAAGGATTTTACAACTCGAACGTTAGTAACGTTTTCACGTACAGTAGAATTAAGCTTATCTACTCTCTTCTGAAGCTTCTCAAATCTCGGGAAGCCCATACGGATAAGCAAACCAAGAACGATAAGCATGATAGGCATTGTAACCGCAAGAACCACAGAAAGGCTGGGCTTAAGGCTTATCGCCATAATAATACCGCCAATAAGCATACCCGGTGAACGAAGCGCCATACGAAGCAGCATGTTAACAAAGTTCTGCATCTGAGTTACGTCATTAGTCATTCTTGTAACCAAGGAGCTGGTCGAGAATTTATCAATATTAGCAAATGAATACTGCTGTACCTTTGCATACATATCTCGTCTAAGGTCTGCAGCAAAATTAACAGAAGCCTTTGCGCCGAAATATGCACCTGCTACACCCCCCGCCATCATAAGGAGAACGATACCCACAAGCTTTAATGCAATACCAACTGCATCAACATCTGTAAGAATGCCATCGTTTGCCTTATTGATCAATTCGGCAAGCAACAGAGGCATAAACATCTCACCAATTACCTCTACGATCATACCGACCGGTCCGAGAATAAACGATGTGAGATAAGGTTTTACGTATTTAAACCATCTTTTCATTTCTTTCCTTCCTTTCACACTCTTTTCTGATATTTGCCTGCAATTTTTCAAGGCAGGAAATATAGGTATCAAGCTCATCGTCAGAAAATCCGATGAACATAGATTCATCAACCTCGGAGAACATTGCTCTTGTCCGATTGACAAGATCTATTCCCTTTTCGGTAATCTGAATCTCATTATATCTGTTATCGTGACCGAGAGACCGCTCTATGTATCCGTCATTTTCAAGCTTTTTCAACGCACAGGTAACGGCGGCGGGAGTAACGTCGAGATGCTTGGCAAGATCCTTCTGTGACAGAAGCTTACCATGCCTTGCAAGATGCATCAGTATTCTATGATGGGTTCGATGGAAGCCAAGCGAACGAACGCGGGAATCTATCAATGCCCTATGCATATGATCTGTCCTGATCATCATTTCAATAGCCCTTGAAAGCTTATTTTCAGACATATTTTCCCCTTTCATAATTCGTTTAAAATTAAATAATTAAACACTTAACTATTATTACATAAACAACAAAAAAAGTCAATAGGTTTTGTATATTTTAACAAAAAATACATAGTTTATTTTTACACTTGAATTTCGGTACAAAAAATGTTAAAATTGTTATATAAATTAAGGAATCTCAAGCGAGGATATTATATGTTCAACACCACTCTTTGTTACATAAAAAAAGACGGGGCGTATCTGATGATTCACCGCGTCAAAAAGAAAAATGATATGAATAAGGATAAATGGCTTGGTGTAGGTGGCAAGCTTGAGGATGGCGAAAGCCCATTTGACTGTGCAAAGCGTGAGATCAAGGAGGAAACCGGTCTTACCGTTGACAAGCTTCGTTATCACGGAATAATTACCTTCGTGTCTGACCTGTACGGCACTGAGTATATGCACCTATTCTCCGCAACAGAATTTGAGGGCGATATCGACTACAACTGCGACGAAGGTACTCTCGAATGGGTAAAAATAGAGGACGTTTATTCCCTGCCGATTTGGGAAGGTGACAAAATATTCTTTGAGCTTATGGAAAAGGAAGATAGATTTTTCTCCCTTAAGCTTTGTTACGAAGGCGATAAGCTTGTTTCTCACACCTTGGAATTTTAACAAAAAACGGAAAACGCAAGTTTTGGCGTTTTCCGTTTTTACTTTTTGAGCAACTTTATTCTTTCCTTGTAATCAGGAAGCACCTTAGCAATTATCTTATAGAACGCAGGCGAATGATTCATCTCCTTTAGGTGAGCAAGTTCGTGAACAACAACGTAATCAATAGCCTCATCCGGGTACATCATAAGACGATAGGAGAAAGCGATATTCCCCTTCGACGAGCAAGAACCAAATCTTGTCTTTGCACCGGTAATTGTTATTCTGCCGTATTTTAAATCCATTATTCTGGCATAGTATGCCACCTTTAACGGAAGAATTTCTTTAGCCGCCACTCGCAGTTTGGCTATCATTTCATCGGTTAAATTGCCATATTTTTCATTCTTTTCATTTTGCTTTTTTATATGCTTTTTTATCCATGCCTCATGAGAGGAAACAAGCTCCTCAATTCTCTTCTGCTTAGTTCCATACGGTGCTTTTACGGTCAACACACCATCCTTTACGCAGAGAGAGATGGTTTTCCTTCCGGAATACACTATTTTATAGTCCATATATGCACCTCCTATGATATATTTTATCATAGAAGATGCGGAAAGTAAAGAGCTTTAATCATCGTGAAGATAACAATTTGAATTAAACTGCTTTTTATTTTTACTTCTGCCGACAAACACCCCGTCGGGAATCGTATATTGAAAATAAGGCAATGAATAATCCACAGGACGCGGAATATAGCCATCAATATCACGGTATACAAGCTCGGCATCGGTTATTTCAATTTCCTTTGGAAAAGCGCGATCGTTTATATTTAAAAGCGATACTTTAACCAGGTTCTCCAAGGGACAGTTTGGGCATGCAATCGCCTTTGTTTCTGAATCGTAAGCGCATATAATATGCCTGTCGCAATATCCTGTCGGTTGATTATCCTCTGTAAAGTATCCGTATTCCTGTCTGTTTCCTCTCGGGTCATAGATACAATTATCTGTAAATAGACCTCCTGAATCCATACAATACGGAAGCTTATAAATACCGTCCTTTGAAAACTCCCTTATATCCTCCCTCTCAAATATATCTCTATGAATATCTGTCATTACTTCATCCCAAACCTCAAGATGAGATTTTGTAAGTCCCGTGACAGCTCTGTCAGAGGTGTCATACCCACACCATATACCTGCCGTGTAGTATGGTGTATAACCTATAAAGCTTTTATCTCTGCTACCGCCAGACGTACCTGTTTTTCCTGCTGTATTGACTTTTTCTTTAATGGTAATGCTTTTGGCAGTTCCATCATTAACAACGGTCATAAGAAGCTGATTCATTATCCTTGCGGTTGTTCTTTTAAAGACTTGTCTCTCCTCTTTTTCCTTTTCAATAACTATTCTTCCATTATGATCTAAAAGATAAACGTAGCTATTTGACTCTCGCCATATTCCGTCACCCGACAATGCACCATATCCCTCGGTAAGCGCTCTTAAAGAAACTCCACGTCCGAGCTGACCGAGCGCCATGGGAGCAATAGCAATATCAGTAAGATTTTTCTCTCTCTCAATAAGTGTTTCAAAACCGAATTCTGTTTTCAGCGAATTGAATATTTCCCTTGGTGTGATCAGATTACAAAGGCGAACGGCTATAGTATTCTTTGAATTACGCAAGGCATCCTTTACCGTTGTAAGTCCGTCATAAACGTTTGGAGAATTATGTGGGTATTCCCTATATTCACCATTGTTTTCTATGAAGCTGACCGGAACGTCATCAAAGACGGTTGCCCAATTTATTTTTCCCTCGTCTATCAGTGGCGCGTACAAGGCTATCGGCTTCAGAGTAGAACCGGGGATATGGGGTGTCGTTGCATGATTTAATAATCGGTTGCCGTTTTTTTTACCAACTCTGCCTATTATACCTACAAGATCTCCTGTTTCCGTATCTGTAACCACCATCGCATAATTTAATCCCTTATCGATCTCGATCGGAAAATTATTTTCATTTTCAAAATACTCTTCAAGTTTAGATTGCACATCAAGATTCATCGTAGTATAAACCTTATATCCACCGCCAAGAAGCATCATACGGGCGGTTGACAATGCTATGCCATATTTCTCTGCCAAATCTTCCGTCAGATCATCTATTACCGTCTCTACAAACCAGGAGTCGATTCTATCCTCTCTGTTCTCCCTGCTGACAACCCTGAGATCAGAATTAAGTGCTGCTTCGTACTGTGTATCATCAATTACTCCGTCAAGATGCATTACGGATAAAACGATATTTCTCTTTTTCTTACAAGCATCCGGATTAATGTATGGATTATATGCCGTCGGTGCATTGGTGATTCCTATTAACATCGCCGCCTCTTCGGGTAACAGATCGCTCGGCTCCTTTCCGAAATATGCTCTTGATGCAGCTCCTACACCGTATATATTCTCGCTCATCGGGATAACGTTCAAGTATACCTCAAGAATCTCTTGCTTAGTATATTTACGTTCGATATGAATAGCGCGGATAATTTCTTCCATTTTACGCTTAAGACTAATCTGATTGTCTCCGCTTATATTCTTTACGACCTGCTGTGTGATAGTCGAAGCGCCAAATCGCTTTTCTCGTTTAAAAACATAGTTAAATGCAGCAAGGATGGTTCTCTTAAGGTCAATGCCCTTATGCTCGTAAAAAATCTTATCCTCCACTGCTACAAATCCGTCCTTTAGATAAGGACTGATCTCATCGTAGGAATAGAAAAGCTTGCGCATCGTACCACTGATTTCTATTGCTACAGGATCGTAATCCTCTCCGTCATCGGCACCGTTTGCGTAGAATGTAGTTGAGTGATATTCAGCAGCGCTCTCAAACAATTTCTCATCTGCCTCAAAGTTAATTCCTCTATAAACGTGAAAAACTATCAATCCGAACACCAACGCCACAACGGTTGCTGTGAAAAATATAATTATTGCGGTAAACCTTAACCTGCCTAAAGATCCCTTCATAAAACACTCCTTTAAACAAAAACTCCGTATGACTTTTAGTTAATCTTGTCACACGGAGAATTTTTTATTTTGTTGTTTTGTTGGTAAAAAAGGAAATCAATAGACAACCTTGTTTAAATACAGACCGTCTGCAGGAGCTGTCATTCCTGCCCTTGATCTGTCGTGGGAATTGATAATATCCACTATATCATCGGGAGAAATTCGTCCAAAAGCAACCTCGGTAAGAGTGCCCACGATTATTCTGACCATATTATATAAAAATCCGTCTGCAGAAATGCGGATTTCAATAAGATCACCATTGCGCTCAACCGACAATGCCGTAACAGTACGAACGGTATCCTCAACGTCAGAGCCCTCTGACATAAAAGTGGAAAAATCATACCTTCCGATAAAATGCTTCGCGGCAGACTGCATCAGCAAAAGTCCTTCATCGCTGACTGGTCTTGACAAAAACCATGCTCTACCGAACTCGAAAGGATCGTAGATCGGTCTGTTAATTATGCGATAGAGATATTCTTTCTCCCGAACGTCATAGCGAGGATGAAAGGCATTGTCACATTCCTCTGCGTAAAAAAGCGACAGATCGGTGGGCAAAAAACGAGCAACGGCTATAGGAAGCTTGTCGGCAGGAATAGTTCCGCCCTCACATTCAACGGTAAGGCAGAATTCGTTAGCATGTACACCGGCATCAGTACGGCTACAGCCTGTCACCTTACAAGGCAAGCCGAACGCCTGATTCAGCGCATTATTAAGCTCGCCCTGTACGGTACGCAGTCCGGGTTGAACCTGAAAGCCGTGAAAGGCTGTGCCAAGGTACTTGATCTTTGCAAAATACTTCATACCGCCACCTTATACCTTAAAGAAAAGGATTTCATAAATTAAACCAAAGGATGGATAATTATACGGCAAGACGGTAAGGCAGATAAGACCGCCAAGAAGAAGGATGAAAATGCCCATAAATACAAAATCAAGTCCCTTATATTCAAGCTTAACAAGCTTTGTCCTATTCTTATCACCGCGATAGCAACGGCACTCCATTGCTGTGGCAAGCTCCTCCGCGCGCTTGAATGAAGAAACAAACAGCGGAACAAGGAGAGGAATAAGCGCCTTAGCTCTTTGAGCAAGGCTTCCCGAGGTGAAATCTGCACCACGAGACTTCTGCGCATTCATTATCTTCTCCGTTTCCTCAACCAACGTAGGAATAAATCTCAGAGCTATCGACATCATCATAGCAAAGGTGTGCACAGGCAGACCGATCTTCTTAAGAGGAGATAGCAATGCCTCAAGGCCATCAGTAAGAGAAATGGGAGAGGTGGTATAGGTAAGAAGAATACTTGTTCCAACGATAAGAAGAGTAACTCTAAGCGCCATCATTACCGCACGAGCTATACCCTCTGTGTAGATATTAAGTACCCAGAAGGATACAAGAGGTTCTCCCTCACCTTTAGTCATAAAAATGTTGAGAATAGCGGTAAATATAAGTATAAAAACAATAGGCTTAATGCTCTTGCGAATAACTCTAAATGATATTCCGCTAACTGCAATCAATATAATCGTTGTAAGCGTAAGAAAGGCAAAGCTCACAGGATTTCCTGCAATAAAAACGGAAACGATAAAGAAGGTGGCAAGAATGATCTTCGTTCTGG
The DNA here is from genome assembly GCA_045128515.1 of Eubacteriales bacterium. GTDB lineage: Bacteria > Bacillota > Clostridia > Oscillospirales > CAG-272 > UBA1740. Next base: position 11,637 of record JBGVRO010000040.1, on the reverse strand, counting down.
GATCAAGACGGTGGATCGGAGACTTACCGGGGAAAAATTGACCAAGGGTTATATCAGAAATCATCGTCTGCCCTCCTTAAGATAATCAAGTATGGCGTTTTTAACACCTTCTACAGTGTAAAGCTCACCCGAAAGCTTAATTCCGCGGTGACAAAGCTCTGATGCAACACGCGAGATCATTGGCACGTCAAGTCCAACAGAGATAAGAGCATCTGCATCAGAGAATATCTCATCTACAGTTCCGGTACGATAAACCTTGGCAGAATTCATTACAACCACATTATCGCAGTAATGCGCCATATCCTCCATCGAGTGGCTGACAAGAATTACAGAGGCATTCATGCGATCGGCATAGTCACGAAGACTACCGAGTATCTCGCGTCTGCCGCGAGGATCAAGACCTGCCGCAGGCTCGTCAAGAACGAGAACGTCGGGGCGCATTGCAATAATACCTGCAATAGCAACGCGTCGCTTCTGTCCACCGGAAAGCTCAAAGGGAGATTTGTTAAGCAGATCCTCGGATACACCTGCAAAGCGAGCAGCCTCAACTACTCTCTCCTCAACCTCACTATCCGAAAGACCAAGATTGCGAGGACCGAATCCGATATCCGCCCTTACTGTTTCATCAAAGAGCTGATATTCGGGATACTGCATTACAAGTCCAACCTTGAATCTGATTTTAGTTATTTCCTTTGGGTTTTCCCAAATATCCTTACCGTCAAGATAGACCTTGCCCGACGTGGGCTTATTAAGTCCATTAAGCAAATTTACAAGTGTAGACTTACCTGAGCCTGTATGACCGATAAGTCCTGTTATTTTACCCTTCTCAAAAGAAACGCTGACGTTATCAAGCGCGATCTTCTCAAAGGGCGTTCCCTTTCCATAGACGTAGGAAAGGTTTTCTATTCTTAGAATTTCATTCATTTTTTATCTTTTTCCTCGTCTTACGAAAGAAATTTATATAACGTTTCAACACATTCGGACTCGGTAAGAGAATCACCGTCGATATTGACGCCTGCCTTTTTAAGCTCAAGAACAAGCTCATTGCCCTGGGGTGCTTCAAGCCCCATTGCACGAAGCCTGTCCACATTAGCAAAGACCTCTCTCGGAGTACCGTCAAGAGCGATCTTACCGTCATTGATAACGATAACGCGCTCGGCTCTTGCAGCCTCCTCCATATAATGAGTTATATTAAGAACGGTAATTCCTTCGTCCTTGTTAAGTCTTTCCATAATATCCACCACCTCACGGCGACCTCGTGGGTCAAGCATAGCAGTAGATTCATCGAAAATAATAACCTCGGGACGCATTGCGATAATACCTGCGATAGCAACGCGCTGCTTCTGTCCACCTGAGAGTTTATGAGGTGCATGACGAGCATACTCGGTCATACCGACAAGCTTTAGAGAAGAATCCACTCTCTTGCGAATCTCCTCTCTTGGTAATCCAAGATTTTCGGGGCCGAATGCTACGTCCTCCTCGACAATAGTAGCAACAAGCTGATTATCGGGGTTCTGAAAGACCATTCCAATCTTACGGCGAATGTCAAAAACGTCATCCTCCGAGAAATTATCAGCCGTAATATCTGTGCCGTCAATATATATTTTACCTACGGTAGGAGTAAGTATCATATTGAGAAGCTTAGCAAAAGTAGATTTGCCCGATCCGTTGTGTCCGAGTACTGCAACGTACTCACCTCTCTTAACGTTAACGTTAACACCACTGAGAGCAGGAATTTCTACTACGGATTCATCTCCGTCATCATAGGTGAAGCCGAGATTTTCGGTTTTTATGATATATTCTGTCATTATTTTTTAATCTCACTTTTTAAAGGTTACGCGAACACTCGATCCGCAAGGAAGAGCCAATCCGGAGTTGCCAACGGGAAGTCCAAGCTCGTCTGCCTCGGAATATCCACCTCTTTTTGACAAAAGTCGAACAGATGTAATGTACTTCATGGTCGATGCAGAAAGACCTGTGGTGTAGGAATTCAAAAGGAAGAAGAGAGGCTCATCCGAGAGAAGATTGGCTGTAAGCGCTACAAACTCGTCGATATTTTCCTCGATCTTCCAAACCTCGCCTGTAGGTCCTCTACCATAGGAAGGGGGATCCATAATAATGCCGTCGTATTTGTTTCCTCGACGGATCTCACGCTCAATAAACTTCTTACAATCGTCAACGATGTAGCGAATGGGAGCATTTTCGAGTCCGGAAAGACGTGCATTCTCCTTTGCAGCAGCAACCATACCCTTAGATGCATCAACGTGAACAACCTGTGCTCCTGCCTTTGCGGCTGCAACGGTTGCGCCGCCGGTATATGCGAAGAGGTTAAGAACCTTAATAGGTCTGCCTGCATTTTTAATTAGATCACCGAACCAATCCCAGTTTGCCGCCTGCTCGGGGAAAAGACCCGTATGCTTAAAGCCCATAGGCTTGATTCGGAAGGAAAGATCTCCATAGGAGATGACCCAGCTTTCAGGCAGCTTATTATCGCTCCATGCTCCACCACCCGAACGGCTACGCTTATAGCTTGCATCAGCTGTGCGCCAGAGAGGATTTTTCTTTTCTGTTTTCCAGATTACCTGGGGATCGGGACGAATAAGGGTGTATTTACCCCATCTCTCAAGCTTTTCTCCCGAAGATGTATCTATTACCGTATAGTCTTTCCAATTATCTGCTAACCACATACATTGTTACCTCTGATTAAAATACTTTCCGATTGCCGAGCCTGCACATTGCGAATGACAAATTGCTATTGCCACTGCGTCTGCCGTATCATCAGGCTTCGGTGCTTTTTTCAATTTCAAAATGGACGTTACCATTGCTATGACCTGATGCTTCTCTGCCTTGCCGTAGCCGACCACAGCCTGCTTTACCTGAAGAGGTGTATATTCGCTGATTTTAAGCCCCTTGGCATGGGCGGTGCAAAGGATGACTCCGCGCGCCTCGGCAACAGTAATGCCGGTAGTGATATTTGTGTTAAAGAAAAGTTCTTCTATCGCCATTTCGGTAGGAGCATATTTATCAATAACCGTTTCAAGATCATTTTTGATTATGAGAAGTCGGGATTCAACAGATGTATGTGCAGGTGTTGTTATCGCACCGTATGCGACGGGTGTAAGCCTGCCTCTGTCACTGTCAAGAACAGCCCAACCGACTATTGCAAGTCCCGGGTCAATACCAAGTATTCGCATATGAGATCCTCCCTTCCGAAAAATAGCCATAAAAATCCATGTTAAATTATTATATCATAGATTTTGGCGGTAGTCAATTATATTTATAAATTTATTTTAAATAAATGCGATTAATACATGCCGTTAGATTTTTTTACTGTCTTGCATCTACAAATATTTTTAACGCGCAAAAAAGCCCTACGTTCTCGGTAATCCGTTATGAACGCAAGGCTAAATTTTATAGTTTTTTAATAAATTCGCTAAAGCGAGTGTAAAGGAAATCGATATTTTTATTGTCGGCAACGGTATCTCTTGCGGTATGTATTCTACCGGTGAAGAATTTTACTATTCTTCCCTTTCTGGCAGCCATAACACCAACCGAACAAGGAAAGCTCTTGTGATCCGAATTTCCGTTGCTCCTTTGGAATGGGATATGATGCACAGCAAAGTGATCGTCCTTTTCCTTAAATGCATCGCAAAGAAGCTTGTACTCTGCAGTCGACTTAACTTTATCCTTAACAATAAAAATGATATTATCGCCGTTACCTACGCAATCAAGGTTGATAACAAGCTTGCTTTCCATAAGCTTTTTATGTTTCCTGTTAAAGGCCTTAGATCCTAGCAGTCCCTTCTCCTCGTTGTCAAACAAGATAAACGATGCTTTGCCATCTGTGATTTCGCTGGCGATAGACATTATGGTTGCCACACCTGACGTGTTGTCGTTTTTGTTATTTTTGTTGGTTATAAGCCTTGTGGAGCAGAGGGTGAAGCCAAAGTATAATAGTAAATAAATCAGCATAATTTCACTATCATCAAGGTTTAACAGATCACCAGCTCCAAAGGCTATAAGCAAGCTGAAGATCGCTATAATCAAAAAATAACTTATTTGTATAAGTGAGCCCAGAATCTTATTTGCCGGCATCATAAAATTCGGAATCAATGAGGTTGCAGGTGTATCGTAATGCGCCGTGAATACAACCTTAGCCTCTGCTATATCTCCGATTATTATGTTATTATTTTTGTCAATAGATTCTTTCTTTACTCTTTCACATCCCAATTCCTTGGAAACGTATTCGAAAAAGCTTGCTTTTTCTTCATTGGTTCTTCTTATAGGAAAGGAATCGTTTATTTCATTTAAGTAATCCTTCATTTTATCACCCCTTCTATCACATTATATCACCACGAAGAATTTATGTCAACTCTTTACACATAGGAAAACACAAAAAGGCATAGCCTTAAGACTATGCCTTTTAACTTGGCGCGAAAAACACGAAAAGAAAGTTGAGGACTGTCCCGTTTTCCCAGTTCGGGAAATGTCGAGCGTTAAGAAAACGATTGATAATCGTTTTTAGCGAGAAGCTCGAAGGCTTGCCTGAGGGCTGTAAGATTTTCACTCAGACAAAGGACAATCACGTACATTTGCATTTGCATATAAATCCAATTTACCTTTGTCTGATGGGAACATCTTACGCGTAAAGAAAACTCTTGAGAAGAGTTTTTAGCGAGAAGCTCGAAGGCTTGCCTGAGAACTGTCCCGTTCCCGCTCGACAAAAAAAACAGACCATATGGTCTGCTTTTCTTGTTGGTGCGGGAAACGGGTCTTGAACCCGTACATCAAAGATACACGCCCCTCAAACGTGCGCGTCTGCCGATTCCGCCACTCCCGCGAGTGCTTTACTATTATACTTGATAAAATTGAATTTGTCAAGAGCTTTTTGACAAAAAATTCATCTTTTTTTCTTTTATTTTTTCTTTTAACAATTTTATTTGTAAATCAATGGTTGTTTATTGATTTTTGTGGTTTGGTGTGATATAATTGACAAGGAAAGGCGGTGGCAAGATGTTTTTTAAAAATCTGTTCAAGAAAAAAAATAATTATCCTACCGAGGCAAAATATAAGAAGGGGGACTTTGTAAATTTCAGACGCAGAGGTGAGCTTTGCTTCGGATACATATATGAGGCATTTCTTGATAAGGACGGAAAGATTACCTATACTATCCAGATCGGCGGTCAGTGTCCTGCTCTGCTCTATAACTGGAAGGAAGAGGAGATCCTCGGTCTTAAAACTAAATAATCATTTCCCTGTCGAATTATTTCACAGCACAGCGACATAAACCTCCATACTTTTGCATACACTTGCATTAGTACGGAGGTGTTTTTATGCGTAAAAAAATTTCAGCTTTTTGGAACAAAATAAAGCCATATATTCTTCCATATTTGGTGGCTATTGCAATTCCTATGACCATAGGAATTGTAGCGGCAGCATTGACAAAGGGCAGCATGGATATATACGACACCCTAAAGTCTCCGCCACTTGCACCGCCAGCAATACTTTTTCCTATAGTATGGACTATTCTTTACGTGCTCATGGGTGTAAGCTCTGCAATGGTATTTATTGACCGAGAGCTATCTCCCGATGAAACTAGAAAGGGCTTTGTCTGGTATGGTGCAAGTTTAGTTCTTAATTTCTCATGGAGCATAATATTCTTTAATCTTCAGGCGTCATTCTTCGCTTTGATTGTGCTATTAGCTCTTCTTTATACCATAATCAAAACTATTATTGAATACTATAAGGTAAAACCGCTTGCCGCTTATCTGCAAATACCTTATGCTCTGTGGGTTGCCTTTGCAGGTTACTTAAACATAGGTATATGGTTGCTTAACTAACTTACCTTGAAATAAACATCTGTGTCCAATAATTTCCTGAGGAAACAAAACCAACACCTATATGGGTATATGTTGAATTTAGTATATTTGCTCTATGTCCCGGTGAGTTCATCCAAGCATTTACAACAGCCTCGGGAGAAGCATATCCCTTGGCGATATTCTCACCTGCTGTGCGATAGGAAATTCCGAAGCTCTTCATCATCTGAAATGGCGAGCCGTAGGTGGGACTGGTATGAGAGAAGTAACCGAGATCCTTCATATCCTGCGACTTGTATCTCGCAACCCTTGAAAGCTGCCAATCATGAGTTAGAGGTTTAAGTCCATATTCTGCGCGCTTTTGATTTACAAGGCGCACAACCTCGGCCTCATAGGCGGCGGTTGATGATGATATCGTCGGAATGTTGATCTTTTGACCGGGATAGATGAGATCGTAATTCTTGATCGTCGGATTTGCGGACTTGATCTCGCTTAGACCAACCTGATATTTTACGGCTAATTTCCAAAGGCTGTCGCCTCGCTCTACCGTGTGAGTTGTGGCGGCGTGTGATACCACCGTGGTTGCTATGGCAAGCAAAACTGCTACTAAAACAGTACAAATAATTCTTTTCAAAATAATATCCTCCTTTTCTTGCTTTGTCGGTTCTTACCCGACTCTACCGTGACTCACTCCCCTATTACCTTGGAAACAAAAAAGCCGCCGCCGAAAAGCGACGTGCTATCCAAATTTATTCTGATAAAAGTATACCATATTTGTATACAAAAATCAAATGCAATATATGGAAACGGCTGCCCCGCAAAGCGTGGAGACAGCCGTTTTTGTTTTATAGATCATATTTTTATCTCATCCTCATGCTTCAGTCTGAAGGTAGCCTTCAGGGTAAATATCCACTTCATAACAATGCTGGGATTGTCAGGAACTATGCGGTAAATATGCTCACCATGCTGAATTTCAAAATACGCACCGGGACGGAAAGGAAGAATTGGAAAGGCGTGGGTAGGTATTTGCTCGACAAATGGTTTATCATTTATAATTCCCTCCATTACAAACTTGTTAAAATCGAAGGTTATCATTCCCTTACCTATTTTTTCGTATCTATGCTTTTTTTCGTTTATAGCGTGAATTTCGGCATGAGTTTCATAGAAGAAATTCGGATGCTCCTTCACAAACTCATAAACCGATTCCTCTATATATGAGTGCCAATCGCTGGGGTATTTATATATAGGATCACCGTCACCGACAAGCGAAAGAAGTCCATAGTTATCGCTCTTTACGGTATATCCGCATGCTTCACAACAAAGCTTGTTTTTTTCCTTGACCAAGATGGTAAACTCCTTACCACAGGCAGGACATTTATAAAGAACGAACTCAAGGCCCTCGACGTTATCGCCATTTTTATAATATACATGCTTTTCCTCGTTATGTCTGTATGCGTCAAAAGACAAATGCTCCGTCACAAGATCAGCAGCCTCCTCATCGGTAAGCGCTGAAAAATCCTCCCTTGATGCCAACTTGTAAAGCTCCATCGTAATTTTGCCCTTTCGCTTCACCCTTGCCCACTTGGGATTGGTAAGATACGTACCGTTAACGCGAGCAACGTAAATGTCAGCCTTAAACCATTTAAGCACCTTAGCAGTAGCAAGCGGAATAGGTGTGGATGCACCGCTTTCTGTCATAAGTCCGGCAGGATAAAGCATAAGTGGCTCGTTATGGTCAAGCACCGCCTTCATTCTGCGCATATCAAGCGCGCTGGTCTGAAACTGGTTCTTGCCTATTGCTCCGCACATTTCCATAAGAGGTGCAATGGGAAGAGATTGCATCATAGCCTTACTCACAACAAAATGTGTTTTTGCAGGAGCAACCACATATGCAGGTAGAACATCTATTATCGACTCGTGATTAGCAATAATAACGCATCTGCCTGTTTTACCCTCAAGCTCGTTTCTTACTACTTCGACGTTATATACAAACTTACATAAAAACTTGGAAATTCCCTTTGCCAATGCAAAGAGAAAACGGTTGGGATGTCTGAATGTTTTTTTACTTTTCTTTTTCTTTGTAAGCTCTTTATTCACTGTAAAGTCCTTCTATAATTGTGTAATATACCATTATATAATACAACCGTCACATAAAACTTACTTAAAAAAGGTGCTGAAGCTAAAAGCAACAGCACCTTACAACTATTAAAAATTAGTTAAAATCAATAGTAGATTCATCCCACATTTCAGGAGCATCGTATCCAAGAAGATTTACAGTGGTAGCCGCAACATTGGAAAGACCAAAATCGCTTCTGCCCTGCTTTAAGGTGTATTTATCAGCATAAATGTTGTCATACACAATGAAAGGAACGGGGTTAAGAGTATGGCTGGTCTTCGCCTTAAAGGAGCCATCCTTATTAGCCTTAGGCGCCTTGGTCTTCTTGTCGATCTCGTACATTTCATCAGCATTACCGTGGTCTGCAGTAATAAGAGCTACACCGCCAACCTCGTCAACAACCTTAAGAATTCTTGCAAGCTGAAGGTCAAGCGCCTCCATAGAGCACTCGGTTGCAAGGAAGGAACCTGTGTGACCTACCATATCACCGTTGGGGAAATTAACGCGAAGGTACTTGTACTCGCCACTTCTGAGGCACTCGATAAGCTTATCGGTGATCTCCGCACACTTCATCCAAGGTCTCTCCTCAAAAGGAACGACGTCGGAGGGAATCTCGATATAAGTCTCAAGCTCATCGGAGAACTTACCGGACTTATTACCGTTCCAGAAATAGGTTACGTGACCGTACTTCTGAGTCTCGGAAATAGCAAGCATATTTACACCTGCAGAAACAAGGTACTCGGTCATAGTATTTGTAATCTCGGGGGGAGAAACGAGGTAACGGCTGGGAATGTGAAGGTCACCGTCATACTCAAGCATACCTGCGTAAAGAACGTTGGGAACACGAACTCGGTCGAACTTGTCAAAATCTGCGCCCGACTCAAACGCCTTGGAGATCTCGATAGCACGGTCACCGCGGAAATTGTAGAAGATAACACTGTCACCGTCGTTGATTGTACCGACAGGCTGTCCGTCCTTTGCAATTACGAAGGGAGGAAGATCCTGGTCAATAACCTTGAGCTCTGCTCTGTAGGTATTGATAGCTTCCTCGGCGGATGCAAACATTCTGCCCTCGCCAAGCACGTGAGTCTTCCATCCTGTCTCTACCATAGCCCAGTTTGCCTCGTATCTGTCCATGGTTACCTGCATTCTGCCACCGCCCGATGCGATTGCAATATCAAACTCAGCACCTCTGATACCGTTAAGGAATTCCTCGAAAGGAAGAACGTAGTCAAGAGCGCTGGTCTCACCCACGTCACGACCGTCAAGAAGGATGTGAAGTCTTACTTTCTTTGCACCGTCAACCTTTGCTCTCTCAATAAGAGCCTTAAGATGATCGATGTGAGAGTGAACGTTACCGTCGGAGAAAAGACCGATGAGGTGAAGTGTGGAATTATTCTCCTTTACACCACCGATAAGGGTGTTCCATGTATCGGATGTAAAGATCTTGCCTGTCTCAATAGACTGGGTAACAAGCTTTGCGCCCTGTGCGAACACCTGACCCGAGCCAAGAGCGTTGTGACCAACCTCAGAGTTACCCATATCATCGTCGCTGGGAAGACCAACGGCTGTACCGTGCGCTCTCAAAGGAATCATAGGATACTTGCTCATAAGCATATCAAGTGTAGGAGTATGAGCAGCGGCAATAGCATTTGCACCGTTGTCGGGAGCAATACCAACACCATCCATTACAATGGTCAGAAGAGGGCCTTTTACACCCTCGAATTTTGTAGATTTGTTAAGCTTAATCATTTTATCTATAACCTTTCAAATAATTATCAAATATCTGCGTCCTTAATATAAAGGTGACCGTAATCGGTAATAAATTTCTTTCTCTCCTGCAAAGCATCACCGAGAAGCACGTCAAACATCTTGGCTGTTGCCTCTGCATCGGTAGGAGTTACAGCAATAAGACGGCGAGTCTGCGGACACATAGTGGTTCGCCACATCATATCAGGCTCGTTCTCACCAAGACCCTTGGAGCGCTGAAGAGTATATTTCTTGTTGCCAAGTTTTGCAAGAATCTCTGCCTTTTCAAACTCGTTATACGCAAAATAGGTTTCACCGCCAGAGGTTATCTCAAACAGTGGCGACTCCGCAATAAAGATCTTGCCCTTTTCTATAAGTGTGGGAAGCAGACGGTAGAACATAGTGAGCAGCAATGTTCTGATCTGGAAGCCGTCCTCATCGGCATCGGTACAGATGATTATTTTATTCCACTTAAGAAGATCGTAATCAAAGGTTGCAAGATCGCTCTTCTTGCCCGTCTTAACCTCAACACCGCATCCGATAACCTTAAGCAGGTCAACTATAATATCGCTGGCAAAGATCTTGTCGTAGGTGGATTTCATACAGTTAAGAGTCTTACCTCTTACAGGGATAATAGCCTGGAACTCTGCGTTTCTGCCAAGCTTACAGCTGGACATAGCCGAATCACCCTCTACTATATATACCTCTCTGACAGAAGCATCCTTGGAACGGCAAGGTACGAATTTTTCGACGCGGTTTGACACGTCCATAGTACCTGTCAGCTTCTTTTTGATGTCGATTTTTGTCTTTTCAGCAGACTCTCTCGCCTTTTTGTTAATAAGAACCTGATTTGCGATAATACCTGCGCTGGTCGCATTCTCGGTAAGATAGATCTCAAGATTCGTCTTAATAAAATCGGTCAGCGCCTTCTGAATAAATGCGTTGGTAATAGCCTTCTTGGTCTGATTCTCGTAAGAGGTCTGAGTAGATGCCGAATTGATTATGATCATAAGATTGTCCGCAACGTCAGCAAAAGCGATCTTGGACTCATTCTTCGCCTTTTTATTGTGTGCCTTAATATACTTATCTATTACTGCGGGAAAGGCGTTCTTAACCGCCTTATCGGGAGAACCGCCGTATTCAAGGAAGGAAGCGTTGTGATAATACTCTGTTGCTCCCGATTTTGCAAAACAGAAGGCGATCTCTGCCTTAAGCTTGTACTCGGGAAGATCCTCACGGTCACGTCCCTTGGTCTCAAAGCTCCAGAATACAGGCTGTGTCATCGTGATTCCGTCGGCAATCTCATTTATATAATCGGCAATTCCGCGCTCATAGTAATACTCGGTTCTATCGAATTTACCCTTTTCATTTTCAACGTCAAGAATAAATCTGATGCCTGCATTTACAAATGCCTGACGGCGCAGAGTTGAAGAAAGGAACTCAACGGGAATATCAATTTCCTTAAACACCTTAATGTCGGGACGCCATTTGATAATCGATCCGCGCTTTTTAATTCCGGGCTCGATGTCGGCAACTACAAGCTCGCTACACACGTTACCCTTCTTAAAGTGAATTTCAGAAACCGTCTTACCGTTATAGGATCTAACCTCCATAAACTCGGATGCATACTGTGTAGCAGTCGCACCAAGACCGTTAAGACCGAGAGAAAATTCGTAAGCCGCGTCACCGTCGTTGTTGTCGTACTTACCACCTGCATAAAGCTCGCAAAAAACAAGCTCCCAGTTCCATCTCTTCTCTTTCTCATTATATCCAAGGGGAACGCCTCGTCCAAAGTCCTCTACCTCAATAGAAAGATCTCTGTATTTTTTAACGATTATTTTATCGCCGTAGCCTTCTCTCGCCTCGTCAACCGAGTTGGCAAGAATTTCTATAAAGGAGTGTTGACAACCGATAAGATCATCAGAACCAAAGATAACTGCAGGTCTTTTTCTGACT
>JBGVRO010000039.1:0-28250 GCA_045128515.1 Eubacteriales bacterium | reverse complement strand
TATGTACCGTACACCTCGGTCAGAGCCTTTTCTGCATCTCCGTCAACAAGTCCCGCCGAGTCGAGATTTTCTATAGTTGATTCTATTTTAATCTTAACCTTGATAATCATTTAGAAAATACCTCATATAAAACAAAAACGGCGGCTTGAGCAACCCAAATTGGGCTATATCAGCCTCCGTTTTTTTTGTGAAAATTTACTTCAAAGCGCGCTTTCTCTGGTTATATGCGCTTCTGGGGTTAATGAATTCGCGCCAGTCAAAGCTGCCTGCATCAAGCGCCATAATAAGCACCTCTGCGGTAGCAATATTTGTTGCAAGAGGAATGTTATTCACGTCGCAAAGACGGAACAGATCCTGCTCGGCATCGGTATGCTCCTTTGCGTGGTCGGTGCTTCTGAAATAGAACACAAGGTCTATCTCGTTGTATGCAATTCTCGCGTTTATCTGTTCAAGTCCTCCGCCGTAGCCGGGCATATAGTTTTCAATATCAAGACCGGTAGCATCGGAAATATAACTTCCGGTAGTATGTGTAGCACAAATATGGTGACGGCTAAGAATTCCACAGTATGCAATACAAAACTGCGCCATTAATTCTTTTTTGTTGTCGTCTGCAATAAGAGCTATCTCCATTTTACTCTCTCCAATCGTCGGTTTGTTCTTATTTTATTCACATTTTACAAAATACTTAAATCATTATATCATTATTTGACTGATTTGTCAATAATTATGCAGATATTTTAAAGCTTTTGTTCAGAAAAGAATGTGTTTTTTTCCCGATGAGAGCCTTTAGGGAAAAAACTCAAGAAAAAATAAGTAAAAAATATATAAAAAAACTAAAAATAGGATTGATAATTTTACAAAGATGTAGTATAATAGGTCAGTAAATTTATTTTAGCGAGGATTTTTTTAAAATGAGTGAAATAAGAAGAATTGGAGTTCTTACCTCAGGCGGCGACGCACCCGGCATGAATGCGGCTGTAAGAGCCGTTGTTCGTACAGCTATTACACGTGGTGTTGAGGTTATGGCGATCTACCGTGGATATTCGGGTCTTATTGAAGGTGACATCAAGCCCATGCAGGTGAGAGACGTTTCTAACGTGATCAACAAGGGCGGTACAATACTGTATTCCGACCGTTGCCCCGAGTTTAAATATCCTGAGGTCAGAGCTAAGGGTATCGAGAACTGCCGTAAGCTTGGAATTGATGGCATTATCTGTATTGGCGGAGACGGTACCTTCCAGGGCGCGAAAAAGCTTACTGCCGAGGGTATTCCCTGTATCGGTATTCCTGCTACTATTGATAATGATATTACTTCCACCGACAACACTATCGGCTTTGATACCGCTATGAATACCGTTGTTGAGCTTGTTGACAAGCTTCGTGATACCTGTGAGTCTCACGCAAGGTGTAACGTTGTAGAGGTTATGGGCCGTGGAGCAGGCGATATTGCTCTTAATACCGCGATTGCTCTCGGTGCAACAGCGGTTGTTGTTCCCGAGTTCCCTCACGATGATAATTCTATCTGTAAGAAGATCAAGAAGTCTCGTGAGCTTGGTAAGAGAAGCTTTATCGTTATCGTGTCCGAGGGCGTCGGCGCAGATTATGCTCCCGCACTTGCCAAGAAGATTCAGAATGACACAGGCGTTGAAACCAGGTTTGCACGTCTTGCTCATATCGTAAGAGGCGGTAATCCTACTCTTAAGGATAGAGTTCTTGCTTCCACAATGGGCGTTTATGCTGTTGAGGAGCTTCTCAGAGGTAATTCCAATAAGGTTATCTGTGAGCGCAACAGCGACATCTGTGCAGTTGACATCAATTACTCCTACACCATCGACAGAATGTATAAAAACAAGCTTGCTGAGGGCGATCTTGATGCATTCACTCCCGAGGAGATTCAGCGTATGAAGGATGAGATTGAGGAGAAAAAGAGCGAGCTTCTTGCGCTTTACACAACCGAAAATAAGATCAATCTTTAATAGAAAAAACACCGCTTTTTGTAAACAATTAGTTGCAAAATACGGTGTTTTTTTCTCTTTTAGCCCTGCATTACCCTTTCAAAACAGGAGTCGGTTGTTTCGGGACTTTCAAGCCTTACTCCAAGAATTTTTATAAATCTTGAGTAGTCGTAATCGTAGGTTGACAGGGGCCTTGCATAGGCGTTGTCGGTCTGCGCCGCCACAAGCAGATCCTCTCCGTCAAAGCCTACGACAAGCAGGGAATGATAATAACCATCCTCGTTTCTTGCCAGCTGTACAACGTCGCCTATCTCCACCTCGTCGGAGGTGGCAACTCTGCCGAAGGGACCAACGTCGGCATTTTCGATAATGAAGTTATAGAAGAAATCCACTCCCGTCCAAGAGGGCGACCTATCGTCCAGCGATATGTAGTACCAGCCGAAGGTTGGCTTGTAATTCATTTCACAGCTACCTGCGTAAATGCATTGTGAGACAAAATTTGTACAATTTCCACCTATTCCTGCGAAGTTACCGAAAAGTGAGTTCTGTGAGAAGGCATATTTTCTTGCGTATGCCACCGCGTTTTCTCTGTTGTATGGCTTTGTTACCAGCATATTTTCCTCCGAGTTTGATATATAAGTATTCTACGCAAAAATCACAATTTAGTGAAACCTATTGAAAAAACTATAACTTCGTTGTATAATAAGATGAATTTTCTGAAGGAGAGCGATATGACACACGAAATGAATCTGCACGACGGCCCTTTTGATATGATCAGAAGCGGCAAAAAAATATACGAGCTTCGTCTTTATGACGAAAAGCGCAGAGACATCAGGGTTGGCGATGAAATTTTCTTTACGCGTAGCCGTGGGGGAGACGATTCTATGCGTTGCCTTGTTGTCGGACTTCATTTGTTTGATAATTTTGCAGAGCTTTACGCAGCTTTGCCTCTGTTAAAATGCGGTTACACCGAGGAGGACGTAGATAGCGCAAATCCTTCTGATATGGACGTTTATTACTCTCACGAAAGACAGGCGGCATACGGTGTTGTTGCCATAGAGATCAAGCTTTTGTAACTGAAAGGGAAAATATGTACACACTTCTTCTGGCGGTAATTTATCTCGCCTTTATCAGCCTCGGTTTACCCGATTCTATGCTTGGCGCGGCTTGGCCGACCGTCTACGCCGAGCTTAACGTTCCCATATCTTATATGGGAATTATCACAATGATAGTTTCTGTCAGCACTATAATTTCAAGCCTGCTTACAGACCGCGTCGTGGCAAAGGTAGGTACGAGGGTTGTAACTGCGATAAGCGTTTTGCTTACTGCGGTAGCGCTTTTTGGATTCTCCTGTGCTAAGGAATTTTATCACCTCTGTATTATTGCCGTTCCGTACGGTCTTGGCGCAGGTGCAATAGACGCCTCGCTTAATAACTACGTGGCTCTCCACTACAACTCACGACATATGAGCTGGCTTCATTGCTTCTGGGGTGTGGGAACTATAATCAGCCCATATGTTATGAGCTATGCTCTTACACACTCGGTGTGGAATCAGGGATACCGTATTGTGTCCTTTATTCAGCTTGGCATTTTCGCGGTTCTTCTGTGCTCTATGCCTCTTTGGAAGGTGAACGAGAAGAAAAACGAGGAGAAAATCAAGGTTGAGCCCATAGGACCTATCAAAGCCATGAAGATCAAGGGTGTTTTGCCTGTTATTTTAGGTTTTTTGTGCTATTGTGCCACCGAATCTACGGCTACGCTTTGGGCGAGCAGCTATTTTGAGGGTGTTTTTGCGGTAAGCAAGGATGCTGCGGCGGCTCTCGGCGCACTCTCCTTTATAGGAATAACCGTTGGCAGATTTATCTCGGGATTTATAACCGAAAGGGTGGGCGACTCTAAAATGATTCGCATTGGATCTGTTATTGCCCTTGCCGGCATTATACTTGTTGCCGTTCCCGTAAAGGCTGTGGCTATTGCGGGATATATGATCATCGGTCTTGGTTGCGCGCCTATTTATCCCTCGATAATCCATTCGATTCCGACTCGTTTCGGCACAGAAAGGTCGCAAAGCATTATTGGTATTCAGATGGCATCGGCATATCTGGGCTCGACCCTTATGCCTCCGCTTTTCGGACTTATCGCAGATCATATCAGCCTGTCGCTGATGCCGATATTCCTTGCGTTCTTCGTCGTGATGATGCTTGTAATGCTTGCTAAAGCGGACAAAGAAACTCTTAATTGATACGAAAAGAGCTCCAATGGGGGCTCTTTTTAATTATAATTATAAAAATACTTGACATTTGTTGTAAAATATTGTAAAATGTATTTGTGAAAATGTTTTAAATTTTTAGGAGAAAAATATGAGCGCTTTAAAGAAGCTTACAGCACTTATCATTTGCATTGCTATGCTTTGCATCTGCCTTGTGTCCTGCGACGAGATTCTTGGCAATAATCAGGGCAACAATCAGAACGGCGACGTAGAATTACAATCTGATAATTACGTAGCAAGCATCAGAATCAAGTATGCGACTAATGACGATAAGATGAAGGCCGCGATCGACGCTATGGGCACACCCGACACAACTCTCACGGTTATGGGTGACGAGCTTAAGCTTGAGTCTGAGGCTACGCTTAACAGCATTTCGGTAGATAACGAATACGTTTATATTGGCGGTGTTCTTTATCATACTAACACCGTTACCGTTGCGGATAAGGGCATTACCTCGCTTAAGAAGGCTGAGATGGATGAGGCTAAGATCGATTCTCTTATTTCTAAGGCGGGCGCAGGTGCGACTATCGATCTCGGTGATTTCATCACTCACGAGATGACAACCTCCGGTGACGTAACCACCTTTACTTGCACCGAGATGGATGAGGAGTCTAAGGCAAGCCTTACCGAAATTTTTGCATCCAAGTTTAATAGACTCGGTGCGATCGTAAGACTTGAGAGCGTGTCCTACATCCTTGACGTAAAGAATAACAGAAACCAGTCATCAACTCTTTCCTGTGATTTTGTTATCGATCTTGATGGCGAAACATATGAGCTCACAATGCACCTTTACTGTGATTATAATTACGATGCAGAGGTAAGCATCACCGCACCCGATAACGCGGATGCATACACCGACGCTACCGTCGACGAAATACTTGGTTGAGCCGAGAGAACAGGAGATAAGATATGAATAAATATATTAAAAGTACAGTGGCATCACTGCTTGTTCTCGTAATAGTTCTTACTACATACCTTCCTACATTTGCGGTAAGCAAGGATGCTAACGGTCAGCCTACAAAGTACTCGAGTAGCTACAACTCGGGTGAGAGAGACGTAGTTGCAACCACCCTTAACGGCACAAGCGCCCTTAAGTACTACGGCGATAACTACAACTACGACAAGCTTTCTTCCATGAGCTCTACAGAGCTTAAGAACAGCCTTTCTACTCTTATGAAGAACACACACACTTACACATCCTCTTACGATGACTGTCACTACAAGGCAGATAGAACCGACTGCGAGAACGAGGATAAGAGTGTTTCTCTTATTTACACAGATTATTCTGCTACCATGAGCCAGTGGAACGGTTGGAACCGTGAGCACGTTTGGCCCAAATCTCTTGGCGGTAATAACACAACTGGTGGTGGTGCAGATCTCCACCATATCCGTCCCTCTGATGCTGTTGTTAATAGCACCCGCGGAAATAAAAAGTACGGCAATGCCCCCGGTGGTACTGCAAAGTACGGCTCAAATCCCGCTACAGGTTATCTTGGTGGATATTACAATTCTACATATTTCGAGCCCCTTGACAACGTTAAGGGTGACGTTGCTCGAATCTGTCTTTACGTTTGGGTAAGATGGGGCTCCGCATGGGGCGCTGACTCTATTACCGAGGTATTCCAGAGCGTTGACGTGCTTCTTGAATGGATGCTGATTGACCCTGTTGATACATGGGAGCTTGGCCGTAACGAGGTAGTTCAGAGTATTCAGGGTAACCGTAACGTATTCATCGACTATCCCGAGTATGCTTGGCTTATCTTTGGCAGAGAGGTTCCTGCAAACCTTGTGTCTCCCTCCGGCGAGGCATCTAACGGCAATCAGGGTGGTAACCAGGGCGGCAGCACACACACCCACAGCTATACCTCCAGCATAACAACACAGCCCACCTGTACCTCTACAGGTGTTAAGACCTATAATTGCTCTTGTGGCGCAAGCTACATCGAGACTGTTGAAAAGAAGAATCACAGCTTCGCAAGCGGTATTTGTACCGTATGTGGCGCATCTGACGGCAGCACTCCTGCTTGTAAGCACGAGAACACGGTTATTAAGGACAAGGTAAATGCCGATTGCCATAATGACGGCTATACCGGTGACGTATACTGTCAGTCCTGCGGTGACAAGATTGCCACCGGCTCTGTAATCCCCAGCACCAATGCCCACACCTACGGTGATTGGGAACTGCTTGATGACGGTAGCTATGAAAAGCACTGTACCACCTGCGGCGCAAAGGTTACCCTCAATCTTGACACCCTGCTTGCAGACGTTGAAAGCGATGCGGAGAAGATTCTTATCCTTCTCACTCTCGGCGTAAACGACAGCATCCTGCTTGATACACTTGGTAAATAATTAATTTTAATTATAAATTTAAAATTCTTTAAGGAGACGAAAAATGACAACTAAAAGAACGCTTTTGACAAGCGCTGTCTCACTCGTTCTTTGCATTTGTATGTTGCTCGGTACAACCTTTGCTTGGTTTACCGACGCTGTGACCAGCAGCGGCAATATCATTGCATCAGGTAAGCTTGATGCAGAGATGTATTGGTCCGACAAGCTTCTTGCAGCCGATTCTGACGAGTGGAATAACGCAGACGGCACATCCGTATTTAACTACAACAACTGGGAGCCCGGTTATACCGAGGTGAGATACGTAAAGGTATCTAACGCGGGTACTCTTAACTTCCGTTGGAAGCTCTCTATCGAGGCAGAGGGTAATGTTACCGATCTTTCCGACGTAATTAACGTTTATTACGTTAACCCTGTAACTGCTGAGCTTACTAAGGAGGGTCTTAAGAGCCTTACTCCTGCAGGTACTCTTACCGACGTTCTTGAGAACAACACCGGTTTGGACGGCAGACAGCTTACTCCCGATAGCTCTGTAATCCTCGCAATCGCATTCCATATGGATGAGCTTGCAGATAACAAATATCAGAACAAGTCTCTCTGTGACGCAGGCTTCTCTCTTAAGCTCCTTGCAACACAGGATATCGGCGAGTCTGATAGCTTTGGTGATGATTATGACGGTAATGCTTTTGCAGATATCTTCGCCGGATTCCAGGGCGGTTCTGCAGGCGCAGCTGTAACTACTAATGATGAGGGTGCGACTACCTCTGCGGTTTCTATGAGCGGCGGCGACGTTTCTGCTGAAGTTCCTGCAGGTGTAAAGGTTGCTGACGGTGTTAAGTCCCTTGAGCTTGTTATTTCCATGATGGATGCTTCCGGTGCCAACATTCAGCTTGGCGCTACCGAGGCAATGCAGTCTCTTGACGTTCATATGGAGGGTGTAGCCGAGGGTAATACTATCCCTATGCTTATCACTCTTAGAGAGTATTTGCCCACCGGTCTTAACTCCGGCGCACTTAAGATCTACCACGTAGAAGATGGCAATACCGTTGTTATGACACAGGCGGCTAATCCTGTAAATCACAACGAGTTCTCCTACGATCCCCTTACCGGTGACGTAACTCTCGCTATGGCAAGCTTCTCCGAGGTAGCTGTAGTAGCTGATACTACCAACCCTTGGAAGGGCGACCTTGACTATCAGTGGTATGATCCTTCTGTTAACGAACTGACCATCTCCAGCGCAGACCAGCTTGCAGCTTTTGCTACTATTGTTGACGGTACAGCAGAGGGTATTGCTCAGAATAGCTTCGAGGGTAAAACCGTTAAGCTCAACAACAATATTTACCTTGAGGGATACGATTCTAAAACTAATGAAAGAATATCCTTCGAACCCATTGGTTGGGGTTATGAGAATGATTCTCACAACAGAAAAGATGCAGATGGTAATCCTATGCCTGGTAGAGTATTTAAGGGTACCTTCGATGGCGGTAAATATGATGAAAACGGAAATCTTTTAGCTTGTTACACTATCTTTGATCTTTATCAGAATGGTTGGGACCTTGAATATGCAACCGGAACTGACTATACATATACCAACTGTGGTTTCGGTCTGTTTGCTGCTGCTTCTGGTGCAACATTCCAGAACTTGACTATCAGCGGCGCATACGTAAGAGTTGAGTGCGTTGAGGCTGGTGTACTTGTTGGTCTTTCTCAGAATAGCTGTACTTACGAAAATATCAATATTCTCGACTCTAAGATTGCTAACTATCAGCGTCCTGCAGGTGGTCTCATTGGTGAGGTATCCGGATCGGGTACTACCACAATTACTAATGTAACCATTGGTGATGACGTAGTTGTTGGTTCTCTTTGGGGCGATTTTGATGCACCTTGCGGCGGTGTTATCGGCGCAAGATGGGATGACGTAGGCGCAAATCCCCAGATCGTAATGAAGCATGTTGAGGTTGGTTGCCGTATGGACGTTTATAGCGACGTAACCTCTGCTTACCAGTGGTATGCTTACCGTCGCGCAGGTATGCTTATTGGTAACACCGAAAAGACTGCTGATGGCAACAAGCATTTGGCTGCCGCACCCTTCTTGACTTGTGTTGAAGAAAATGGCGAAAAGACTGTCAAAGTCTACTACGGCGATTGGGCAACTTACCACTATGCTCAGTTTACAACCCAGGATGACGAATGGTGCAACAACTATCCTTGGGTTCGTGTAGAGGCAGGCGAGAACTGCTCAGCATACTCCAACCCCAGATATGGTGTTCCTGTAGTTGATGGTGTTAAGGTTTCTGATATGGATGCAGAAACATTAGCAGCTACCAGAACAGCATCTGCGGAGATTCGTTTTGGTCAGCTTTATGGCGGTGGTCAGGGTGTCTACGGCAAGGCGGATCATCCTGGTGTAGAAGTAGTTGATCACTACTATTCCATTACCTATGTCAATGATGGTCGAGTTTTGGCGATTAAGTATGTTTCCGCAAAGGAAGCTGAAAATAATGTTTCTACCAAAAATGATGCTGCGGAACATCTTGTTAAGATGTGGGTTGAAGAAAAATTAAAGGATGGTACAATCGTGTTTGGCGGTTGGATGAATGCTGCTTCTATTAAGCTTCCAGATATCCCTGCTGGCAACGACAAGAATGTAGTTCTTTATCCTTACTTCAACTCTCCCTATACTGCAAGCTTTGTTGACCAGGAAGCTAACATTTTGGCTTGGTGTCTCTTCAATGACGAAAATGTCGACAACCTCCCTTATGCCTTTGCTACAGCGAATGATAATCTGCCTAATCCTGGAGAAGACTTTACCTTGATCAAATGGGTGATTAGGGGTACAGATCTTAAAGGTAATACAGTTAAGAAGGATTTGGACCTTAATCCCAGTCAAGAAGCCTGGAATGCTTTCAAGGGCTATAAAGATGTAACTATTACCCCGTACTACAGATATAAGGGCGCAGATTTGATTGAGGTTCTTGATGAACTCACTGGTGAGGTTGACCATTACGAGGCAGCGGGATATGGTAGCGGTTTGGTAGCTACTGTAGTTGAAATTCCTGCATATGTAAATGGTAAACCGGTTACTCAAATTAACGCAAATGCTTTCTCTTCGTATGATAAGTTGCATGTGGTTGTAATTCCAAAAACGGTAGAGCAAATTGGTGTTAAATCAATTAGTGACCAAGGTGGTGGTTTATTCACAAAGCAAGAAACCGTTAATATTTACTATGCTGGTAGCTATGAAGAGTGGCAGCAAAAGAATTATGGCGATGATTGGATTACCGGCTTAAGTGAAGACTCAAGAGTCTTCTTCTTGAATGGTGGAGATACAGTAGACACAAATTATTATCTGCAAGTAAAACATTCTAATAAGGGCTTGTCGAGTAGAAGCTATGAATTGGTAGAAAAAACAAATACGGCTGATCTTGTAGGTAAGTACTATGCTGAATGCGAAAATTGTGGAGTAGAGGGTTGTGAAGGTAACCTTAGACCCGACGCAATTTACTGGGAAGATCTTGCGAATTAACTAATCTCACAACCTAACGCAAAAACAAAAGAGCAAAACAACTTTCAAAGGGCTGCTTCGGCAGCCCTTTTTCTATAACAAAAGGACTGCTCGGGTGAGCAGTCCTTTGTTTTTTACTATTTGTGTGGAGCGCCCTCTCACCCGACAAGGTCGGGAGCGCCCTCTCACCCGACAGGGTCGGGAGCTCTCCTAGGGTGAGACTCCTTCCACCACTTCGTGGTCCCCCTTCTCGCTGCGGCTCGGTCACGCTCGAGGGAAAACAACACTCAGTTGTTTTCTAACACTCTCGCGCCGCTTCGCTACCTCAAGAGGGAGGCTATGGAGTGAGAGTTGAGATTGGGAAGATTAAATCATACAAAAATTTAGTGAATAAAATAATTATTATATTAGGTCTTGTAATTTTTCTTAAACTGTGTTAAAATGACATTAGAAAATGCAAAGGAGAGATGTTGTATGAGCAATGCGGCATTACAGAAGCTTATGGATAACGTTGAGGCTTCTATTAATATGGAAGACTTGTATGTATCAGACCGTTGTAAGCAATTATGCAAAGAGCTTTTAAATAACGAGATTACCTTTGAAGAATATTTAAATATAATTTTAGCAGGAGCAGAGTCTCATGGCGTATAGTTTAAACCCATCAACCAATAATTGTTATGAGGGCACAACTTGTCTTATAAACAAATTTGGTATTCGTGATGAGGAAAAGCTTGCAGAAATTGAAGCGCAGATTACTTTTGCAAAGGCGGCAATTCTTGAGAAAAATCCGATAATAGGTGATTTGGATTTTGAGCATTATAAGAAAATACATGAATTTTTATTTTGTGATCTTTACGAGTGGGCGGGGAC
This sequence comes from Eubacteriales bacterium, assembly GCA_045128515.1. Taxonomy (GTDB): domain Bacteria; phylum Bacillota; class Clostridia; order Oscillospirales; family CAG-272; genus UBA1740. The sequence goes on along the minus strand of JBGVRO010000039.1, from coordinate 17,305 downwards.
AGTCAGGTGCGTAAACATCTCAAAAAAGAGAACTAATTTTCTTGAAGCATCTTTTATTGATGACACAGCAAAAAAGTGCTTTGCAAAAGTAAAGCAAGGATATTTTGAAAATGTATCATTTGAACTATTTGCAAAACGTATCGCCGAGTTTTATAACGAGATTAATTATATACATCCGTTCCGCGAGGGAAATGGTCGCGTACAGCGCATTTATTTTGCGGAGTTGATCCGAAGATATGGATATGATATTAATTTTTCTGATATTGATACGGACGAATTGATGATAGCTACCATACAGGCATCTCAAGGTGTGCTTGATTTCTTGGTTGAGTTTTTTGTGAATTCGATAGTTACAAATGATAATTAACAACTAAAAACTAAAGGACGGAGAATTTCTCCGTCCTTTTTCTATAACAAAAGGACTGCTCTGCCAAGCAGTCCTTTAACTTTTAGCTTTCTCTTGAGGAAAGGTATAAAATAGTGGTTGTCCTATCATAAAACAATCCGCTTTGAAATCAAGCTCGGGGGCGAAAATCAGGAATTAAGCACGTGCTTATACATACCCAACACACTGTCACTCATATTGATAGGCTTGATAGATACGTTAGGATTGGTGTTTTTATAAACGACAAACATTTGATGTGCGAATCCTTGACCCATCCAACTGATTCCTTCAAAATCCAAAATTACTTCTTCAAACTTGTCAAGACGGTTGCAAATTCTTTTTGCCTGAGAACGGGAGATGGGAGCAAACTCAAAAATGTTTTTTAGAGGAATACGTGTGGTGATAAATTCTCCGTCTATGTTTGAATAGGCATCAAAAATTTCGCGCGCTGTTTTGTGTGTATAATTGGATAATGACATATAGACGTGGGTTCCGCTTTGATTATCTATATCTGATATATTATCGCTCTCATATTTTGAGGTGGCAAACACCTTTCCGCTTGATGAGATGAAAAATCTGTCCATCATTTTTGAGGTGAAAAAGATTCCTTCTCCCGAATGTCTGCTTTCATCGGTGGTTAATTTTCCCTTAAACAGCTCGCATATTGCCTCATCAAGACTCGGGAGAGAAAAATGATTTTTTATCTTTTCAAAAATGCCCACACCATCATCGGATATGGTAACGCAAGTCTGTAAATAGTTCTGCGATACTGTGATTTTCATGCTTTCGGCACCCGAATGATCTATAACGTTATTTGCCATCTCACTTATGGCATACGCCCAAATGTGCTGTATGTTTTCGGGCATATTTCTGATTTTATCGTGAACGCAAACATCATAGGCGAGTGTGTCGCTTTCAAGCTCGCCCTTGCTACGCAAAAAAATATATTCGGTTTGGTTTGTAACCAGCTCATATTCACCGCGTTTTGGCTTGAAAATAATGTTTTCTGCAAGTAACTCGTTGATATATCCGTGAACGGTATTCGTGCTTATGTTGAATGTTTGTGATACTACCTTTGATAGACTGGGTGTTTTGGCTGCAATTTTTTCGAGAATATATAAAACAATCGCTTGTTTCTTATCGTTAGTATATTTCATAACAAGTCCTCCTAAAGTATTTTTATTATAATATGTAATTTTTGTTTTGTCAATACTTATTACTGTAAAATTTATTTTTATTACTCTTAAATCCATTTTTATTACTGCAATATTGTTTTATCAGTAATAACTATTTGGTAAATGATGATTTTAAGGTTTATTTGATGCAAAAATAGGGAGTTATTACTCTTAAAATAATTTTTATTACTCTTAAGGTTGCGATTTGGTGTTAAATTCAGGTTTATCAGTAATAACTATAACAAAAGGACTGCTCTGCCAAGCAGTCCTTTAACTTTTAGGCTTCTCGCTGCGGCTCGGTCACCTTCGATCATCCTCATCCGTCGGCTTCGCCGCCACCTTCCCCTATCTTGGGGAAGGCTTTCTCAGGCCGCTTCGCTACCCTCAAGAGGGAGCCTTATTTCATATCAACGACTTCTTTTTCGTACTGTGGGATTAGCCTCCCTCTCGAGGGAGGGGGACCACAGAGTGGTGGAAGGAGTAATAAACTCCCTCCGCTTCACTTCGTTCAGCGCCTCTCGCTGCGGCTCGGTCACAGAACGGCTCTTTCGATTTGCAAAATTCACTACCGTTCTGCCGCTTCGCTACCTCAGGAGGGAGACTTGTTAACTCTCTCAGGAGTGAGGCTGATTTAAAATCTCTGTAACCACTTTATCGATGTACCAACAAACGCCTTCAAAATTGTTATTTATCTGCAAATTGGTAAATCGGATAACATTTAAATCATATCCTTCTAGAACCTCGGTTCTAAAATTATCGTACATCTTTCCATCTTCGGTGAAATGTTGTGAACCATCAATTTCTATAACTAGTTTAGCCTTGTGGCAATAAAAATCGGCAATGTAATTATCTATAGCTTTTTGCCTTTGAAATCTAACCTTATAGTCTGATAAAAAATCATACCACAAGTGCTTTTCTTCGGGAGTTGCATTTTTTCTTAATGCTTTTGCAAGAGGTATATTTTTGCCGTTGTATAATAGTGGCATAATTGCTCCTTCCACCGCAAGCATAGGCTCCTCCTTGGGGGAGCTGGCATACGAAAACTTGTTTGAGTATGACTGAGGGGGGTTAGACTCCTCCACCGCTAACGCGGAGCCCCCTCGAGAGGGAGCCTTTGTAGCCTCCCTCAGGAGGGAGCCTTATTTCATATCAACGACTTCTTTTTCGTAGAGGGGGACGTATTTATCCTGATAATAATTCTCGTGGGTTATGTAGGTTGCACCGCCGGGGGTGACGGTGATAGTGGTACAGCCGCGCTGCGAGCCGGTTTTGTCAATGCCGATATATGCGAAATAGTCAACCGAATAACCGTAGGAAAGGGCAACACCCTTATAGTCAAGAACGGTGTTGTTCAGGTGATCGTGACCGTAGAAGATTGCCTTCGTGCTGCCAAGTTCGAGAATGGTTTCAAACATCTCTTCCTCTTCCTCGGAGCAATAAACGTAAGGATCCTTTTCACCAATCTCGCCGAACAGGTGCTTTACGTCATCGGTATCCTTGTTACCTGCGTTAATGTATTCCTGATTTGCATCTCTTACTTCCATCATGGGAATATGCATAAACATAAGGCTCTCGACGGTGGTGTCGATCTCGGGATTGATGCTCTTGTTGTGTGCGTTGTGTCTTTCAATGGTTTCCTTGTACCAGTCGATCTGATCCTGGTGGATGTTGTCGTATACCCACTTGAAGCCGAGGGCATCCTCGTCGGTATAGGCGTTGGAGTCGATCATAATAATGCTTTCGGTGATAAGACCGTCGGTGCTTCTGACGGTGATAGCGTGGTTACACTCACCGAAAATGTCCTCGGGTCCTCTGTCGAACAGACAGTATTCGAGGCTCTCGTTTTCATAGAAGCCTGCAACGTCGCTTCTGTCATAGTAGTTATACAGCTCGGAGTCGTGGTTGCCAAAGGTAACCGTCCAATAAACACCGAGATTCTCCATAAAGCGAATGAACATATCGTGGGCATACTTGTTGTTAAGGGTTGCCGCCCACGGTACAGCAAAGGAAATGTCGCCTGTCACTACAACAAGGTCGGGCTTTTCAGTAGAAATCATTGCTGCAACGGCATTCATTGCTTTTTTGTCATCCTTTATTGAAAGGATGCTGCCGCCGAGATGCACGTCGGTGAGGTGCATGATCTTAAACTCGCCGTCGGTCACGAAATATGCCTCGCCACTCTCGTCATACTGTGGCACAAGCTGGTTGTCGTACTCCACCTTGCCAAAGCTGTCGATGTAGTCCTTCATATTCTCTGCATTCTGACCGTTAAGCACGGTAATTCCACCGAAAATCAAAACAAGTCCCAAAATAACAGAACAAAAAATCTTAAGTACCTTTTTCATAAGCAATCTCCTTTTGTTTGATTACGGCTTTATTATATCATATATAAAGGAAGATTTCAAGAGGGGAGTGGTATGCCAAGTCTATGCATCAAGGATTTTGACGGCGAGCGTCAATATTTCCACACTCTGCGCCTGACAAGCGAGCTTGTCGATCTTCGAGCGGGAAATACGAAGCTTATCTTTGACAAAGCCAAAGAACAAGATCGAGTCAATCTTAATGCTCCACCACAAAAACAAAAAAGGCACCCGAATGGGTGCCTTTTCTGTGGTGGAGTATGTTTAACGAAAATCGAACCGTTACCTATCTTGCAATAAAGCGTTCGTGAGCTATGCGTTTGACAATTGGCAAAAAACAATTAAAGAACATCAAAAACTCGTTTATGTAGCAACCGTAAAATCCTTCGGTATGCGGTTCTTCAAATACATATCTCCATTCTATAAAAGCGTCCGAAACGTCATTTAAAAAGACATCAAAATTATAAACGGGATGTTTAGTAAAATTCGTATCGAATTCACTCTTTAGTTGCAACTGTGTTTCTATGTCAAGCTGTTCGAATAAATCCTTTAACTTGTGTCCCCAAGGTTGCTTTAACATGCTTTTAAAGTACAATTCGCAAGAAAACGCAGCATTTACAATTGCAGGAATGCTTACAATATCAGCACATATACGATTGAACTCGTCTTTTCTCGGATTTTCACCTTTGGAACAACGCTTGAATGCTTCTGCAAAATCATCAGCTTGCTGCAAAATATCTCTAGTGTCCATCATATAAAATTGTTTCAGCTAACAATAAGATGCGTGCTTTGTCACCTTTTTAATTTATCGAATAAACCGCTTCAACCCACATTTTTACAACTTCCGTGGTATAATGCGATTTATTGCCGGCATGCATTATGCTGTTTCTTGCCATTCTAAGCTTGTGTAAAAGTTTACAATTAAACTCATCAATTATGCCAATACTCAAAGCCTTGTCAATCATTTCTGCGAGGTCAACGCCTTGCTCTGCAATATGAACTTTCAACCTTCTTTCCATTTGAATGGTAGCATTAACAATGACATATTGCAACTGATTAGACTCAATCTTTTTGAGTAGTTGTTGCTTTGTGACGGACTCAATAACTTCTATATCACTATTATCTGAATTTGTTTGATTGTTGAGAATAAGAACATTCTGTTTCAAAATATTGGTCATCGCAATATTTGCGTCGATAATAGCACCAGCAGAGAGAAGAACATCTTGTATATCGTATCTCTTGGGATATTTTTCCAAAATTATCTTAAGTCCTGCGTTCAACTTTTCAATATTGTCATTAACATTAACGGCATAAATATAAAAACGAACATCCTGAGCACCATTTCTTGATAATAATTCAGGATCAAGTTTAACACGCTCAGTCTCGTCGAGTAAAACAAACGCTTCATAATCATCTGCAATTACTACATCCTCCAAAGAAAGTGCATTCTCGCTTGCTAATTTACAACGGCGTTCGTGTTCTGAGATGGATATATTGTTTTTGATTGAAATGATGCGTTTTTCTCTTTTTGTTATTTCAAACAATTCTTTCAACTCGGTTTCACTTGGAACAAAAGGAGCAAAGTCAAATATTGTGAGTTCTTTTGAAAGGATCTTATTATATTCAATGAATTTTGATGCATACTCTTCATCCAAGTTAGAAATGGCAAGGTGAATGATTTTTGGAGATATAGTAATTACTTTGCCTTTCACGGTTGTATATCCATAACTATCGCTATCAGTTCTAATTAAATACGATGAGGATGTAATGGAATATTTTACACGAGTTCCTTCCCCGCGTCTATCCGAATCGTTGAAAAGTTTTATAGTTTTTAAACTATCCTCTGCAATCGATTGCAAATATTTATTTAACAAATCATATCTCTTTGAACGGTACAGTTGTTCAATTATAACTTGTTCTATAAAATAAAACTGTCCTTCTATTCTTCCATAATCGGCAACTGATGAACCATATTTTATTTTTTTTGAGTCAAAAGGAACATATGTACAAATGTAATTAATTACATTTGCGGGCACATTTTCATTAGTGAAAATAGTTTCTATTGTTTTTTTCTTGATTAAATATGCAGTACTCTCTTCGTATGTTTGTAAACGTGTGATATTGGATCGATTGTTATTTATAATCTTGTCGCTTATAGCAAAAGATCTAAAATTAATCTGTTCCAAAAAATCAACAGAACCGGCTAAACAAGCAAATAGGACCAATATATCAAAATAATCAAGAGTAGCATAAAGCACAGAGGCAAGATGAGTTCTTGCATAACAGGATTTTGTACGTATGCCCGCTTTTACACAAGCATTGAATATTTTGAAACTATTATGCTTTATAATAGCAAGTATTGGCGTATCCGTACCAGTATTTTGATGTATAGGGAAATCATTAAAATAGGTTTCTTTTTCATAACCATATTTAAAATAATTTTCAACATCGTCACGCTCAATTAAATAAAACATTCGCTTTGTAGCATCCATATCATCAAGACTGATTGAATCATCCCTTTTACCTGTCATAAGATAATCTATACTAACATCAAAAATAGAAGCTATTACGGGAAGCTGAGTTATTTCAGGGAAGCCGCCCTCGCTTTCCCACTTGCTGACAGCTTTGTCACTTACATTGAGTTTTTCGGCTAATTCGACCTGAGTCCAACCTTTAGATTTTCTAAGTTCTGCGATTGTTTTTCCTATACTGTGTGCCATAGTACACCTCCTGCGTTTTTTACAACTAAAGTATAACATAATGACGAAAAAAGTAAACCTACTTATCGTTAAGCGCGTTTTTTTGATTATAAAAGCTTTGGCAATCAAGCTCTACGATTAGTAGAATTATATCATAACATACGTTTTTTGTCAATATATGCATTTTGATAGGTATATTTATGGTGATTTTTATTTAATAAAAAACAACTATGGAGCATCAAGGATTTTGCTCCGATGGAGCAATATACCTGCACTCGCCGCTGGAAAACGAGCTTTCCGACGGCTTCGTTTGGTATGCGAACCTTATCTTTGGCAAAGCCAAAGAGCAAGGCTCGAGGCCGCTGACGCGACACAAAACAAAAGAGAGATAACCGCGAGGGTTATCTCTCTTTTGTTGGTGGAGCATCAAGGACTCGAACCTTGGACCGACCGGTTATGAGCCGGTAGCTCTAACCAACTGAGCTAATGCTCCAAATATTAGCCTGTATATTCTACCAAATTTACAAGCCTTTGTCAATAGGTTTTTTCAAAAAAAGAAATTTATCTAACGCGCGAAGCAATCTTTTTAGACTTTTTGCGATCACAAGGGGTCGAAAAAGGCAAAATGATAAGAAAATTTATTTTTTTGTATTTTTTTAAAAAATGTATTGACAAAACGAAAAAAATTTGATATAATTATCAAGCGTCACGAGGAAGTATCCTTGTGTATGCTGCTATGGCTCAGCTGGTAGAGCACATCCTTGGTAAGGATGAGGTCCCCGGTCCGAATCCGGGTAGCAGCTCCAGACAACCCCAGAGGTAACACTCTGGGGCTTTGGCTTTTTATAGGGGTATTGCAGCACTTTTGTGGGATAACTTATTGCGTGGGTTGTCTGGAGCTGCTACTCGCGCTTTGGAATGGGCTCTGTGCCAAAGGCGCAGATTCGGTCCGCATACCCCACTCGGAGATCGGAGAGCTTGTTCTCCAGGCGAAGAGTGAGGGTATCTTCGCTTAGCGAATACCCGGGTGAATCTTCGGGGCTTTGGCTTTTTATAGGGTTTTACACCTGCTACCCGGTACGGCACCGGGGAAAGACCCGGATCTACTTTGTAGACTAACAATAAATTTGCGACAATGTATTAAAGGTGATAATATGAAGATATACTTTCCTTCTTATTATAAACAATTTAAGTGCATAGCCGATAAGTGCCGTCACAGCTGTTGCGTTGGTTGGGAGATTGACGTTGACGATGCGACTATGGAGAAGTACAAGCTGATTGAGGGCGATATGGGCGATGATATTCGCGCTCATATTTGCGACGGTGTTATATCGTTGTGCGATGATGAGCGATGCCCATTCCTTGACTGCAGGGGCTTGTGCAAAATAATCTCCTCTCTTGGCGAGGGTTATATATCCGACATTTGCCGTGAGCATCCCAGATTCTACCACTCGGTTTCGGGTAGGGTAGAGGGCGGACTTGGCGCGGTATGTGAGGAAGCCTGCAGGATCATTCTTTCATCTGATGGATATGCCGATTTTATTGAGTTTGAGCAGACTGCAAATCCTCCCGAGGAAACAGATCTTGACACACTGTCTGACAGGGCAGAGATTTATAAGATACTGCTGGATAAAAACGGTGCGTTTGCAAAAAAGACCGATCGTATAAGACGGAAATATGACCTTCCCGACCTGTTTAATGATGCTGATAGGTGGAACGAGTCTCTTTTGTCACTTGAATATCTTGATTCTTCAAGAATTGGACGTCTTGCTATCGGTAAACGTTGTTATAGTCGCGAATTCGATAGCTATCTGACTCGTTTTCTCGCTTACCTTATCTTCAGGCACGTGAGCGTGGCAGATAGTAAAGATAATCTCAGAGCGAGGGTGGGCTTTTGTATTCTGCTTTCGGCGATTTTTGAGAATATGATAGCCGACGGTGATATGTCATTTGAGGAAATAGCAGAATCCGCGCGCATCCTGTCCGAGGAGATCGAATACTCCGAGGATAATACCGCTTCTCTTATCTTTGACATTGAATGCGAAATATAATGAGTTAAATCCCATTTCGGTTAGTTCCGAGGGGGATTTTTCCTGTTTTTTGGCTATGTTATATGAAAAACAAAGCAAAAATTTGGTAATTTTTTCGAAAAACCTATTGACAAAATAGAATTTTGTGAGTATAATGTTAAAGGAGTTAGCAGTTGCTAACTCAATTTATTTCACGGAGAGAATTATGAATTTACGCATGGTTGAGGAAGGAAAAGAATATATTATTGATTGTATAGAAACCAATGATGAAGAGCTTGACGCCTTTCTTTTCTCTCTCGGTTGCTATTCCGGTGAGCCTATTACCGTTATTGCCAAGAGAAGAGGCGGTATGACCGTTTCTATCAAGGACGGAAGATATAATATAGACAATCAGCTTGCCGAGGTTATATTCGTCAAGTAAAAAAATAATCTGCGGATTATTTTTTTGTTATTCGGTTAGCATAGACTAACTGAATTCAATTTAGTTGAAAAATAAGTTATATATGGAGAAAAAATGAGAATTGCATTAGCAGGAAATCCTAACAGCGGTAAAACAACTATGTTTAATGCGTTGACGGGTCGTAGCGAGAAGGTTGGAAACTGGGCAGGCGTTACGGTTGAGAGAAAGGAATATCCCATAAAGAAAAGCTTTTATTCGGGAGTGGAGGACCTGATCGCGGTCGATCTTCCCGGCGCTTATTCTATGTCACCCTTTACGTCCGAGGAAAGTGTTACCTCGTCCTACGTAAAAAATGAAAATCCTGACGTTGTTATTAATATAGTTGACTCTACCAACCTTTCGAGAAGTCTGTTCTTTACTACCCAGCTTCTTGAGCTTGGTATCCCCGTGGTTATCGCGCTTAATAAGACCGATGCCAATGAGAAAAAGCAAAACAAGATAAACGCAAATCTTCTTTCCGAGAAGCTTGGTTGTCCTGTAGTTGAGACCACCTCAATCACAGGCAGAGGACTTAAGAAGCTTATCTCAACTGCCGTTTCGGTTATTGGCAAGAAACAGAGTTCTCCTTATATGCAGGGTGAGATCGATCTTTCAGATAAATCGGCGGTGCTTACAGCAGACAAAAAGAGATTTGATTTTGTAAATAAAATAGTATCCTCCGTTGAGACTCGTAGAGTTCTCACAAAGGACAAGAATATTCAGGATAAGGTCGACGAGGTGCTTACCAACAAGTGGCTCGGTATCCCCATCTTTGCCGTAGTTATGTTCCTTGTGTTCCAGATCAGCCAGGCTTGGCTCGGTGCGTGGATCGCAGAGGGCATTGAGTTTGAAAACGGCTTTGCTATCCCCGGTCTTGTAACTCTTATAGATATGTTTAAGGAGTGGGTAGCTTCTGCCTTGGAGAATGCAGAGGCAAACGAATTCTTAAGTGCTCTCCTTACCGAGGGCATTATCGGAGGTGTAAGCGCCGTCGTTGGCTTCCTTCCTCTCGTAATGGTGATGTATTTCCTCATCTCCTTACTTGAGGATTGTGGATATATGGCACGCGCTACCGTGGTTCTTGACCCTATCTTTAAGAAGGTTGGACTTTCCGGCAAGTCGGTTATCCCCTTTATCGTAGGAACAGGCTGTGCGATTCCCGGTGTTATGGCTTGTCGTACGATCCGTAACGAGCGTGAGAAAAACGCCACCGCTATGCTTGCTCCATGGATGCCCTGCGGCGCAAAGCTTCCTGTTATCGCCCTCTTTGCAGGTGCATTCTTTGATGAGGCAAGCTGGGTTGGTACTCTTATGTACTTCGTTGGTATTATTCTTATTCTTCTTGGCGCACTTCTGGTTAATAAGATTGCCGGACACAAGGCGCGCAAATCATTCTTTATTATTGAATTGCCCGAATACAAAACTCCCTCACTTAAGCGCGCGGTGGCAGATATGCTCAGTCGTGGCTGGGCTTACATAGTTAAGGCGGGAACAGTTATTCTCGTTTGCAATGCGGTTGTGTTCGTAATGCAGTCCTTTGACTGGGGCTTCACTCTCGTAGAGGAGGGAATGGAGCACACCTCTATTCTTGCTTCTATTGCTAATCCTATTGCTGTGCTTCTTGTTCCCGTTGTGGGAATTACCGCTTGGCAGCTTGCGGCAGCGGCAATTACAGGCTTTATTGCCAAGGAAAACGTTGTTGGTACACTTGCCGTTTGCTATGGATTTGTGGTAAACGAGGATCTTGAGATGATAGGCTCGGGCAACGAGGTTGCCGCTACGATGGTTGGTCTTACTAAGGTTGCAGCTCTTGCTTATCTTATGTTCAACCTCTTTACACCTCCTTGCTTTGCTGCAATTGGTGCTATGAATAGCGAGATATCCGATAAAAAGTGGTTCTGGGGTGGAATTGCCCTTCAGCTTGCAACCGGATACAGCATTGGTTTCCTTGTATATCAGATCGGAACTCTTATCGTTACAGGATACGTTGGCGCAGGATTTGTGGGTGGACTTATATTCCTTATCTGTTTTGCAGCAGTGCTTACATGGCTCTGCATTCGTGCAGATAAAAAGGTTAATGCCGAGAAATTGGCAAAGGTGAAGTAATATGGGACCGATCGATTACATTATTATTCTCGTGATTGCACTTATCGTCGGCGGCGCGGCTTGTTACATATACAGGGCTAAAAAAAGCGGACAAAAATGCGTCGGCTGTCCACATTCAAAGACCTGTAGTGGCGGTTGCTCTTGCGGTGGATCTGTCAATTCAGAGGGAAAACAAGAAAATTAACATTTATAGAGCGCCCTTTGTTGGGGCGCTCTATTGACTTTGTATAGAAAGAGTGATATAATATTTTTAATTGCAAATCATACTTAAATATAGAGGTTTTGATATGGAAAAGCTTTTAAGACTAATTGAAAATGATGCGACTCTTACTCCAAAGGAGCTTGCTCTTATGCTGGAGAAGGAAGAGGGCGATATAAAGAATATGATCCGTCAGCTTGAGAAGGACGGAGTCATTCTCGGCTATAAGGCTGTAATTGACTGGGATAAGACAGAGACGGAAACGGTTACTGCGCTTATCGAGGTTAAGGTTATGCCTCAGCGCGACGACGGATTTGATAAGATCGCAGAAAAGATACAGAACTATCCCGAGATCAAGGGTCTTTACCTTATGTCGGGCGGCTTTGATTTCACCGTTCTTATTGAGGGTAAGACTATGAAGGAGGTTGCTTACTTCGTAGCAAGAAAGCTCGCTCCCATTGAGTACGTTACCGCAACCGCAACCCACTTTGTGCTTAAGACCTATAAGTACAACGGTGTGGTATATAATTCTCCTAAGAAGGATCTAAGGGAAAGCGACGGTATATGATAGATCATGAGTTGATGCTATCCGATACGCTTAAGGATATAAAGCCATCGGGTATTAGAAAATTTTTCGACCTGCTTAGTGACATGGGTGACGTTACAGCTCTTACCGTCGGTCAGCCTGACTTTGTAACACCGTGGCATATCAGAGAGGCTGCTATTCAGTCGCTGGAGCGAGGTCACACTTATTACACGTCTAATTCGGGTCTTCCCGAGCTTAGATCCGAGATCGCAAGGTATATGAATCGCCGTTTCGGTCTTGATTATTCTGCCGGTGAGGTCTTGGTTACCGTCGGTGGCAGTGAGGCTATTGATGTTGCCATTCGTTCTCTCGTCAATCCCGGGGATGAGGTGATTATACCTATGCCATCCTTTGTTTGCTATGAGCCTATAGCAAGAATGGCGGGTGCAGTTCCCGTAATTATCAATACAAGGGCAGAGAATGGATTCAAGCTTACTGCAGACGAGCTTCGTCAGGCAATAACGCCAAGGACCAAGGTGCTTGTTCTCCCATATCCCAACAACCCTACCGGAGCTATTCTTGAGAGGGATGAGCTTGAGAAGCTTGCAGAGGTCCTTCGCGATACAAACATCGCGATCCTTTCGGATGAAATTTATGCCGAGCTTACTTATGGCAAGACACACGTTTCGATCGCAAGCATCGACGGCATGCGTGAGAGAACTATTATCGCATCCGGATTTTCGAAGGCATATGCTATGACAGGTTGGCGTCTTGGATATATCTGTGCGCCTGCAGCCTGGACAAAGCAGATGACAAAGCTGCATCAGTACGCAATAATGTGTGCTCCGACCGTATCCCAGTTTGCAGCTATTGAGGCGCTGAAAAACGGTGATGAGGACATTGCAGAAATGTGCGCGGAATACAATCGCCGCAGAGTTTTCATTGCAGAGGGGCTTGAGAGAATAGGTCTGCCTGTTATGATTCCCGAGGGAGCGTTCTATATCTACCCATATATCGGTGGATTTGGACTTAGCTCCGAGGAGTTTTGTCAGCGACTTCTTATGGAAGAAAAGTGCGCCATTGTTCCCGGAACTGCGTTCGGTGAGTGCGGAGAGGGATACGCCAGAATTTCCTATGCTTATTCGGTAAAGCATATCGAAGAAGCACTTGAAAAAATCGAGAGATTTATAAACAAACTAAAATAATATAAGCGGTTTTGCAAACAATTATTTGCAAAACCGCTTTTTAAATAAAAATATGTTATTTTTTGATCAGCTCTACTCCGAATATTTTTGCGAGTAATCGTCTAAGAGCCTTTGGAGAGTTCATTACAATGATCTTCATTGTGATTTCCTTTCGGTGTAGGTTGGTATCGTATACCAATATTATTATATGATAATAATGATTTTTTGATTATACTCCGCTGACACGAATTACAGTAACCGTCATATCGTCACCGCTTGCACCGTTCTTTTGCGCCTGCGTTAAAATGTACTCTGCATATTCCTTTAAGTTGTTCATAGGTGGCTCGCTTAAAAGGAGCAGCAGCCACGGTGCGTCCTCTGCTATTTCGGCTATCCCGTCGGAAAACATGAATATGTAATCTCCCGCCTTGATTTCCACACTAATTCGCTCGGTATCTATGCTTCGCATCAGTCCTATGGGTGCTGTGTGTGACCTTATACGGAATATGGACGAATCTCTTTTAATATATGATGGGGGCGAGCCGCTTTTAATAAATACTCCGCCACCTCTTAACAGATCAAGTTCCAAAAAATCTATGGTTGCCGAGCATTCCTCTCGACCCTCACGAATACCGTGGTTCAGCATATGGATCAGCGTTTCCTTGCCTGTTCCAATATCCATGGCTCGCTTTAAAAACTCGCATACAAATTCCGAGGTCTCTTTTGCAACGTCGCCGCTACCCATTCCGTCGGATATAAGCGAGTAGAAGCAGCCTCTCTTTGATTCAAAACAGATGGCACTGTCGCCCGAAACTTCGCTTTTGCTTCCACCTTGTGTTGCGATAGCGTAGCTTACCTTAAGAGAAGGACGTATCCCACATTCCATAAGCGTCATCTTCCCCTTGCGATAGTACTCGGGTGCTCCAAGCTTTACTCCAATAGCTGATTCGATGGCTTTTCTAAGCTCGAATGACGAGATTCTTTTGCCTCCTTCGTCTTCTCCTGCGATAATAAAATGCCTTTCCCGATTTCCAAACACGCGTATCAGTCCGTTGGTTAATCCGCACCTCTCAATGATACCCGTAAGGGTGTCGTTTACACTGTTATCAACCATTTTCTCGGCATTGTCTGTGGCTATCGCTTGATTTATAAGACGTGAGATAAGCTCATATTCTTCAATTCTATCGGTTGCAATCTCTTGCGCATCGTTATCGTTGTATTCCCACTCTCCGATAAAAGAGCTTGACGTGTATTTTTGGATTATAGATGCCAGATCCGAGAGCGTATTTCCAAGGCTATCGACCGCGCCGGAGTACTCTTTTTGATACACCAGCGCCATTGTTCCAACCATATCCTCCGCACTTTCGGTATGCTCTGCGGAGGACTCATCCTGAGATATCTCACCGATTTTATTCAGCATCGGCAGAGCTATTGCGGCGGCTATAATATATTCGGGAACTGTGCTGATAAGACCGCTGAGGCCTGCCGAATATGCGCCCCATGCCGACAGAGCCACACCGCCGAGAACTATGGCGTATCCCGCTCCGTAGCCGATCATTACTCCTGCAGCCAGACCTGATAGAGCAAATGATACAGACAACGCTCCCGAAAGTGGCATCGCAGTTATAAAGCCTACCGTCATAGCTCGCATAGCTCCGAATCTTTTTGCTGTAAGCAGACTCATCAGTCCGGAGAATACGTATGAAAAGGATATCCCGAGAATATTTACACTCTGAAACGATAAACTTATAAAGAACAGAAATAACAGAATGGAAAGCTGGAAGAATATTTTGTCATATCTTTCCTGCCTCTCACATCCCTTAAGGCTGAGTAAATCCTTTGATCCGCAAAGCACGTCCCAAAAGTTGATTCCTGTGGATGATATTCCTGATAATAAAAAGGTCAGTATCGGCGTTGATATGATCATCACAAGTCCAAAGAGCAGTGTTGCTTCGTTTAATTCTCGCATAACCACCTCGTATACCGCTACTAAAAATGCGGAAAGGATCGCTACCGATATTCTTAGAAGCAGACTTTCTCCGAACAATTCACCGCTGTTATTTTCTCTCCTTTCGGATGCCGATACGGCAACTCGCAACAGGGCAGTAATAACGCCTGCGACCGCGAAAATAATACCATCTATACCGAGTGAAAGGCTACCGATAACCTCTCCGAGAAGGGCAGGCAAGATCCCGTTCTGCAATACGGCTATAAACGCAATGCCTAACGGCCTCGCCCCAAGGATCAATTGGCAGCGCGATAAAAGAAATCCTACCGTGAAAAAAATCAGATCCTTCGTCAAAGACCGACTATCAGACTTGATTTCATTTATTGCGGAGTCTATATTGGATCTTAATTGCGAAACAATGCTTTTCGTGTTTTTTGTTCTTCTTTTTTTGCTGCTCTCGCCGGTTTTATCCATAATTTTTTACCTCTCAAAACGTATTCGCTTCATTATATATTTATATGAGAGCAAAAACGGTAGAAAACTGCTGTCGATTTGTGTTGAATGGACAAAGAATTGCGATATTGTTAGAGGGTGCTATTTAACCGTATCGAAAAATAAGATTTTTTGCGATAAGTAAACAGGATAAAAACATTCATTTTGGTAATAATTTCTCTGAAACCAAATAAAGGAGGAATTTTTATGACACTTACACAAAAGGAAACCACTTTGTTATCAGACCTTAAATCCCAGGAGCAGCTTTGTGTTGAAAAGTATGACAAATATTCGCAGATGGCGCACGACCCCGAGCTTAAGAACCTGTTTTCCACACTCTCTAAAAACGAACAGAAGCACCTTGAGACAATTTGTCAGATCCTTGGTGGCAACGAGGTTAAAATGCCCGAGCAGTCACCCTCGGCGGTGCAGGCAAAGCTTCAATGCAAAATATCCTCGTGCAACGAGGTGGAGAAAAAGAGCGATGCCTATCTTTGCAAGGATGCGCTTTCTATGGAAAAGCACGTGTCGGGTGTGTATAATACAGGTGTGTTTGAGTTTACCAGCCCTGTTTTGCGTGATACTCTTGCCCATATTCAGAAGGAAGAGCAGAATCACGGTGAACAGCTTTACAATTACCTGAACTGTAATAATATGTATTGCTAAACAAAAAAAGCGACCGTGTTTACGGTCGCTTTGAACTATTATTCCTCGTCCTCGTCATCATCCTCTTCAACAGGCTTGTCGTCGTCCTCGTTGAAGTTGTTGATAAGAAGCGCGTTGGTGTAGTAGGAGTCGCCTGTTTCGCTGACAAATGAGTACTCCTCGTTATCTGCGTCGTAGAGCTGACCCTTAAGGTAAATGCGTCTGCCTGCCTTGCAGAGAACCTCGAGAAATTCGTCTGTATGGAACTCGTCGATCTCAATTCCGTAATCGTCGTTTGAAATTATAACGGTTACCTCTGTGTCGGGCGTTGCACCTGCATAATCATCGTCGTAGCTTATATAATCAGATGTGAATTCGAAGAATTCGTCAAGCTCACCGGACTTTAAATAGTTCAGGAAGTTCTTAACCTCGGACTTCGCACCGGTTGCTCTGATTTCGAAATAAAGCTCCTCGTATAATGTCATATGAAAGAAACCTTTCTGTGTTTTGTTTTTTGCGAAAAAAGTATAGCATAGACTTATTTGTTTGTCAATATGTTTTTTCTAAAATATGTGCTGATATTTTATGCCTTCCATTATTATAATATCACGCGCGAGGAGTTGTTGTTACAGGCTAAAAAAATAATAAAAAAACTTAAATTTTTTTCAAAAAAGCTATTGACAAATCAAAACTATTGATGTATAATAGGAAAGCCGAATTTGGTTCGGCACAATTTGATCCTTGAAAATTGAACAACTTAAAATTAAGAAAACACTGAAAAAAGTGTAGTTCTTGTCAAAACACATTGAGAAAAACTCAAAAGTAAGAAGAAGCTAGATTAAAGATAGCTCTGAAAAAGGATTTAGGTCCCTTGGGGATTTAGATATGAATTTTTTAGAGAGTTTGATCCTGGCTCAGGATTAACGCTGGCGGCGTGCATAACACATTCAAGTCGAACGGTGAGGAGACCTTCGGGTCTCTGATCAG
Source organism: Eubacteriales bacterium (assembly GCA_045128515.1). GTDB lineage: Bacteria > Bacillota > Clostridia > Oscillospirales > CAG-272 > UBA1740. Next base: position 130 of record JBGVRO010000039.1, on the reverse strand, counting down.
TGGCGGACGGGTGAGTAACGCGTGAGCAATCTACCTCTTGGTGAGGGATAACAACCGGAAACAGTTGCTAATACCTCATGAAACAGCAGCATCGCATGGTGCAACTGTCAAAGATTTATTGCCAAGAGAT
>JBGVRO010000038.1:0-29988 GCA_045128515.1 Eubacteriales bacterium | reverse complement strand
GCCACCTACGTATTACCGCGGCTGCTGGCACGTAGTTAGCCGTGGCTTCCTCCACAGGTACCGTCACTTTCTTCTTCCCTGTTGACTAAGGTTTACAATCCGAAGATCTTCTTCCCTCACGCGGCGTCGCTGGGTCAGGCTTTCGCCCATTGCCCAATATTCCCCACTGCTGCCTCCCGTAGGAGTCTGGACCGTTTCTCAGTTCCAATGTGGCCGTTCAACCTCTCAGTCCGGCTACCGATCGTCGCCTTGGTGAGCCGTTACCTCACCAACTAGCTAATCAGACGCAAGCTCATCTCTTGGCAATAAATCTTTGACAGTTGCACCATGCGATGCTGCTGTTTCATGAGGTATTAGCAACTGTTTCCGGTTGTTATCCCTCACCAAGAGGTAGATTGCTCACGCGTTACTCACCCGTCCGCCACTGATCAGAGTCCCGAAGGACTCGTCACCGTTCGACTTGAATGTGTTATGCACGCCGCCAGCGTTAATCCTGAGCCAGGATCAAACTCTCTAAAAAATTCATATCTAAATCCCCTTCGGGACCTAAATCCTTTTTCAGAGCTATCTTTAATCTAGCTTCTTCTTACTTTTGAGTTTTTCTCAATGTGTTTTGACAAGAACTACACTTTTTCAGTGTTTTCTTAATTTTAAGTTGTTCAATTTTCAAGGATCAAATTGTGCTCACGAGGTGTGAGCTTTTCTATTATACTACAACATTTTAAAAATGTCAAGGGGATTTTTAAACTTTTTTATATTTTTTGTATTATTGTGCAAGATTAATAGAATAATTAATAAAAGGAGGTGGTTTTTTGACATCTATTGTAGTAAGAACGGTTATTATTTATATTACTCTTTCAATTTCCCTTAGAATTATGGGCAAAAGGCAGATCGGCGAGCTTGACGTAGGAGAGCTTGTTTCTACCCTGCTGATCTCCGAAATTGCATCAATTCCTATCGATGATCCTGACATACCGCTGATGAATGCGGTGATGCCCATATTATTCATACTGTCATTAGAGATCCTGATCTCAACAGTAAAGAACAAATCCGAAAAAATGAAAGGCCTTATTGAAGGAAAACCCCAGTATATTATATATAAAGGAAGAGTTTTGCAAAAAGTGCTGAATGAAAACAGGATATCCATAAACGAAATACTCTCTGAAATGCGCTCCCAAGGAGTGGGTGACATAAACGACGTTTACTACGCCGCCATTGAACAGAACGGCACGTTATCCATAATAAAAAAAAACGGATCTAAAATGGCGCACGCCGTGATAATCGATGGCAAGGTAATTGAAAGCAACCTTCGGGCTCTGGGATTGAACGACAAATGGCTTAATAAGAGACTTAGCGAAAGCAAAATAAAGCAATGCGACATTTTTCTTATGACGGTAGATGACGAGGGTGTAATCAACCTAATATTAAAGGACGAGAAAAACAAATGAAGGAAAAAATATTGGCGGTAATATTGTTTGCCGTAACGATTATATTTGTCACAGTTAACACGATTATCATAGACAGGCAAATCACAGACGTTATAGATGACGTAGAAGACCTTGATCTTGGTGCTGAAAATTCAATAAACGATGCTTATTCGATATACGAGGATTTTATGAAAAAGCAGGATTATCTAAGCATTACGGTCAGTCACAACGACATGACCAGCATTGAGGACTGCTTTGTCGAAATGATCGGATACATTTCAGTTGAGGACATAGAGAGCGCAACGGTAGTAAAATACCGCCTGAAAAACTCTCTCGAGCATCTCAGGCGGTTATCGGGGTTCAATATTGATGCGATTATCTGAATTCGGTCATATCGCCAAAATAGGCATTGAGTCGCATTATCTCATAATGCTCTGCCGTAAGATCAGGATGTGAAATCAGACCGCACTTTTCCTTAAGGAATTTTACAATATACTCAGGATTGAGAAATGCAGAGGGATCGGCGGAAAGAACCGCGTCAACAACTATGCTATCCCCTACTCTCGAGGCAACGGCGCTCTTAATAAGAGGGCGAATATTTATAGTCTGATCGGAGTTCTTCTTAAGTACCTCAACGGTATCAAGAGATAACATATCGTTGCAAAGCTTAACAAGGTCGTCATCAATAGCGACAGGAGTAAAGCTTAAGCGATAGGACATCCATTTAAGGTCGGTGAATTTGCTATCGGGATAGTATGCCTCGGTGATCTGCATCTCGCTTGTCATATTGGCGTTGATGCGAGCCATAGCCTCAGCAGGATCAATATATTCGTTCATTCGAAGATCCATAAATTCGCACTCGCTCTCGGTTCCAATGGAGAGAGGAGCGGCAAAGATCATCTTAGGCTTGGGATTAAATCCCTCCGTATACCAAAGAGGAAGCTTGGCACGAACAATAACCTTATGCATAGTACGTACAAGGTCAAGATGAGAGATGTATTGCAAACTGCCACGTTTTATAAACTTAAAACGAAGAAATTGCTTAGTCTGATTTACTTGCACCATCTGTTCTTACCTCCCAGCTTGTTCGCTCCGCAACCACTGCAATGCTCGGCGCAGGAGGGAGTAGTCTTGCCCTCATATGCCTTATCGCGCTCACGGCGAAGGTATGCCTTGGTTACACCGATATCAATGATATCCCAAGGAAGAACCTCATCAAGACCAAATCCGCGAGAGGTATAGAAGGCGGGGTCGATACCGCACTTCTCAAATGCCTCGATCCACAGATCGTAGTTAAAGAACTCATCCCATGCGTCAAGCATTACACCCTTATCCGCAAGATATGCAATAGCAGGAGCGAGACGGCGGTCGCCTCTGGCAAGAACCGCCTCAATAAAGGAAACCTTGGCATCGTGATATGCATACTTGATACGTCTGTCGGTAATTGCGCCCTTAAGAAGCGCCTGTTTTCTGATAAGCTCGTCAAAGGTATCCTGCTTTTCCCACTGGAATGGAGTGAATGGCTTAGGCACGAAGCAAGAAACACTTACGGTAACTCCGAGTCCTTTGGGGCGCTCGGGCTTTGGCATAGCATAATACTGATCCACAACCTTCTTTGCAAGACCTGCAATACCAACGATATCCTCATCGGTCTCGGTAGGAAGTCCGTTCATAAAGTATAGCTTAACATTGCTCTTACCGCCACGGAAGGCAATACCAACCGAGCGCATAAGATCCTCCTCCGAAACGTTCTTGTTGATAACATCACGAAGGCGCTGAGTACCTGCCTCGGGAGCGAAGGTAATACCACCTGTTCTGACAGAAGAAACCTTCTTCATCAGCTCCTCGGAGAAGCTGTCAATACGAAGCGAAGGAAGAGAGAGGCTGACGTGAGATGCATCAGTCCACTCAAGAAGATTATCGGTAAGCTCGGGAAGCTGCGAATAGTCACTGATAGAAAGCGAAATAAGAGAAATTTCGTCATAACCCGAGTTATCGTAAAGGCACTTTGCCTGCTTGCAAAGAGTCTCAACAGACTTCTCTCTGATAGGACGGTAAACCATACCTGCCTGACAGAAGCGACAGCCACGGATACAGCCACGGTATACCTCGAGAACAATTCTGTCGTGAACGGTCTCGATGTAAGGCATAACGAGCTTCTCGGGATAAGGAGCCTTGTCCATATCCTCAATTATACGCTTTTGGATCTTTGAGGGAACGTCATCGTAAAGAGGCTTATACTCCTTTATCGTACCGTCATCATTGTAGGAAACGTCATAAAGTGATGGAATATATACGCCTTTGATGTGAGATGCCTCACGAAGGAATGCGCTTCTTGTATAGCTTCCGTCCTCCTTCATCTTCTCATACAGGTGACAGATCTCAAGGAGAACCTCCTCGCCCTCACCTACGTTAATAAGATCGAAGAACTCTGCTACAGGCTCGGAATTATATACGCAAGGACCACCGCCAACGATGATGGGACAGTCCTCTGCCCTATCCTTTGCCCAAATGGGGAAGCCTGCAAGCTTAAGCATTGCAAGAGTGGTCGTATAGCACATCTCATACTGAAGAGAAAATGCAACCAGATCAAATTTATCAAGAGAATCTCCGCTTTCAACGGCAGAGAGAGGAATAGAATACTCCTCCATCTTCTCCTTCATATCAGTCCAGGGAGCGTATACGCGCTCACACCAAACCTTATCATCCTTGTTTAATACGTCATAAAGAATTCTGACACCGAGATTAGACATACCGATCTCGTAGGTATCCGGGAAACAAAATGCAAAACGCACCTTTACCTCATCCCTGTTTTTTATGACACTGTTAAATTCACCGCCGATATATCTGCCGGGCTTTGAAACCGACTTAAGAACCGACGATATATTTCTGTTCTGCATCAATTTAGTCCTTTCGGGAAATTTCCGTGCCACCCGAATGGATAGCACGGAAAACGTATTAGTTATTAAGAATCTTTTCTCGAATTCTTAAGGAAGGTAACCCTACTGAAGAATTTAAGAACTACACAAAGCGCAAGCTGCCACATAGCCGCAAGAGGAACTGCCTTGAAATTGATCCTTGCAATATAAGCAAGCGCAATTGCCAAAATCACTCCGACGATCATAGCGCAAAGCTCTGCAAACTTAAGATAGCAAGAGAATTTGTGATACTTCTTAGCAAGAACGATCATGCCGGCAGCATCAAGCTTGTCACCGTAGGTGATCATTCTGGCACTTACCCGAGGCTTCACGTCGATCTCATTGATAACGTCGTAAAGCTTAACAACACGCATAGTGCAGTTGCCTGCATTAAGAGTAGCGAGAAGCTCGCCCGACACGTTGGGGTCGCGTGTATAAACAAGAGGAATAATGCCCGAATCGCGAAGCGAAGGAATGGTGCTCGTAAATTCCTCAGAGAAGGAATATCTGATATAGAACTTCGCATTTACCTCGCCGTCCTCGGCAGAGTACATAACCTTAATGGTATCACTTGTATTAGTATCCTTGGCAATAGCGGCCTGAGGAATTGCGATACCGTTGCGGCGCATATAATCCTCGCTGCCGGCGCAGATCTTGTGACCTGCAACCTCACCGCAGATACCGTCATCCTCGATAATAACGTTGGATGCGGTCTTATGACGCATTCTGTTATCGATAATGCCGGAGAACATATAGTCAAGAGGACCGCCAACTGCCGCAAAGAGAGCGCACATCTGACGCATAACGTTATCCATATTACCTCTGTCACCGTAAAGCATAAAGCGCTTAAGGTTTACGTCCTCGGGACCAAACAGATCGGTATCGTCAAATGCAAATACGTCAACGCCGGCATACTTCTCATAAGCATCCTCGCCGATCGCAGTGCTGTCAGTAGCAAGAGCGGCGCGCTGAGAATGGAAGAAGGATATCTTACCTGCCATAATAGTGAAGGCAGGACAACCGAGCATAACGATAATAGAGAATACAGACATTGCACTAAGAATATCCTTAGTGAAGCAATAAGAAATAATTGCGCAAATCAAGCCAACGGCAAAGGGCACGCCGCAAATGAAAGCAAAATGCTTGCCACAAACAGAGCCGGACTCGGAATTGCTGAAGAAATCAGAAATAAAGGACGCGGTATGAGTGCGAGAAAGCTTTGACTTATACTCATCAACCGCACCGTCAAGCGCCTTGTTCTCTACGTCAAGGTCACGGGTGTTATTCAATTCGATAACCTGCTTGTCCTCGGACTGGGAGATCATCTTGAAGGCGATGAAATCAGCCTTGGCACGATGGAAGGAAGCAGAAAGAACGGGAATAACCACCGATGCAAAGAGCAAACCGAACAGAGTGTAGCTCTCTGCGCCGCTATATACTACGATAAGGGTATAAATACCGTAAACGAGAAATATCGGAATAGGAATGAGGGTCATTGTGATCTTCTTACCTATAAGATCCTTAACTGCGCCGATAAGCTCGGGAAGCGACATAACGAATATGCAGGTCGCAAGAAGGAAATCTACAAGTCCAACAGCAGAATAATTCGAAGAACCCTTAAAGAGGTTAAAGTCAACAACTCGCGTTGCCGAAAGAAGTTCAAGAATAACCAAGGCAACGGCAAATACACCGATCGCAATTCTTCTGATTCTGATAGAGATCAGCGAATCAAGGAATCTGTCCTTAATTCCATCGCGCTGAACAGGATTGCTGAACTCCTTGTCATTCTTCTTTTCACCGCTCTTTTTAGCGGTTTTCTCTGCTATATCAGGCTCTTTGTTTTCCTGCTTTGCGGTATCATTATCAACGAACTCATAAACCTTAAGCTCGTCCGCATCAGGATCGGGGAGTGTGTATTCTTCCTCTTCTGCGATTTCCTCTACCTGCTCGGGAATTTCTTCCTTTTCTGCGGGAGCAGGCTTAGGATCGCTGTTAAGAAGCTTTCTGATCTCTTCCCTTTCTCTCTCCGCAGCAATCTCAAGCTCATCATCGGGAGAAGTTACCTTCTTGACGGAGATGGACTCATCGCTCTCATCCACCGCGGCGTTTATAGGCGTTTTAGCATCCTCCGCACCCGAAAAATCGGCATCAAACTCTGCTGTGGGGTCGAGCTTTATTTCATCAGAGTATGACTGCTGGCTATTTGTAGCCTGAGCCTTAATACCAAGGCGCTGACGAACTCTGGCATCACCCTGACGTCTGTAATTCTCACTAACCTCTGTAAAGCGAGGCATATAAGTAGCGGGGCGACCGTTATTTTTTTCAGCAGGCTCTTCTGCAGGAGTCTCACCCTCAAGCACGAGGAAGCCGTTATCCTCAGCGCTATCCTCTGTATTATCCGCAGGAGTAGTAACCTCCTCGGTATTTTCTACCGCATCATTTACGGTTTCATCAATGATGTTATTTTCGTTATCCTTCATAATAACCTCACTTTCTATTTCTCTGTCTTGCGACCTCGGTCATCAGAACCGCACCGGCACAAGATACGTTTAATGAATTAACGCTTCCGTACAGGGGTATGGAAACGACGAAATCACACTTTTCTTTAACAAGTCTGGATATACCGTAGCCCTCGCTACCCATAACCAATGCTACACCGCCCGAAAAATCGGTGTCGTAATAGCTGTCACCGTCCATATCGGCGGCATAAAACCAAAGTCCGCGTTCCTTAAGCTCGTCAATAGTAGAGGCAAGGTTTGTAACCTTGGCAACTCTCATATGCTCTGCAGCACCTGCAGAAGCCTTAACAGCGGTGGAAGTAAGACCGACCGCGCGTCGCTTGGGAATAATTACACCGTGAGCACCTGCACATTCGGCACTACGGATAAGAGCGCCAAGATTGTGAGGATCCTCAACACCGTCAAGAACGATAATAAAGGGTGCTTCCCCCTTCTCCTCCGCGTATGAGAGAATATCCTCAACCGTTGCGTAATTACGCTCGGCGGCGATAACAAGTATGCCCTGATGATTTCCTCCGCAGGCAAGACTGTCGAGCTTTGTACGTTCAACCTCATGAATAGGAAGCTTACGCTCGGCTGCAATACCAAGCAGAAGATTTACAGACCCCTCACGGTCACCGTACTGAATATATACCTTTTCGATATCACGTCCGCTGGCAAGAAGCTCTTTAACTGCATTACGTCCGAAAATAACGTTTTCCGCAGGCTCTTCTCTGAACGAATCACGTCTGATGTCGCCTCTTGAACCATTCGGCTTATCACCATGCTTCGGATACCTTTTTCTATTGTTTTTATGTTCCATTTTTATCCTATTTTTCCGTTTATTTTTTATTGGACCAAAAAAGTCCCAGTTTGCTTTTTATATTATAACATAAAAATATTAATTTGTACAGTATTATTTAAAATTTTTATTTTTTATTTTATAAAAGAATTGACAAATAATGAAAAAAGGAATAAAATACTCTTAATGAATTTTCATTAGGAGATAATAATGGCACAATCAAGGGTTAAACAAAACCTTACCGAAGGACCGCTGTTTATACCTATGATACGATTTGTAGTACCCATAATTTTGACGGGAATGCTACAGATTTTCTACAACATGGCGGACAATATAGTGGTGGGCAGATTTTCAGGCGACTCCTTAGCCCTGGCGGCAGTTGGCTCTACCTCTTCCCTATCCAATCTTATAGTCAACCTGCTTATGGGTATAGCAGGCGGCGCAGGCGTAGTTATCGCTCAAAGCTACGGCGCAAAAAATCTTGACAAGCTGAAGCGCGCAGTACACACCTCGGTGGTATTTTCGCTTATCGGCGGTATAGCATTCTGCATTTTTGGTATGCTGATATCCGCCCCTGCACTGGCACTAATGGACACAAAAAGCGAGCTGATGAGTCGCGCGGTGCTGTATATGAGAATAATATGTGCAGGTATTCCTGCTATGTCGGTATACAACTTTGGCGCAGCAACGCTCCGCTCTGTCGGAGACTCAAGAACGCCCCTGCTAATTCTTTCCGCTTCAGGACTTTGTAACGTTCTGCTCAATCTTTTCTTCGTAATTTTGTGCAAAATGTCTGTCGGCGGAGTTGCATTTGCAACCATAGCATCCCAGTACATTTCGGCTGTTGCGGTTATAATGGTTCTTATTCGCAGGACTGATATGCCATACACCCTGAACAAGAGCATGCTGAAAATTGACGGTGATATTCTGAAGGAAATATTAAGGCTGGGACTTCCTGCAGGATTTCAGGGTACACTGTTCTCTATCTCCAACATTCTCCTCACCTCCGGCATGAACACTCTTGCTACCACCGATATTTCGGGCAAGACCATTGCAATTAATATCGAGGGACTTGTACACACGTCTATGAACTCCTATCTCCATGCAGCCATGACCTTTACAGGTCAGAATTACGGTGCAAGGAAGCCTGAGAGAATAAAGAAATCGATTCTTTACGCGATAATACAGGTATCCTTCGTTGGTATCGTAGGCGGTCAGCTGTTAAACCTGTTTGCCAGACCCTTGGCAAGTCTGTACATTGATGCGGCAGATCCCAACAAGGAGGCAGTTCTCGAGGCTGCTGTCCAGCTTATGGGCTTTATGCTGTCGGTATACTTTATGTGCGGACTTATGGATACGCTCTCAGGCGCATTACGTGGTCTCGGATATTCAATGATCCCGATGATCGTAAGCATTGGAGCTATCTGCGTTTTGCGTGCTATTTGGGTATTCTTCGTATTCCCCACCGAAAAATTCCATTCGCTGATCGGAATTTACACCATATATCCAATATCATGGTTCCTTGGTCTGTCTGCGCTGGCTATTGCGCTGCTTGTACTGTTTAAAAAGGTACGGCTAAAGCTTAAAGAGGAAGCTGAAAGCGAGACTCTCACAGAAAAAATAAGCGAATAAAAATAATAAAAAGAGGATTTGGCATAACCAAATCCTCTTTTTTTGAAGGTGGTCGCTTAAGCGAAAAGCTTACTCTGCGTCCTGTGCTGCTCTTCTTGCTGCGAAGCACTCGCTGCAGTAAACAGCCTTTCCCTCGGTGGGTTTGAAGGGCACCTGGCACTCCTTACCGCATTCTACGCAAACTGCTGCGAACATCTCTCTAACAGTCTTCTGCGCGTTCTTCTTTGCGGTGCGGCACTCCTTACATCTGGAGGGCTTGTTCTCAAAGCCTCTCTGTGCGTAGAATTCCTGCTCGCCTGCTGTGAAAACGAATTCGTTACCACAGTCTCTGCACTTCAATGTCTCGTCCTGGTACATTGTGTTTCTCCCTTGATAGGTATTGTATTATTTGCCCTGAGACGGATTCCAACCGACGCCTTTGTATAACCAACGCTCTCCCTTAAGCTACCTTGGGCATAATGACATATTAAAAATTGGATATATCGCCTATCTCATCCCTAAGTCTGCGGAACAGACGGAATTTAGCATTATCCACTGACTTTGCGCTACGGCCAAGCATAGTCGCAATGGCAGAGGTCTTATATCCCTGAATGTGTAAAAGCAACACGCGATATTCATAATCCGACAGTAAATCTCGGGCAGATGCCAAAAGCCTATCAAAAATCTCTCTGTCAGCAAGTCTCTGTTCAACGCTGTCATCGTCGGTCATCTGCTCCACGTCAAGATCGGAGAAGGTCTGCTCGCTGTCAGCGCGTCGAAGCATGTCGAGAATACGGTTGCGCACGCAGATACGCGCATAAAGACCAAATGTGACCTCGCTCTGCTGAAGATCATATCTCTGTGCAGCAACGTGAAGTGCAACGCAGCCCTCGGCAAAAAGCTCGTCCGCATCGTATACTGTCGCGTCAAAGCTCGAAACGACCTTGCGCATCATAGGGCTATATCGCTGAACAAGCTGATCAAAGGCATCATCATTATGACTACGGCAAAGCATAATCAACTCATTGATAGGTGTGTTACTATACATAATAATCATCCATAATATAATAATTATAACTATTTATTCATAATTTGTCAAGAGATTCTTATTATTTTATTTAGAATTTGTACAATTATCAATATAAAACAACAAGCATTTTTGTTAATTTTCTACAAATAACTATTGATTCATTATGACAAATATTCAATTTTTCCGGTAGCCGAGAAAAGAATTCCTCTGTAAACACCGTCAGGCTTTGCCTCATAATTGCGTTTGATCTGCTCTGCCTCGGCAAGAGAATTAACGGTAAGCGTGGTCTTCATAAGCTCGCCAAACCTATCTTTTGCCTCCATTGTAACACGGTATCTGCCGTTATCGGTATTCTCAATATACGCCTTGATAGACGCACCGCTTTTCGACAAGGATACGTGCTTGATCGCAGAGCGAAGGCTGCGCTCCCTGAATCCGGCATCAAGGCTGTCGTACAGCTCGGCTGCAACCGCTCTGCCCTTATCAGAGATCATATAATATTTTTCGCCCTCAACCTCGTCATAGAGAATATGTCCCGAATCGGTAAGCTCGCCAAGGCACTGATCGTAGTCGAGCGATATTTCATCGGTATTCTCCTCTACAATACTCATAACGGTAGCGCGATCAACGGGATAACGTATATTATCTAAAAGGAAAAGAAGAAAAACCTTAAGATCGGTAACGGTATTAAGACCGAATTTCTTGTTTCTTTTCATATTTGTTACCTTTCAATTATTAAATATAATGCATAAGCTCCAAAACCTGCGTCAACAATCCATTAAGCGAATACTTTGCAAGGTAAGGAGAAAAACATGTACGGATATTTTAGCGAAAGAAGCTATAGTGGGGATCTGCCCTACACCGATCTTGCTCTTGAGAGGCACAGAGCCGACTTGGAAATACCCGGAGTTGAATTCAGCCGCGAGAGTCGTCCACTCGGCTGTTGGGAAAGAATAAGGATCTGCACAAAAAGGGCTGCCGAAGCAATAGGCAGACCGCTTGGTCTGTATCACACGTTGAATCTACCGAGATTTGACAGATTGTCAAGCGACAGGCTTGACGATGCAAAAAACGAGATATCTAACGAGCTGTGTCGAATTTTCGATGAATCTGACATATTCCCGGGAAGAATTCTGGTGGTCGGACTTGGAAACCGAGAGCTTACGCCCGATGCCATAGGCACGGAGTCCGCAAGGATCGTAAAACCCACGATGCATATAAAGGAGCACGACCGATCTGCGTTCAGCCGCCTTGATTGCGCTGAGATTGCGGTAATTACCCCCGGGGTGGGAACAGACTGCGGACTTGATGCCGCGGTAAGCGTAAAGGGGCTATGTGATCTGATCCGTCCCGATGCGGTGATAGCCATAGATGCCCTTGCCGCACGGTCTGCCGAAAGGCTGGGAAGCACTATACAGATCTGCAACAGCGGAATTTCTCCCGGAAGCGGTATCGGTAACCCAAGACTTGCAGTAAGTATAGAAACGGTAGGAGTACCCGTAGTAGCAATCGGAGTTCCTACCGTTATAGATTCAAGAGTACTCTCGGGCACAGAGTCACTGTACGAGCCTATGTTCGTATCGCCAAAGGAGATCGGCGAAATAGTCAGCTGTGCCGCAGAGATAATCGGTGGCGGAATAAACCGCGCATTCGGAATTTGGGTATAAATTAGTATACGAAGTCAAATTCGAAATCGTAGATAGAAACGGTGTCACCCTCCTCAACGCCTGCCTTGCGAAGCTTGTCAATAACTCCGTTTTTAATAAGAACGCGCTGGAAGAAGTTAAGCGACTCGTAGTCGTCAAAGTTGATCTGACCCATAAAGTTATAAAGCCATTCGCCCTCAACGATAAACTTGTCATTTTCACGGCGAACGATAGTCTCTCTCGCACCGACAGAGCTTGCGATAGCCTCATCCTCCTCGGAATACTCGGGCTCGTAAATAGTTACGGGAGGAAGATCCTTGAGTCTGTCGATAGCCATCTTAACAAGCTGATCAAGTCCCTCGCCTGTTACGGCAGAAACGTATACAACGGGAAGATTGTTCTTCTCTACGTAGTTCTTGAAGTTGATATAGATCTCCTCTTCTTCAAGCACAGAATCGATCTTGTTGGCAACTATGATCTGAGGACGTGTTGCAAGCTGCTCGGAATACTGACTAAGCTCGAAATTGATCTTCTCAATATCCTCCACGGGATCTCTGCCGTCAGTACCTGCAATATCAACAACGTGAAGAAGCAGACGGCATCTGTCAACGTGGCGAAGGAAATCGTGACCAAGGCCCTGGCCCTCGGATGCGCCCTCAATAAGACCGGGAATATCTGCGGCAAGGAAGCCCCTGCCCTCGCCCATGCTTACAACGCCAAGGTTAGGAGAGAGTGTGGTAAAGTGATAGTTTGCAATCTTAGGCTTTGCCGAGGAGATGCGTGAAAGAATAGAGGATTTACCAACGTTGGGGAATCCGATAAGGCCAACCTCTGCAAGCATCTTAAGCTCGAGAAGAACCTCTCTCTCCTCACCCTTGGTACCGCTCTTTGCAAATCGGGGGATCTGTCTTGTGGGAGTAGCGAAATGACGGTTACCCCAACCGCCTCTGCCGCCCTTGCAGAGAATGAACTCACGGTCACTGCCCATATCAAAGATGATCTTACCTGTCTCGGGATCCTTAATAAGAGTGCCCTGAGGAACGGTGATGATCACGTCCTGACCGCTCTTGCCGTGCATTTTGCCGGGCATACCGTTCTGACCGTTCTCCGCGATAAACTTACGCTTATAACGGAAGGCGAGAAGGGTGTTTGCACCCTCGTCAATTCTGAATATAATATTGCCGCCTCTGCCGCCGTCACCACCGTCGGGACCGCCTGCAGAAACATACTTTTCTCTATGGAAGGAAACGGCTCCGTTGCCGCCGTCACCTGCTTTAACGTAAATTTTAATGTTATCTATAAACATGTGTTTTTTCCTCTAAAATTTAGGCCTTGGTGGAATCGTCACCGCGCTGTCTTACGATAAGCTTAATGGGAGTACCGTTGAAGCCAAAGGTATCACGCAGGCAGTTTTCGATATAACGTCTGTAAGAGAAGTGGAAAAGCTCCTCACTGTTGCAGAAGATAACGAAGGTGGGGGGAGCAATAGAGGTCTGAGTCATATAGTATACCTTAAGGCGCTTACCCTTATCCGAGGGAGGCTGAACTCTGGTAGTCGCATCGTTAAGAAGATCGTTAAGCACGCCTGTGGTAATTCTGCGACGGGATTCCTCGTAAACCTGATTGATCATCTCATAAAGATTCTTAACTCTCTGTCCTGTAAGTGCAGAAACGTATGCAATAGGTGCATAAGGCATATAGGAAAGATCGGTACGGATGCTCTTGTTGAATTCCTTTACCGTATTAGTTTCCTTCTCTATAGAATCCCACTTATTGATAACGATGATGCAAGCCTTACCTGCCTCGTGAGCAAGTCCTGCAATCTTCTCGTCCTGCTCGGTAACTCCGTCAGCGGCATCGATCATAATAAGACAAACGTCAGCGCGTTCGATAGCCATATTGGCTCTCAAAACCGAGAACTTCTCAATTCTGTCCTCAACCTTTGAGTGACGGCGGATACCTGCGGTATCAATAAAGTTATAAACACCGAATTCATTCTCAACCCTTGTGTCAACGGCATCACGCGTAGTACCTGCGATGTTGGAAACGATAACTCTGTCCTCTCCGCACATACGGTTGATTATAGAGGATTTACCTGCGTTGGGCTTACCGATAACGGCAACGTTGATCACGTTTTCGTCATCCTGCTCATTTTCATCAAAATGGCACTCCTCAATTACGGCATCAAGCAGGTCACCCGAGCCTGTACCGTGAAGTGAGGAAAGAGCGATAGGCTCGCGGTCGAAGCCAAGCTCGTAGAACTCATAGAACTCATAAGGAAGCTCACCTACTCTATCCACCTTGTTAATAACAAGAACGATAGGCTTGCCCGACTTCTTAAGCATAATTGCAATATCTCTGTCATCAGCCACAAGACCTGCGTGGATATCACACATAAATACGATAACGTCAGCGGTTGCAATAGCAATCTCCGCCTGATTTCTCATCTGCTTAAGAATAGTATCGTCGCTCTTAGGCTCGATACCACCGGTATCAACCAGCAGGAAGCGGTGATCGTTCCACTCCGCCTCGGCATAAATACGGTCACGTGTAACGCCGGGTGTATCCTCTACGATAGAACGGCGCTCACCTATAAGCTTATTAAACAGGGTGCTTTTACCCACGTTGGGACGACCCACAATTGCTACAATTGGTTTTGACATCTTCTTTACCTCCTAATCTCAAATACTCTCGTTCAGTATTGCCTCGGCAAGCTCGTATCCGTCATTTCCCGACGTTCTCACAGGAACGCCAAGTCTCTCGGACATCTCGCTGACAGTCATACCGCAGAGGAAAACGTCCTCTCCGTGACGCAGACAATTCTGAGGAATAAGCAGCTCATCTCCAAGGGGCTTGCCCTCAAGCTGCTCGCATATATCGCGGCCTGTCAAAAGACCTGAAACGGTTATTGACTCGCCAAAGAAATTATTAACAATTTTATATATTTCAACATTTAAATTCGGGCAGAGCGTCTTTAGTTTGTCCACCTGCTCGCAAATCATCGGGTAAGAAGCAACTCCTGTAACAATGGAGAGGCTTCTTTTTTTATTGAGTAAATCGCCAAGATCCTCGGCATTTGAAAGTGCAAGTCCGAACTCATCTGAGCAGGATCTTATCATACCTACGCCGTTCTCGATCTGAGGATAGTCCTCATAATAATCGGCATCGGGGATCTGTCTCTGTGCCTTAAGATAAAATTCATCGGCGGCATAGAAAAGACGTGTGCCGTGCTTCTCCTTATGAGCATCGCCAAAGGAATTTATCATATCAATTATCTCCCCTGCCTCATCCTTTGTAAAATCGGTGAGTGGGTAGAGCTTGTCTCTGAATTTAGTAAGTCCTGCAGGAACGATAGCAACGCTGCTCATCGCAGGATAGAGGGCGGCAAGATCACGCATGGAGCGCATAAGCTCCTCGCCATCGTTGACCCCTCTGCAAAGCACGATCTGTCCGCACATAGAAAGTCCTGCGGCGGCAAAATCGTCAAGGTACTTAAGCACCTCGCCCGAGTGCTTGTTCTTCATCATTTTTACACGAAGCTCGGGATTTGTCGTGTGTACTGAAATATTGATAGGCGACATACGCATTTTAATAATGCGATCAACGTCGGTCTGTGTCATATTGGTAAGGGTGACGTAATTTCCGTGTATAAATGAAAGACGGGAGTCGTCATCCTTAAAGTATAGCGACTCACGAAGTCCCTCGGGATTCTGATCAATAAAGCAGAAGATGCATCCGTTTTTACAGGAATGCTTCTTGTCCATCAAGGGCGTTTCAAATTCAAGACCTATGTCGTCATACTCGCCCTTTTTTATGTGTATACACAGCTCTTTTCCGTCACGGCTAAGCTTAAGAGCTACCAATCTTTCGGTAAGATAAAAGCGATAGTCGAGTACGTCGTTTATTTCGTTATCGTTTATCGAAACCAATACGTCGCCTGCGCGTGCACCGGCACGGTAAGCTCGGGAGCCGAGTGTGACCTCGGTTATTTTTACCATAATTCAACTACCCCTTTCTAAGTCTTTTTCTATCTGTTGCTTTAAGCATATCCTCGGTTATGCCGTTTTCGATAATATAAGCCGTTGCCTCAGCAGAACCGCTCTTCTGCGCGGCAAGCATAAGTCTGACCGACTTATCACGGTCAAAGTCTGTGCCGAGTCCGTCGACAAAGCAACGGGCATAGAGATACTTTCCCTTGGCAACAAGATTCTCAACGTAGCTTGTAGAATGTCTTGCGGCGCGCTGAAACCACTCGAATGCCTGTCTTGCATCCTGTCTTATCGCAGAATAACGCAGGGCCTCATCAAGTTCAAAATCATCGATATCACCGTCAAGCATAAAGGAAGCATTCATATACTCGGGAGTGTGGCAAGGAATCATTGATATGCCTACGATTTCGGGCTCGAACATACAGCCCGATGTGTAAGCCATACCAAGATAGAGCTGTGCCTCAATACAGCCCTGCGTTGCGGATATCTTCATATATTCGTATGATTTCTTGTAATCCTTGCTAACACCCTCTCCGTGAAGATAAAGCATAGCTATGTTATAGCAGGATTCTCCCCCCTCAAGGTCGCGGGCAAAGGCGAAAAAGCTCTTCGCCTCCTTGGGGTCATACTCTACTCCTAATCCGCGCCAAAGGCAGTATCCGTAATTAAAGGATGCGAGAGCGTCTCCGTCACGGGCACCCTCAAGATACATTTTGGCAGCATTCTCGAAATCGCCTTCCATAAAGGCAACGTCTGCTATTGACTTTTCGTACAAGGCGATTCCTCCCTTCATTCACGTTCGTATAGCGAACATATCACTAATGCGTAGCATTAATATCAAGCCGAAAAATCGGCATGTCACGTTTGCAAAGCAAACATATAACTTCAGCTTGACGTTTACGACAAGCTGAACTTTGTTCCCTCTCTTGTATCAAGGAGAGTAATTCCCTTCTCAAGAAGCTCGTCACGGATCGCATCTGCCTCGGCAAAGTTCTTAGCCTTCTTTGCCGCCTTTCTCGCCTCAATGCGCTCCTGAATGTATGCAAGAAGCTCGGGATCAACACCTGCGTTCTCCTCTGCAGCCTGCTTTGCCTTCTCCTCATTGATCTTCGCTGCGGCGGCGAGAAGACCGAGATCAAGAACAGTCTCAAAGCTCTCGATAAGAGCAAGCTTGGTTCTGTCGTTTGTCTTAAGCTTAAATACGTCGTAAAGCGCTGTTACAGCAAGAGATGTGTTAAGGTCGTTGTCAAGCGCATCGGTAAAACGCTTCTTACCCTCGGCAAATGCTACCTCATCAAGCTCACCATCTGCCTTAAGCTCGGCAACACGGTTAACAAGCTTGTTGTATGCAATCTTTGCATTATCGAGGTTTTCCCAAGAGAATACAAGGTTCTTTCTGTAATGCGACTGCATGCAGAAGAAACGGTAGACAAGGGGATCGTATCCCCTGCTCTCAAGAAGAGATACGGTAAGGAACTCACCCTTGGACTTAGACATCTTACCCGAATTGGTGTTAAGATGGTGAACGTGGAACCAATATTTGCACCACTCGTGGCCAAAGGTAGCCTCTGACTGAGCGATCTCGTTGGTATGGTGGGGGAATGCGTTGTCGATACCGCCGCAATGAATGTCAAGATATTCTCCGACAAACTTGGATGCTATGCAGGAGCACTCAATGTGCCAACCGGGATAACCGATACCCCAAGGAGAATTCCACTTAAGCTCCTGATCGTCAAACTTTGACTTTGTGAACCAAAGCACGAAGTCAGCCTTGTTTCTCTTGTTCTCGTCAGCCTCAACGCTGTCGCGCACGCCTACCTCAAGATCCTCTTCCTTAAAGTCGTTGAAGATATAGTACTTTTCAAGCTTTGAGGTATCAAAATAAATGTTACCGCCTGCCTCGTACGCGTAACCCTTATTAAGGAGGGTTTCTATCATAGCGATAAACTCGGGGATGCAGTTGGTTGCAGGCTCGATATACTCGGGACGCTTGATATTAAGCTTGTCGCAATCGGCAAAGAACGCGTCTGTGTAATATTTTGCAATCTCAAGAACGGTCTTATGCTCACGCTTTGCGCCCTTAAGCATCTTATCCTCACCTGTATCGCCATCGCTGGAAAGATGACCAACGTCGGTGATGTTCATAACTCTGGTAACCTTGTTACCGATGTATCTAAGATATTTCTCAAGCACGTCCTCCATAGTATAGGTACGAAGGTTGCCGATGTGTGCAAAATGATATACGGTAGGACCGCAGGTATACATTGTTACCTTGCCCTCTTCTCTTGGAACAAACTCATCTTTTCTTCTTGTAGCAGAATTGTATAAATACATATTTTTTCCTTTCTCGCCTCTTAGATCGAGTATAGTTTTCTATAATAGATCTCTCTTTTGACATATTATCGTCAAAAGCGCATAATTAGTCGAATATCATTGTAGCAGAAATATTTTATTTTGTCAAGAAATTTAATAAAATATTTATTATAAAATGTGTGTAGGCGAAAAAATAAAAAATATTTTAAAGTTTTTAGCATTTTGCTCTTGTAATCCTCGCATTTTTTTGTTATTATATATATTGAGAAAATATGACCACACTTGGAGGTTTAAGATAAATGACCGATAATAAAAACAGTAATTCTAACACAAAAATGGGCTTTGGTACACTAAAGCCTTTACATAAAGCGATCTGCATTGCCCTTGTGACCGCGGCGGCATTGGTTGCCGTATGTCTTGTAACCGACGGAGGCGGAAGATTCGGAGGAGGAATTCGCTCCTTGCTTCGCGGATTATTCTCGTGGGGCTCGCTGATAATTCCCATTGCCCTCGTGGCGCAGGCCGTAGGCTTTGCCGACGATCTTGCATCAAAGGGATTTGCAAAGCGTAGCGTTTTTGCACTCGTTTCAGCATCGATTGTTTCCTGCATCGAATATGCGATCGTAAACTGGAATAATACTATTGACCTCTCCCCTGCCGAAGCATTTATCAATATGAACAACGGCGGATTTATCGGAGGCACGATCGGATATTTGCTTACATATGCATTCAGCCACATCGGAGCAATTATAATATCCGTAATGGTCCTTGCGATATATTCGGTATTCTTCTTTGCCGAGAAGGCAGGATCGCTTGGCCAGGCGGCGCTGAATCTCGTTGCAAAGACCAAGAACGGTATTGCTCTTATTAAGGACAAGTACCATGCTCACGTTGAAAAGAAGAAGCAGATAAAGGCAGATGCCGATCAGCACGAGCGCGAGGTCAAGAGTCAGGAGCTTATTGACGACGAATTCTTTAAGGCAAAGGGCGACGTATCCGACGTAAAAATCAAGCAGCTTGGCATCGAGGAGAACGCATCTACCCACGGTCTTTCTCCTCTTGTTGATCACCCCGAGGTGATTGTTGAAGAGCCTGTGGTTGCTGAGGAAGAGCCTGAGGTAAGACGTAGAAGAGCTGACAAGCCTCTCGACCTTAACTACGGTATGGACTCCAACACTGTTGCTGATACACACTTCACTACAGAACAAAAGCCCGCAGCAAAGACACAGAGATCCGAGTTTGGTCTTGACGACAGCGCGGACAGCGTATTTACAAGAGATTTCGACCCCTTCGATTTTGCGACCAGCGAAAAGAAGGCGGCAAAGTATGCAAGCAAGGTTTCCGGCGGTGCGGTTACCGAAGAGCTTGACGAAATGACCATTTACCAGATGAAGGCAGACCATGAGCCCGACGAGAGAGAAAGACGACTTATGGAGCTTGAGCGCAAGAAGCAGGAATGGCTTAAGAAGAGACAAGCAAATCAGCCTGCCGCAGCATCTGCCCCCACGTCTGCACCCAAGGTAGCGGAAGCTACTCCCGTGATTAGTGAGCCTGTTGCTCCCTCTCCTGCAGTTGCTCCCCAGCCTGTCCCTGCTCCCGTAGTTGAGGAGGTTAAGGTTGAAGCTCCCGTAGCTGAGAAGGCTCCTGCACCTACAAGTATTCCCACAACAAGACCTGCTGTTCCACAGAGACCTATCAAGACGGTTGAATTTACCGTTTCCAAGAGCCCCTCGAGCAGCCCTGCTTCCTATACAGAAAGCAGACCCACAGCAACAACTAAGAATCCCACTCATACCGATGAATCGGCAGAGGACGTAGCAAAGATCATTTCCCAGCGAATCTCATCAGCAACTCCCGGATATATCAGAAGCGCAAACGACCTTAAGACCTATACCAAGGTATCAGCAAACGGTGACGACGAGCTTTACCGTCAGCTTGAGGGTATTTCTACCGAATCTGCCGTTCAGGAAAACGATGAGGCAAGAAACGAGCCTGCTGCATCCCAGAGCGGATCTGTAAGCTACAGAGCTGCAGAACACAGCGCAAGCGTTGAATTTACCGTTGAAAGCGATGTATCCACGCAGACCGAAAAGCAGCCTGCATATCAGGGTGCGACAAGCTACACCTCCGCTACCGTAAGCGAGCCTGCAGCTCCCCAGTTTAAGCCCTATACTCCTCCTACCGTAGATACCCCATCTACTGCAACCCCTGTTGCACCCGAGGAAAACGTGCTTAAGGCAGAGCGTAGCATGCTTCCCCCTACCCCCGAGGCAATTATGGTTGAGACTCCCGTGGTTGAGAGTGCCGAGGAGGTTGTTGAACCCAAGACAGAAGAAATTGCCGTACCCACCGAAGCTGAAAGCGTATCCACCGACGGTGAGATCGATTTTATCCCTGTTGACTCTGTTGACGGCGAGGAAGAAATAGTACTTGAGCCTCAGAGCACCGCTGTAACAAGCGAAAGTGCCGAGCCACTTTTTGACGTAGTAACCGACGAAGATGACGAGGATAAGTCAGTCGAGGAAGACGAGGTTGAAATCGACTTCGATGACGATGACGAGGACGATTCCGATGACAAAGAGCCCAATGTCGATGATGACGAAGACGAAGGTGACGAAGAAATCGACGAGGGTGAGGAGTCCGCTGACGAAGAAGATGGCGAGATCCCTCCCGAGGAACAGAATCCCGACGTCATAAAGATGCGCGAGATGTTCCCCTTCCTCACCCCCATAGGTGAGCAGAAGGCAGCCGAGGTTCCCAAGGCGGAAAAGGTTATCGCCGCAGAGCCCGAAATCGAAGAAGATGATGACGTTCCCTTTGACGGTGCAGTAGAGGTTAAAGCTGCTCCTGCGCCCACTTCCCTTGTTCCCGTTGCGGCTGAAAAGAACGAAAAGAAGAAAAAGGACAAGCCCGATTACTCGGACTATCAGTTCCCCTCTCTCGACTTCCTTGCGAAGCAGGAGGAGGGCGCTGACGACAACACTCAGGCAGAGATTCAGGAAAATGCCGACAAGCTTATCGAGACCCTTGCAGACTTTGGTGTTACCGCATCGATCAAGGGTGTAGACAGAGGCCCCCGTATCACAAGATTCGAGGTAGTTCCTGCAAAGGGCGTTAAGGTAAGCAGTATTCTTAACCTTCAGGACGATATTGCCCTTAACCTGGCGGCAGGCTCTCTCAGAATGGAGGCACCCATTCCCGGCAAATCTGCCGTTGGTATTGAGATCCCCAACAAGAAATCAAGCATTGTAAGACTTCGTGACCTTCTTGAGACTCCCGATTTTGAAAGCAACAAGTCCAAGACTGTCGTTTGTATCGGACGTGACGTTGCAGGTCAGCCTGTATTTGGCGATCTGGCAAAGATGCCCCACCTTCTTATCGCAGGTGCGACCGGTATGGGTAAGTCAGTATGTATCAATGCACTTCTCATCAGCGTGCTTTACAAGGCGAGACCCGACGAGGTCAAGCTTATTATGATCGACCCCAAGCAGGTTGAATTTACAATGTATAACGGTATTCCTCACCTTCTCGTTCCCGTAGTGTCCGATGCCAAGCAGGCAGCAGGCGCACTTATGTGGGCGGTTGAGGAGATGGAGCGCAGATACAACCTTCTCAATCCCCTCTGCGTTCGAAACATTGAGGCTTATAACGAAAAGGTTACTGCCGATCCCTCTCTCGGTGAGCCACTGCCCAAGATCATTATCGTAATCGACGAGTTTGCCGACCTTATGCTTCAGGTTAAGGATCCGGTTGAAAACCTCGTAACCCGTATTGCCCAGAAGGCAAGAGCTGCAGGTATCCACCTTGTTATCGGTACACAGCGTCCCTCGGTTAACGTTATTACAGGTGTTATTAAGGCGAACGTTCCCTCACGTATCTCCTGTAAGGTAATGTCAAACGTTGACTCCAAGACCGTGCTTGACTCTGCAGGTGCAGAAAAGCTGCTTGACAAGGGTGATGCCCTTTATGCTCCCGCAGGCTCTCCCAAGCCTCACAGACTCCAGTGTGCATTCGTTGCCGACAGCGAGGTTGAGGATATTATGAACTTCCTTAAGCAGAACAACGATGGCGCAGGCTACGATTCCACCGTTATGGAGGATATCGAGCGCGCGGCGCAGAAGTGCTCTAAGAAGGGCGGTGGTTCTGACCGCGACGATGACGACAGAGATGAATCAAGCGGCGAGGGTTATCTCAACGACCGTCAGTTCCTTGACGCAGTTGAGATCGCAGTTAATACAAGAAAGATCTCCACCTCTCTTATTCAGAGAAAGCTGTCTATCGGCTACGGCAAGGCTGCCAAGTTTATAGACATAATGGAGGATATGGGAATCGTAGGCGAGGCAAACGGACAGAGACCCCGTGAGGTCAAGCTTACCCCCGACGAATGGCGCGAGAAGCTTGCCCGCGCATCGTTAGACTAAAATTAAATCAAACAAAAAATTCGTGCCGTAGCAATATGGCACGAATTTCTAAACACTTTACAATAAAAGGAGGATTAAGATGATTATTGTTCTTTTAGCCAATGGCTTTGAAGAGATAGAAGCACTCACACCGGTCGATATGCTGAGACGTGCAGGTCTTGAGGTAAAAACGGTTGGAATTTCCGGCAGAGCGCCAACGGGTGCCCACGGAATTGCAGTAATATGTGATGCACTTCCCGAGGAAATCGACCTTTCCAAGGTCACTATGGCAATTTTCCCCGGCGGTATGCCAGGTGCAATCAACCTTGATAAAGCAAAATTCACCGACGACGTAATTGCGGCAGTAATAAAAAACGGCGGTCATCTTGCAGCCATATGCGCGGCTCCTCTTATATTTGGCAGACGCGGTCTTTTAGAAGGCAAAACTGCTACTTGCTATCCCGGATTTGAAAACGAGCTTCACGGTGCGACTATCGCCGACGAGGGTTGTGTAACCAACGGAAACATCACCACCGCAAAGGCTATGGGTAGCGCTCTTGACTTTGCAGAGGAGCTTATCTCTATTTGCAAGGGACGAGAAAAGGCGAAGGAGGTTTCATCTGCGATATACAGAAGCTCTCCTGCCGAAATTACAAAGGTAATGACGCTTGACGAATTCTTTGCGAGAAACCACAATATCATAGATCTCGAAACCGAAGAAGCTCCTGAAGAGGTAAACGAGGAGATCGCATTCGACGCCCCTGATTATTCGGACTACGCAATTCCCCCGATGGATATCCTCTCCCGTGATCTGCCCTGCAATGAGGAATCGACAGATAGAGAGATGCAGGAGATCTCCGAGAAAATAGTTAATATTCTTTCGGAATTCGGAATTCCGGTTACGGTAGAAAAGTTTGAAAGAGGCCCGAGAATTACAAGATATGAGCTCGTTCCCGAAAAAGGAATAAGAGCAAACAAGATAGTTAATCTTGCAGACGATATTGCTCTTTGCCTCGGTGTGCAGAGCATTCGTATGGAAGCACCTATTCCCGGTAGACATGCCATAGGAATTGAAGTACCGAATAAAAATGCTTCTGTTGTCAGACTCAGAGGTATTCTTGAGACCGAGGAATTCAAATCTGCAGGATCAAATCTTACCGTAGCTATTGGTGTTGACATTACAGGCAAGCCTGTTTTGGCTGATATAGCAAAAATGCCCCACCTTATTGTGGGTGGAGCGACCGGCATGGGAAAATCGGTATGTATAAACAACTTTATCGCCAGCATGCTTTACAAGGCAAAACCCGACGAGGTAAAGCTTTTGCTTATTGACCCGAAGCAAGTGGAATTCACTCCGTTCAAGGATATTCCTCACCTTATTATGCCTATAGTTCACGATCCCAAGAAGGCGGCATCGTCGCTTAAGTGGGTCGTAGAGGAAATGGAACGCAGATACCGACTGCTATCCGCTAACGACGTGCGAAATATAGACGCATATAACGAAAAGGCTGACAAGGATTCCACCCTTCCCCGCATCGTTATAATCATTGACGAGCTTGCAGACCTTATGCTTCAGGTCAAGGATCAGATAGAGGGACTTATTATGCGCATAGCGCAAAAATCAAGGGCTGTAGGAATTCATCTTATCCTGGCAACCCAGCGCCCCTCAGTTAACGTTATCACCGGTGTTATCAGGGCAAATATTCCCTCGAGAATAGCCTTCAAGGTGTCGTGTCAAACAGATTCAAAGGTCCTGCTTGACATGAGCGGTGCCGAAAAGCTACTCGGCAAAGGCGACGCGCTTTATTACCCAATCGGCTCGGCTATGCCCCAGAGAATTCAGGGCGCATTTATCTCCGACGGTGAGGTAGAAAGCCTTGCAAAGCATATTAAGGATGCCTCGGGGGATGCGGTATATGACCAAAGAATTCTTTCTTACGTAGAGGAAGAAGCAAAGAAAATTGCTCTCGGTTACGAAAGGACTCGCAAGGCAGAAAAGCCTACCGAGATCGATTATCCAAACGATCCTCAATTCCTTGATGCAGTCGACGTAGCAATATCAACGAGAAAGATCTCCACCTCTCTTATTCAGAGAAAGCTGTCTATCGGATATGGCAAGGCAGCAAAATTCATTGACGTAATGGAGGAAATGGGAATCGTCACCGAGGCAAACGGATATAGACCGAGAGAGGTCATTATCAGCGCCGAGGAGTGGAAAACAAAATTAGAGAAAATTCGCAAAAAGTAATTTTTTAGAGGATATTTTATGGCAGTTTCACCAAAACAAAGACATATAGCATACAGATGTCCCGATTGTGGCAGTGCGGTGGTCGGTCTTGTCGGCCGCTTTGCCCTATCGGCAAATATGATAAGACTTAAGTGCTCCTGCGGTAGTGAGCAGTCACTTGACATGAACGTTTCGGGCGGTGACAAAGTTCGACTTTCGGTTCCCTGTCTGTTCTGCAAGCAGAATCACTCCTACGTTGTCAGCGAAAGTCTGTTTTTCGACAAGGACAGATTTCTGCTTAACTGTCCCTACTCGGGCATGGACATCGCCTTTATCGGTGAGGAGGACAGCGTAAACAACGATATTATCCGCACAGGCGAGGAGCTTGCTGCCCTGCTCAAGAACCTTGAGGCAGAGGAGCTCTCCGACATTCAGCCTCAGGAGATGAACGAGGCTGAGATACTTCCCGACCCTGCGGTTTACGACACGCTTCGCTTTGTTGTAAAGGATCTTGAAGCAGAGGGCAAGGTTCATTGTCCCTGTGGCGAGGGTCCCTATGACCTTAGATTTATGGAAGGCGGAATTCAGGTATTTTGTGAGAATTGCGGCGCAAGTCATGATTTCAAGGTTACCTCTCCCACCATCGCAGAGGAGTATATTTCGCTTAGCTCGATTACCTTAAAGTAATCCGTAATACTTTAAAATTCCACGGTATATTCCGGTGGCAAAAAGGTATGGCGAGTTTGCCAGAAGATCGGCGTCATATGGGTTTGAGATAAAGCCCATTTCCACAAGAACGGCAGGCATACTCGTCTCCTTAAGAACGTAAAGTCCGGGGCGATATACGATACCCCGATTTCGGAGTCCTGTCGTCAAGGTGAGCTGCTCCAATATCTGTGTTGCAAGATCATTTGCAACCTGCTGACCCGGTCCGTACACAAGCGCCTCGTTACCTGTGGCGTTTGAATTTGTAGCAGCATTATTGTGCAGAGAAATGAATATATCAGCAGGCCAGGCATTCGCCTGTCGCACCCTTTCGGTAAGGCTGGATGAATTGCTTGTGCCAAGTATAGTTTCGGGTGTAGGTCGGGATAATCTTGGCGTAAACTCGGGATTTGACAGCAGCAGGTTATACAGCCTTCTGCCGATCTCATAGGTTATATCCTGCTCGTAATATCCGTTCCCCTCTGCACCCGTATTAAAGCCCGAGGGGTTATGTCCTTGGTCAATATATATTTTTATGGGCATATAAAAACCTCCGTGTTTTATTGTTCTTTTTCAGTTTATGCAAAGGAAATAATTTTTGATTATGAGTGAAATGAGAAGAATGCTCAGCTTTGTGAGACGAGCCGTAGACGACTATGAGATGATAGAGGATGGCGACAGGATCGCCGTCGGTGTTTCGGGTGGCAAGGATTCGCTTGTACTGCTTGAAACTCTGGCAGAGATGCGCCGCTTTTATCCCAAAAAATATGAAGTCGTTGCCATCACCGTTGACATGGGCTTCGAGGGTATGGATTTTTCGGAGATCGAGGAGTTCTGCCGCAGAATAAACGTTAAATACGTTGTAGAAAAGACCGATATTGCGAAGATCGTTTTTGATATTCGCAAGGAGCCGAACCCCTGCTCGCTGTGTGCAAAGCTTCGTCGCGGATCGCTTCATTCGGCGGCGCAGGACAATGGATGCAACAAGGTTGCCCTCGGTCACCACTTTGACGATGCAGTCGAAACCTTTATGATGAATATGTTCTTCGAGGGACGTCTTGGCTGCTTCTCACCGAAGTCATATTTGTCAAACCGTAAGCTTGGGCTTATTCGTCCCCTGCTCTATGCTACCGAGAAGGACGTTATGTACTTTGTCAATCGCAGGAGTCTGCCGGTGGTAAAGAGCCTTTGTCCCGAGGATCATGCAACCGAGCGCGAGAATATGAAAAAACTCCTTGCTGAGCTTGAAAAGAACAATAAGGGCTTACGACACAGAATATTCAATGCTATGTGCAAGGGTGAGATCGACGGATTTAAATTAGTTGAGCGTCAGCCCCGTACAAAAAGCGAGAAAAAAGCGACCGAGTAATGGCGCGTGCTCTTGAGGACAGTTTTTCAAAATAGCATACCATCCCCCCAAAAAAGGGGAGCAAGAACCTGCAAGGTTCTAATATTGTAAGGTTTTCTAACGGATAAGGCGGTTTGAGTGAAAATTCAAGCCGTCTTATCCTTTTTTAAGCCGTTCTCCTTTACAAATCGACAAAAGTGTGCTATAATATATGTGTGAAATTGCGTTTTGTGCGTAACTTTTACTACTATTGTTTCAGATTGGAGTTGTTTTTATTATGCAGAAGAATACAACGGCTACAGTGCTAAAAGGAATAGGAATTGCAGTAATGATTCTTTGCGTTATAGGTGCAATTATTGTGGGCAGTGAAACATCAAATGAACTTATCCCGATAGTCTTCATTGTTAGTGGTGTTATTTCTGGCGTGACATTCATTGGTTTTGGTGAAATAATAAACTTATTGCAGAAAAATGTAGATAAACAAAATGAGATTTTGGGTTATATGAAAAACAAAACGAATGATGAAAAATCTGCCCCAAAAACAGTTTTGCAAGATATTGAAGACAACCTTCCCAATATGTAAAGGAGGTTTATTATGGCGGAAAGATTTGAAAAATTGTTCTCTTTACAAGAGAATTTGTATTCACAAGATGCTCCTTTGATTGTATCTGCAGGAGCTTTATTAAAAGACACAGAAACAGATAGAATTATTGTACAGTTAAAATATCATAGCCTATCTCAAAATACTATCGTTGCATTGAAGATAGGAATTAAGGCTTTTGATGTTGAAGGTAAAGAAATTGAAGGCGTTAATGAATATCAATATCTTGATTTAAATGTTTCAATTGGGCAAGATTTTGGATCAAATAAAGCCATTGTTATGCCCAACGCTATCACACGCTCGTTTTCTATTAGCAGTATAGTTGTAATTACTTCCGATGGTGTTGCGAAACAAATCTCATTACCCCTTGCACCGCTTCCTCGCTCAGAAACACTTTACTGCATCTTGCAAAATAACGAATTGGTAAAACAGTATCAGATAGAAACATCCAAGTATGCTGCGTTTGCACCGCATGATTATCAAGCTTTATGGTGTTGTTCTTGCGGAGAATGGAATATACATACACATTGTACCAAATGCCACACATCAAAAGAGCACTCTTATAAATTGCTTGATCGTCAATATCTTGAAACACAAGCAAGCAAACGACTAATTTCCGAAAAAAACGCAAGAGATAAAAGTGAAAAAGAAGCAGTTGCAAAAAAACGCAAAAAAATTGCGATTATAGGTGCTGTGCTTATAGCATTGATATTTGTGTTCGGTTGCATAATTTATAGTTCTCAACACAAATACGATGATATTGCTGGTATTTATGTTTTAGCAAACGAAACCGAAGCCAAGGAAGCATTATATAAAGTTAACAAGGACTCCATTGACGAGTTTGGATTTAATCCCAATAGTTATCAATTTGAAATCAAAGGGTCTGGCAAAATATACGGCTTGTGGTTTGTCAATAAAAGAGGAACCTTAACGCCAAGAGCCGCAAATGTCGAAAAAGTATTAGAAGACGGGACTTGCATTATTGCCTTAAAGGATTATCCTGATGCTACAGTGACTATTACTATAAACGCAAAAACAGGAAAAGCTGTTTATTATTCAGAATATGGTTATCATTCTTTGACATTGTCGTACAAACTTTCTGGTAGCGATCCTAAAGATAATAATCAAGAATCAACCGAGGATAAGGTTGTTTTTGTGCGTGGATTAAACGGATATGTTCCGCACGATTGGAAGGTTTATAATCAAGCAAGTCAAAATCTCGGTAGAGCTTCTATCGGAACAGGGGATGAATATCGCTCTTGGTATATCTCGTATAAGGGGCAATATGATACATTTTCAGATTTTGTAGAAGCCAAAACTGATGAAGTATATGTAGCTGAGGATTCTACTCATTATAGAAGTTGGAAAGTAGCAAATTGTAAAGAGGGATATATATATACCGATAATGTTGATGGCGTTCTCGTTGTAGATTTTTATGTAGTATGTGATGGGCATGTTTTTAATTTAGAATATAATTCTCGTT
Organism: Eubacteriales bacterium; assembly: GCA_045128515.1. Classification (GTDB taxonomy): domain Bacteria; phylum Bacillota; class Clostridia; order Oscillospirales; family CAG-272; genus UBA1740. Next base: position 990 of record JBGVRO010000038.1, on the reverse strand, counting down.
TGACCAGTGATGACAAATCTAAAACAGAAGCTGAAGATTTGTTGAAAAACGTTGATTTTAAGAATTTTAAGTTTGAGTAGTATATTAGTTATGAATTAACCGAATATCTTAATGTGTTGCAAGATATGAATGTTATTCAAAACACTTAATCGATGAAATCGACCTCGGTCTGCGTATATCGCAGATCGGGGTCTTTTTTTCGCCATACATATTATAGTGCCGATTTTCCTTACTGGCAGAAAAATGACATTTTTTGATGATTTTATTTATCAAGATGTCATTTTTTCACTATAATATAGCAAAAGCATTTTTTGCTATAAAATTTGTAAGGCACAGAATATGGAAGGAGTGAAAATACAGTATAGATAAGGATTTTGAGGCTTTTATATATTGCGATAAAGGTATATATAAAATTCGCTTACCTTCCGGGAGATATAAAAAGCCTTCCTCCGGGAGAAAGGTGGCACGCAAAGCGTGAGGGAAGGAGCACGCGCAGCTTTGAATTTTAGTTTTATTTATTGTTACGCGCTCTCCTTCACCCGGCTTCGTCGGGAGCTCCCTCCCGGAGGGAGCCTTTGATTCGTGCTGCTCGAAAGTCTGTCTGCTTTTCCTGGCAAGCACTGCATTTGTGTCCACAAACGCAAAATACGGCATACCTCTTTCGAGATATGTCGTATTTTTAAAAACTATCCTTTAGGATACAACACCATGCCGCGGTTTTTCATTTATGAAGGCTGAGATGATTATTTTTTTTATTGTAGGAAAATCAAACGTCCTCTTTTTCGAACACCGTTTCGATGAGCCTTTCGCTTTCGGTAGGGGAATATGTCCAACGGTCGATGTGAGGCGCTGTCACCGCGTAATCAAAATGATAATCTGTGGGAGTAGAAGAATGATACGCATCCACAAGCACGAGCTTTAGCTTCATCTTCTCGGGAATGATATTTTTTATGTAGACAGCGGCGCGCTGACCTGCCGTGACTCCTTCTC
>JBGVRO010000037.1:0-24301 GCA_045128515.1 Eubacteriales bacterium | reverse complement strand
GCGAAAAAGTCGCTTATTATGTGGCGCACCCTGACCGAGCTTTCGCCCACACTTGATATGACTTCGGGCAGACGTGAGATCAATCCCGGCCTTGTTGATCAGGCACTTGCCGCGGTGTCACAGATGCAGAACCTTGGCATTCGCCCATCCGACCTTGCCGATGCGGCATATCTTGACGAGGTGAAGAGCGACAGGCGACTTGCCTCAAAGCTTAATGACCTGTCAAGCATTTATGCGCTTTATAAGAGCCTTCTCGGTCGGCGATACTCCGACGTTGGCGACGATGCCGAGGCGATGATAAAAAAGCTTCAGGAGAACCCCGACTTTTTGTCGGATACAGAAATATTTATCGAGGGATTCAGCTCCTTTACCGAGCCGCAGTACAGGCTTATTGCTCTTCTTGCTACAAGGACAAGCGTAAGCGTTGCATTGAATTTACCAAAGGGCAGAGAGGATGCCTTTGAATACTCCGAGATTGCCGACTGTCAGGCGCGTCTTGTATCCTCTGCACGAAAGCAGGGCTCTGATATTAAGCTTGTGAGAGAGGAGGGCATTGCAACAAAACGCAACCAGCCTCTCGACGAGGTTTGCGACCTTCTTTGGTCTACTTTTAGACCAAATGACAATATAACTTTACAAAATAGCGAGGATTTGCGTATTTTCGAGGCGGCGAATCCTTATGAAGAGTGCGCCTTTATCTGCGAGGATATTAAAAGGCGAGTTATGGGTGGCGCGTCCTACTCGGATTTTGCCATCGTTGCAAGAGATATGGACAGCTATCGCGGTATACTTGACGGCGCACTTTCTGATACCGAAATTCCTGCCTTCATTTCCTTCCGTCGCGACATCAATGAGTTCGAGGCGATAAAGCTGATCTACACAGCCTATGCAGCTACTCGCGGATTTAAGCGCGAGGACGTTATCAGCTATGCAAAGTGCGACCTGTCTGGTGTTGACCGCGGTGAGTGCGACGAGTTTGAGATGTACGTTAACAAGTGGCAGATAAACGGCGCTCGCTTTACCGATCAGGCAGTATGGAATATGAATCCTGCAGGCTATACTCTCCACCGCGATGCCGATACAGACGAAAAGCTGCTTCGTATTCATCAGGTGCGTGAGAGAATAATACGTCCTCTCTCGGGACTTGCAAACAGAACAGAAAAGGCTAAGACCGTCAGAGAGCAGGCAGAGGTATTGCTCGATTTCCTGCTTGAAATAGACCTTGAGTCGGCTCTGAAATCAAGAGCCGAGGCTCTGCTTGAAATGTGTGAGGTGGCGCTTAGCGAGGAAAATTCTGCTCTCTGGCAGATCATCTGCCGTTCGCTTGACACTCTCGTTACGGTGCTTGATGATACCCCCTGCGATGCCGAGGCATTCCTCTCCCAGCTTAAGGTAGTATTTTCTTCTACCGACGTGGGTCGAATCCCTACTTATATAGATCAGGTTACGGTCGGAAGCGCGGATATGCTCCGACTTTATGAGAAAAAGCATATTTATCTTATCGGTGTAAACGCGGGTAGATTCCCATCGACAGTTAGCGACAGATCCTATTTCTCTGAGCGCGATAGAAAGAAGCTATCCGAGTGCGGTCTTGCGATTTCACCCGAGCTTGAAATAAACGGCGCAAGAGAGCTGTACATCTTCAGCCGAGCATTCTCCTATGCCACCGACAGTGTTACTATCTCATATTCTGCTGCTGACACTCGCTTTAAGGCTATTGAGCCTGCTGAGGTCGTGGGTAGGATCGGTCTTTTGACAGGAGAGACTGTTAAGCCTGTCAGAATCGAGTCCATGCCCCTTGCGGACAGACTTTATTCGGCTGAACGCGCCCTGCAGATGATGGGCGAGCTTGATGAGAGTGACACAAAGGATGTCAGAGAAGCCCTGATACAGTCGGGATATGAGCGCGAGATCAGAATTTTGGAGGGCGATATTTCAAACTCCACGGTAAGACTTGGCGAAAATATCATTTCCGCAGGTCGCGACCTGTCGCTTACACAGACAAGGATTGATTCATACGTTGGCTGTCCCTTTGGATATTTCTGCCGTTACCTTATAAATCTTGGCGAGGATGAGAGAGCAGAGTTTGATGCCAGAAGCATTGGTTCATTTATCCACGCAATACTTGAAAACTTTTTCGGCACTCTGTCCGAGCAGGGCAGATCCTCGGGTGAATTAAGCTCGGATGAGATCCTTGCCCTTACACGTACATCAGCTGAAAAATATATTTCACAGCTTGGCGAGGACGTTATTTCATCCTCGGTTAGCACACGCATAAAGATCGAGCGACTTTGCCGAGCGGCTCTGCCTGTTGTTGAGGGACTTTGCGAGGAGTTTGCTCTCTCGGCATTTGAGCCAAGATTCTTCGAGCTGTCGCTTGGCGGTGGTGATGCCACTCCCGATCCCGTTCATCTTAAGGCGGAAAGCGGCGGTGTAAAGATATACGGTATTATCGACCGTGTTGATGCTTATAAGAAGGGCGAGGACGTTTATCTTCGAGTAGTTGATTACAAGACAGGACACAAGGAATTTTCGCCCGACGATATGGCTGAGGGTGCGAATCTGCAGATGTTCCTTTACCTTAAGGCTTTGGTTGAAAGCGAGAACGAGAAGTTCCGTGCCAGCCTTGGCGTAGGTGAGGGCGGCAGGCTGATCCCCGCAGGTGTAATATACGTTAAGACCTCTGTTCGTGACCTTAAGGTCGACACCCCCGACGATTCTATTGCATCCGAGGTGGTTAAATCAGCGCAGGGGCGCGAGGGAATGATACTTGACGATCCCGAGGTCATCTCGGCAATGACGCTTAAGTATTCTCCCGTGTATTCAAAGCGCACCCCCGATAAAATAGCCAAAACCAAGGAAAAATTCCTATACACCGAGGAAGGCTGGAGCGAGATCATGCACACCGTAGAGGATTCTGTGTGCAGGGTTGCCGACGGCATCCGTTCGGGCGTTATGGATGCAAGTCCCAAGGAGCACAAGGGAAAATCACCGTGTGATTATTGCAACTTTAAACCCATTTGTCGACGTGGATGATATATTTTGGTTAAAATCGTCGTTTGCTCCCTCTCGCAGTAGGTAACTACAGCTTCGGGTCGTAAACAACAATTTTTCCTCAAAATCTATCTACCCACGTGTGGAATACAGATTAACAAAGATATTATTGTAATAAAAAAAAGGCTGACTGCCAAAAAGCAGTCAGCCTTAATTATTTGTGTTACTATTGTTAGTTGTCCTTTTGAGAACCAACGGGGTTTACTATACTATATCCGACGTTAACAAGGTGATCGGCTACACGCTCAAGTCCGAGGACAGCAGAGGAATAGTAGGGGCTAACTTCCATACTGCAATTTCCTTCCGCAAGACGCGAGAAGTGACTTGCGGTAAGCTCCAGCTTCATATTGTCAACCTTGTTTTCCAAGGATGTAAGCTCTGCGAGGTTATCTTTGTTAAGGTGTTCAAACGCATCCTTTGCTATATTAAGCATTTCAAGAACGGTATTACACATATTTCCAATATCGTGTTTAGCATTGTGGGAAAACTCAATCTTTTTCTCGCGCATTTCTTCTCCTATCTCATAGAAGTTCTCTGCGTGGTCGCCCATACGCTCAAGGTCGTTCAAAACGTGGAAATAAGAACCGATTATTCTCTCATCGCTCTGCGATGCTCCTGTTGAGAGCTTTATAAGGAATTTGGTCAGTGCTCCGTTGGTAAAGTCAATGATTCTTTCGTTATACTTCACCTTTTCACCGTCAACAACAGAACTGTTTTTCATTGCATCGAAGGAAAGGTTAATATTTTCTTCAACCAGATCCATCATATATTCCATCTCCTTCTTAACCTGCATCAATGCAACGGGAGGTGTGGTCAAAAGTCTGTCGTCAACATATTTAAGAGTGAGACCGTGAGCCTCATCAGGAGTATCCTTAATAACAAGGCAGGAATATTTTACAAGATGCTTAACAAACGGAAGCAGTGCACACGTAGTAGTAACATTAAATACAACGTGGAAGACAGATACACGCATCTGCAATGACATCTGATCTTCTCCGGGGAACATAGATACGAGTAGGTTTACAGCGGGTTCTTTGAATAGCCAGATAAGCGCTGTAAAGAGAGCTGTTCCGATAACGTTAAAGGTAAAGTGTATTAATGCAACTCGCTTGGAATTTGCATTTGCTCCGACAGATGCAAGCAAAGCGGTAATACAGGTACCGATATTGGCACCCAAGATAATGAACAGTGCAAGATCAAGGGTAAGCACACCCGTACCTACCATGGTAATAACTACACCGGTTGCAGCAGATGAGCTCTGAATCAATGCGGTGAAAACTGCACCGACAAGGATCAAAAGAAGTGGGAAATCTATTACCTTGAAAATGTTGGTGAATAAATTCTCAACAAGAGGACTGCCAAATGCTTGATCGCTACTCATAATCTCAAGTCCGACAAATATAAGTCCAAGACCTGAGCAAAGCAAACCGGCAAGCTTCACCTTCTCATTTTTAACAAAGCTCATCATAACACCTGCAAATGAAAGCAGATACATGAGCATATTGAAGTAGTCGTTTTTGAGTGCAACAAGCACACCTGTAATTGTTGTACCGATATTTGCACCCATGATGATGGGGGTCGCTTGCATAAGAGTCATAACACCGGCATTTACAAGACCGATTACCATTACCGACGTCGCAGAAGAACTTTGAATAATTGCCGTAACACCTGCACCGATGCCGACGCCGGAAAGACGGTTGTTGCTTATCTTTTCAAGCAGCTTTTTCATTCCGCTGCCTGCACTTTTTTCAAGTGCATTGCTCAAAAAGTTCATTCCGACAATAAATACGCCAACTCCTGCAAGAAGCCAAATTAAGCTTTGTATTAATTGTGTTATTTCATTTCCTGATAACATAAATACCTCCGTTAAATGGTTTTTGCGTAATGTAAATAATTTATACGGAGATCAAACTTACTTTCTCTTCTCAATGATGTGGAGAGTAGGATTTACGATCTGGTCGCACACCGCAACAGAGGTCTGTCTGGTTGCCATAAGGCGCATACCGATGTTCTCGATAATGTTGCGGGGGGGGAGGGGAAGATCTCTCATCTCCTTGGCATTGATCTGCTTGGACTTGGACATAATTGAGATATATCTGTCGTAAATTGTGGAGTTAAGCAGAGCGAACAGACCGAAGGCGAGTCTGGGATTGATCTCGGTGTTCTTGTCAACGGTGTCGATGAAGTTGATCTTATTGTGTGTGCTTATGTATCTGTAGTTAGGAAGCTGAGCAGCCATATAGATAGCCGCGTTAACGAATCTCTCGTCGCTCTTTGCAGGTACACGCTTGATGATGATCATATTCTTGTTGCGCTGAACAAGTCGCTCGTTAGTAGCCGAGATGTACTGATGCTTTACAGGCTGGGGGAAGCGGATCTGACCGCCCTTGATAGCAGAGGGACGGATAAGGGGAACGCAACCCTTGGTGGGATCGGTGAAGAGCAGACCCTCGCATCTGGAGTCGATGATAAGACCTGTGCTGATCTTAAGACCAAGACTTGCAAGAGTCTCGGGCTGATCCGAGATGTGCTTAACGATCTTGGTATCCTCTACACTCTTGGGCAGAGTAAGAGTACCGTCGGTCGCATCAACCACAAAGCCGTAGGGTACGGGGGGAAGTGCGGTAACCTTTGCACCGTTGTCGGTGGAGGTGGTAATATCAACGGTTTCACCCTTTTCGCCATTCTCGTAGGCGAGGATGAAGGACTTCTTGAGAGGAATAGCGCGCTTAAGGTTTTTCTGCTTACCAACGAAGAGATGTATCTTGCGAAGGGCAAGGGTGTCAGCCATCTCCTTACGGAAGGCGGTAAGACCGGAGGAGGTAGCAGAGAGGGTGGGAAGCATGATTACAAGCTGACCGTTCTCCTCAAGATGCTTTGCCGCAAGGCGGCAGAAAAGATAGGGCGCGCCAATCTTAAGCTGGGTAACGCCGCCGACAGTGTCTGCCTCGGCAGAGTGCTTGTCTATCAGGTCGAGAGGGGGATTGCAGACGATAAGGTCAAATCTGTCCTCACGTACCTCGTCAAAGAGAGCTACGGTGTAGTGGTTCTTTGAGTCGGTGAGATAGTTCTCCTCATAAATTGTAACGTACAGCTTTACACCGTAATCGTGACGTGCTTTCTTTCTGATACGCTCAAGGTTGTTCTCAAGCATGGGGATGAAAACGGGATCGTTTTCGTAGCAGGTGATAAAGATCTGCTTTGCGAGAGGGCACTTTTTACATACCTCCTCGATAGCTGCCGCTGCAAGAATACCCGTACCTGCGCCGGGATCAAGAATAGAGTATACTGTCTTCTTGTCATCAAGCTTAAGCATATCCGCCATAAGACGGGCGGTGTCCTTTTTAGTGAAAAGTCTGCCAAGACGAATGTTTTCACTCTTGGATTTTTCTCTTATAAGTTTATTGGTGTTTCGTACTGCTAAGTTGAGCATAATAACCTCCAAATAATTCTGCCTTGATTTATCAACTATTATTTTAGCATATAAAATTAAGCATTTCAAGAGATTTTTAAGTTTTTTTGGTAAAAATGTTGCAAAAGCAGTCGAAAGATGATATAATGATAGTCGTAAAGAAATAATTATCCCTCGGATTGGGCGAAAATCCCCACCGCGGATACGAAGGGAAGGTATATATATGAGCGAAGCAACTCAGACTACCATATTAAAATTCCTACACTGTGGAGATATTCATCTTGACACCCCTTTTATGGGTCTTACCCCCGAGAAAAGTGACGAGCTCAGACTCGGTCTCCGCCGTTCCTTCAGCAAGATGATGGAATACGTTCGCGGCGCAGGTGTAAACTACGTGCTTATCAGCGGTGACCTTTTTGATAACGAGTGTGCTACCGGCAGTACCGCCGAGCTTCTTATCAGCGAGTTCCGCAGCTGTCCCGATACCAAGTTCATTATTGCACCCGGCAGACACGACGCATACGAGAACAATCTTATATATTCCACCGGCAGACTTCCTTCGAACTGCTATATTTTCAAAAGCGACGCGCTTGAGAGATTCGACTTTGCAGATGATAAGGTGGTTGTTTACGGCTGGGGCTTTATCGGTGAGGAGATGCTCAGCTGTCCTCTTTACGACAGACGCGTAGGTGACAGCTCGCTTATCAACATCGTATGCGGCTATGCCGACCTTGATGGTGAGGTAGGCTCTACCCGTTGCCCTGTTTCCACGTCCGACCTTAAGAAATTCGGCGCAGATTACTATGCATTCGGCTCCCGTCACGAGGGTAGCGATATTATTAAGTTTAACACCTCTATGTGCGGCTATGCAGGTGCTATCGAATCTACAGGATTTGACGAGCCCGGTATCGGCGGCGCAAAGCTTATTACCGTAAGATACAAGGACGGCGAGATGTCTATGGATGCCAAGAATCTTACCTTTGGCAGCATCGTGTTTAAGAGGGAAAGCATTGACGTCACAGGAGTTGATTCTACAAGCGAGCTTGTAGGTCGCATCAGTAAGCTTATTACGGACAAGAAATACGGTGGCGAAACTGCTTTGCACCTTGAACTGACAGGTAATATTGACCCCAGATTTATTATTCCGAAGAACCTTGGCAGCGATGCCTTTGACCTCTATTTCTTCGAGCTTATGGATAAGACCATGCCCCTCTACAACACCCAGAGCTTTAAGCGTGATATGTCTGTTAAGGGCGAGCTCTACCGCCAGCTTCTTCCTATGCTTGAGAGCGCAGATGAGGAAGAAAGACTCCTTGGCGCGCGCGCCTTCCGCGAGGGATTGGCTGCGCTTGAAAACCGTGAGATAGACACATAATGTACACCCGTGTACATTATCACTGATTTTGCCAAAAATCAACTTCACTCGCCCTCGGAGAACTTCACTTTTGCGATAGCGAAAACTTCACTTGTGCGAAGCACAAACTTCACTATAAAAGCCACCCAAGGAATTTCCAAGGGTGGCTTTGGTTTATTATTTTGATTCGGAAGAAGATTTGTCATTGATTCTTATTAACTCAAATTCCGAATTTCTCAGAAGAACACCTTCTTTTGTAAGAACGACCTCGACCTTTGTTTTCAAGCCGTGTCGATCTCGCATTTCTTTTGGAATAACTATCCTTCCAAGCTTGTCTATTTCTTTTATAACACCAACCGTTTCCTTCATCTTATCCTCCTTTATATGTGTAAGAACTTACACAAGACTTCTTACATCTTACTTTTTTATTATAACTTGTCTATAATGTATTTGTCAATAGTTATTTTAAAAGTGGGTAAGAAATATGAATGAATACGGGAAAATTGTTATTAAGCTTGATGAAGTGATTAAAAAAGCAGGCATAAGCAAGAATAAACTGAGTCACAGAGCAGAGATGCAGCGCACTCAATTAAACAATTACTGCAATAACAAGATTACGAGGATGGATACTGATGTTCTTGCAAGGCTTTGCTCGGTTCTTGGTTGCAAAATTGAGGATATTCTTGAATATGTACCTAATGAAGAATAAATAAATATTTAAGCCACCCAAGGAATTAGCGTGATACTCCAAGCGGAGTATCACGCAGTCAAATCCGTCTTCGACGGATGAAATCCACCTGCGGTGGATGAAATCGCGTACGCGATGAAATCCTGCTTCGCAGGGTTGTATTTAGACGGATTTGATTTCATCCAAGGCGTGCCTTGGATTTCATCTGAACGTAGTGAAGATTTCATCGTTGCTTCGCAACGATTTCATTAAACAAACAGAAAAAGAGATAACATTTCGGTTACAAACTGATTTGTTATCTCTTTCTGTCGTTATAAGGGTTTGGGCTTAGCCCATTTGCGTTTGACTAGTCAAATGCGATGCTCGCACTTAGCGGTGTTTTCAAATTCTCCGCTAAGAACATCACCACTTTCCGGAGGGTGGCTTTTTGTATAAGAAAATATGCAAGTCTAAAGATGACAGATTCGGGATGACAGATTAGCGGTAATCGTTATTTTCCAAGGGGGGAAATAGCCTGGAAATTAGGCGTAAGTAAGTCGAAAAAAACAAAAAAGGCAACTTTTCGCTGCCCACCAAAAGATATTTTATCATAAATTCCTGTATCTGTCAATATAATTTTGGAAAATAGTGCAGTTTTTACACTTTGTACACAAGTGTCAAAAATAATTTGAAAATTTTCTCAAAAACTGTTTATTTTTTACAAATTATGTGCTATAATAAAAATGCGGAGGGGAAATACTCCGCTCCGCGAGAACTCAGGAAAGGATGCCCCACGTGGGGCGCTCTCGAAAGAGAGTGGTAACAGTATGAAGATTACGATTTACGGCAAACAGATGAGCGTGCGCGACAGTCTTAAGGACGCGGTTGAAAAGAAGCTTGCTAAATTTGACAAGTTCTTTGGCGAGGATACCGAGGCGTTTGTCACCTGTAAGGTTCGCAAAGGAGTAAAAATCATCGAAATCACCGTTAACTACGGCGGTACCACCTTCCGCTGCGAAGAGGAGAACGAAACCTTTATTACTGCCCTTGACAGAGCAGTAGAGGGCCTTGAAAGACAGATTCGGAAGAACAAGACCCGCGTTGAGAAAATGGTAAAGAAGAGCGCCATTGAAATTGGCGATTATTATGACGATGAGTATATTGAGGAGGATGAGTTTGAGATCCGCGTTAAGACCTTCCCCTTCAAGCCTATGACTCCCGAGGAAGCAATTCTGCAGATGAACCTTATCGGCCACGCATTCTATGCATTTACAGATTCCGAGACAGGCGAGACCTGCGTTGTATATAAGCGTAAAATGGGTAGTTATGGATTAATTATACCGGAGAAATAATATCGGAGTGCATAATGCAGTGAGCAGACAAAAACAACTGAGTGTTGTTTTTGTCGTAGCGAATGCGCAGAAACAAGGAGCAGAGGCTGCCGAGTGTATCGAGGCAGAATATGCGACTATGTTTCAAGAGTTGGTGCAGAATGCAGAATTAATCACAAATAAAACAGAACAAAACGAGGGTCGGCGAAAGCCGACCCTTTGAAAAAATTAAATTATTTTTCCAAATCCTGTAACCTTTTAGTATTTTTCGGTGTCTTATATGGTGAAAGCCGGCAAAAGACACATTTTTGAAGCACAATGAAGCATTTTTCACCAAACGTTAACACTGCGAGGTAGCTTTATGGATGACAACAAAATAATAGAGCTATATTTTGATAGGGACGAGCGCGCTATTGAGGAAACAAAGGCAAGCTACGGTCGTCTTATCTATTCGGTCGCCTACGGCATCCTTCTCTCGGAGTCCGACTCGGAGGAGTGCGAGAATGACACCTATCTTCGCACGTGGGAGAGTATTCCACCCACACGTCCAAGCTACTTTTCGGCATTCTTAAGCAAAATATCAAGAAACCTTGCCTTAAACCGTCTGCGTGACGAAAATCGCAGAAGGCCGCTTGGCGTCGAGATGATTTACGACGAGCTTTCGGAGATAATACCCGACACCGACGGTGATATTACCGAGGATATTATGCTGAGGGATGCGCTGAACGATTTTCTTGCATCACTGGGCAGGACAAAGCGGCAGATATTTATGAAGCGGTATTTCTTTATGCGCGACGTAAAGGACATTGCCCGTGAGATGGGAATGACAAAAAGCGGTGTTAAGGTAACGCTACATAGAATACGCGGTGAGCTTCAGGACTTCTTAACCGACAGGGGAATAGTTATATGAATAAAAAAGAACGATTATTATTCGCCATAGGCGAGGCAGATGAAAAATACATAAAGGAGGCACAGACAAATATGGGTACAACAAGAATTATTAAGGCGGCGGTGGTGCTCGTGCTGTTCGCAGCACTCTCACTCTATCTCTTCATTCCCTTTGCTCCTGTGACAAGCGACCTTACCGCATACGAGGGCTCGTCCTACTTCCCGCTTATTGAGGGAATTGAGGATTACAGACTCACATTCATGCAGCCGATATACAAGAATAATTTCCAGTGGCTTTCGGCAGAGGTTGGAGGTTTGTTCGGCTTTTTGAATAAGGGCGGCATGGCTCCCGGAATGGATGCCGATAATAATATGTCAGGCGCACCGGAGCTTGACGCTAACGGCTCTTATATTGAGTCTACCGATAATCAGGTGAACGGTGTTATTGAAAGCGACCTTGTGAAGATGACCGACAAGTACATTTTTCGTCTTACAGGCGCGCTCTTGCGCGTATATTCGATAGCAAAGGAAGACTCGGAGCTTGTTTCGGAGTTTGAAATTCCTACCTTTATGAACGAGAGAGGCAATCACGGTCATGAAATGTATCTTTCCTTGGATTGCAATACGGTTACAGTTTTAAAGCAATTTTATGATTACGATGCTCAGTGCTATAAAGTAGGTCTTATTTCTATTGACGTAAGCGATGTTATGAATATGAAGCTTAAGGGAATGATCTCTGTTGACGGTGATCTTAACACCAGCCGTATGGTTGACGGAAAGCTTTTGCTTGTAACAAACTACACCTTTAACCGTAACAACGTTGACTATAACGACCCCGAGACCTTTGTTCCCACTATCGACTCGGGCAACGGAAAAGAGCCTATCGAGTTCGATGATATTATCTATCCTGACAGTGTTGACGGCACAGATTACAGCGTTGTTGCTCTTATTGACACCGACAATCTCTCGCTCCTTGGCGCAAACGCGTTGCTTAACTTCACCGACGAGGTTTACGTATCGGCAGAGAATATTTTCGTCAGTCGTGAGTACGTAAGCAAGACTCAGGGTGAGAACACTATTACAAGCAGCAATATGTCTGACGTTGCGGTGCTTGGCTATGCTGACGGTACACTCACCGAGAAGGGTGTTATCACTCTGAAGGGTCATACCGAGGATCAGTACAGCTTTGACGAGCTAGACGGATACTTAAGAGTAGTTACCTCTACCAGAGATGCCGTTCAGTATACCGGTGGTGAAAACTTTACCAATATGACCAACTATCGTAATGCAAGCCTCTATATCGTTGACCTTAAGGACAACAGTGTTGCATACTCACTTGAAAGCTTTGCGATCGAGGGTGAGGAGGCCACTGCAGTCAGATTTGACGGTGACAAGGTTTACGTTTGCACAGCCGTTGTTGTTACCTTCACCGACCCTGTTTACTTCATCGACCTGTCGGATTATGAGAACATCACCTCCGCCGACACAGGTGTTATCGAGGGATATTCCGATCACCTTATCAACTACGGAGAGGGAATGACACTCGGAATTGGCAGAGAGAATTGGCAGTATAGCAAGGTTGAGATCTATGCCGAGCAGGGCGACAAGGTGGTTTCGGTTCACGAGTATAAGTTTAACGGTGAGTATTCGCTTGACTACAAGGCATATCTTATAAACCGTGAAAGCAACCTTTTCGGTTTTGCGGCAGAGTACTTCTACGAGTACGACGAAAATGACAAGTACGTTCAGTATAGCGACAGATATATTCTCATTCGCTTTGACGAGCAGAGTATGTACGTTTACTACGTTATGCTTAACAACGTTCGTCCCGACAGGGTAAGAGCCGTATTTATCGACGGATATCTTTATGTCACAACCGACTCGGAGCTTATCGTAGAGCAAATTGATTAAGCAAATACCCACAGCCGCCCTTCGGGGCGGCTTTTTAATTCGGTTATTGACTTATATACAAGCTTGTGATAAAATAAATATGATAATTGCTAAAGGAGTTTTTTATGAAAAACGTAAAGATAAACAAAATCGTTTGCCTTGCAGTAACGCTGATAATGCTGCTTGGCCTTTCTTGTCTTACCGCTCACGCATCCGACGGAAAATTCAGCGAGGACGATGAATCCCCCGAGTATCCTATGTCGCCTGATGATTATGAAAATCATACTCACGACTTCAGCATCTGGCGTGATATACCCGGCACCGATAACATACACGTTCGTCATTGTGTTTGCGGAGCTAGCGAGCATGGCGAATGCTCATATGATAACGGTGTCATTACCAGACAGCCCACCGTTGATACAGAGGGTGTTAAGACCTATACCTGCAAGGACTGTGGCGGTACAAAGACCGAGTCGATAGCAAAGCTCACTGTGGACGAGGACGCTCCCACGGATGAAGGTGGCAAGCCATGGATATGGATCGTCGTTATCGTTGCCGGGGCTTTAGCCGTTGCTGGCGGTGCTGTCGTCGCTGTTCGAGTTGTAAATAAGAAAAAGTCTTCGGTTGCCGATAATATAGACGCAGAGTCAACCGATGAGTAAAAGATCTTACTGACGAACGAAAAAAACAAAAACGAAAAACAAAAGTTTTTGACCCCGATCTCCCTGAAATATTATTTAAGGCAGAGGCACTTTTTGCGCCACTGCCTTTTTCGTTTGGTTATGCTTTAGTGATGTAGCAGGTTTTCTTGCAATTTTTGAAAAAATATGATAAAATTACAAAAAACATCCTTTTATTGCAACCTTTTGATGATTTCTATCGTCATATATGGTGAACGTCGACGTTCAGAGGACATTTTTTATTCGAAAGGCTTAATTTATCCTTGAAATGAGGTGACTTCTATGGAGGACAACAGAATAATTGAGCTGTATTTCGCCCGTGATGAGCGCGCCATAAAGGAAACGAAGGAAAAGTACGGTGGTCTTATTCAGCGAATTTCCTACGGTATTCTCGGAAATCGCCACGACAGCGAGGAGTGTGAGAGCGACACCTATCTTAAGGCGTGGAATTCTATTCCTCCCACAAGACCGCTTTCATTCTCGGCATATTTGTGCAGGATCGTGCGCAATCTTGCCATTACGCGCTATCGCTATAACAAGCGCCACAGAGAGATGGAGCTTATTTTTGACGAGCTGTCGGAGGTTATTCCCGATATCCATACGGATCCCGTTGATGAAATAGAGCTTAAGGATGCTCTTGAGGACTTTGTCGGTGGACTCGATCTTACCAAGAGGCTCATCTTCCTTAAGAGATATTTCTATATGATGTCGCTTAGCGATATTGCCGCCGATATGCAGATCAGCGTTGGTACTGTAAAATCATGCCTTTCCAGAATGAGAATTGCCCTTAAAAAACATCTTGACGAAAGAGGTATATCTATATGAAAAAGCAAGAGAAAAAGCTTCTTATATCTCTCGGCAATATAGATGATAAGTATTTAGATCAGGCAAAGCCGAGAAAGAGAGAAAATAAAACTCCGCAAATCCTGACCGTGGCGGCAAGCCTTGTGCTTGTGGTCGGCATCTCGCTGTGGGTACTGCTCAGCGGTATGTTGGAGCAGGGAGGTAACGGTGGCGGAATCATTGGTGATAGCGGTGATGAAATTATCGGTGGCAACGGTGTCGGTGATATACAACCGCCTATTAACAATCATCCCTTTGGAGATGATAGATCTGATTATTCGGAAATTATCGCCGCGGTCGATAGGTTTAAAAATCATATTGGCAATGACTTATTTGTAGGTGACGGCAGTGTGGACGACGAATCTGCTGAAGGTGGTATCGGTACAGGCAGCTCGGGATCGAACGGTGAATATATCGAGAACACCGATAATCAGGTTGACGGAGTTGTCGAAGGTGATTTGATGAAGATGACTGATAAATACATCTTCCGCATAGCCTATGAGGGAACCGATACCGGATATCAGAGAAACAGAACTTATGTCATCAAGGTCTTTTCTGTTGATAAGGAAAATTCTGCCCTTATTTCCGAATACAAAATTCCCGATTTTGGTGGCAAAATTGCTTCATACGGGTGGGAAATGCATTTGTCTAAGGATTGTAGCCTGATAACTCTGATTGTCAATTACAGCGATGCCAACGGAAATGATAGAATCGGTGTCAGCTCTCTTGACATCAGTGACGTAAGGAATATCCGAGAGGCGGCAAGCTTCTCTATTGACGGAAACGCATTTACTACAAGAATGGTAGACGGCAAGCTTTTACTGTTTACAAATCAGTTCTACTCTAAGGTTGCTATTGATACGTCTGACTATGCGACCTTTATCCCCTCTGTAAAGCGTGGAGATGAAATCCATTTTATTAACCCCGACAGATTCGTTGTACCCTGTGAGATAGTCAATTCTTACAGTTTGTCCTACACCACGGTGCTGATGGTTAATGAAAAGGGACTTGATATTATAGATTCAGCTGCCCTTATCGGTTACACTGATGCGAAATATATCTCGGAGAATAATATCTTCTTGACCAGAGAATATACTGTCACCACATATTTTGATGAAGAAAGCGGCTCCTTTGAAAATCTCAGCGACATCTCGGTCATTGGATATTCAAATACAGGCTTCGAAATTAAGGGCACTGTCACCGTTAAAGGAAACATTAACGATCAGTACAGTCTTGATGAAAAGGACGGGCATTTAAGAGTGGTTGCATCTACCCTCAGTGGAGATCTGCAGAAATATAGATATTTTTCTTCATACTGGTGGCGTACCGCTAACAGAAAGAGAAACGCAAGTCTTTACGTTATAGATCTTTCGGATTACAGTATGAAGACATCTGTTGAAAATTTTGCTCCTTGGGGCGAGGACGTTGCTTCTGCCAGATTTGAGGGAGATAAGCTTTACGTTTGCACCGCGGTTATACGGTACTTCACCGACCCGGTTTATTTCTTCGACCTTTCGGATTACGGCAATATTACCTATACTGATACCGGTTTTATTGAAGGATTTTCAACCTCGCTTATTGATCTTGGAGAGGGATATTTGCTCGGAATCGGAAAAGAGAGCTTTGCTTATTCCAAGCTTGAGGTTTATAAGAAGGACGGAAATGGTGTTGTATCTGTAGACAAGATGTTGTTTGTTGGCTCTTATTCAACGGAGTACAAGGAATATCTTATCAACCGCGAGCATAATCTGTTCGGTTTTACTGTGTATGACTTGTATGACAGCGAGACAAAAACCTTCGAGATGGTTTATCTTATTGTGCAGCTTAATGAGGGTAAGCTTGAGGTTGTAGAAAAGATTCCATTGTCGGGTCCCGGTGATACAGGCATAACCCGAGCAGCCTTGGTAGACGGATATGTTTATATTACAACCTATCTCTCATGTATAGTAGAAAAGGTTGATATTTAAGAAAAAGAAAAGGACGGAAATTTCCGTCCTTTTTTGCGCATATTTGCAATATAAGAGGCAGATTTGAGGTAGCGAAGCGGCCGAACGGTAGTGAATGGCGTTAATAACGCCAGAGCCGTGAGGTGACCGAACCGCAGTAAGAGAAGTGTCGTTTGCGACCAAAGCTGTATGGACATACAGCGAGAGTTCGGTAAACGACGGTAGAAAAAGTTATAAGAAAAATGAGGAAATCCGAAGGGATTTTTGCATTACTGTCTTTTTGATAATAAACTTGCCTTTTCGTTCTCCTAAAATATGACCTTTTATTTAATTTCCTTGATCTTCATAATATCGTACGGTGTGGTCTGATATACGAAGTAATTCAGCCAGTTGGTGAAGAGAAGTGTTGCATGACCGCGCCAGGTGCTGACAGGGGCCTTGGTATCGTCGTCGCCGGGGAAGTAATTCTCGGGAATCTTCGGGTTAAGACCTGCCGCCTTGTCGCGCGTATATTCCTTTTTCAGCGTGTCGGGGTCGTATTCCGAGTGACCGGTAATAAACACCTGTCTGCCGCGCTTGGTTTTTACGGCGTAAACTCCCGCCTTGTCGGAGGAGGCAAGTATCTTCAATCCCTTTACAGCCTCGATATCCTCTCGCTTTACGGTAGTATATCGGGAATGAGGAACGTAGAACATATCGTCAAAGCCACGGAAAAGAATGGATTTCTTGTGATCCAGCTTGTGCGCGTAAACGCCCGACAGCTTTTCGTCCATCATATATTTCTTAATGCCGAAGTGATAGTACAGACCTGCCTGCGCGCCCCAACAGATGTGAAGGGTGGACTGAACGTGGGATTTAGACCATTCCATGATCTCGCACAGCTCAGGCCAGTAGTCCACGTCCTCGAATTCCATCTTCTCAACGGGTGCGCCTGTGATGATCATACCGTCGTAGAAGCTGTCCTTTACGTCATCAAACTCCTTGTAGAAGGCGAGCAGATGCTCCTCGGCTACGTTCTTCGCTCTGTGGGTTTTGGTGTGCATAAGTTCGATCTCAACCTGCAGGGGAGTGTTGCCGAGAAGTCTCGATAATTGTGTCTCTGTGTCAACTTTAGTTGGCATTAAGTTTAAAATCAGTATTTTTAAGGGTCGAATATCCTGCTTTATCGCGCGCTTTTCTGTCATAACGAATATGTTTTCGTTCTCAAGCGTTTTTACTGCAGGAAGCTCGTTTGGTATTCTAATTGGCATTTTTGTCCTCGTAAAAAGTATTAGTCGATAGATGCAAGAGCCTGGGCAAGATCCTCGATAAGATCCTCTGCAGACTCGATTCCGCAGGAGTAGCGGATAAGGTCGGGGCTGACACCTGCCGCACGAAGCTCGTCGTCGTTCATCTGTCTGTGGGTGGCGCTTGCAGGGTGAAGACAGCAGGTACGCGCGTCGGCAACGTGGGTTTCGATTGCGCCGAGGGTCATATTCTTCATAAACTTCTCGGCCGCAGGTCTGCCGCCCTTAATACCGAAGCTTACAACTCCGCAGGAGCCATTCGGCATATATTTCATAGCAAGGTCATAGTATTCGTCACCCTCAAGGTTCGGGTATTTTACCCATGTAACGTTAGGGTGATTTTTAAGGAAGGTCGCTACCTTAAGGGCATTCTCGCAGTGGCGCTGCATACGAACGTGCAGACTTTCAAGACCAAGTCCGAGAATAAATGCCGACTGGGGTGACTGTGTGCAACCAAAGTCACGCATAAGCTGCGCCGTTGCCTTGGTAATGTACGCGCCCTCAAGGCCAAATTTGTCAACGTAGGTTACACCGTGATAGCTGTCGTCGGGCGTGCAAAGACCGGGGAACTTACCCGATGCGCGCCAGTCGAATTTACCCGAGTCAACGATACATCCGCCAACGGCAGAGCCGTGACCGTCCATATACTTGGTTGTGGAATGGGTAACGATGTCAGCGCCCCACTCGAAGGGACGGCAGTTGATAGGTGTAGCAAAGGTGTTGTCGATAATGAGAGGAATACCGTTTCTGTGGGCAACCCTTGCATACAGCTCGATGTCAAGAACGCAGAGGGCAGGGTTGGCGATGGTCTCACCAAACACAGCCTTGGTATTGGGACGGATAGCCGCCTGAAGCTCCTCCTCGGTGCAGTTTGGTGCAACGAAGGTAAAGTCAATGCCCATGCGCTTCATCGTAACGGCAAAGAGATTGTAGCTTCCACCGTAAATTGCAGACGAGGAAACCACGTGGTCGCCGCATGACGCGATGTTGAATACCGCGAAGAAGTTTGCCGCTTGACCCGAAGATGTCAGCATTGCAGCCGAGCCACCCTCAAGGGCGCAGATTCTTGCGGCAACGGTGTCGCATGTGGGATTCTGCAGACGGGAGTAGAAGTAGCCCGATGCCTCAAGGTCAAAGAGCTTGCCCATATCCTCGCTGGTGGAATATTTAAAGGTAGTGCTCTGCACGATGGGAATTTGTCTTGGCTCGCCGTTTCCGGGAGTGTAGCCACCCTGCACGCACTTGGTTTCGATTCTTAAATTCTTTTTGCTCATATTTTCACCTCAATGGTTGTTTCACTTAATATTTTAACCTATTTTATCACAATTAAAATGCTTTGTCAATGATAAAATAAAAAGCCCTTGCGCCAAAATGACGCAAGGGCAAATGTATTTAATTTGCTAAAGTCAGAGGCTTAAATTACTTCTTAAGACCTGCAAAAAGATTTTTGAACCAAGCAGTAAGCTTAGCAATAAGCTCGTTGATGGTCTTCATGATCTTATCGAAGATAGAAAGCTCAACGTCGGGAGTAGGCTCCTCGTCGGGAGTTTCGTCCTCGGGCTTATCCTCAGGCTTATCCTCGGGCTTTTCCTCAGGCTTATCCTCAGGCTTGTAATCGGGATCCTTTTCGCCACAACGAGTACACTGACCCTCAGCATAGTCGTGACCGAGAGCGGGAATTTCCTCAAGACCGGTCTTGTGATCGCATCTGGAGCACTCCTCGCCTGCGGTAAGACCTGTTTCGGTACAAGTGGGAAGAGTCTCGGTGTGTGTCATCATATCGTGACCGAGAGCTGCTACAAGCTCAGCGTTACATACTGTACATGTCTGAGCCGCCTCACAGGTTGCCTCTGCACCTGCGGTATGACCGAGAGCAGGAACTTCTTCCTGAGCAACCTTGTGGTCACATCTGGAACAGTGAGATCCTTCGGTAAGACCGGTAGCAGTACATGTAGGAGCAACTGCAGTGTCGGTAATCATATCGTGACCGAGAGCGTCAACAGTTTCCTTGCCCTCAACGTATTCACATCTGGAGCAATCCTTGTGTGCTGTGTATCCTTCTTCTGTACATGTGGGAGCAGAAGCCTCAACGTCAACGAGATCGTGACCGAGAGCTGCATCACCGGCTACTTCATATGTATCGCCACAAGCACATGTGTAAACAGTCTTACCTGCCTCGGTACATGTGGGAGCAACAACAGAGCTGATATGGTTGTGAATGTGATTGATCTCTACCTTGGTGTAGAAGGAAAGGTAGTACTCAGTAGTATTACCTGCAGAATATGTACTCCAGTTACCCTTTGAAGAGTACCATTCAATGTAAGAACCACGCTTGGTGTTCTTGATAAGGAATGTGCCGTTGCCCTTGTCTGTAAGAGTCCAGTACTTGTTTGCACCACTCTCATTAAGAGAAGAGTATTCATCTGCAAGAGCAATAACCTTGCCGGTAAGAGATGTGAAGGTGTATGTGCCGTCACTATTAACTGTAACAACAAATATTTCAGCATCGGTTACGTTTGCGAAATTATCTGCAGAATAGTTAACACCCTTATTGTAGAATGAGTCTGCGGTAACCTTTTCAGCGGAAAGAAGCTTTCCGTAAGCGGGGTTACCGATAAGAACGAGATCTCCGTTCTTAAGTTCAGTGGTAAGAGTCCAGTTGGTTTCAGGAGCTACGTATTGAGCCGAGCAAACAGTACATGCGTTATCTACGAATGTATGTGCGATAGTCTCAATAGCCTCGGTGTAAGTGCCCTGACCGCACTCACATGTGAAGGTCTTAACACCCTCTGTGCTACATGTAGGAGGAGTGGTTACAGTGCCAACGAACTCGTGAACGTGAGCACCCTTCTTAGCGTAAACGATGGTTACACCGTTAACGTAAATAGTGGAGGTTGACTTGTTCTCGAGTACGATGTCATCGGTAGAATTGAGCTGGATGGTAACAGTGAGGTTGGTCTCATCAGCGGTGAATTCACACTGGTCCTTAAGAGCTGTCTGGAGGTGAGTAAGATATGTAGCATTAGTTACGCTGATGGTAATGTACTTAACAGTTACGTCCTCGGTATTAACTATTGTCAACAGGTTCTGCTTCTTAAGCTGCATGTAATCCTTTGCAGTTGTGTAAAGAGTAACAGTGGATGTACCCTTGGAAATGATCGCATCGAAGCCGCCGTTGCTCCAAGTCCAGGAAAGTGCCTTTCCTGCCTCGTCGTCAACACGAACGCCATTGTACTTAGGATCGGTACCGATTGCGATGTAAACCTCAACGAGGTTCATATCCCAAGGACAGTTATCGCAAAGACCGTTATTGTCAGCATCAATGTGACCGGGGGCTTCAGCTACGAGCTGACCGCAAGCGCAGTATCTATCCTTTGTGCAAGCTGCGTTTTCGGGAGCAACGTGATCGTGCTGTTCAAGAAGTGTTACAACAGGACCCTGCATCGCAGGCCAGTACTGACCGTTGGGAGCGGAAGAAGTGCTATACTTATTGATAGCGCCGTAAAGCTGTACCTTGTCACCTGCGGTAAGCTTGATCTCCCAAGAGGAGTGAGCAACGCCATCTGCGTTCTTAGGAAGTCTGAAGTAGAAGGTCTCGCCTGTACCATCGTCAACGAGGAATATGCCGTTCTTCTGGTCAAGAACTTGTACGATTGTACCAACAACGTAGTACTTATTAGATGTAGAAACCTTCGAACCAAGGCAGTTGGCTGTAAAGGTAGAAAGTACGGAATCTGCAGGAGGAGCAACCTTTGATGTGCATCCTTCTCTGTCACACTCGATGTCAAGATTTGCGTCAACGTGACCAAGCTTTGCTACAAGCTCTGCGCCACAAACGGTACAGGTCTGTGCAGTTGTACAGTTTGCTGCAGCACCGGGAGTATGACCAAGAGCCTCGCCCTGAGTCTCACCGCATTCGCACTTCTGAGGATCGGTACAAGTAGCATCGGACCAAACGTGCTCGTGAGGAGTGCCGTATTCAACGTTACCGTTGAAGGTTGCGCCTTCACCAACGGTTACGTTAGCGGGAGCATTTTCAACAAGATATACGTTTTCGTTAAATGTACCACCGGTAAGGGATACAAGGGAATCTTCTGCCCAAGCACCACCCTCGCCATCGATTGTGCAGTAAAGCTTAGAAGCAACATCCTTAAGCTCGGATGTTCCGTTAACGTATGCAGCAGCTGTTGTTCTGATTTCACCGCCTGTGATTGTCAAAGCACCGTGAACTGTGTTCTTGCCGGGGTTCTGCATCCAGATTGCGGAGTAACCTTCAATAAGACCGCCATTAATTGTTACACTATTCTTGTTTGTTGTGCTGTTGCAGAACATACGAATAGCGGCTGTATTATAGTTATAGAGGTGACCGCCGTTGATAACAAGTATTGCATCACCTGTTGTACTGTTGTTATCAATGGGATATTTTGCGTGCTGTCTAAGATTTGCAATTGTAATCTTACCGCCGTTTACTGTAAGTGTACCACCGTTGGAGATGGTGTAGTTACCCTTACCGTAAGAAGCATCATTAGCACCGATATAGTTATAATTGATAACACCGGTACCAACGCTGTCGTTGATTGTAAGTTCACCCTTGTTTGTAATCATAGCTTCGCCCATAACGTCGCTTTCGTAAGAAAGTGTGAAACCGTTAAGGTCGAGTACTACTGTACCTGTAACAACTACAGGAGCATCAAGTACAACATCACCAAGGAGAAGAACTTTAGCTCTGGAATCTTTAGCTGCAAGGTCGAGAGCATGCTGAAGAGTAGAAGATGTGTAGAACTGAGTCTGACCTTCATAAACAACAGCAATTGGGGATGTTTCCTGCTTACCCTGAACTGTAGTTTCATTGCTGATGGAGATTGCTGTATCATGAGATGAAACACTCAATGCAACTGTTTCAGCAACAGAAATGATTGAACCGCCATTTACTGTCAAGCTTGAACCGTGAGCAGCGTTTGTTCCGTCATTATTGAATTGAATTACAGAACAAACCTCAACATCTGATTTGTAAGGAGATGTGAAGTTAGAGTTGTTTGCTGTTACAGCAACCTTTTTGCCCCAAACGTTGAGCGCGATATTACCTGTAATATCAGAATCTGTAATTACTATGGTCGCATTATCAGAGCTTCCGGGAAGGTTAATTGCATAGTTGATATTTGTACCTGCAACTGTTACCTTTTCAAGAGTAAGTACACCGTTTGTGTTATAGTTAATACCGCGTTCGCAGAAAGAAGCAGTTGTATTAACTGTCAAATTCTTAATTGTAAGATCAACGTCAACTACTGTGTTAGGAACATCAATTGCTCTATTGGCACCTGTGTAAGTAAGAGTATGACCGTTACCGTTAATAACCGCGGGAACACCAACAACGATAATTTCGGAAGAAGTAATATCAGCATTAAGAACGATGTTGCCACCGTTTACGAGAGCTGCATTGAGAGATTCCAAAGAATCAACTACTGTCCAGCCTTCTTCAAACGCGTCACATCTTGAACAAGCACCATCAACGAAGTCATGTCCAAGAGCTTCGCCCTCTGTTTCACCACATTCACACTTAGAAGCCTCTGTACATGTAGCATCAGAGAAGGAGTGTGTATGAGGAGCTTCAACTGTAATTGTAACTGTTTCACCCTTAAGAGTAACTGTTACTGTGCTACCAGCTGTTGCTACTGTGTATGCCTTATCAGCAGAAGGATATGCTGTGCCCCAGTCGTGGTCACGAGCAACCTTAAGAAGATAAGAGCCTGCTGCAACGTTTGTGTAAACCTTTGTGTAAACACCGTCAGCATATGTCATATCGTTTGCTGCGTTTGCAGGAGCCCATTCACCATTCATATGTGCACCTGAACCTGCAACTGTGAATGTTGCCTGTTCGTTACATCTTGTGCAAAGGTGATCGGTATTGTAGCTGTGACCGAGTTCGGAAACTACGGGATCGCCACAATCAAGGCACTTCTGAGCGGTTGTACAGGTTGCCGCAGGACCAAGGTTTGCGTGTGCACATGTAGAACCGAAGGTGCTCCATGTTCCGCCACCTTTATCCCATGTACCTTCCTTAACGGTGTAATGGTTTGCACCGGAGGTAGGAATTGTAAGGTCACTGGTCTGGTTCCATTTGTTGTTCCAGTTGTTAGCGGTTGCAGAGGGGTTCATTCTGCAGAAGATAACGCTGGGATATACCTTGTCGGTAGGAACATCAACCTCATAAACGCCGTCTTTGTTAGCGTCAGTCATGCTAACCCACTTATCGCCATTTCCGAAGAAATATGCAGCGAAACGAGCATTACTCTGCTTCCAGTTTGCGCTGGGAGTGAGATATAGCTTCTCGGGCTGAGCTGCCGCACTTGCGGGAATTGCCACTACTGCAAGGCTCATAAGAATAGTCATAAGAACCAAGAGAGCGACTAAAATTTTGCGTGTGTTTCTCATAAAATTTTTTTCCTTTCTGTATTTTATTTTTGTTCACGCCATGGAAGATTATAACATATAAGATAAATTAAAACAATAGTATTTCATACAAATGTTTATTTTCGTGTAGGTTATACAAAAAACAGAGACTGCTTTTGTGACAAATTAACATTCGTCAAATATGCACCTACTTCGAGAACGGCGAAGAACTACTCCTTGCTCGCCTCAAATAAAAATTGCGTAGCAAATTTTATTCCTTTGATAAATGCTTCCTTGCGTTCTGCTTCTATAAGTTGTGAAAGAGATTCCTCGTAGTCTAAAAACGACTGTACTTGATCTTCACTTAACGTGCTAAATAAGGCACTTTTTTTCTTTACTTCAATGAGTAAAAACGGTTTTTCGCTTTTGCTTGCATTTATATTGAAGCTTTCCAGCATTTCCCATAGGTTATCAAGATTATATTGCATAAAATCCACCTCTTTTTTTAGTTTTATACACCATTGTATCATACGTTTGTATGAAAAGTCAATACATACGTT
>JBGVRO010000036.1:0-30269 GCA_045128515.1 Eubacteriales bacterium | reverse complement strand
AGCGGCCGAACGGTAGTGAATGGCGTTAATAACGCCAGAGCCGTGAGGTGACCGAACCGCAGTAAGAGAAGCGTCGTTTTCCGCCCCGAAGGTCTCACCCCTGCTCGGTCACACTCGAGGGAAAACTGTTTTTAACAGTTTTATTGCACTCTCGTGCCGCTTCGCTACGTATTTATATACGTCGAGAGGAAGGAAACGGCGGTAGAAAAAGACCATTAAAATTTAAGAAATCAGTATGATTTCAACCTTATATTGTCTCATTTACGATTTCTTTTGTATTTGTGACGATTTTTATTATTTTTGGTCTTTTTCGGTCTTACCAAATGTGACAGCCCCTTTTGTAAATAAATATTTACTTTATTATAATAAAAAACGCATTTTTCCTCTTTTTGTTAGACATATTTAAGCTTGTTTTGGCGCAAAGTAATACATAGCAAATCAAGAGCTTTAAGAGGGAAAAGTGATGAAAAACAAAAAGATGATGAAGGCGTTTTGCTTCATTTTGATTATATATACATTTCTTGCGCCGTGTGCGGTGTCTGCCACAAGTAATGAGACCGACCGCTGTGACCTAAGTATAACCGAGGGGATGCCCGACGAATGTGCGCCTACTCTTGCCGACGGAGTTGAGGTGGGCTCGAGATTCTGGGAGCTATTCTTTGGTGAAGATAAAAAGGATAATGAGGAGATAAGCCTTCTTGCAGGCGGTGGAATTTTTGGAGTAAAGATTCGTCAAAAGTACGTTACCGTATCCGAGTCAAGATCTATTCCTGCATTGAAGGCGGGGGATATTATCCTTTCTATTGACGGAAAAGAGGTCAGAAGCGCATCCGACGTTAAGCGTATCGTGGAAAATTCGGCAGGAAATAGCCTTACTATACGCGCCCTGCATCAGGGCAGCGAGATCGCCCTTGAAATTCGTCCAAGTGTGGAAAATGGCAGCTATCGGCTCGGTCTGACCCTTCGTGACGGTGCGGCAGGACTTGGTACGGTGACCTTTATTGACCCTAAAACCGGGGTGTTTGGCGGTCTTGGACACGGAATCTGCGACAGTGATAGCGGTGAGGTGATCTCCATGGCGACGGGTGAGGTGTGTGGTGTGATTCTCGGTGGAATTCATAAGGGCGAAAGCGGAAAACCCGGTGAGTTGTGCGGTGTTTTGACCGACAAGGATCTCGGTGACATCACGGTTAATTGCGAGTGCGGTGTTTTTGGCATTCTGACCGATATTCCATCTTCTGCACAGACCATTTCGGTTGGCAGGCGTGATCAGGTGACCGAGGGCGA
The DNA here is from genome assembly GCA_045128515.1 of Eubacteriales bacterium. Lineage (GTDB taxonomy): Bacteria > Bacillota > Clostridia > Oscillospirales > CAG-272 > UBA1740. The sequence goes on along the minus strand of JBGVRO010000036.1, from coordinate 28,982 downwards.
GGCGACTATTATCTCCACTCTGAAAAATGGCAAAACCGCCGAATACAAGATTGAAATCTACGACATTGACCGCGATTCCGATGGTTCAAAGTCATTCCGCATCCGTGTTACCGACGAAACGCTTAAGGCGCTTACAGGCGGTATCGTTCGCGGTATGTCAGGCTCTCCCATAATCCAAAACGGCAGGCTGATCGGTGCTGTGACCCACGTTCTCGTTGCAGACCCGACCGAGGGCTACGGCATTTTTATCGAAAATATGCTCAAATTTTCAAGCCTCACCGAGCAACAAAAGGCTGCGTAATATAAAGGCGACATCCAAAGCCATATCAGGTAGGATGCCGCCTTTTGCTATTTATTTTTTTGATCTTCTATGCCTTTTTATTGGATCGTAAACAGGATGTGATTTGGTCTGATCCGGGTCAAGCGGCTCGCCGTGGCAGAAGATCTCAATCATTTTGCCAAGCATAATGCGTTTGCCGTCCATAATAGAAACGGTATAAACACGGTGAATTGCGATAGGAGAAAACTCTACCGTGAGTCGTATTGTGTTGTTCTCGGGAAGGATAGTAAATCCTGCGTTTCTTGCCAATCTTATCAGATCGCGCATCTCGCTGTCGCACAGAGAAAGCTCGTCTGCCTCGATAAGTATACCGACTCCCTTTGAGTCGGAGGTGATCCTTATGGTCAAAAAGGCTCTGCCGTAAATATCGGTGAGTAGCGTCTTAAAGAAAAACGCGGCGTATTCTGCGCATACAAGTATTGGTGTTGATGCGATAGTGTCGCACTCTACACGGGCTGCTCCGGGGAATCTGTTTTCCATAAATTCCGCTATAGCAGAGGAAAATCCTGCCGCAGGCAGAGCCTTTTTCGATGGGTCTATCGGCTTTGCGTCCTTTATTTCATAATGAGCGATAAATTCCTTCTTGTTCATGACACCCTCAAATAGTTGTTTTATATTATTTTAGCAGATTATCTATAATAAAGCAAGAGCTTGTTTAACATATGTATTCTTTTTTAACAAAGCTATTGCATTTGTTACCGTTTTGTGATAATATAATCTTAGAAAATAATGTCCCACGGAGGATTTAAGAATGGAAGAAATTTATTCTGTAAAGCTGTCAAAGGTAATTGACGAGTTTGATCTTGAGGTGCTTAAGCTTCCCGATCAGGCAGAAAATATTGATATAACCTGTAGCCGCGTAAACCGTCCCGGTCTTCAGATCATCGGATTCTACGACTACTATGAGCAGGCGCGTCTTCAGATCATAGGCAAGGTAGAGAATATGTACCTCTCCAAGATGACCAAAAAGGAGAGAATGGCAAAGCTTGATGATTTCTTCAAGACAACCCCTGCCGGCGTTATATACACGAGCTCGCTGCCTGTTGAGCCCGAGGTAGTTAAGCTGGCAGAGAAGTACCGCGTTCCTCTGCTTCGCACCTCGAAGTCTACGTCAGACTTCATGGCGGCACTTATTGCCTTTCTTAATATCGAGCTCGGTCCCCGTATCACTCGTCACGGTGTTCTTGTCGAGGTATACGGCGAGGGTATTTTGCTCCTCGGTGATTCGGGTGTAGGTAAGAGCGAGACTGCAATCGAGCTTTTGAAGCGTGGTCACCGTCTTATCGCTGACGATGCCGTTGAGATCAAGCGCATTTCGGCTACTACCCTTATCGGTAGAGCACCTGAGATCATTCGCCACTACGTTGAGCTTCGCGGTATCGGTATCGTTGACGTTCGACGTCTGTTTGGTATGGGTGCGGTTAAGGAGAGCGAAAAGATTGACCTTATCATCAACCTTGAGCCCTGGCAGGAGAACAAGATGTACGACCGCCTCGGCCTCGATGAGCAGAAAACCGACATTCTCGGTATCAACGTTCCTTCCATCGTTCTCCCCGTATCTCCCGGTCGTAACCTGTCTGTAGTAATCGAGGTTGCCGCTATGAATAACCGTCAGAAGAAGATGGGTTATAATACAGCTGAGGAATTCAATAAGAGGTTAATGGAGTCCATGGAACTCTAATTCTGAAAGATCTATTTTGGTTGATGCCGTCGACTGCTCCCACTCGCAGTAGGTAACTACAGCTTCGGGTCGCATTCAACGACCTGAACTCAAAATAGCCGCTTTCAGATGTTGAAATGTAAAATCTGACTGAAAGCATCGACTGCTCCCACTTGCAGTAGGTAAGTTGATGTAGCCGATGGGAAAGGAGTAAGATATGAAATTAAGAATAGCTTTTTTGCTGCTACTCGGAGGGCTTTTGCTTGGAGGAATCGCTTATATTGTTGACCTGTCGATAGTGAATATGATTTGCTACACCTTGGCAAGCCTATTAATAATCGGTTCTATGGTGACGGCAATCGGACCCAAGAATTTCATCATTATGTTACTTGCTTATCTTGCCATTGTAGCACTTTATTTACTTGCGCTTCATCTTGTGCCAAGTAACGGAGTTCCATATAAATAAAACTGTATAAATCTTCTAAAGGAGATCAATATGAATAAGACCTTGAATTTTGTTGTTATTCTTATTTTCTTTGTCCTCTTTATGGCTTGCTTTATACATACTCGTGATTACACAATTCTCATCAGCATCCCGTTTTTCGTATTTGCCATTTTAGATAATTTTGGCGAAAAGTTTATCTCAAGGATATTTTTTATTATAGCATTTATTCTATTTGCACTTAGATGGATAGCAGGTGTATTACAAATATATTAAAGGAGACTTTTATGAATAAATCTAATGCTATAATTTCGTCGTTATTGCTTCTTATAATGGGGCTTGTATGTTTCTTTTTAACAAAGGACCTTACCAACCTCTCTTTTGCGGTTTGTGCGTTGGGCGCGCTGTTAATGGCATTTGGCGAAAGAATAATTTCGAGAATAATTATGTTAATTGGTGCTATAGGAGCAGCATATTGCGGTTATCAAATGATAATGATGGTAATCAGATTGGTTGTGTAAAGTATAATTTTGCATTTTGCATTCTGCATTCTGCATTTTTCACCCCACCTTCGCATATCTTCTAATGAAGAAAAAACGAAAGTGGGGATTTTTTATGGAAATAAAGACTAACGTTGACTATCTTAAAAGTGTAAGATGCGCTGACGTATATACAGAGAGCAGTACCGATTACGTTCTGCCGGATTATCTCGGCGACGTGAGAAAGATACTTTTCAGCGAGGCGTCGCTGCGTCCGTCGGGCAGATTTGCAGGCGGTGATGAGGTCGAGTTCTCGGGTATAGTGGTTTATAACGTGGTATATCTTGATGCTGACGGTGGGCTTTCCTCTGTGGAGTTTACCTCTGATTATGATTACTCGGTGAAATGCTCGGGCGAGAATTACAACGATTCTATTGCCGACACTCGCGTATCTAACTTTGCCGTAAGGCTTGTTGGACCCCGTAAGATAAATGCCAAGGCATCTCTTGTAGGCAGTGTAAGACTGTCCGAAAAAAGCAGCCTTAGCCTCTCGGGCGATGCATTTGAGCTAAGCTCCGAGCCCGAAATTAAGATGGGTAGTGTAAACGTTCGCGTAAGCAAGACGTCCTCGGTGATAGAGAGGGAATATGCCGAGGCCGTGGCAAGGCTTGACGGTGCGATTGCCGATGAGGTACAGGTGGTATATAGCTCAATAGAGCCTATGGTTGAGGAGCTTCAGCCTATGGATGATATATGTAACGTCAAGGGCAAGCTTCGTATGTGCGTGGCTCTAAAGAACGGCGACGAGCCTGCCTACGGTGTGGAGAAAACGGTTAATTTTGAGGAAAAGGTTGATTTTGAAGGGCTAAAGGCAGATATGCACCTTATTCCGGAAATGTCGGTAACCTCGCTGAAATCAAGCGTAAATGCAGACGAAAACGGCTGTGAGGTCGTTCTGTCGGGAATTGTAGAGATGTGCGCCATAGGAGAGGGAAATCAGAGTGTTGAGCTTGTTCTCGACGGCTACCTTAAAGAGGCATCAACCGATAATTCCTACGAAAACTTCGACTATACAAGTCTTATATCAACCGCCTCTATCAGGGCGAGCCATACTGCTGAGATAGATCGTGCGGACTTTGAGTCGGAGGGAATGCGAGAGGTCGTGTTCCTTACTTCAACCCCGAAGATTGAGCAGATTGAAAAGGGAGAGGGAGTGGTCACCGTCAGCGGTGAGGTGAGATACAGCGGTGTTGCCTCTGAAATGATCGGTGACAAAATTTCCTATACAAGTCTTAAATTTTCTTCACCTTTTAGCCTAAATGTAAACTGTAATTGTCAAAACAATGATAAAACACAGGTTGAGGTGGAGCTTCACACACAAAATACCTCTGCAACTCTTGACTCGGATAAGCTTTATGCCACCTGCTCCTTTGAGGGATGTGCTGTGGTTTTGGCAGAGGAGGGACAGACGGTGCTTTCCGGTATGAGCCGCGTTGAGTGTGATGACAAGGACTCCTCAACTGCTAAAATTACCGTCTATTATCCTGCGCCGGGTGATACTCTTTTTGAGGTTGCAAAGCGCTTCCGCACCTCAACTCTAAAGCTTGCCGAGGATAACAATATCACTCAGTCGGTATTTTCTTCAGACAACCCGGACGGCAGCCTTTCGGGTGTTAAGAAGCTGATCGTTTATTGATTGTTTTAAAAAAAGGACAGAAGCCTGTGGCATCTGTCCTTATATTTTTTTAATTCTGCTCGAGCCAGTTCTTGCCGACGGTCACGTCAACGGTAAGGGGAACGGAGAGCTTAACTGCCGATTCCATTTCTTCCTTTACGACCGCCATACAGCGCTCTATCTCGTCGTCGCAAACCTCGATTACAAGCTCGTCGTGTACCTGCATAACGATTTTTGCGTCAAGTCCCTCGCGCTTCAGCGCCTCGTCAACGCGAAGCATTGCAATCTTCATTATATCTGCCGCTGTGCCCTGAATTGGAGCGTTCATTGCCACGCGCTTGCCGAATGCACGGATGTTGCCGTTCTGCGAGTGGAGCTCGGGAATGTATCTACGTCTGCCAAAGGCGGTGGTGGTATATCCGTCGCGCTCGGCATCGCTGACAACCTGTTCAAGGTAACGGTCGATGTCGGGGTAGTTCATCTTGTAATTTTTGATGTACTGCGAGGCCTCGGCAACGCTTGTGCCGATATCCTTGGCAAGAGAGAAGCCGCCGATACCGTACACAATGCCGAAGTTGACTGCCTTGGCGCGCTTACGCATCTCGTCGGTTACCTGATCCTCGGGTATGCCGAATACGGCAGACGCGGTTCGGGTATGAATATCCACACCCGAAATAAAGGAATCGCGCATGGTGTAGTCGTCAGAGATGTGGGCTAACAGGCGAAGCTCTATCTGTGAGTAGTCGGCGTCTACAAGCGAGTAGCCCTCCCTTGCGATAAAATACTTGCGCATCTGTCTGCCCATACGGGTTCGAATTGGAATATTCTGAAGGTTTGGCTCTGCACTTGACAGTCTGCCTGTTGCTGTCAGAGCCTGCTTAAAATCGGTGTGAATCCTGCCCTCGCTGTCGGCAACCGTAGGCAAAACCGCCGCGTATGTGCTGTGCAGCTTTGTCACCTGACGGTATTCGAGAATATCGTCGATAATAGGCGAATATGAGCGAAGCTCCTCGAGTGTCTGTGCATCGGTAGAATAGCCACTCTTGGTCTTTTTCTTGCAGGGCAGAGCAAGATCCTCGAAAAGTACCTCGCCAAGCTGCTTTGGGGAGTTGATGTTAAACACTCTGCCTGCCTGCATGTAGATCCTTGATTTGAGATCGTTTGCAAGGCCGTCCAGCGCCTCACCGTATTCAAGCATTCCTGCAGAGTCGATCATAAAGCCGTTTTCTTCAATCTCGGAAAGAAGTCTTACAAGAGGTAATTCGATATCAAAGAGAATCTTATCTGCGCCGATCTCGAGAATTTGCTTGCGCATTTCCTTCTCTATCTCGGCAAAGAGCGACTCTACGGGCGCGTCTGCCTCGGGAGTTTTACCGATGAAACCGGTTGCAAGCGAGCTTGCGGTGGGGCTTCCTCCACCCGGATTTAACACGTATGCATAGAGTAAAAGATCGACGAATTTTGTGTTACGAAGGGCACAGCCCTTGGCTCTTAAATGGTGATAAAGCGCCTTTCCGTCAAAGCAAAGCAGCTCGTTGTCGTTAAAAATCTCACCGATCTCAGAAAGCTCTCCTGAGTAAGAAAAATGCTGATTATTAGTTGAAATGTAAACTATACCGTTCAAAATCTCTATGGAAACAGGAGATTTTGCGTTTTTTGTAATTTCTTCTGCAGTAGAAACTTGGTAAAGAGATTTTGTATCGAGGAGCAAATCCTCCTTGATCTCCTCGCTCACTTCCGTGCCTTGTTCGGATAGACCGAACTTTGAGATAAGTGAGTTCAGCTCAAGCTCAGTGAACTTGCGATAGAGTCCTGCGCTATCAATAGGACGACGCTCAAGGTCGCCGAGTGTTTTACCGATAGGCGCATCTATACAAATCTTAGCAAGCTTTCTTGAAAGGTATGCATTATCCTTATCGCGAAGCAATTTTTCTCGTACACCCTTGGATATGCGTTTGTCATCGATATTCTCGTATATACCGTCAAGACTGCCGAAATTCTCGATAAGAGTCTGTGCGGTTTTCTTTCCGACACCGCCTACGCCGGGGATATTGTCAGACGAGTCGCCCATAAGCGCCTTCATATCAACGAAGCGAGAGGAGTCAATGCCATACTCCTCGCGGAATGCGGCGCCGTCCATATGCTTTGTATCGCTATTGGTTGCCAAAAGCACTGTTACCTTGTCGTCAATTAACTGCAGAAGGTCACGGTCACCCGAGAGGATATACGCCTCGGTGTCGGGCTGTGTGTGTGCCATCTTGGCAACCGTTCCCTGAATATCGTCTGCCTCGTAGCCGGGAAGCTCCAGAACGTGCAGACCCATAAGCGCAAGACATTCCTTTGCATCGGGGAACTGCGAGATAAGATCCTCGGGAGTTGCGTGCCTGCCTGCCTTATAGCCGTCGTACATCTGATGGCGGAAGGTAGGTGCTTTAAGGTCGAAGGCCACAGCCGCATAATCGGGCTTGACTGCGTTTAGCTGACGTGATATAATGTTGATCATACCGTAGACGGCATGAGTGGTCTTTCCGCTTTTGGTAGTTAAAGGGCGCATACCGTAGTATGCGCGATTTATAATGCTATTGCCGTCAATGACGAGAATTTTTTTCATATATCCTGTTCCTTTAATGGTGATGGTTACTCTTCCGTATCGTCGGACAAAGAATCCGATTCGCTATCGGCAAAGGGAATGTCGAAGGAGTAGTTTTCCGCTTCCTCAACGTCCTCGTTTTCTTCATTAATATTATCCTGCGCGCGTGAGGACCTACGAAGCTGCTCTATTTCCTCTTTGCGTGCGATGGCAAGCGAGGCAATGCTCTGCGCCGCTTCGCACTCGACGTCTGCGGTAAGTCTCTTGATCTGCATAACCTTTGAGCAAATGAAGATCGCCACGGTAAGCGTGAGAATGCTTTCGATTAGACTCTCTGCAATAATCTGACCCTTAACGAAATAGAGAACGAGGGCAGGAATGGAAGAATAGATGCAGAGCAACGTGGAGATCAGACCAAAGGTCACGTAGCCGCGCCATTTTGCTCTGCCGAGAGGAATACGCGCCTCGAAGAGGAAGAAGATCGCTGCCGAAAGATATGCCAGCTGGTCGATAAGTCTGTTGGGGGAGTTGGTGGGGTGTATCTCTTTGTTGAAGTAAAGCAAGAGAGCGTATACCGCAAGGAAGAGTACTATGCAAAGGCTGAATGCTGCCTTGTAAAGGTTGTCTCTATGCTCGATGAATACCGAGAGAAAGAAGGATACGGCAGAGAGTATTGCCAGAATACCCGATACAAGCGAGAGAATGGAAAGCATGTTCTGTGAGTATCCGTTGCGGGATAGAATAATGTTATTCACACCCATAAATATCAGCGCGCAGCTTACGATACCTGCAGGAATGTAGCTTGCGGCGTTGTCGCTTCTATCAATAAGTCTTTGTTCCTTTTCACCGAAAATCAGGTAGGTAAGGAAGGCGAGAGTGGAGAGCGCTACCATAATTCCACCGATCCAAATAGCCACCTTGTCGTCAAAATGCATGGTAATGTTGTTGAACGAGGTAAGCAGTGCAACGCTGCGCAGGGTAGCTGCCGCAAGGCTGACAACCAGCAAGGGAAGGGTGTATATATCGATTGTTTTCAGCTTTTTCATAATCAGTTTCCTTCATTTAATTATATACACGTGCGTTACGTGAGAAAAAATAGTATTAACTTTATCTATTTTACATCAAAAATATGAATAAATTGTAAACAAAAGCGAAAAAAGTGAAAAAAATACCTGACAGAGCCCCTGTTTTATTTTTAGCATGTCAGAATTTTATAATCTTTGTGCAATATATACAAAAATATGACTAAAACTTTGTTAAAAATCTGAGAAAATTTAAAAAACTTTTTTTACCAAAACTATTGACTTTTTAATTAATATAATATATAATTAATAAGCTTGATATGCGATGAAGCGGGAGGTGGCTACCCTCGAGGTAGGGAATTTCCGTGGAGTATGTCCGATATTTTAACCGGGCGAAACAAGAGTGTAGGCCTTATGGCACACTGTTAAACTTGATTCGGTTCGTCAGTCACTGCGGAGATCTGCCGAACTGATTTTGATGGGGGTAGATTGAACTCCCGAAACAGTGTAAAACTCATCGCCTTCTTAAAACGGTGTAAAGCAAAACGTAAAAGGAGGAATTCAAAATGGCACAGAACAAAATTAGAGTACGTCTTAAGAGCTATGACTCCACCATCATTGACGCCGCAGCGGCAATGGTTGTAGATGTAGAAAAGAGACACGGCAGCAAGGTTAGCGGTCCTATTCCGCTCCCCACTGACAGGGAGATCGTAACCATCCTTCGTGCAGTTCACAAGTACAAGGATAGCCGTGAGCAGTTCGAAATGCGCACTCACAAGAGATTGATCGACATCATCGAGCCCGGTCAGAAGACCGTTGAGGCTCTCATGAGCATCGAGCTTCCCGCTGGTGTAGAGATCGAGATCAAGGCTTAATTACTTAAGCAAACAACGGGAACTTCAAATCCCGATGGAGCGTTAAGCTCCGCCCTAAAGTCACGTTGGCGGATGCCGCAAGGTAAAATCAAAACCGTCAACCAATAACTATGGAGGAAAAATGAAAAAAGGCATTATCGGCAGAAAGCTGGGTATGACTCAGATCTTTGATGCCAAAGGCAACGTAATACCCGTAACCCTGATTGAAGCAGGACCTTGCGTGGTAGCACAGAAGAAGACCATCGAGAATGATGGCTACAATGCTGTTCAGCTTGCTTACTCTGATGTAAAGACTAAGCACGTAAACAAGGCACAGCAGGGACATTTTAAGAAGGCAGGCATTTCGCCCAAGCGTCATCTCAAGGAATTCAGACTTGATGATTGCTCCGCACTTGAAGTTGGTTCAGTAGTAACCGTCGATACCTTCGCCGCAGGCGAGAAGGTCGACATCACTGGTATTACCAAGGGCCACGGATACACCGGCGCTATCAAGAGATGGAACCTTGCAAAGCTTAGAATGACACACGGCGTAGGCCCTGTACATCGTCAGTCCGGTTCCATGGGTGTTATCGACCCTGCTAGAATCTTCAAGAACAAGAAGATGGCTGGACAGTGGGGTAACGAGCAGGTTACCATCCTTAACCTTGAAGCGGTTAAGATCGACGCAGAAAAGAATCTTATCGCAGTGAAGGGTGCAGTTCCTGGCGCAAAGGGCGGCATCGTATTCATTCGTGATTCGGTTAAAGCATAACGGAAGGAGGAACACACAATGCCTAATATGAAAGTCGTAAATATGGCGGGTAAGGAAGTTGGTACAATCGAACTTTCCGAGAAGGTCTTCGGCAGAAAAGTAAACGAAGCAGTCCTCCACACCGCAGTAAGAGCATTTCTTATGAACCAGAGACAGGGTACACAGTCCACTCTCACTCGTTCGGAAGTTTCCGGCGGTGGTAGAAAGCCCTGGAAGCAGAAGGGTACCGGTCATGCAAGACAGGGTTCCACCCGTTCTCCTCAGTGGACACACGGCGGTATTGCACTTGGTCCTAAGCCCAGAAGCTACCGCATCGAGCTCAGCAAGGGCATCAAGAGAGCAGCACTCTTCTCCGCACTCTCCTCTAAGGTTGCAGGCGGCGAGATGATCGTTGTTGACAACATTACCGCTACTGAGTACAAGACCAAGAACATGCTTGGTATGCTCTCCGCAGTAGGCGCTGCAAAGAAGACTCTCGTAGTTCTTCCCGAGGTTAACAATTTCGTTATCAAGAGCTGCGCTAACATCGAGGGCGTAAAGACCACTCAGTGGAACACCATTAACGTATATGACATTCTTAACTGCGATACTCTTATCGTAGCTCAGGATGCAGTAGCAAAGATCGAGGAGGTATATGCAAGATGAAATCCTATGCAGATATCATTGTAAGACCTCTTATCACCGAAAAGAGCATGGACAGCGTTGGCGAGAAGCGTTACAGCTTCGAGGTTGCAAAGGACGCTACCAAGGCTGAGATTGCACACGCAGTTGAGGCAATGTTCAAGAAGACCAAGGTTGTAAAGGTCAACACCATTAACATGAAGAAGAAGCCCAAGAGATACGGCGTTCACTTCGGCTACACCAGCGAGTGGAAGAAGGCTATCGTAACTCTTTCTGAGGACTCCGCTCCTATCGCATTCTTCGAGAGCATGAACTAAGGTAAGGAGGTAACTAAAAATGGCAGTAAAGCAGTATAAGCCGACAACTCCGTCGCGCAGAAATATGACAAGCCCTTCCTTCGATGAAGTTACCAAGTTCTCTCCCGAGAAGAGCCTCATCGTAAAGAAGAAGAAGCACGCAGGCCGTAACAGCTACGGCAAGATCACCGTTCGTCATCACGGCGGCGGCAACAAGCAGAAGTACAGACTTGTTGATTTTAAGAGAAACACCGAGGAAACCGCAAAGGTTATCGGTATTGAGTACGACCCCAACAGAACCTCTTACATCGCTCTCCTTGAGAACGAAGAGGGTAAGAAGAGCTACATCATCGCTCCCGTTGGTCTTACCGACGGTGACGTAGTAGCATCCGGCGCTAATGCAGATATCAAGCCCGGTAACGTACTCCCCATCTCCGCAATTCCTGTAGGTACTATCATTCACAACATCGAACTCTATCCCGGTAAGGGTGCTCAGCTCGTTCGTTCCGCAGGCGCATTCGCTCAGCTTATGGCTAAGGAAAACGGCTCCGCACAGGTAAGACTTCCCTCCGGCGAAGTTCGTATCGTTCGCCTTGATTGTAAGGCAACAATCGGTCAGGTTGGTAACCTCGAGCACGAGACCATCAAGCTTGGTAAGGCAGGTAAGACCCGTCATAAGGGTATCCGTCCCACCGTACGTGGTTCTGTAATGAACCCCTGCGATCACCCCCATGGTGGTGGTGAGGGTAGATCTCCCATCGGTCGTCCCGGTCCTGTTACTCCTTGGGGCAAGCCTGCTCTCGGATATAAGACGAGAAACAAGAAGGCTAGAACCAACAAATTCATTATTAAGCGTAGAAACGCTAAGTAATTGAAGGAGGAGAATAACAATGAGTAGAAGCTTAAAGAAGGCGCCCTACGTTGAGGAAAAGCTCTTCAACAGAATTTGCGCAATGAACGAAAAGAATGAGAAGAAGGTTCTTAAGACCTGGTCTCGTTCCTCTACCGTCTTCCCTGAATTCATTGGTCACACAATCGCAGTTCACGACGGCAGAAAGCATGTTCCGGTATATGTTACCGAGGACATGGTAGGTCACAAGCTCGGTGAATTCGCACCTACCCGTACCTTCAAGGGTCACGCAGGTTCGAAGACATCTAACAACGGTAAATAATAGTATTCGCAGAAAGCGAGAGGAGGCAATTCCATAATGGAAGCAAAAGCACATCTTAAATATGTGAGAATTTCTCCGCGCAAGGTTAAAATCGTTCTCGACCTCATCAGAGGTAAGGATACAGATACAGCAATGGCTATTCTTAAGAACACCAACAAGATCGCTTCTGAGCATCTTATCAAGCTTCTTAAGAGCGCGGTAGCAAATGCAGAACACAACTTTAACATGGATGCGAGCAATCTCTATGTTTCCGAATGCTTCGTATGCCCCGGCCCCACACTGAAGAGAATTCAGCCCAGAGCACAGGGTAGAGCATTCCACATTCTTAAGAGAACCAGCCATGTAACACTCGTAGTAAAAGAGAAGGAGGTAGGCTAATCATGGGACAGAAGGTTAATCCTCATGGTCTGAGAGTTGGCGTTATCAAGAACTGGGATTCCAGATGGTACGTTAACCCCAAGGAAATGGGCGATACTATCGTATCGGACTATAAGATCAGAGAGTACGTTAAGACTAAGCTTCAGTCTGCAGGCGTTCCCAAGGTTGAGATCGAGCGTGACTCTGCAAGAGTTCGCGTTTTCATCCAGTGCGCTAAGCCCGGCGTGGTAATCGGATTCCACGGCGCGGAGATCGAGAAGCTCAGAGCTGAGCTCGAGGCAATGGTTGGTCGCCCCGTAGTAGTTAACGTAATCGAAATTAAGAATCCTGATATCAACGCTCAGCTTGTTGCAGAGTCTATCGCAGCACAGCTTGAGAAGAGAGTTTCCTTCCGTCGTGCAATGAAGCTTGCTATCGGCAGAAGCATGAGACTCGGTGTTAAGGGTATCAAGGTATCCTGCTCCGGCCGTCTTGGCGGTGCAGAAATTGCTCGTTCCGAGCACTATCATGAAGGTACTATTCCGCTTCAGACCCTCAGAGCTGACATTGACTACGGTTTCTGGGAGGCAAACACCACCTACGGTAAGATCGGCGTTAAGGTTTGGATCTACAAGGGTGAGGTTCTTGCGGAAGGTATGAACCAGAGAAGCGAGCGTCCTGAGAGACCTCGTAGAAGAAACGACAATAACCGTAACAACGACAACAGACGTCCTCAGAGAAGAGACGGTCAGCGTCGTGACGGCAACCGTCCTTTCAAGAGAAACAACGAAGGGGGTAACAACTAATGTTAATGCCTAAGAGAGTTAAGCACAGACGTGTTCAGCGTGGCAGACTTACTGGTAAGGCCCTTCGCGGTAACACCATTTCTAATGGTTCTTACGGCCTCGTAGCACTCGAGCCTGCTTGGATCACCTCCAACCAGATCGAGGCAGCCCGTATCGCAATGACCAGATACGTTAAGCGTGGTGGTCAGGTATGGATCAAGATTTTCCCCGACAAGCCTATCACTGAGAAGCCTGCTGAGACTCGAATGGGTTCCGGTAAGGGTTCTCCCGAGTACTGGGTAGCAGTTGTTAAGCCCGGCAGAGTAATGTTCGAAATGGACGGAGTTACTCCCGAGCAAGCAAAAGAGGCTATGCGTCTCGCTTCCCACAAGCTTCCTATCAAGTGTAAGTTTGTTATGAAGGAAAATGAGGAGGTTTAAGCAATGAAGGCATCAGAACTCAGACAGATGAGCGTTGAGCAGCTCAACGCAAAGCTTGCAGAGCTCAAGGAAGAGCTTTTCAATCTTCGTTTCCAGCTTGAGGTGCAGCAGCTTGAAAATCCTCACAAAATCAAAGATGTTAAGCATGACATTGCTCGCGTAATGACTGTTCTTCGCGAGAAGAATGCATAACGGAGGTAATGAAAATGACTGAAACTCGTAAGCTTAGAAAAGTTAGAGTTGGTAAGGTAGTTTCCGACAAGATGGACAAGACCATCGTCGTAGCTATCGAGGACAACGTTCGCCACCCCAAGTACGGTAAGATCATTAAGAGAACCGTAAAGATCCACGCTCACGATGAGAAGAATGAGTGCGGCATCGGCGATAAGGTTGCTGTTATGGAGACCAGACCCCTCTCTGCAACAAAGAGATGGAGACTCGTTGAAATAATCGAAAAAGCAAAGTAATATTTACATTTTATTCGTAATTTAAGCCATCACTAAACCAGTAGGTAGATTAAAGGTTTACCGAAAAAGGAGGAAAAAACAGTGATTCAGCAGGAATCTTTAATGAAAGTCGCTGACAACACTGGCGCTAAGGAGCTTCTTTGCATCAGAGTACTCGGCGGTACAGGCCGTCGCTATGCAAGCGTTGGTGATATCGTTGTGTGCGCTGTTAAGAAGGCAGCTCCCGGCGGTGTAGTTAAGAAGGGCGACGTTGTTAAGGCGGTTGTAGTTAGAACCGTTAAGGAAATTCGTCGTGCAGATGGTTCTTACATCAAGTTTGATGAGAACGCTGCAGTTATTATTAAGGAAGACAAGACCCCCAAGGGTACTCGTATCTTTGGCCCGGTAGCAAGAGAGCTTCGTGAACACGACTTCACCAAGATCATGTCCCTTGCTCCCGAGGTACTTTAATTCACAGGAGGAAAATTGAAAATGGAAAAGCTTCACGTTAAGTCCGGCGATACCGTTGTCGTTCTCTCCGGTGAGTCCAAGGGTGTTCGTGGCAAGGTTATTGCTGCTTCTCCCGAGGAAGGCAAGGTTATTGTCGAGGGTGCGAACATCGTATCCAAGCACGTAAAGGCTCGTCGCCAGGGCGATAAGAGCCAGATTCTTAAGACCGAGTCTGCAATGTATGCATGCAAGGTTCAGCTCGTTTGCCCCAAGTGCAACAAGGGTGTACGCGTACACCACAAGCTTGTTGACGGCAAGAAGGTAAGAGTATGCGCTAAGTGCGGCGCAGAAATATAATAAGGAGGTAGTGAAAAATGTCTAGATTTCTTGAAAAGTACAAGTCTGAAGTAGCTCCCGCCCTTATGACTAAGTTTGGTTACTCTTCGGTAATGCAGATTCCGAAGTTTGACAAGATCGTTATCAACGTTGGTTGCGGCGACGCAAAGGACAACTCCAAGGTTATCGATAAGGTTATCGAAGAGATCACCCTTATCTCCGGCCAGAAGGCAGTTCCCACCTTTGCTCGTAAGTCCGTAGCAAACTTCAAGCTCCGTGAGGGCACGAAGATCGGCGTTAAGGTAACACTCAGAGGCGAGAGAATGTATGAGTTTATGGATAAGCTCTTCAGCTTCGCGCTTCCCAGAGTTCGTGACTTCAAGGGTATCAACCCCAACGGCTTCGATGGCAGAGGCAACTATGCTCTCGGTCTTAAGGAGCAGCTCATCTTCCCCGAAATCGAGTACGATAAGGTAGAGAAGATTCGTGGTATGGACATCGTGTTCGTAACCACCGCAACCACCGACGAAGAAGCAAAAGAGATGCTCAAGCTTATGGGCGCTCCCTTTGCAAATTAAGGAGAAACGAAAATGGCAAAGAAGTCAATGATACTCAAGCAGCAGAGAGAGCCTAAGTTCTCTACTCGCGCATACAACAGATGCAAGATCTGTGGCAGACCTCATGCTTATCTTCGTAAGTACGGTATCTGCCGTATCTGCTTCCGTGAGCTCGCATACAAGGGCGAGATTCCCGGAGTAAGAAAGGCATCCTGGTAATTTAATTTCGAGATGCCTCGCATCTCCAAGCATTCGGTAGGAAAGTTCCAAAAGGGCGGTCAATATTTTAGACCGTACCTTGGGCTTTAACCCCCGATACGCCGCCGATAACCTACAGGTTGCTCGGCAGCAAGAAAAACAAACTTGCATATAGGAGGAAATTAAAATGCAAATTTCAGACGTTATTGCAGACATGCTCACCAGAATTAGAAATGCTAACGACGCTAAGCATGAGTCTGTAGACATCCCCGCATCCAACCTTAAGAAGGCAATCGCTCAGATCCTTCTCGAGGAAGGTTACATTAAGAACTATCAGATCGTTGAGGACGGCAAGCAGGGCATCATTCGTGTTACCCTCAAGTACGCTCCCGGCAAGCAGAAGGTTATTCACGGCCTTAAGAGAGTTTCCAAGCCCGGTCTTCGTATCTACTCCAACTGTGAGGATATGCCTAAGGTTATGAACGGTCTCGGTATCGCGATCGTTTCCACCTCCAAGGGTGTTATGACCGATAAGAAGGCAAGACAGGCTAACGTAGGCGGCGAGATCCTCGCCTTCGTATGGTAAGAAAGGGAGGTTTGTAAGTTATGTCAAGAATTGGTAGAGAACCTATTACCGTTCCCGCAGGCGTAACCGTAACCGTTGCTGCTGGCAACGTTGTTACCGTAAAGGGCCCCCTCGGCGAACTCACTCAGACTTTCGCAAGTCATATCACTATTAACCAGGATGGCGACAAGATCCTTGTTACCCGTCCTAACGATGAGAAGGAGAATCGCGCTCTCCACGGTCTCACCAGAACTCTTCTTAACAACATGGTTGTTGGTGTTACCAAGGGCTATGAGAAGAAGCTCGAGATCGTAGGCGTAGGTTACAGAGTTGAGAAGCAGGCTGGCAAGATCGTTCTCGGTCTCGGCTACTCTCACCCCGTAGTATTTGAAGAAGCTAACGGCATCACCTTCACCTGTCCTGATCAGACCACCATCATTGTAAAGGGTATTGACAAGCAGGCAGTTGGTCAGATGGCAGCTGTTATCAGATCCAAGAGACCTCCTGAACCCTACCTTGGTAAGGGTATTAAGTACTCCGGTGAATACATCCGCCGCAAGGCCGGAAAGACCGGTAAATAATGAAAGGAGATTTGAAAGATGGTTAAGAGAATCGATAGTAACGCACAGCGTCTTAAGAGACATAAGAGAGTACGTGGCAAGATTTCCGGCACTGCTCAGAGACCTCGTCTTGCAGTATACCGCTCCAACGCTCATATCTCTGCTCAGATAATCGACGACGTTGCAGGTGTAACACTTGCAAGCGCAAGCACTTATGAGGCATCCTTCGAGGGCGTCGGCTCTAACAAGGAAGCAGCTCGTAAGGTTGGTGCGACTCTCGCAGAGCGCGCACTTGAAAAGGGCATTTCCGCAGTAGTATTTGACCGCGGTGGCTACATTTATCACGGACGTGTATCGGAATTGGCTGAAGGCGCACGCGAAGGCGGCCTTAAGTTCTAATCGCCGGTTTATACACTGTTTCGACACAAAGAAACATTCTATAAGGAGTTTAACATGGCAACTAAAATTAATGCAGCTGAGCTTGATCTTCAGGAACAGCTTGTAGTATTAAACCGTGTTTCCAAGACCGTAAAGGGCGGTAGAATCGCTCGTTTTGCAGCTATCATGGTAGTAGGCGACGGAAATGGTCACGTAGGCTTTGGCCTTGGTAAGGCAGCTGAGGTTCCCGATGCAATTCGCAAGGGTATCGAGGATGCTAAGAAAAATATGATCACTGTATCTCTCAACGGATCCACCATTCCTCACGAAGTAATCGGTGAGTACGGCGCAGGTAAGGTTCTCCTTAAGCCCGCTGCTCCCGGTACCGGTATTATCGCAGGCGGTACTGTTCGTACCATCCTTGCTCTCGCTGGTATCAAGAACATTCGTGCGAAGTGCCTTCGTTCCAACAACCCCACTAACGTTGTAAAGGCAACCTTCGAGGGTCTTAAGGCTCTCAAGACTGCTGAGGAAATCGCAGAGCTTCGTGGACTTAGCGTTGAAGACGTAAAGGCATAAGGAGGGTACGAACATGAAAAATGTAAAGATCACTCTCGTTAAGAGCCTTATTGCTTGCAGCAAGAATCAGATCGCTACCGCAGCGTCTCTTGGTCTCAAGAAGCCCGGCGACAGCACTCTTCAGGCTGAAAGCGCTTGCCTCAATGGCAAAATCAAAGTAATTTCTCACCTTGTTAAGGTTGAAACCGTTTAATCGGAATTGAAAGGAGGACAAACACATGAAGCTCCATGAACTTTCTCCCGCAGAAGGCTCCGTTAAGGATGGCTTCCGTAAGGGTAGAGGCGCAGGTTCCGGCAACGGAAAGACAGCCGGCAAGGGCCACAAGGGTCAGAACGCTCGTTCCGGCGGCGGTGTAAGACCCGGCTTTGAGGGAGGTCAGCTTCCTCTTTACAGAAAGCTCCCCAAGAGAGGTTTCAATAACTCTCGCTTTGGTAAGTGCTACGCTGTAGTAAACGTAAGCTCTCTCAACAAGTTCAACGACGGTGACGTTGTTGACGTAGCAGCTCTTCTTGCAGCTGGTATCATTAAGAACACATTCGATGGTCTTAAGGTACTCGGCGAGGGCGAGCTCACTAAAAAACTCACTGTTAAGGCAGCGGTCTTCTCAGCTTCTGCTAAGGAGAAGATTGAAGCAGTAGGTGGAAAGACTGAGGTGGTATAATGCTTCAGACTTTAAAGAACGCTTGGAGTACCAAGGAGATCAGATCAAAGATTCTCTTTACTCTCTTCATCCTTCTGCTTTACCGCGTAGGTACAGTTATTCCTGTTCCTTTCGTAGAGGCTAACGGCTTCGCAAGCTCGCTTAACGGCACCATCCTTGAGTACATGAACGTACTTTCCGGTGGTTCTATGGGTGCGATGACACTCTTCGCACTCGGCGTACAGCCCTACATCAACTCATCCATTATTCTTCAGCTTCTCGGCGTTGTATTCCCCAAGCTTGGTGAACTCGCAAAGACCGACAAGAATAAGATGAATCTTATCACCAGACTTACAACTGTTGCTCTTGCAATCGTTACTGCGATCGGTTACTACTTCCTTCTCAGAAACGGTAGCGGCACTGTTGATACCTTCCTCACCCACCGTGCATTTGAGGGCAAGATGGCGTGGTTCTACGGTATCGTTATCGTAGTATGCTACACCGCAGGTGCTTCTCTTGTAATGTGGCTCGCTGAGAGAATTAACGAGCGCGGTATCGGTAACGGTATCTCTATGATACTCTTTGCAAACATCGTTGCAGCCGTTCCTTCCTTCGTTATCAATCTGGTAACTCTCGTAATCGACACCTACAGCTATCCCGAGAACACTTGGGTATACGCGCTTGTAACCACCGTATTTGCAGTAGTGCTCGTTGCATTCCTTCTCGCTCTTATCGCGTTCATAATTTATGTAACCGGTTCTGAGAGAAGAATCCCCGTTCAGTACGCAAAGAAGGTTGTAGGCCGTAAGATGTATGGTGGTCAGAGCACAAACCTTCCCATCAAGCTTAACATGACCGGCGTTATGCCTATCATCTTCGCTTCCTCTATCGTATCCTTCCTTCCTACCGTTTTCCAGATCCTGGAGAGCGCAGGTGCATACAAGGCTGATAGCGGTTGGGCAAAGTTTGCTGACATCATCGGCGCTAATGGTGCTATTTATCCCATTATGCTCTTCATTCTTATCATTGCATTTGCATACTTCTATACTCAGATCACATTTGATCCTATCGAGGTTGCAAACAATCTTAAGAAGAACGGCGGTGCAATCCCCGGTATCAGACAGGGCAGACCTACTGCAGATCACATTAAGAAGATTCTTAACAAGATCACTCTTGCAGGCGCACTCTTCCTCTCTGTTATCGCAATCCTTCCCACCGTGCTTGGACCTCACGTGTTCCAGCACCTCTTCGAGTGGATCTACGAGGGAAGCATTCCCGCTGAATACATTTACAATCTTGGTTCCGCTGAGTACATCTACACCGGTAGCGGTCTTGTAGAGAAGGCGTCTTACATTGCATCTCAGGCTTCCGGCCTTACCAGTGTATTCTCCTTCGGTGGTACCACTCTCCTCATCGTAGTAGGTGTTGCAATCGAACTCTTCAGAGAGCTTGAGGCTCAGCTTACTATGCGTAACTACAAGGGCTTCCTTAACTAATAAAAGGGACCCTCGAGGTAACACAAATGAAAATAATTTTTCTTGGTGCTCCCGGCGCCGGAAAAGGCACGCAGGCGGATCGCATTTCCGATAGACTTGGTATTCCTACCATTTCTACCGGAGCGATCATCCGCTCCGCTGTCAAGGACGGCACTAAAATGGGACTTGAAGCCAAAAAATTTATTGAAGCTGGCGCACTTGTTCCCGACGACGTTGTTATCGGGATAGTAAAAGAGCGTCTCAGCAAATCGGACTGCGACAAGGGTTATATCCTTGACGGATTCCCTCGCTCAGTGCCTCAGGCACAGGCGCTTGACGAAATGGGAATCAGCCTTGATCACGTGCTCTCGATCGAGGTCGATGATGAAGCCATCATTGACAGAATGTCGGGCAGACGCGTGTGCTCGGGCTGTGGCAGAACCTATCATATCGTAAATCTTCCTTCAAAGAAGGGTGAGGTATGTGAGTCCTGCGATTCCAATCTCGTTATTCGTGCTGACGATGCACCCGACGTGGTGCGTTCGCGTCTTGAGATCTATCATTCTACGACCGAGCCCCTTAAGGGTTATTATCAGGACAAGGGTATACTTTGCCTGGTTGATGGCCACGGTACGGTCGAGGAAATTACAAAACGTACTTTAGAGGCTTTAGGAATATGATTATCATAAAGAATTCCGAACAGCTGAAGCTCATGAGAATTGCCGGTCGAATCACCGCTGAGGCACTTGTTGTTGCCAGAGAGGCGATCCGTCCCGGAATGTCTACTTTAGAGCTGGATACTAAAATCCGTCACCACATTGAAAAATGCGGTGCAACACCCACCTTCCTCGGATACAACGGCTTCCCCGGAAGCGCTTGTATATCAATCAACGAGCAGGTCATACACGGAATCCCTTCGAATAAGGTAATTATTCGTGAGGGAGATATCGTAAAGGTCGATGTCGGAGCTCGCTTCCGCGGCTATAATGGCGACAGTGCAAGAACGTTTGCGGTCGGCAAGGTAAGCGATGAGGCTCTGAGGCTTATTTCTGTCACTGAACAAAGCTTCTATGAGGCGATGAAGGTCGCAAAGGCCGGAAATCGAATCGGAGACATTGGACATGCGGTTGAAAGTTTCGTCATTTCAAATGGCTTCTCGGTGGTTAAAACCTACACCGGTCACGGTGTTGGTGCTGATCTTCACGAGGAACCCGAGATACCAAACTACGGTAGACCGGGCAGGGGTGCAAGACTGTATCCCGGTATGACGCTTGCCATCGAACCCATGGTAAACGTCGGTACGGAAAATGTTAAAGTACTTCGGGACGGCTGGACGGTGGTTACTGCGGACGGAAAGCTTTCCGCCCATTATGAAAACAGTATCGCCATTACCGAATCCGACCCAATTTTGCTTACCGAAATAGGATTAGATTAACGGAGGAAATCTTCTTGTCAAAGAACGATATGATTGAATTTGAGGATTGTCTTGTTGTGGAAGCACTTCCCAACACATTCTTCAAGGTAAAATTGCCCAACGGTCACATTATAACCGCTTTTCTCTCGGGCAAGCTTCGTCAAAATTTTATTAAGATTCTCGTTGGTGATAGCGTAACCGTAGAGGTTTCACCCTATGATATTTCAAAGGGCCGCATCATCTGGAGAAAGAAGTAATATTTCTGAAAGGAAAGGTATTAAATAAATGAAAGTTAAGCCTTCCGTCAAAAAAATTTGCGAAAAGTGCAAGATTATCAAGAGACATGGTAAGATCATGGTAATCTGCGAGAACCCCAAGCATAAGCAGCGTCAGGGCTGATAAGCGGGTTCAGAGCAAATTTGAAGACATTAAACTAACAAAGGAGTATATATCGAAATGGCTCGTATAGCTGGTGTTGATATTCCCAATAACAAGCGTGTAGAAATCGCGCTTACCTACATCTACGGTATTGGTCTTAAGAGCTCTCAGGATATCCTTGCTAAGACCGGCATCAATCCTGACACTCGTGCAAAGGACCTCACCGAGGGTGAGATCGCGGCTCTTCGTGATGAAATCGAAGCTAACTACAACGTAGAGGGTGACCTCCGTCGTGAAGTAGCTCTTAACATCAAGAGCCTCGTTGAAATTAACTGCTATCGCGGTACCAGACACAGAAAGGGTCTCCCTGTAAGAGGTCAGCGTACCAAGACTAATGCAAGAACAAGAAAAGGTCCCGCAAAGACCATCGCTAACAAGAAGAAGTAAAGGAGAAAGACGAAAATGGCAGCAGTAAAAAGAGTTGTTAAAAAGCGTCGTGAGCGCAAGAACGTCGAAAAAGGCATTGCGCACATCCGTTCTACTTTCAACAATACTATCGTAACTATCACTGATATGCAGGGTAATGCTATCTCCTGGGGTACCGCAGGCGAAATGGGCTTCAAGGGCTCTAAGAAGTCTACCCCCTACGCAGCACAGACTGCAGCAGAGCATGCGGCAAAGATCGCTGTTGATAACGGCATGAAGACTGTTGAGGTTCTCGTAAGAGGTCCCGGAGCAGGCCGTGAGTCCGCTATCCGTGCACTTGCAACCGCAGGTCTCGAAATTACCATGATCAAGGACGTAACTCCCATTCCTCACAATGGTTGTCGTCCCCCCAAGCGCAGACGCGTTTAATCTTTAGGGAGGTAAATGTAAAATGGCTAGATATACAGGTCCTAACTGTAAAATGTGCCGCCGTGAAGGCTGCAAGCTCTACCTTAAGGGCGAGCGCTGCACCAACGGCAAGTGCGCTTTTGACCACAGAAGCACTGCTCCCGGTCAGCACGGCGCGGCTCGTAAGAAAGTCGGAGAATACGGCAAGCAGCTTCGTGAGAAGCAGAAGGCAAGACGTTACTACGGCGTACTTGAGGGTCAGTTCAAGCACTACTATGAAATGGCTGAGAAGATGGACGGCATCACCGGTCAGAACCTTCTCATCCTTCTTGAAAGACGCCTTGACAACGTAGTATTCAGAATGGGTATGGCAGCATCCAGAAAGGAAGCTCGTCAGCTTGTTCTTCACGCTCACTTCACTCTTAACGGTAAGAAGGTAAACATCCCCTCTATCCTCGTTAAGGCAGGTGACGTTATCGCCGTTAAGGAAACCAGCAAGGAAAGCGTAAAGATCAAGGCTCTTATCGAGGGTCTTGCTACTGTTACCACTCCCAAGTGGCTTGAGCTTGATGCTCAGAATGCAGTAGCTAAGGTTGCTACTCTTCCTGCAAGAGACGATATCGACTTCGAATTCGAAGAGCAGCTTATCGTCGAGCTCTATTCCAAGTAATCCCTCCGATACCGAGCGTAAGAATATGCGTAGCCTTATGGCCCATATTCTTCGCACTGTATCTGAAAGCTCAAAGGCTTTCATATTCACAAACATAAGTAAAATAGGAGGTAAACTGATATGATGAACGCAATAGAGAAGTTTAATATTACCGCGCACTCTGTGAGTGAAAGCGGCAATGAAGCAATTTTCGTGGCAGAGCCCCTCGTAAGAGGTTACGGTATCACTCTCGGAAATTCTCTTCGTAGAGTACTCCTCTCCACACTCCCCGGTTATGCGGCAACCAGCATTAAGATTGACGGTGTTCTTCACGAGATTTCCGCCTGCAACGGCGTAAAGGAAGACGTTCCTGAGATCGTGCTTAACGTTAAGGGTATTGTTGCTAAGCTTGAATGCAGCGAGCCCAAGACCGTAGTTATCGACGTTACCGGCCCCTGTAACGTTACCGCAGGTGACATCACCCCCGATGCTGACCTGGTAATTTACAACCCCGAGCATCACATCTGCACCGTTAGTGAGAACGCACGCTTCTATATGGAGATCACCTTCGATGAAGGTCGTGGTTACGTTCCCTCTGACGTAAATAAGCAGAACTACCTCGCAACAGTCGGCGCTAATCTTGGCGCTCCTATCGGTCTTATTTTCGTTGACTCTATATTCACCCCTGTTTACAAGGTTGAGTATAACGTAGAGAATACCCGTGTAGGCAACGTCACCGACTATGATAAGCTTACTATGAAGGTTCTTACTAACGGAACCATAGAAGCAAAGGAAGCGGTATCCCTCGCCGCCAAGGTTCTCAACGAGCACCTCAGGCTCTTCATCGATATGTCCGACGTGGCTAAGAACTCCGACGACATTATGGTAGAGAGACCCGAAGTACAGAGAGATAAGGTACTCGAGATGACCATTGAGGAACTTGACCTGTCTGTTCGTAGCTTCAACTGCTTGAAGCGCGCAGGCATCGACACAGTCGAGGATTTGATCAACCGCACCGAAGAGGATATGATCAAGGTTCGTAACCTTGGCCGTAAGTCTCTCGAGGAGGTTATCCAGAAGCTCGCTTCTTTAGGTCTCACCCTGAAGAAAGACGAAGAATAAGACAAGATTTTAGGAGGATATAAAAATGAGAAAGCTTGGCAGAACTACTGCACAGCGTAAGGCTATGCTTCGCGGCATGGTTACTCTTCTCCTTGAAACCGGCAAGATCGAAACTACCTACACCAGAGCACAGGAAGTTTCCGCAAAGGCTGACGAGATGATCACCCTCGGTAAGAAGGGCGACCTCGCATCCTACCGTGCAGCTCTTGCTTACATCACCAAGGAAGACGTAGCAAAGAAGCTCTTCAGTGTTATCGCTCCCGCTTACGCTAACGTAAACGGTGGTTATACACAGGTTTATAAGATGGGTCCCCGTCGTGGCGACGGTGCTGAGACCGCTATCGTAAGACTTACTGTTGTTGAGAACAAGTAATTCTTGATTGGTCTATGACTCAAACAAAAGACGTCTGCCGTAAGGCAGGCGTCTTTTTTCTTTTTTTATGTTTTATGCTATTCCTTCCAAATTCTATATTTATAGTAAAAAACAAACATTGATGCGTGGTTTTTAGGCTAATTCAGGTAAAATCTGCACTTTGCACCAATCATTTTGCATTGAATCACTCCTCCCCCCTGTGATATAATTTACTCACAATATCAAAGAAAGGAAGGTGAAAAATGCATAGAGTAAGAATACAAATCATAGCAACGCTGATGCTTCTTTCAGTAATGCTAAGCGTAGCTACAGTAAGTGTAAGTGCTGCTACCGTTTCTTATAACACTCTGGCGCCTATGAGTTCGGAGTTTGACGTAGATGGACGTGAGTATAAATATCTTAAGGGAATTACTAATACCAACGTTTGGAGCTACGTAAGACCTAATGTGATAGTCGGAAGTTCTACCACCACGGTAAAGGGACTTGTTATAAACGGTGTAAGCTATATTCCGTTCAGACAGGCTGCCTCACTTATTCCCGGCAGTAGCTACAGCTATGATTCAAAGACCAAGACCTCGGTTATGCGAGCGCCTGGACTTGAGATAGTCGCGGGAAATGGCTGCTACGTTACATACGCAAACGGACGTGCGTTGTTTAATACTACTCCTAACGTAATAATGAGTGACGGCAGAATGTACATTCCTGCTTCGATTTTTGCCAAGGCTGTTGGCATGAGGGTCGATACTAACGATAGTAGAATAAGCCTTAGCGGTAGTTATTCTCCGCTTATCCCTGCGGACAAATTCTATCGCGAGGACGAGGTATTCTGGCTTGCAAGAATTATCCATGCTGAGAGTAGGGGCGAAGCTCTCCTTGGACAGATTGCAGTTGGAAACGTTGTGCTTAACAGAGTAAGGTCTGCATATTATCCGAACACCATATACGGCGTTATTTTTGACCGCAAATACGGTGTACAGTTCAGTCCTGTGCTTGACGGTACAATTTACAACACACCGGGATACAACGCTACCTTGGCGGCTAAGATCTGTCTTGAAGGTTATGACGTATCCGAGGGCGCGTTTTTCTTCTTGGCTCCCGAGCTTGCTACGTCATCCTGGATTCCAAGAACGCGTGAATATGCCTTTACCATAGGTAACCACGACTTCTATAAGTAATTAAAGGTCTGAAGCAAAAAAAGGCTGTCTCGGAAACGAGACAGCCTAAATATTTATTGTATTATTTCTTCGTCAAGTCCGAGCATATAATCGGCACTCACCCCATAGTAATGACAAAGGGTAATAAGATGTCTGATAGGAAGCTCGTTTGCACCGCGCTCATAGCGGGCGTACATAGTCTGCGATGTGCCGAGAACCTCGGCGATCTGCTTTTGGGTTTTGTCGTGATCCTCACGCAAGTCGCGCATTCTTCTTATATAAAAGCTCATAACATCGTCACCTTTACTAAAATAGTTATATATAATATTATAGCAAGTAAAATATTGTACTATAATATATAGTAAACATTTGTACTCTTAGATAATTTTTGTGCAAAATGCATAACTAACCGATTTTTTGGTGAGTAGGTAATGGATTTTAAACGAAATATGATGCAATCTTTGTGGTAATTTTTATCAAAACCTCTTGAAAAAATACGTAAAAGGTAGTATAATAGTAAGGTAATGAAAATACCAAGGGAGAACTTGTTATGTTTTACAGAATGAAGGTTGCAGGTCTTGAGAGAGAGCTTCCTCTTTGCCCCATTAGCGACGAGCTTTATATAGGCGCATTTATCCTTTTCGGTGACGTTGAACTTACCGAAAGATGTGCGGAGGAGCTTAGCAAGCTTGCTCCTGAGCACGACGTGCTTCTTACAGCCGAGTCCAAGGGTATTCCTCTTGTTCACGCTATGGCTCGTCATCTTGGCGAAAACCGTTATGTTCTTGCCAGAAAGTCGGTTAAGCTTTATATGAAGGACGTTCTTAAGTGCGAGACCAAGTCTATCACTACCGGTCACGTTCAGACTCTTTACATAGACGGTTCGGATGCAGAATACCTTAAGGGTAAGCGCGTTCTTATCGTTGACGACGTTATCAGCACCGGCGGATCTCTTCTTTCGCTTGAGAATCTTGTTAACCAGGCAGGCGGCGAGATCGTTGGCAGGATGACTATACTTGCTGAGGGCGATGCAATCGGCAGAGATGATATTACATATCTTGCGCCCCTTCCTCTGTTTGACAAAAATGGCAATCCTTTAAATTAATATTTCCTTAAAGACGGCTGGATAAGCCGTCTTTTTTGTTAACTATAATTTACAAAGCAGTATTTATTTGCATTAAAACGGGGAATACTAACCTTACAAACCATTTGTGAGGTGAATATGCGAATAAATAAGGTAGAGATATGCGGTGTTAATACTTCGGGGCTAAAGACGTTGACTGAGGCGGAAAAACGTGCACTTCTTAGGCGCGCTTCCGACGGTGACAAGGATGCGAGATGTGAGCTTGTAATGGGCAATCTCCGTCTTGTCCTTAGTGTTATCGGTCGATTTAATCCAAAGCGAGAGAGTGTAGACGATCTTTTTCAGGTAGGGTGTATCGGACTTATAAAGGCTATTGATAATTTTAATTTAGATCTCGACGTAAGATTTTCCACCTATGCAGTACCTATGATCATAGGTGAGGTCAGACGCTATCAGCGAGATAATAATGCGGTGAGAGTATCCAGGGGAATTCGCGATCTTGCTTACAGAGCCTTGCAGGCTAAGGAGGAGATATCAAGAAGAGAACAGCGCGAGGCAACCGTGACAGAAATATCTGCAAGTCTTGGCATAAGTGAAAAGGCTATAAGCGAGGCTCTTGAGGCTATCGTAGAGCCGATTTCTATATTCGACTCGGTCTACGGTGACGGTGAGGATAATATGTACGTCATAGACAAGCTGGCTGATGATAATGAGTCTGATGAGAATTGGGTTGAAAGCATTTCGCTTAAGGAGGCGATGAAAAGGCTTTCGGACAGGGAAAAGGGAATCATCGAGCGCAGGTTTTACAAGGGGCGTACGCAGATGGAGATCGCCTCAGAAATCGGTATCTCTCAGGCACAGGTGTCACGCCTTGAAAAGGGCGCAATAGACAAGCTGAGAAAGTATATGTCGTGAAAGTTATTCTCTATATATAATATAAAGGTAGAAAACTGCTTAATTAACGAACAAAAAAGAGTGAGCCAAACGACTCACTCTTTTATATTAACATAAGGTTTAAAGTGCGAAGATGAGATCATTCTCCTGCTTGCGCTGATGGATTATAGCGATGATGCCGAATACAACACCGATTGCGATGAATACGGTCTTAACCTGCTGCTCAGCACCGGGAACGAGGATCATCTGAAGAAGAAGAGCAGCGCCAACCATACCACCGAAGGAGGTTGTAACAGAGAATACAAGCTTGAAGAGAAGAACGAATACCATTGCAACAATTACAGCAACGATACCGCCAACGATCTTCTTAACGTTGTCGGACTGAAGGAAGGCAAGGGTGTTGAAATAATCAACGATAAAGTTGTATACCATACCGCTTCCAAGAATGTAGCCTGCGCCACCACCGATAGCAAGAAGAACAAAGTTGAATGCATAACGGCAAAGCAGAATTGCTAAT
This sequence comes from Eubacteriales bacterium, assembly GCA_045128515.1. Lineage (GTDB taxonomy): Bacteria > Bacillota > Clostridia > Oscillospirales > CAG-272 > UBA1740. The sequence continues at coordinate 873 of JBGVRO010000036.1, read as the reverse complement.
GCAGAGCAAACAACAGCAACGGTTGCCTCGTAATTAAGTATATCGGGAATCGCACCCTGAAGCTTGTCGGCAAGCGCGGGAGCAAGATACCAATAACCAACGAGACCGAAGAGAAAGGCACTACCGGTGTATGTAATAGCCTTGAAGAATCTGAAGCCCTCGTATGCAACAAGAGCAAGCACGCAGATTGCAGCAAGCATGCAAAGCACGGTGTGCTGATTGTAGATGTTCATAACAGATTCGGGAATCATGCCGATTACCTTGGCAATAAGACCCTGTACAAAAGCTCCGGCTTTAGCCATGATCTGTTCGGGCGAGATTGCACCGCTGATGTCTCCGATAAGGTTATCGGGAAGCGCGGGAATGTTAGGAATTTTGTTAAGAATGTCTCCCATAATAATCCTCTAAATTAATGTGTATTTTTAATCAACAATATTATAACACATCATTTCGCCTTTTTCAATAGGTAAAATAAAAAAAGTTAATAAATATTTTTTATTTTATTTATATATAAAAGAAATATAGAATGCTTTGATTTTTACAATGCAATCGGGAAAAGAGTATATTTTGCGTCCCCTCCTTTTGTGTGCATATTGCACAAAATCTTGAGGCTGAAATGGTCAAATATTAATAAAAAAATAAAATATGCAAAAAAATGAAAAAAATCGAAAAAAGCTATTGACTTTTTTGAAACATTGTAGTATAATAAGAAAGCTTGTGACGAACGAGCACAATTTGATCCTTGAAAATTGAACAACTTAAAATTAAGAAAACACTGAAAAAGTGTAGTTCTTGTCAAAACACATTGAGAAAAAACTCAAAAGTAAGAAGAAGCTAGATTAAAGATAGCTCTGAAAAAGGATTTAGGTCCCT
>JBGVRO010000035.1:0-24652 GCA_045128515.1 Eubacteriales bacterium | reverse complement strand
TCCGTTTCGATATGTAACCAATACGGTATCAACATACTCGCCGATTGTTTCGATTTTCGCAGGCGGTGTCGCAAGAATAATTTGGAAGTTTTGCGAGCGCAAGAATTTCATCATGTTTTCAATACGATCATCATCCATCTTGTCGAATGCTTCGTCGAGCATAATGATTCTGATGGTTTCTCCGACACTATACATCTGGGCAAACGAAGCTGCAATGGCAACATAGTATGGCGTTTGAGTTTCTCCACCACTCTTCTCGCCATAAATTTTAGAGAAAAGCTGCGATTTGCCATCCTTAGATACGATTTCAATATCATAATCCATATACTCGCGATAGTCGGTATACTCCGAAAGAATTTTATCTCCATGCTCATCCGATTCAGTAAGCTTTGAGAAAAGATCTTCCATTTCGCTATGATACCGCTCTTCAAACTCACTTGCAAAAAGTGTAAATCCACCCATATTTACTTCAGAAGTAATCATCTCATAAAGACCTTGCTTCCTGCTATGTGCAGAATAGTGGAATTTGTAAGAATCATTTCCATAGTAAATATTTTTTAAGGCTTTATTGAGGTTCTTAAAAATATCCTGCGCGCCCTCAATATTTTCTCTCATACGAGCAAGGAAGTTTTCACGGAACTCAAGTTCGCAATCCTCTTTAGCTTTGTTCAACTTTTCCTCGTACTCAATCAAATTGTGGTTGGAAAGCGTACGATACTCCTGTGCATAAGCAAATACAACATCTTCACCTGTACCATATTCGCCTTCCTTATAACTTGCTTGCAATCTAATAAGTTCACGCAACTGTTTATCATATTGATTTACAAGCGTAGCTTTTCTAGGACTATAGTTATCCCTTATTGTTCCAGCTTCTTTGGTTTTGCTGCTTTCTGCATATTTCTGATGAGCAGCTGCAATTGCATTGTTATCGCCTTTACTTAGTATCTGAATTTGCGCTTCAAGTTCAGAAGATTGAATCTGCAAATTATTTGTATATTCGTTGAGATCTGCAATGTCACGTTCAAGATTAATAATAATCGTTTTTAAGTTATCCTTCTTTTGGCTCAAAGCAGTTACACGATCAAGGCATTCTCTTTCCTTGAATTGCAAAGCAATGATATTAGGATCATTTTGCGCATCTTTAAGTTCTGCAGCTGTTTTCTGTATCTTCTGTTTAATCTCATCAAGCTCGATTGGAGAAGAAAGATATCTTTCTATCGCTCCCAAGTCACAGTCACCAATATACTCAAGAGCAGTATCTATTTCTTTAATTCTTGCCTCAAAAGCATAGCATTGCTCGCCTATTGCCTTGTAATCAGTTTCGGCTATTTCAAGCTGACGCGCTATAGCGGATTTGCCGATATAAGGAATACGATAAATATCCTCCGGGATCTTTCTAAGTCCTTTTCCCTGATATAACATACATCCGGCGGTAATGGCAATAGAATACTGCTTCAGCTCTATAACTTCGTTGCAAAGAATCACTCGTCCCATTAAGTAATTCGCATAAGCTCTCGCATAACGATTTTTGCTTGAAACAACCGAGGCCAATGTCATTTCATCAGTCTCGCTCTTCAAATCCAATGCCTGAGTATTTACTAAAGTGACACCCTCAATTTGGTGTTTCATGCGATCGTACACTTCAGCAGCGATATCATAGTACTGAGGATCCACGATGATGTTAAAACGCTGTGTATTTAGATATCCTTCTACCGCATTCTGCCATTCCGGCTTTACAATTTCAAGCAAATCAGCAAATACACGCACATCTGCGCTGATAGAGCGACTATCAAATTCAGATTCGATTGCCTTTTTTAATCTAATCGTGTTTTGGGGATATGTAATTTTATTTTTGCGAAGATTATCAATCTTCTTTTTAAGGTCAGAAAGCTCTTCTTTCAAAGTGGTCACTTTAAGGTTCTTTTCTGCTTTTTCAGCATTCAACTCGGAATTTGCCTTTTTATAAAGAGTGTTCAGAATTACAAATATCTCATCTCGCTCTTCCTGAGACATATTAGCTTTACCAAGATTACGAAGAACAAGTGCATTTATATTTTCCGACACATTGGGAACAAATTTAAGCGCACGTATAGCTTTTTCAAGTTGGGCTTGCAAAATTTCCACATGAGAAGCAACAAAATCCCTATCCTTTTCAAGCAGTTGCAAATCCTGATTGAGCTTCGATATGAGCTTACTGCACTCGTTATTGCTAATATCAATTCTAATCGCTTGTAAGCTCTCCTGCTCAGAAGCCCAAGCTGCACTTATTCTCTCGGATTCTGCTGTTTTCGATTTTAATTCTTGATCTTTTAGCGCCAGCGACTTGTTGTTCTCTTCAATCTTTGCTTTTTTATCTTCTATTTCAGCAATTTTCAAGAGTATGTCGATAACGAGAATATCTCTCTTGATTTCAACCATCTTGTCATTCGTTGCAATAATACTCTCAAGATGCGCAATTTGCTTACGAACTTCTTTAATGAGCTCCTGCATCTCACGCAAATTACGAATATTTTCGCGAAGTACATCTACTTCAATCTGCTTCTCGGGAAGAATAAACTGTGTGATAAACTTTTTAACATTATCCATCGGCTTGAATGCCAAGGACTTGGGAATCATGTCAAAAAAGTTTTCATCCAAGTTACCAAGACGGCGCTTGAAACGATCCTTAGCTTCTTTGGTGCTTCTAATATAGGCAATCTTTTTGCCGTTGTTTTTGAACTGCTCGTCGGTAGCAGGCTTATTATCTACAATAAAGCTGAATCCATCCAGTGTTCCCTCTTCGCAGAACCAAATTCTTCGAATCTCTGCCTCTTCATCGGGAGAATCAAATTTTGCGCCAAGCACAAAAAACCTATCCTTGCTCTCTTCGTAAAATTCGAGTGCAACATAGGAAATCACGCTATTTTTTCGAGCATATGTATTCCCTTCTTCACCGGTCTTACATCTTACATAGCCCTTAAGATCACGCTTGCTCTTTTCATTGGCAGCAGGGTTGAATCGTCTTGTATTGGTAGTTAGAATGAGCTGAATTGCATCCAAAATTGTTGATTTGCCGGATGCATTTTCGCCACTAAGCAAAAACGAACCATTGACGTCTATCGTCTCATTACCAAAGTAGTGCCAGTTAACGAGTTTAATTCTCGTCAGCTTCTTCATCGTCTGCGGAGTCGATTGTACCAAAAGAGTCACCTCCTACCGAATATTTTTCAAGCTTGTCCTTTGCGCTATTATACATATCATCAAGGCCGGTTACCGTAACAGCAAATAAGATTGAAGGATATATCATAATTCTTGTGTCGGGATTAGACATATCGGCATCCAACTTGCTAATCAAGTGATAACGCTGAAACATTCCCAAGGTGTTTCGCATTGTAGTCTTATCAAGCTTCGCATTCATTTTCAGCATATTATACTTATCGTATATTTCATCTGCAATGATAATTACATCGTCAATCTGCGAAAGCTGCTTCCTTTTTTCGATGTATAAAAGTCGAATGATCAAAAGCAAAACACTCTCAATTTTCTTGAGATGGATTCTTCCGGTTCCTGCAGGATTGTTGAGGCCTATAACACCTTTTTGCTCGTCTATGATTACCTCGTATCCGAGAATCTCAAAATACTCTATAAAGGCATCTTTGTTATTTAAAATATAATTATAGTCGGAGGCAGTATCCTTATGTTTTTTCAAAAGAAAGCATTCTCCGAGCAACTTATTGGCTGCACTTCTGAATTTCTCTTTTGAAACATGCTCAAATACATTTGCAATTTCCATTATTTTGACCTCCTTTTAATTTCAAAATCTCGGAATCTAAATCCCTGAGACGATATAATTTCTTCTTTGGTTTTCACAATATAATCAGACTTCGCAGAATGTCCATATAGGCTGATAAAAATGATACGAATCAAATCTCGCTTAGTTTCAATCGGGATATCTGATGCAGATAAGTGTTCCCTCTCCATAAGCAATCCCGACACAAATTCTTCAACGTTCTTTTTGGAGAATCTATTTTTGTTCTTTTCGGAAATCGCCATTTTGCACAATTCGCGTTCTTCATCTGTCATATCAAGCGGCTCAAAAATATCCTCAACATCGGTAATCTTTCGGGATATTGCAACAGCCTTAAGCGATTCGCCACTGAGAAATCCCTGTGAGAATATATTGAACAGCGAACAAATATCATCAGATGCGTCTTCTAACAAATTGTTTTGCTCTTCCTGGTTATAACATTCTGCCATATACTGAAGAATTGTGGATATTTTTCCTTCGGTATTGTTAGTATTTAGCAACAAGAATTTTGCTCTCTCAACAGCATTTCTGAGATATTTAGAGTGCTTCTTATCTATTTCAGATACAATGTCATCATAAGATCTGAAGCTATCGATAATAGCCGTTATTTGAGCCTTTACCTCTTCTTCCGCTGTGTAATAGTCGTTTTCATTTTCAATATTCTGATAGCCCTTTACTGTCTTTTCAAATGTATCCGGATCATTCATTATATCTCTCAAACGACCGATTATGGTGTTACGGAAACGAGATATATTTTCCTCGGTCTTGATTCTGTGATATGCTTTCGATCCAATCTCGTCATGATAGGTAAAGAAATCATGAATAATCTCTTCGGATGTCTTGTCAGCAGTAATATCCTCAATATACTTTTTGATGCTTGTATTAAGCTTTTTAAGGCCATCAAACAATGCACGTGTTCTATCGAAAACTGGTCTTAAAACTTGAGGATACGGACGCTCCAAGAGTTCTTCATTAGTAAGCGTAGAGTATATTACAGCAATTTCACTCTGATATTCCATTTCCTTCGGATTAGCAATATCGAGAAACGTTTTTACAATTGTGACCGCGTGATCCGGCATAATAACTCTTGCTGTCTGGTTGTTTGATATCTCATATTCAACCCAACCAAAGTCTTTTAGTTTTCGGAGAAACGTCGTCGCCTTCATACGCGAATCTTTCAATACTTCCGCTTCATCTTCAAACTCAATATCAGAAATATTCGAACGTTCAAAATAATCCGAAAGCTTTGATACGAGTATCTCTCGGTCTATACCATATGACAATTCCGAACGATAGGAGTCATAAATGATCGTGAGACAATCCAGATATAAAATTTTAAATTGACTTGTCAAAGGCTTGAAAAAGCTCTCGCCCACAATATCAAAAATGTTCATTTATGACCTCCTATGCTCAGATTAATATATTCTGATATTTGCTGAAACAAATTTATACAAACAGCTCTTATTGCATAATGTTTTTTCTTCCCTGTGTCGTAAACACCACATCGCGATGATATTCAAGATTTTGCTTCAACTCTTGCGAAGCTTTTAGGTTAAATGTATCGGTCGCTGATATATGTAATTTGCTAACAACCTCAACTGACAGCTGAGAAGAAATTAGTATTTTTCCTAAATCAGTAAATGAGATTAAGCCGCAATCAAAGAGCTTATCAAATGTCGGGCTTAACAACAAACCGTTTTCAACACTAAGTCGTTCAGCGTTGGAGCACACAGCCCAAGGCTTTATGTGACTCGCTATAAGGAGCTTCTTTTCGTTTATACCAGTAATAATACAACTGCTGTTATACTTTTTAATGAGTTCCTTCCTGAACAAACCTTGTCCAATACGCGATTTTACAACCGCATCGCGTTCGGTTTCTTTAAGGTTGGCGTAATCCTCGATCACGCTTGTAACTTCATCATGATCAACGATTTCTTCCGTCTCAACGTTTCGGAACAATCTGTACTGTTTTAGAGCGTTACTGTACATATTGTTTCCTGTTCTGTTTTTGGTGATAAAATCGGGATCATGTAAAATCATAGGAACGAATATATCGAGCTGCAACGCTGACATTGCAAGAAGGCTTTCGGTGATTACGTGCTTCTCTTTCATTTCATTCGAAATAGTATTAACTGCTCGAGTATATTTGTAAACCGAGCTATCCGACAATGTAGAGTTCTCTCGCATCCATGCTGAGAATTCTTCCAATGCAATCACCTTAATCACCTCTCTATTTTCATTCCATTACTTTTTTTATTTGTTCTACTATTTTTCTGATAACAGGTACACAAACAGAATTTCCGACCTGCTTGTATGCTTTGCGCATAGGCGTTCCCGGCGCGAATTTATAATCGTCGGGAAACCCTTGCAACTTGAGACACTCATACGGCGTTAACCGTCTAATACCATAATCATCGAGAATAATAGGAACTCTTTCAAAACAATTACCCATATAAGCTGTCAGTGCCGGACAATTGTAATAAGGCTTTTTCACAACGCCACTATCAAAAATTCTGTATACACAGTCTTTTTGCTTCACTATTTGTTTTAACTCGCCGTAGTATTTATTGGATTCATTGTAGTAATAACAATCACTATGTTTTATGCTACGATCAAAAAATTGGCCTAAGTTTTGAGTTAATTGAATCTTCTCAGGAAATCTAAAATTCTCGCATTTCTTTTCGTCTTTGAATCCAACAATAAAGATACGCGATCTTCCCTGAGGTATGTTTCCATAATCGTATGGTTCCAGAACCTGATATCTAAAAGCATATCCAAGTGGAGCTAATGCATTATATACTGTCAAAAAGGATTTTCCTTCATCATGCTCAAGCAAATTCGCTACATTTTCAAGGAATATAACCTGTGGTTTCTTCGCCTCGACTACTTTAGCAATTTGAAAAAACAATTCGCCTCTGTCATCGTTAAATCCTTTCAACTTGCCAGCCGTTGAAAACGGCTGACATGGGAAGCCTGCAACCAACACATCAAATTCAGGGATTTCAGAAATTTCAACTTTTGCTATATCGCCTATTGTTAAGGCGAAAGATCCTAAATTATGAGCATATGTATTAGCTGCATATTTGTCAATTTCATTAGCCCAAACGACTTGAAATCCTGCTTGTTGGAAGGCTAAATCAATGCCTCCAATACCACTAAATAAGCTACAAACTCTCATAGTTTTTGTTTATTCAAGGTATGGAATAACACTCTTTGCTATATGCCAAAACATAACCGGCGGAATTGCATTACCTATCTGTCTGTATGCATCTGCTTCCGATCCTGCAAATTCAAACGTATCCGGGAAAGATTGTATTCTCGCCGCTTCTCTCGGAGTGAAGCGTCTATACAATTCTCTTTCGGGATCAACCAACAATACAGGATCGCGAGAGTTCAAACTTACTTTCGCAAGATGGCTTGTTACAGTCAAGCTCGGTTCATCTAAGCTTTGAGCTAATCCTCGTTTCATATTGTTTTTTGCATTTTTCATTCCCTGAACAGCTTTTTCAGAGAAGTAATATCTCTTATCCTCTATTGCTAATTCTGGTACAGCCACAGACAGAGGAACCCAATTATTTTCATTAGGAGCATCCGGGAACACATACTTTTTAGCAATATCTTTTCTTATGCAAACAATAATTACTCTTTCTCTTTTTTGAGGAACACCAAAGTCAGCACAACGAATTAATTTTTTCTCTACAACATAGCCTGCATCTTCAAAAGCTTTGATAATTTTCGCAATGATAGAACCACCATGCAGAGTAAGTAATCCCTTAACATTTTCTGCGATGATAACTTTTGGCTGCTTTTCTTTTGCTACTCTTACCATTTGCTTGTAGAGATTTGCTCTATCATCAAAAGGATCTTTTGTAGGATTCACAGTACTAAAAGATTGGCATGGAAATCCACCAACCAGCACATCATGATCCGGAATATCTTTAGAATCAACTTCACAAATATCTCCGCAAACAACATTCTCACATTCAAAATTCAATTTGTGTGTATTAAGTGCCTTTTGATCTATATCCAAGGCATACACCAATGAAAATGGCAATTTTTCATATTCTTTTTTGTTAAAGACAAAACCACCTACTATTCCCTGATCCGCACCACCGCAACCAGAAAAAAGTGATACTACTTTATACATACTCCCCTCCAATTAAGAAGCATTCGGCTTAATAACCGCATCTACAGACGAATTTGAGAAATCGACACGATATGTCATAGGAACAATAGTCATTCTTCCATCATCTATCTTATCGGCAACATTTTGCAATACAAACATCACTATCCCATCGCGCGTAAAGTATACCCTATAGATAGAATAGAATTTACCATGTTGCTGAGCTGCAACCCATTCATTTCGCGTAATGTTTAAGGTGTCAACCCAAAGATTATCATTTACATCAGGACAGGTCAATCTCTTTGTCGATTTAACCTCAATATATTTTACGAATTCTGCCATATCTCCCGGCTCTGCAATAACAGACTGTATATCGTAACCGAGTCCTTTGGTTTTTCCAAGTGAAAGAACCTTGTTGGCAAGTCGTTGATTGAAGTCCGCGACACGCTTCTTCTCATAATCATAAACGATTTGCTCACCTTCGTCACCAAACTCGGTGAGGTTCATTCCTTTTTGCTGCTTCTTTTCAGCCTGCTTAGGCTCTTCTGAAACATCAACAATAAGCGAAGCTGCAGATGTTTCAAACTTATCTACACAGGCGGACACTCGAGCAAAATACTCATCCCACGCATATTGAAATATTTTTCGACCTTCGATTGTAGTCAAATCGTATGAGTACACGTCAAATTCCGGCTTTTTATCCCAGTCTTGAGCAAACAACTCTATTGTTTCCATTTCATTAGGATTCAAAAGGACTCTTTTATCATCAGTAAAACGTATCAAGTTCGCAAGCTCAAGATAATTCATTTGTTCGTTTATATGTTGCCAACAATAAGAGCTTGCCTTTCCCGGAATATCAATGTTTCGCTGTATTCCTAATTTTTTATCTTGCGAAATCGCCTCAATGACTTCATACGGATTTGCATTTCCTTGAAGAACATCCAACGAATTGAGAACATAATATCCAATATCTTTTTTTGTGAGTTCAACCTTTGCAGTGCGCGCAACGAGCAAAAGCTTCATCAAAAAAGCATTGGGGCGAATGCAGATGCCGTCTTTAACACGCTCAGCAACTGTAGTGCCTACCTTTTGCGTTCCGTTTGGGAACTGCATCTTGTAGCAAATATCTTTGAAAAACGCAGGCTGATCATTATCCTCCAAGAACTTTTGTGTTCTCTCAGATTCATACACTCTTCCAGTCTCCGAAAAATAGTACATACCGAAGAGTTTACCAGATATCTCTGTTCTATGATTATCAAGCGTTTTCTTGATTCTATCAGATTCCGGCAAATACCGCATAAATGCATTGTTGAATAATTGCTCAAATTCTTCAGCATCGCAAGGGCAAATCTCATTTATTACCTTTGCGTACGCCGGAAGGAAATCATCCATTTCTTTCTGTGACTTACCACGTATTATTGTACATCTGTACTGTTTGCTATGATCGTACATAGATTATCTCCCTTCCAATACTTTTCTGATTTCTAATGCGATTGCTTGTGCCAGCAAAGGAGGCACAGCATTACCTACCTGCTTTAATTGACTCGTTTTAATTCCCAAAAATCTGAATCTATCCGGAAAAGATTGAATTCTCGCTGATTCTCTTGCAGTAGGCACACGATTTTCCTTGTAGTGAAAATGATGATTATGTCCCGTATCAATTGTGAAGCAAGGACGCTTACTATCCATTCGTGTCCAAGCTATATGTACTTTTCTTGTACTCCACAATTCTTCCGGTAGCGACTGATAATTACATCCGTCAGGAACCATAGCAATTATCTCTTTGGTTTTATCACTATGAATAGTGGCAACGTGATTCCAAAGTCTTTCGCTTCCTTCGCGCATTAATTTTTGATATTCACACTGCGCAGGCAACTCATACGAAATTTCATCCGGCAACGCTTCCGAATCGGATATAAAGTCAAGATCCGAAATAGCATCAAAGCAAGTAACCTTATCAGATTCAAACGGTGTTGGGAACTCAAATGTCTTTTCGCCAAAGATATTTCTATTCAAACCAACAAAAAATACCCTTCTTCTGTGTTGAGGAACACCATAATCATCTGCCGCAAGTATCTTCCACGAAACATTATATCCACGGCTTTCAAAGTCCTCAATTACGGCATCCTTAACCGCACCTTTAGCCATACTTACTAAACCGGGTACATTTTCCATGACAAAAAACTTCGGCTGAATTTCTCCAACATATTCTACAAATGACTTGTATAATACATTTCTCGGGTCATCAATCAAGCGTTTTCCTGAAACAGAAAAGCCTTGACAAGGGGGGCCACCAATTATGCCATCAACGTCACCAATTGATACCTTAGCAGCCGCTAACAACTCAGAAGTTGATACGCTTGTAATATCTTCATTCAATATTTCGCTATTAGGAAAATTGTGCTTATATGTAGTAGTTGCATCACTCCACATATCAACGCCTAAAATGGGGTTATATCCAGCTTGAACAAATCCTTGAGTGAAACCACCACATCCGCAAAACAGATCTATAAAATTAATTGCTTTCATTATTCTTCTCCTTTGAGGTTCTACCATCGATAGGTTTTTCAGCGTTCTCAGGAATTGCCCAAGCATCTCCGAGTTTGAACACGCCTTTAATTCTTCCCTCTAAACATAAAATCTGCACCCTTCTTTGAGAAATGCACCATTTTTCTGCCGCTTGGCTCGCCGTAATGTACTTCATTTTTACCTCCATTTGTTCCGCGGGGCGAATAATACAAGTTCATTATACTACAAATCTACATTTTTTGCAATAGTTATTATAATATTTACGCGAGGCTTTTTTGTAAATTTTTCTTGCGAGCCTTATTCTTTGTTTATTGCTCCCCAAAATTTGGGGAGCGGTCGTTACCGATCGCTCCCTTTTTCTTATGCGTGGATTGCCATTTTCATTTCGGCGATTTCTGCGTTCATTGCTTCTATCAGCTCGGCGAGTTTCTGTTCGCATTCTTCGACGCTTGATGCGTACACGTTTCGGATGATTCTCTTGCCATTGATATTTGGCGAGTATCTTCCTTCCCATACGTTTTTGCTGACCTGATGGATCGAGCCTGTTCCCTGCCGTCTGTACTTGCCCTTACGAGGCTCAAATTTCTCGCGGGGCGGCTTTTGCGGTCTTGTGTTGGGTGTTTGCTCTACTATGCCTTGAGAGCCATTATTTTCGTTTGTAACGCCCGATATCGCTCCCATGGCTCGGTCTATGCGTTGAGCTGCCGTTCGCATTCCTTCGTCGGTGGTGTGCGAGTACACGTTGAGCGTGGTTTCTACGCTTTCATGACCGATCGTGCTTGCAAGCGTTTTCACATCCATTCCGTATCGAAGTGCTTGTGTTGCGAAGGTATGACGGAGTGCGTGGAACGGCACGTGCTTGCACTCGGCTCTCTCAAGGATCGTCGCGAGCTTCTTTCTGCACGAACAGGGATCGCGAGGTACATCTTCGGTTTTATACGGCGATGGAAACAGCCATTTCGATCTCACTCTCGTCTTGTATTCCTTCAGCACCTCTACAAGTTGAGGAGGAAGGATAATCGTTCGCTCGGCTGCCTTGGTTTTCGGTGGCATGATCTGCAACTTACCTTCCACGAATTTGACTTGCTTCGTCACCTTGAGTTCGCCTGTTTCAAAGTTGATATCATCCCATAGAAGCCCGAGCAGTTCTCCTCGTCTGAGTCCTGTGGATAGGTCGAGTAGGAACATCTCATAAAAACCCTCGGTTTCATACTTTGCTTGTATCAGAAGGCGTTGCATTTCGGCAGGCGTAAGCACCGATATCTCGGGAGTTTTCTTTGGTGGCAGATCGCAGTGCACCGCAGGATTTTGCCTTATGAGATTTTCCTTTTTTGCCTTTTCAAGTGCTGCTCGGCAATGAGCGTGAATGCTTCGAATAACCGAGTTCGCAAGCCCTGCTCCGAACTGCTCACGCCTTACCAATCTACCGTCGCTTTTAAGGTGCGCGTAAAACTTTTCAAGCGTGCCGGTCGTGACCTGATTGAGAGGAATATCTCCGATCTTCGGAATAATCTGATTGTATATCCTCTGCTCGTAGGTGGTCTGCGTGTATGGCTTGAGTGCAGGCTTGCAATAGGTTTGATACCAGAAGTCCATCCACTCACCGAACGGCATGTCTGCCGTGCATCGCGTGATCTCGGTCGCACCGATTTCTTCTTTGAGTGCTTCAAGCCGTTCCACACATTCGGTTTTCGTTTTGGCTAGGACACTCTTGGTTTTCGGCAATCCCCTATCGTCGTATCCAACGACGATTCGTCCTTCCCATCTGCCGTCCTTTCGCAGTCTTACTGTTCCTTCGCCTGATTTTCTTCGTCTTGCCATGGCTTTAGCTCCTCTCCAAACATATCTGTTATAAAGTTCCCGACGATTCCCGATGCCTGCCTTTGCATGTCCGTCGTTACATGCGTGTAGCGATCGAGCGTGAAGCTCGCTTTCGTGTGACCGAGCAGACTTGCCAAGGTCTTGGGATCGATTCCGTTCGATGCTGCGTGCGTTGCGAAGGTGTGCCGTAGGTCGTGGAATCGCATATCGGGAAGCCCTGCTCTGTTAAGCAGATTCTTCAGCTGCGTGTAGGCACTGCTTGGATTCATCGGATGCTCGGGATAATGTGGCTTTGGGAAGATCCACTCGGTCAGTGCCGTTTTTCTTCTCTCCTTCAGCAGTTCTGCCACACTCGACGGCAGTACGATCTTGCGGTTTCCTTCGTTTGTTTTGGTTTCGCCGACGATATAAATTCCGCGTGCATACCGCACCGATCTTTGAATGTGGAGCGTTCCGTTTTCCTCGTCGAAGTCCGTCCATTTGAGACCGCAGATCTCACCTCGGCGCATGCCTGTCATGATCGCCGTGTAGAAGAAGTCGTGCCATATCTCGTCGCCCTCGAGTGCCTGCATGAAGGTTTCGATCTGTGATTCGAGAAGGATCGTTTTCTCGGTTTTCTCGTTCTTTGGGATCGTCGCTGCTTCGGTCGGATTGAAAGGGATCAGACCTTCCTTCACCGCTCCGTCCATCGCTTCGTGTAGAAGCATGTGCACCGAGCGAACGGTTGAGCCTGCGAGTCCTTCGCCGTATTTTTCTCGAGAAGCGATTCGCCCCTCTCTTTTGAGCTTGTTGTAGAGCCTTTGGATGTCGGTTGTGGTTACCGAGGTCAGCGTTTTCTTGCCGATGTACGGCTTGATATGGTTGTCCGCATATCCTCGGTATCCTTCCATCGTGCTTCCTCGGAGCATCGGCTCTTTGATCTCCGTGAGCCATCGGTCAAGCCACTCGCCGAGCGTGATCTTGCTGTGCTCGGTCAGCTCCATGCCTGCGTAGTACTCCTTGAGTTGATTGAGCTTTGGCATCAACTCGCGTTGCGTTTTTGCGAACACCGATCGGTAGATAGGATATCCATCGGCTCTGTGGCCAACTACGATTCTGCCTTCCCACCGTCCGTCGCTTCTTTTTCTTATCAATCCGTCGCCCGACGGTCGTCTTTTAGACATTTACTAATCGCCTCCTTTTCTACCACAAGACAATACCACAATTGTTTCGATATATCCAGCGGTTTTTGCAAGAGTTATCACACAAGACATATTTATCCCATGCGCATTCCCAGTGCTTGTTTCTTCTTACTGATTTGTTTTTTGAGTTTGCGGTCAACACCTTGTGACATACCGCCATTATGATAACGGTTTGCGCGCTCATCAATGATGTTGCATGCATAATATAGAAGATTCAGAACACCGAAAGCCAAGTTTAGATTCTGTCCTTTATCCAATGCTTTGAGCGCATCAGCAGATTCTCTATCCCCCCTATCGGCGCCATATTTCAAATACCATCTTCCGGTTTCACGATTTCCGATATCATAATAAGACCAAAGCCCAACACGGACAGCAAGTTTATGATTATATGCTACAGCAATATAGGCATACTTACTCGCATCGTCCATATCTCCGCTCTCTGCGCACATTTTCGCATAAGCCAAGGCTGCATAAGAATGATTCTGATCGGCCGCTCTTTTGAAGTACCTCATTGCTTCATCGGGATCTTTTTCTCGCAGCAATTTGCCATACTCATACTCGGCAGCATCATATCCTGCATCCAATGCCATATAAAGATATTTCATTTTTAATCTATCTTTATCTTCAATTCGTTTATCACGATAGCATTTATAGAGCAAATACATTGCATACTGGCTTCCGTGTTCTGCAGCTTTTTGAAGCCACACCTCTGCTTCTTCAGGATCGTCATACTCATCAAGATATTTCTTGCCTAGTAAATACATCGAGACATCATCCTCATCGCCCTCGGCATATTCTTTTAGTTCTTCAAGATCCTCGTCCTCTGTATCGTCACTCGGTTCACGGTCATCTAGACCGTGAACCACGTACGGAAAGCAACTGTCCGCCGCCAATTTAACAACCTCGTTGCGTATACTTTTGAACTCCTCGTTTGCTTCAAACGGGAGTCTTTCGGGCATCACATCCGTATAGGTACGATAACTCTCGCAACGGCATTTATACCATAGCTCATACAGTTCTGCGATTCTGCTATCCTCGGATATTACCTTTACGATTTCATCAACTAATTTCTTGGTATCCTTGTCAAGATATCCGTATACCTTTTTACCTTTATGCTGATCCAGTTTTAACCTCAGCATTTGAAATTTCAATACCAACTCGTCATCGTCTGCTATGGATGCTATGCTTATATCATTAAAAATTTCTGCTAAGCGATTACGGAACTCAATTTTTATATTATCCCTTGTCCGTGTTTGTTGCTTGTAAACCGAAACTAAATCTTGACGAAAGATATCATTCGCAATCGTCTGCTTAATATTGTGAATGCCAACCGTTGAGAGATGAGGCTCTTGAGGTCTGTCCGACCACACGAGCATGTGCACGTGCGGATGTGTCGCACTGTTGTGGTACGCCGCATACCACCGCAGATTTCCGGGAGCAATATGCATCTCTTTAGCAATATCATTCCGATGTGATCGCAACAGATTCATCCACTGCACGGCAGAATTATATCCAAGACGCTCGGCATCTTCACGCTTAAGAGAGAAAATCAATCCCCACACGTTTCCCGAATGATTGTTGATCGTTTCTTCAATCTGCGAGAGATTAATCACGATACCTTCGTCCGAAAACAATCCGTTCGATCCTTTTCGCTCGTTGATATAGTCAGCCATGCCGCTTCGCAGAAGCTCAACACCATCTCTCATAGCAATATATTTTGCATACGCACCTCGAGCACCCTTGCCTGCCTTGGCGTTCGGCTTGTAGTACGGTGCTTTGAATATCAGTCTTGCCATTCGGGGTTATTCACTCCTGAAATGAGATCAAGCACGCTCACCGTTCCGTTAGTTTCTTTCAGGTGCTGCACTGCGTGACGGCGAATTTGTTCAACAAAGTCCGCGTTGTACACATATTTACCATCCTCAAGTATAATCCGTGCAAGCACATTCTGCTCTACCGCCATCTTAAAAAGAATTCTTGCGAGACGATCCTCGGTATCACGAAGCTTTGCACTGAACACAGATTCAAGTGCCGGCGTCAGAAATTTTTCGGTACATTCTCTGCTAAGCCATTCGAGATAAAACTCGACCGCGTCTCTCACGAATTCATTCCGCGAGATCCCAAGTTCTCGACTCTTGGCATCACATCTATCAAGTTGATCTTGGCTAAATCTGATGCCTGTCGAGCCCATAACTTCATTTTGCTTTTTGCTCATATATCGTTAATTCTCCTGTTTTTCTTAAAAGAGAGTCCAAAGCCTTTCCAAATGCCAAGAGACACATAACGCCTCGTTGTCGAAACTCGGAAAAGCCTTGAAATCTCTCAGCTTTCGTCCGCTCGGCGTTGCCGTGCGGTGTCGGATTGCCGAGAAGAGACTCGGCTTTATCCTGCTTCCTTTTCGGACGGCGTTAAACCGCCCGATTTCGGTGCTTCTTATCAAATCGTTCCAACGCTTTTTCTGCGTTTCTTCTAGCCATCTCGGCTTCTAACCTTCGCATCTGCTGCTCGTCAAAATAATCGATCGCATCTTGGATCGGACGGATAGTATATCGCAGGCTGCCGTTTCTATAACTGCCTTTTCTATCCTTCACCATCGTCATCTCGGTTGTGATCAATCTCTTTTTCTCAAGCTCCTTAACATATTTCTGAACCGTGTTTGCCGTGCGACCAATACATGAACCGATCGTTGCGTGGCTCGGATAACACGTAAAGGTTTTCTTATCCTCGCACCTCACAAGATATAAATAGATCGCCAGCTCCTCCGCACACAATCCGAGATCGAAGATTCGATTGTGCACCGGGAAATAATTTTCGTGCGGTTCTCTTTTCTGTCCGTAGTAAAACATTTCGCACCACCTCAAGCAGAATCTCTGCTACGAGATTGTTCGACTTGAATTTCCACGAGTCGTTCGCCAAAGAGAATATGCCATAGGATCAGAACGAGAAAGTCAACGAATTTCATATTCCAATTTTTCGAACTCGCTTCAGCGATAGCTCGGTCGAGATCTTCACAAGTCATCTCGTTCACCATGCGATAGCGAATATCTAATTTTGAAAAATGAATACCTTGTACGCTGATTCCGTCCATATCCCAAAGCAACAGCATTGCGTTGCGAGCAATGAATTTTATTTCCTCGCTCGCGTATTTTCTTGACGGATGAAAGTAACATTCGTCAAGCTCCTCTTTGAATCTCTTGTCCTCGAGAAGGCTGTATCGACTATTCTCCATCATCGATTACCTCCCTTCTTCGAGTGACCTTCGATCCACTCTACGAGCTTTTCCTTCGTCACGAGAATTCGTTTGCCGATTCTGAACGACGGAAAATCCTTTTCGCTCATCAGCTCGTAAGCCGAAGCGCGTGACACACCGAACAGTTGCGCAAGAGTTGCTGCGTTGATGAACATTGGTAGCTCATCGTAATTTTTAATAAGTGGTTGCTTCATGCTTTTTACATCCTTTCGAATAAAATAGATAGTGGTTCATGTATGTATATAAGCAACCTCGGCGTGTCAAAATTATTCAGTTGTTAAAGAACAGTCGATTTCATCTTTTCGGTGTTATCACCACCTTTCAAAATTCAAGTTCAATCACGTTAGATAAATAACCCATCTACTTTTACAAAGGAATTTTTCGGGTGGTCTACCACCTCAAAATCCCAACTTTTACAATTTGTTTACAGTTGAAGGAAAACATCCCCTCACTTTTACTGCCGATTCAGAAGCCACTTGAACACCTTAAAATCTCACCTTTTACAATTTATTTACATTCGAACTCCACAAGAATTTCAAGCGAGGCAGTCTTGAAATCCGATTGTCCAAACCGCTTTCGTGGGTTCGAATAACAAAAAATCCGATTAGGTTTCTTGCGATTCCTAATCGGATTTTGATTATTTGATTTTTAGACTTTAAGTATATTGATCTTCTCTTTTCTGAGTAAGAAAGCATACGCCACGAGTGACACAATGCTATCGAATGCGTTGCCGACACCAAAGAGCAATGCAATTCCTGTAAGCGTAGGAGTCCACACATTTGTTGCGTAAAGGATGAACGCAATGCCGTAATATATCATATTCGTTACGACCGATTCAAACAGCATATAATTCGTTTTGCCGAGTCCGTAGAAGGTAGAGTCGAACACGTTCTGAACAGCGTACAGCACGTAGAAGCCAACGAGAAGCACCACGAGGCTGAACAGTTTATCTACATCGGTAAATCCAAGCACGTGTGTCATGAACGGCTTCCATACAGGAATACTCGCAAACCACAATGCTGAAATGATTGCCGTAATGCCGAAGTAGCCGAGCGAGTTCTTTCGGATATTTTCCTTGTCTGCTGCGACCTCTTGCTTGATCAGCTCACCGAGCTGAAGCACGGGCAGAAGAAGCCAGCCCCAAATGAAGTTGTTGGCAACCCAATACGTTCCCTGCTCACCGACCACGTTGACCATTCGCGCGATCATCACCATATAGGCAACGTTTCTAACGAGAGATTCCACGCCCGAAATTCCGCCGACCTTGGCAAATTCTTTCGTCCAAACAAACTTGAGTTTTGCCTTGCCGAACACCTTGATTCCTTCCTTGGCGAGAAGGACGAGTGATACAACGAGCAGAAGCGCGTTTACGATGATATTAGAGTATCCGATTCCGTTCACGCCGAGATTTGCCGACACAGGCAAATCGGAAACGAGGAATGTATCGGAAATGAGGCACAGCACAAGTCTTGCACCTGTAAGCGCATATAGGTATTTGCTCTTATTAACCGTAACAAGCGCGACGAGCGCGAACTGCGTGAGAATTGAGAAGATGTTTGCGATACTCTCAATGCGTATATAACTTGCGGATGCTTCAATGATGCTCGCATCGGTCGCCATGAGCTTCAGCATCGGCTCTGCGAACACAAGCACCACGGCAGAAAGAACGGCATATACGCCAAGCGAGATTAGCATGCCTGTTCTCACGCGGTTGGAAAATTCCTTCTTATCATCCTTTACCTTGCCTACGAAGTAGAACAGCGGAAGGATGATTGCCTCGTTCATGATCTCGTAAAGCAGATTCACCCACGAGAGCTGACCTGCGATTGAAAAGGAATACTCTCCGGGCAACTGACCGAGGAAGAACACGCGCACGGTCGTGTAGATCGTCGGCGCAAGCCCAAGAACGAGAAGCGCTGCGAAGAGTTTGTAATTGATCCGACTTAATGATGTCTTGAGTTTATTTATCATATTTTCTCCTAGATGATTTCACCATCTTTCGTAGAAAACATTATATCATATTATCTACGAAAATTCAATGTTTAGTAGTCAAATGGGCGATAGGCTATCCTACCGCCCATTTTTCTTTCACAGAGCTGATTTTTTAGATTTCCTCTATCTCATACTCTGTTCTTGTTCCTTTGACTCTCTTGGCGCGGAAGTTTCTCTCGTTCGCGCTCCAGTGAGGAAAGCTATCCGCTTTTTCCTCGTTGGTATCACGATGGCAAATTTCAATATTTCCGAGAACGTCGCATCCACCTGCAGACAAAGGTCTTATGTGGTCGAGTGTTGGGTGATAGGCGCTGTTAGGATCGCCACAGGCTGACTTTTTCATTAGCCTACCGGCATAATCATATACGCTTTCTTTTCTGCCATAAAACTCGTTCCACACATCGATGGTTCGATACTTCGACATTTTGATTACCTCCTTTCTATGAGTTCAATTAATTATCTCATACAAACGAGGATTTGACGATGAACCATTGGTTCAAATCACTTTTAATTCTGATTATAATATTGATTTTCAGTAGATTTTGTGATATACTATGGTTGTAATTCGTTACATCCCGAAATGAAGATTTTCGTTTATGGGAGGTTAATATGAATTACAAACAAAAATTGGACAAGCAAAAAGTCGGACTAAATTTGTATAGGCTTTTAGACGAATCAAACTACACATATGAATATGTGGCAGAGTTTTTGATGCTTAACTCCCCTCGTGTAATTTACGATTGGACAAAAGGAACTAAGACACCGACCGTCGAAAATCTTATGAATCTAGCATTTCTTTTTCAAGTCCGCATTGAGGACATCCTTTTATAGGGTGTCCTTTTTGTACTGTTAGTACATCGCAAGCAGGCTTTTTTCATGCTATAATATTGACGAAGACAGATTTATGTGCTATAATAATGGCACATAAGAGTTATTCGGACGTCTATTTGGACGAGGTGGTTTTTCACTTAAGAGTTTTACCGAATTATGCCTAAAAACATGGGGTAACACCAGCAAGTCGAGATAAAGCCGTTACTTGGTTCGTGTTTGGTCGCGCAGAAATGCCCAACCACTCACAGTTCCGCTTAAGACTTCACGGAAATAAGATCGATGGATGGGTGTGATGGTTAGCGTGGTATGTGTCTTATGTAGCAGCTTAATAATCAATTAAGCGAGGACACTTTCTACACGAGGGTGTCCTTTTTTATTCAAGGAGAATATATGAAAAAGCAAAGAAAAGCTCGATACTGCAATCAAAAATCGTTTGAAGAATTCCCTTACACGGACACTAGATATTACGGTGTTTGGGCGAGTGGTAAGGGACTCGATTTAAAAGTAAAAATAGACCCAAGAAGATTTCAAGAAAGCACTTATACAAAGTTGGCAGACGACCAACTTTTAGTAATCAACAAAAGAAAAAGCCATTATTTTCATCCGAAGAAGCCACAATATTATTCGTATCATTGCAATGTTTTTTGCGATACGATTAAGGAAATCAACGATAAGTGGACGAAGCATTTCCAACCTTTGATTTCTTCTGCAATAGAACGAATTCAAAAGCCGCGCGAGTTGACACCGGGAGATTGCGACCTCTTGATGTGTGGTATATTAGAACCAGATGAAGCTAACATGTGGGCGAACTACAACAACATGATGAATGATATGAAATATAAAGACGAGTGCATCGATGTTATTGTTAGTTTGTACGCGCAATTTCTACATTTACTTGCATCTCAAATAGAAGCTGTTACAGTAAAAATTCTGACAGAGGAAAAAGCGGTCACCGACCGTTTTGATCGAAACAGCCTATACGGAACGGCCGTTGGAAAGGAAATAACCGTAGAGCAACTCCCATCTTTTAAGTACTACGACAAGTTATATTGCATTTGGCATTTTATAAAGCATAATAGTTTTTCCACCTATGAGAAGCTGAAAGAAAAATACCCCGAAACACTTCACAAAGCCGAATATCAACAAGGAAATTTAGCGATTCATTATTTGAATGTTTCTGATGAACTTATTTCCGAATTGATGAATGGCTGCACTGAATTTTTCAAGGAATATTGTCAACTCGTTTTTGAAGAAAATTATGCTGAAGCACAATGGAATTACGGTCAATATTTTCTCTCTCAAGTTTCTGATACAATAGAGGGTTTTGTTAATCCTTTGGGATTACCGAGCTACATATAACACATACACTCTTTAAGGTGATTCGTCGATTGAACGAGTCGCCTTTTTCTTTGTTTATTGCTCCCAATTATTTGGGGAGCGGAAATACGGATTTAAGGCCTTGACAAACTTGTTTTTCTAAGTTACAATACGACACCGACGGAAAAAGAAAAGCCCTTGAGGTGGAAGATTGCTTCCCTGCTCTCAAAGGCTTTCGACCACATGGCTTGACCACGCGGTTTCGGTTCTTCATGACCACATATTTCGATCGGCTGCTTTCGGACTGACCACATCGTGTTTTTCACTGTCGGGTTTCTTCTTGCGGCTGCTACTGCCGTCTTGATGCTTTGACCGATTTTTAGGTGACCACTTGTGCTTTTTAGAGGTGCGAGTTTTGACCACATTCTTGACCATAGTGCGGTGCGGACTACATGGAAACAGTAGTACACGAGAGCACGAAAATGTACGCTTTGGTTGACAGAATAGCACTAAAAAGCACTATTTAGCACTAGAAAAACATAAAAATCGGTCTTGGGGTGGTAGAGGCCGCAAGTTCAAGTCTTGTCACTCAGACCATATCGAGTGTTCATAACAGATTCAAGTTATGGACACTCGATATTTTTTTGCTTATGCTTACTTTTCGGTTAAATATTGAGTTGTTTTGAGCAGGTTCGCCTGCTCTTTTTTGTTTTTTGGGGGTTATACCGCATTAGATAAATATTCGATGGCTACGCCCTTGCGTGAGTCGAGGATATAGGGCGGTCTGTGAATGATGCCGGGGATGTCAAGCGTACCGACGAAACGGTAATGAATGATGACTCTTTGCGTTCTATCCTTGCCCGTTCCCTCTACGGGAAAGACCTCGATCTTTTCGATGAGTTCTCGCAGGATAACGGGCGTTAAGGTTCGCATCTCCATAAACTTGCGGATTGCTCGTAGAAAGTCGTCTTTTGCCGTCTGCATTCTGTCGATACTGTCGAGCTTTTCTTTGAGTTCAAGCGTCTGCCGCTTCAATTCCTCTTGCTCGTTCTCATACTTCTGAGATAGCCGCATAAACCACTCGTCCGTCACCTTGCCCTCCACGTTGTCCTCATAGAGCTTTTCAAAGAGTCCGAGAAGCTTTTGGCTTCGCGCTCTCGCCGTTGCTAAAGCCCCTTCCGCTGCCGTTCTCTCGCGGTGCATATCCTTGTTGGTCTTTTTCTCCAAAAGCTCTGCAAAGGCTTCCTCTGCGCTTTCAAGAAAGTCCGCAAGCATTCTTAGCTCCATCAGTACGATATGCTCCAATGCATCCTCGCGGATATAGTGAGTATTCTCGCAAGTCCCTCGCATTCCCTTGTAGTTCGAGCAACTAAAGAAGCGGATGCTCGGATTCTTTTGGTTGAAGTTGAACCAAAGCTTATGCCCGCAATCTCCGCAATAGAGAAAGCTCGTGAAAATGCTTTTCTTTTGGTTCTTGTCCTTTGGCGGTCTGCGCTTGGTCTTTTCCACAAGCTTCTGCACCTGCTCCCAAGTATCGCGATCAATGATCGGCTCGTGAACGTCCTTGAAGATCGCCCAATTCTCCTTGGGGTTCTCAACTCGGGTTTTGTTTCTGAAGGACTTTGACGTGCTTTTGAAGTTGATAATGTCACCACAGTATTCTTGCTGAGCAAGCATTTTGGCAATCGTAGTCTTACACCACTTATACGGATCGGCTTGCGTTTTCTTGCCGCCTCGTGGAAGTCCCTTGCTTTGCCAATACGCCATCGGCACTAACACCTTGTCATCTTGTAGCGTTCTTGCAATGGTTTCGTTGCCCTTGCCCTCGATGCACAAGCGGTACACCCGTCTGACTACCTCTGCTGCCTCGGTGTCTATGATCCATCTCTTTTTGTTGTCGGGAGCTTTCATATACCCGTATGGCGGTTGAGATAGCGGCTCGCCTGCGTTTCCACGAATCTTGTGTGCCGAGCGGACTTTTCTTGAAATATCCCTCGCCATCATCTCGTTCATTACGTTACGGAAGGGTGCTAACTCGTCCTCTCCGTTTTCACTGTCTATGCAATCGTTGATGGCAATAAAACGGATGTTGTTTTCGGGAAAGTAGTAGTCGGTGTACTGACCTACTTCAAGGTAGTTTCGTCCGAAGCGGGATGAGTCCTTGACGATAACGGTTGAGATATATCCCATATCCATATCCGCAAGCATCCTTTGGAAGTCGGGGCGGTTGAAATTCGTGCCTGTGTAACCATCGTCCACATAGAACCTTGTGTTAGTAAAGCCGTGCTCCTTTGCGTACTTTGCGAGGAGCTTTTTCTGATTGGCAATGGAATTGCTATCACCTTCTGTGCCATCGTCTCGGGAGAGTCGGCAATAGAGTGCCGTGATCCCCATTTTCTCAGTTGGTTTCGCTGTCGTTTTTGCCTGCATTCTTCTACTTTCTAAACAATGATTTAAAAAACGGATCGGCACCCGAAACATAATCCGCCTTTATTGTATCACCGTCCGCATCGTCCGTCAAATGTGTGAGATTATTTTTGATAATTCTTTCAAAGCGAGTTTTCACATTTTGCTCGCTCTCGTCAAGATATTTTGGTGTGACGATATAGGTAATACCGTTCACTTGATAAGAACGTTCTCTTACTCTTTTCACTATATCCAATTTCTTTATCATTGTGTTAGCGGGCATCTCTGTTCCTCCTTGCCTTGTAGCGGCTCTCGAGCATTTTCATTATGTCGGCGACTATGTCCTTGGGTGTTGCGCTCCTTGGATAATACTTTTTAAGGTCATCCATAAAGAGCGTGACCTTCTCCTTTTGATTTGCTTTTTCCTCACTCATAATCTCGGAAAGATCGTGCCACGTTAGCTCTCGCACCTCGTTGATTTTTCTCATACGAACCGTCTGAGAGTAAGACGGTGTACAATCACAAAGCTCGCACTCTCGGTGCAGCATCTTCTGAGCTTCGATTGGCAGGCGTGAGATCTCCACTGCGGGAGTCAAAGCCATCTTTCCCTCGTCCACCATTTGCAGAAATTCGGGAATGAGATTTGTGAGTGCGATATACCTCTGCACTTGCGACTTGCTCTCATCACTTTCAAGGGCAATGCGCTCCACCGACGTGAGCGACTTTTGACCACGATGGTCAGAAGTTAGATCAGTGCGTTCACCTTGTCTTTTGATGGCATCGAGCTTCATCTTGTAGGCGAAAGCTTTCTCACTCGGCAGCAGACCGTCACGGTGAAGATTTGAGTCAGCCATCACCACGATTGCTTCCTCTCTTGTCAGCTCCCGCACTACGGCAGGCACTTCAAAAATTCCGAGCTTATTGCAAGCGAATACTCGGCGATGTCCTGATACGATTTCATACTCGCCGTTCTCCATAGGTCGCACGACGATTGGTGTGAGTACACCTTGTGTCTTAATGCTCTCAACGAGGCTTGCCATTTCATCGTTGTCGATAATCTTGTACGGATGCTCGGCAAAGGTGCGGAGCTTGTCCGTCGGTAGGTACACGATGCGGTTAGCATCGTCTTGTGTTTCAAGTTGCTTTGATAAAATTTCTTGTATCATTGTTGCTCTCCTTTCGATGTGAAACTGTTGTTAAAACCGAGTGGGGTTTGGGGATACTCCCCTCGCAACGAGTGGCGAACAGTCGGCAAGATGGATTTGGCTATCCAAATCCAATGCTTGCTAAGACTGATAGACACTAAGGCAAGTTGATTTTGGGCGTCCAAAAGCAGTGCTTGCTAAGAGTCGCAGACACGCAGCGAGCACATTTGGATAGACAAAAGCAGTGCTTGCTGAGAGTGACGGACACTC
>JBGVRO010000034.1:0-2265 GCA_045128515.1 Eubacteriales bacterium | reverse complement strand
CAAATCGCTGCAAGGGTGGCAAAGCGAATAGCCGTTACTTTGTTATTTTTAATCTTTGACAGATTGACATTGGGAATGCCTACACGCTCTGCAAGCTCGTTTAAGGACATTTTTCTCTCAACCATCATTCTGTCTAAACGGAGAATGATTTTACCCATAATGACCTCCTTACAGCAATCCATCTACATCGTTTTCAAGTTTTACACCGTGAGCAAAGAACTGTGAGAAGCAAAGAACGATAATACCCATAGAGATACCGCCCATATCAACGCTGATTTCTGCAAAATCCACTCCGCATACCAAACGAGTAATCACGCTCATAATAAAGCCGATTACGGGAATGGCAATCGCAAAAATACCGATTTCTCTCATCATACGCACATTGTCTTTTTGAAAAGGTGTGGAGTTTTCCGATTTTTTGAAAATCAGATGCAGATTACGGAAAATCATAGCCATTACAGCAAGAAGCACGGCTGCACCAATACAGAAAACGATAAAGGCTGCTACGTTCAATTCTCCATTTACAACGGGGGCGCTGATCTGAAAACCGTAAACTGCAAAATCCTCACGGACGAAATTTTCCGCAACTAAGCTTCTAAAGTTCTCTACGCTGTTATTTGCAATAATGATGCCAATAGAGGCGATCCCCATTCCAACTGCCCCTATCCAATGGAATACCTCTAAAATTTTTGTAATAACCTTTCCGAGTTTATTAAGACCTTTCATTACTCATACCTCCTGAGTGATTTGTTGGCATAAGTATAACACAGTCCTTAATGTTTGTCAATATGTTTTTAATGATATACATTAAATTATATATATTTTACATTAACTTTTGTTGACATTTAAAATTTGATTTGATAAAATATATTTGTCTTTAGGAGGCGAATGCAGTATGGAAAAAGAACTTTACTCTATGATTTTCAAAAGAAAATCCTTTCATATATTTCGTGATATTGGCAATATAAACCCTGATGAACTACAAAGCATCGAAGAAAAATACAAAAATCTTACGCCGTTGATAAACGGCATACAGACCGCTATCCGTATTGTACCTGCCGATCAAACCACCTGCAGGCGTGGGCAAGAATATTGCATCTTATTATATAGCGAGAAAAAAGATAATTATCTGCAAAATATCGGTTATATCGGTGAACAGCTTGACCTATATCTTGCTTCTCTTGGAATTGGTGCATTGTGGTTCGGTATCGGTAAACCTGATGAGCCAACCTATAACGGTCTTGATTTTGTCATAATGATTGCCATTGCAAAGGTCGCAGACGATAAGTTCCGCAAAGATATGTTTAAAAGTAAACGCAAACCGATTGATGAGATATGGAACGGCGAGCATCATCGTGAAATAGGTAAAATTGTTCGCTTTACGCCAAGCGCCTGCAACTCACTGCCGTGGTAAGTTACTTCAGAAGAAAAATCTTTGACGGTTTACCGTTATAAAAAGTCGGGTAAGCGAGGTATTATGCCCGCCGACAAGGTGGCGCACTATAACCGCATAGATATCGGTATCTTCCTATGCTTTCTTGATCTTTGCCTGATGGAGAATCGTATCGGATTTGAGCGTGAGCTTTTTACGGATAACACCAAGGATGATTGCGAAGAAGTGCTAACCGCTAAATACACATTATTATAATAACGATAAAGGCGCCGCTACAAAGCGACGTCTTTACTACTCATTATGGTAGAAGTAACCCCATAATCAAACAAACAATAAATGTAATCGCTGCGCTTCCGATCACCAAGAGGATTCTTTGATAAGGGCGTTTGCCGCTTTCCCTTGCTTGTTCGATCTCGTCAAGTCTTTTTCCTTCTGTAAATGCTACGGTTTTCATTCTTCTGTCTATCAAACGCCTTTTACATTTGCCCAAATCACGATACAAAAGAGCTTTTACATACTTATTTAAGGTAGTTTGCCCCCGTTCCATCACAGAACGAGGGCTGTTTTTTACTGTATATCGAATTTGAAAATCTCTTTTGCCCAGCCGAGCCAAGACGGAACGTTGCCATCAAGCCACTCCACAACCTTTGGGATATCTGCCGTAGTCAGATCTCCGATGTGACTGTAAACACTTCCGTCTGCCACGGTTTGACCGATAGCAATCATAGCATGGGCGTGGTCGCCAACGGCGGCATATTTACCGATAGCAAGCGCACCTGTTGAGAAGCACCCAACCGAAAGTGCTCCGAAAGATATCAGTCCTATACTGATTGCACCGGCAGCAAATAATCCGATAGCAATCGAACCGACTG
>JBGVRO010000033.1:0-103823 GCA_045128515.1 Eubacteriales bacterium | reverse complement strand
AATAATTTTCTAATGCTTCACTAATCTGTGCATAAGCAGCATGACCTTCCTCAGTTACCATTGTTTTTTCAATAGAAGCCAAACGCTCGTATGTTTTATCTCTACGAATATCATGTTTTTCTAACAGTGTGTTTACATTTTCCTGCTTATCATAACCGATAACACCACGCAAGTTAGAACGACATTCAGCATATTCATTCATGAACAATGCAATATCACCCTGTGGTAATGCGTAGTTATTCATGGCATTCTTAAAATTTGATGTTACTACTACCATAGCAATCAATCCAACAAGAGATGCCACTGCGGAAACAAAAGTAACAATATTGAAAGCTTTCTTTAATCTCTTTTCAATACGCATTCCACTAAAACTTAATAATCCATTTGTAGTATTTCCTTTCTTTTTTCCCATAATACATTCTCTCCTTTGTCAATATATTTCCAGTAAATATTAAGTATATAGTACAATCCAAGCAAGCAATTGTCAATCAAACCCAAGATAAAACATATTGTCAGACACTTTATTATCTTGATGCACTCTCCCCTTAATTGGATTTCAGCACTTCTATAATTTCCTGCAATAAGTCTATATAAATTCTTATTTTCCTAACTGTTCGACCTATTGGAATTGGGTTAATTCACATTTGTAGCGGATAACCGTTTCACCGTCATAAATTTCAGAGAATTCTGTAATACTAAAATTGTTCTTCTGATAAAAACCGACGGCATCATTATCCGTTTCAGCATATACAGACAATAAATCATAATTATTTATCACTTGTTTTATCATATAAGAACCAATGCCTTTGCCACGAGCAGATAAATCAACCGCAATTCCTAATATCTCAACTTTCTTCTGTTCAATAAAAGAAACAGCCATAACACCCACAATCTTTCCGTGACTAAAACAAGCAAAGATTTTTACAGAGTTATTATTCAGAAATTGTTCTACTTTCTTATTAAACTTTTCTTCGGTAGGCATAAACATACAGTGTTTGTAAATCTCATATGTTTGTAAAATATCGTTCTTGTAAGTTAATTCTATTAGGTTCATTGCACGCACCTACAAATTCTGGATTTTCGGTGAGTTTATTATATCACAGCTCACGTGTTTTTGCAACAGCAAAAAGGAGCTATTTTCGAGCTCCTTTCGTCATTTATGCATTACCTCTATAAATCACCGTATCGCTTTCGGTTAAAAAGTGCCCATGATTTTTTCGTGAGCATTTGAATTTTGTTATTGAAGAAGAATATCTTTTGTGTTATAATACTTACACAAGACCTAGGCTACGACCTGATGAGAACAAAGTTCGAACGAAGGAGATAATCAAAATGCGCTTTATTGAATATGGAAAAGAGAATAAAGACGTTATCATGCTCCTGCACGGTGGTGGACTTTCCTGGTGGAATTACAGAGAGGTTGCCGAGCTTTTGCAGACAGACTTTCGTGTGATTTTGCCAATCCTTGACGGTCACTCGGGAAGCGATTTGGACTTCACAACCATAGAGGACAACGCAGATAGAATTATCTCATTCATTGATGAGAATTTCGGTGGATCGGTTCTGCTTTTAGGCGGTCTTTCTCTGGGCGGTCAGGTTCTGCTCGAGATTTTGTCTAGGAGAAAAGATATTTGCCGCTTTGCGATAGTTGAGAGTGCGCTTGTCATTCCCTCAAAGCTTACTCATTCTATGATTGCTCCTGCATTTGGAAGTTGCTACGGACTTATTAAATACAGGTGGTTTTCAAAGCTGCAGTTTGACTCCTACCGACTAAAGCCTAAGCTCTTTGAGGACTATTACAAGGACACCTGCGGCATCTCAAAGGAGAATATGATTTCCTTTCTACAGGCTAACGCTCTGTATTCTGTTAAGCCCTCGCTTAGCGAATCCGAGGCAAAGGCATACGTCTTCGTTGGCGAGAAAGAAAACGGAGCTATGCGCAAATCCGCAAGAATAATCAATGAGTCATTTAAGAATTCGGAACTGCAAATTTTACCGAAAGCATATCACGGACAGTTCTCAATCAACAATGCCCCCTCTTACGTTAAGACGATATTGGAGATAACGAAAGATACATAAAAAGTGCCGACGAGGTTTTCGTGAGAATTTGAATTTGTTATTGAAGAAAAGAGTTTTTTGTGATATACTTATTTTAAGATATTTCTTGTATACTAAAGGGAGGCAATATATGTTCAATAATGAAACTACAAAAAAAGCAGAAGAATTGCTGTCTAATATAGATTCTCTGTATATGTCGGATAAGTTCTTTGAACTGATAAGCCAATCAAGTTGCGACTGCGATGAGATAGTTATCAGAAATGGCGATGATTGTATATTGCTGACATCTCACCCTTTGGGCGAAGACGGATATCTCAAATTTGATTTGTTGTCAAATTATGACCAGGATAGATTTATTTATGAGGTCGATATGGGAAGCGAGCATTATCGATTTGACAAATTCTGTTTTCTCAACAATGAGTTGATTGAAGGAATTCGTTTTCGATCTGGAGATATATTCCTTTTTGTTTTTGCTTTGGAGCATAATCTTGTATTGACGAAAAGCAAATATGATATTTTTGAGGAACTTGAAACGGATTTGACCGATATCGAAGAACCCCTAAGAATAATTCGCAACAAAAACAATGGTACGAAAAACCATGTATAACAATAAATAATGCCGACGAGCAAAAAATCGTCGGCATTTTCTTATCTTTTCTTATAAATCACAAGTTCTGGGTTCTCACCGTTTTCCTCATACGAGCATACTAGAAGAAAGTCCATGTTCGCAGCAATTCCGTAGCATCTCGTTTCTCCCTCAAGCTGACTGCCTAGATAGGTCTGCTTATCGTCAAGGAATTTTACCTTTTCTCCGTTTGGAAGAGTGTATTCCATATTGATAAATTCACCCGACAGCACGTTCAAATTCTCAACCTTAGGGAGTCCCTCGATATGCAAAAGCGTGTTGAATTCGCATATCAGCTGCTCTTTGAATTCTTCGAGCTTTTCTTTTCCACCGATTTCAATATATCGCTTCCAAATATCGAGAGTGTACTCACCATCTGCATAACACCATTTGCAGTATTCCTCATTGAAATTGCCATCGGTTTCGCGACTCGTGGTACAGTCCTCAAGAGGCATACCGCAGCATCTGCAGATAAGTTCTCTCGGAGAACCGAGAAGCGTGTTAATAGACACGTCAAACAACTGTGAAAGGAGTTTGAGTGTATCTACGTTCGGTATAGTTTCTCCGTTTTCCCAGCGAGAAACAGCCTGTCTTGTTACGAATACCTTTTCCGCAAGTTCCTCTTGCGAGAGTCCTTTTTTAGTTCTCAGTTCAAAGATTATATCTTTCGTTTCCATAAAATCACCACCTGCATTTTGTGGTTCTATTATATCACAGACTGTAAGAGTTGCCAAGCAACTGCCTGTTGCTATTGGAAATAACTAAGGATACATAAAAAGTGCCGACGAGCAAAAACTCGTCGGCATTGTTTATTCACTTAAGAAATCATATACCATTTGGTTGAAATCCTGCGCTTCTTCATAAGCTGCATGACCGAGGTCGTCGTACATATGCAAGGCGCAACCGAGCTTTTCTGCGATTTCCTCGGAAGCGACACCCGAGACAACCTTGTCTTGCTTGCCACCAATCACGAGGGTAGGACACTTGATTTTATCCAGAATGTCGTATGTATCGCAGGTGAGGCAGGATTTTGCGAGAATCACAAACCTTTTCACGTCCTTCGGCTTTTGCAGAATGGTCAGAAGCGGCATGAGGGGGCGATATTTCCTAACGTAAGTCTCGGAATACATCTTTTCAGCCATGTCCAGAACGAATCTCTTCATATCTCCTCGTTCTGCCATTTCTATCCAATCGTCCACAACCTGCTTTACAGTATCGTTGTTCCTTGAAAGCGTTACAGCGAGAACGAGCTTTCTAACCAAGTCGGGTCTGTCGATTGCAAGATACTGCGCAATCATTCCGCCCTGCGACGTACCGAAAACGTCTGCGTTTTTCAGCCCCAAAGCGTCCATAGCCGAGGCAATATCCGCCGCCATATCTCTTACGGTAATTCCGTCGTAAACCACAGGTCTGCGGTCGAAGAGATACACCGTGTACTCCTTTGCAAAAATGCGGTACATATAAGCAAGAGACAGAGCCGCGCCCTTTATTCCACGAGTGTTAAGGCCTTGTATCATAATCAACGGCTTTTTGCCACTGCCAAACCTGATATAATCAAACTGCATACCATTCGCAGTCAGCTTTAGTTCCTTTGCGCTATATAGCATAAGCTATCCCTCCAAATTGGAATTTGTTTACACTTCGTCATACAACTTTATATAAACTTCAATATTTCCTCGGCGTTTGTATCCGGCTTAACCTTTGGCATTATTTTTTCTATAATTCCGTTTTCATCTATAATAAACGTGGTTCGAACAACGCCGAAGCTAACCTTTCCGTACATTTTCTTTTCCTGCCACACGCCGTATGCCTGAATTGCCTCGAGCTCGGGATCGGAGAGCAGAACGAAGGGAAGATTGTATTTTTCGGCGAATTTAACGTGAGATGCAATGCTGTCACGGCTGATGCCGATAACCTCGACACCTCTGTTCTTGAATTCCTCGTATGCTCCTGCGAAGGCGCATGCCTGTCTTGTGCATCCGGGGGTATTATCCTTGGGGTAAAAATATAAAACAACCCTTTTGCCTATAAAGTCCGAGAGGCTTATTTCGTTTCCGCTTTTATCCTTAAGCGTAAAATTGGGCGCACGATCACCGGTGTTTAACATTTTTCTTTCTCCTAATTGTTTTTTACAATAATATATCACGTTTTATCACTAATTTAAAGTAAAGATTGAATATGCTATTCGTTAGTTATGTATTAGGTTTATACGTCTTATAAATATATTTGTTTTCCCAAATCTCGTCTTGATTATATTCGCTGATTTTGCAATCGTTATAAAGGTCATCAGCAAGCTCGAGAATAACGTTTTTAAGTTCAAGATTTTCCAAATACTGAGAGGGGATGGCAGACAATCCTAGATATGCTCCAAGGATGTTTCCGGTCACAGCACCGGTGGAATCGCTATCGCCCTTATGATTTACAGCGGTCACAACCGCCTTCTTAAAGTCGTTTTGATATTTCAAGGCGCAATATATGGCTATGGCGAGTGTTTCCTCCGCCACCCATCCCTCTCCGAGCATATGAATAGCGTCAATATCTGCAACGTCGCTATCGGAGAGCATAACCGCCTTTTCCATAAGATCGGTGAACTCTATGATATGGCGAGCATTGGCGAATAATTCCTCCATTGTGGAAATCATATCGTGAACGGCTTCCAACAAGGTAATATCCTTATCGTGAGATACAAGGTGAATGATGTGTACCAAAGCTGCGGCAGGTATATAGCCCAAATCGTGTCCGTGCGTAATAGCGGCAGATTCGGCTGCTATCATATCAACGTCCTCAATTTTGCTTTTTTTACCACCAAAATAAATGCCTATCGGGGCAACTCGCATTACACCACCACAGCCTTTGCTGTTGTTAATAGGCTTCTCTATCGTTCCTTTAGCACCGCGTAAGAATGATGATAAGGCAGAAAAACAAGTGTTTCCCGGAGCACGGTTGTCATACAACTGCGGTATGTTAATAAGCCAAGTGTATGGGTGTTTTTCATTTAATGGGTAATCACTTGTTTGCATTCTCAACCACTCTCCGTAACAACAGGCGATATAGTCCGAATATTTACCCATAATACCACGAGTCTTGCCTCTCGTTGTTCCAAGCAGCAGACCATTAGCAGTGAACAAAGTCATTTGTGTGTCGTCGGAAATTTGCGCAACACCATTGATAAGCTCGTATTCGGTAATACCGCTTTCTCCATACGTGCTTGCGATATTACGTTCCGTTAAAAATTCTACTGCATAACCAAGAGCATCACCGACTGCGCCACCAATGAGGCACCCACGGTATTTATCTAAAAGTCTTTCAGAAGATTCATTCATTGATAATTTCATTATTGCACCTCGGTTAGTTTTAATGTTAGTATAATATCTTTCTCAAAATTGGAATTTTTGTAATTAAAAAACGCCTTTATTGTATTTTATCTGCACCGCAACGATCCAAGCAATTCCGATGAATAAGCCGATAAACAGTACTGCAACGGCAATCATTGCCATCGTATCCGAAATGCCGAACAGACCTATTATACCGCTGAGTAATAATGCCGCTGAAACAACGAACATAGCCTTGCCGAAAGCCTTTCCATAGGCGGCTTTATCGGTAACCTTTGTTTGGTGGTAGTCGTGAATCAGATCGGTTTTACCTTTGTATATTGCTATGCTTATTTTAATTATTGGAACTGCCGCTAAAAACATGATTATAGAGTACAGAAGCATAACTTTTACCTCGTCAAATTCTTATTTTTGGTCAAGCCTTGCGATAATAGCTGACCTCGCACCTGCCGTCCTCAAAGAAGGTTTCGATTTCGTAGGTGAGCCTGCCGTTTTTATATATTTCGTTATACAGCTCCTTCAGAAGCTCGGTTTTGCCGCTTACGGTTACCCAACCGTCGTCGGGCAGGGTGATACTTAGGTTATATCCCTCAATATCTCCGTTTTTCAGCCCAATAGCATAGGATATTTTGTCATTTTCCCACTTATATCCCAGGCCTCGAAGATTCTCCAAGCCGTATATCAGAGCCATCTCGTCCCAAAATTGACCGATAGTCTCATATTGCTCTTCGTTCGTTAGCTTGAAAACTCTTGATATACCTTTGAATACCATTTTTGTACCTCAGTTTTTATAAGAATCAGTCGTTTTTTTCGTTTACGTCAATAAGGAAGATCTTCTTCTCAAATCCGCCGCGCTTTTTGGCTTTCTCGGCTCTTGTGGTTTCAAGCTCGTCGATAGTATAACCGCGCGCAATCGCTTCCGCACGAATAAGCTCCAGCAGGTCGGCAAGCTCCTCTATATTTTGATCCTTGTGATACTCGGCAAGCTCCTCGTCAAGCTTTAAATCAAGCATATTCAGATATTCCTCATCCGAGAGAATCCGCGTTCTGCACTCGTTTCCCGATTCCTCTATGATGTCGGGAATCAAATCCCGCACCAGCTTGTTATATGTTTTCGTTGCCATAATTACCTCGTAATATAAGTATTTCCGCCTGTCTTATTTATCAATGTATTACTGTTATAATTCCTCTGTCTTGTACTTTTCAACCAACGCATTGAATTCAGCAATATACTTGTCAAGTCTTTTTTGACCTTCGGGAAGATTAAGACCAGGCTTGCGGTATCCGCATACACGAACGTCGCTCAGTATAGCATCTCTCTTATTGTATGCACATAACGCACTACCATGAATGTGCGGATATCTTGCACACATATATGCAATTTCTTCTGTTGTAAACATTCCTGCATCGAAATTAAATTCGGTAAGATTTGGCACAGTTTTGAGAAATTCGATATTTCTATCGTCAAGTTTTATTTTGTGTAAATCTATAGATTCCAGCGATGGCATATTCTTAAAGATGGACAGGCTATCTAAATTGAAGCTCTCGAACACAGAACCTCTTACCGCTACCGTTTTTAAGCTTTTTCCTGTTTCAATAAGCCGTAGGTTATTATGAGTGATTTTCTTGCAGTCCATTATTATCAAATGTGTTAACGCTGTGTTTTCGCTCATA
Source organism: Eubacteriales bacterium (assembly GCA_045128515.1). Taxonomy (GTDB): domain Bacteria; phylum Bacillota; class Clostridia; order Oscillospirales; family CAG-272; genus UBA1740. The sequence goes on along the minus strand of JBGVRO010000033.1, from coordinate 96,134 downwards.
TCCCATAATTTATCTGATCGAATGTTCCAGAAAATTCTAACAGCCTTCAGGTTTTTAAGGCGTGAAAGGGGAGAAAAATCCGAGATCAACTGACACTTAAAGAAATAGAGCGATTCATATGTTTCACCGTATTTCTCGACAAAGTATTCGAAGCTTTCCTGATTCATTCCGCATATTTCAAGAATCCTCTTATCCTTTGGAAATGACATCTCGTAATCAACATCGTCGGGAGTCATGTCGCAGGGTGAAAATGCTCCGCTTTTGTTTTCTTTTACGCGTGTCACATGTAATCTTCTTTGAATATCATCAACATGTATATTCATCAATAAATCGTCACTCATTTTTCTCTCCTTTTATCTTTCAATCTCGCCCTTCCAGTCAAGAATACCGCCAAACTCAACAATGTTTGTGTATCCAAGCTTCACCAGCTTTTCCGAGGCTTCTTTGCTTCGTCTGCCGCTTCTGCAGTAAACAAGTATGAGCTGTGCCTTGTCGGGTAGCTCGGGAATCTCGGCAGTGCCTATATCTTCGTTCGGAAGGTTAATCGCGCCCGGAATATGCCCATCGGCATACTCGTCAGGTCTTCGTACGTCGAGGATTATATATCCCGACTCCTTCTTCATCATCTCCACCGCCTCGTCCATGCTTATCTGACGGTAGCTGTTTACATGACCAACGTGAGTCGTGCAGGATGACAGAAGCATCATTGAAATAACAAATGGCAAAAGTTTTTTTATTTTTCTCATAAAAATCTCCGTGATTTTGAATTTGTTGATTTTATTTTACCACAAACCGAAGAGAAATTCAAGGCTCTATTATTTGTTTAAGGTTGAGTATTTTTTGCCATTATTCAACCGGAATCCAAGGCATAAAAAAAGTGCCGAGATTTTGCCTCGGCACTTTAAGTATTTAAATTAACTTATGAGAATTTCAAGGTCTTATTCTTCATTTTGCCTTTTCAACACCTTTTTGCACCAGGTGCGTTTATTACACTTCGGGCAATAGAGGTGACGGGTAAAGCCCCTGTGCATTGCCATCATTGCTTCCTTATAGGTAGGTACTATTTCGTGACCGCAGTTTTTACACTTATAAGCACCGACACTGACCTCAAGCCTTAAGGCATAGAAGCAGGGAATCATAAATACTACGCAAATTCCTATTATTACGACAGCCTGCAAAATTCCTTCGGGTATAAGAAATGCAGCGACGAAGATACCGGCAAGCAGAGCCGTCATACTCACGATCATAATTGCCCACATAGAGGCCCAGATAGTTTTGTTTTTCTTTTCTAACTCCTTTGCCATATCCAAAAGAAGCTGTTCATTTTTTTTGCTATTGTTTTCCATACATATTTTCTCCCCACTTAATAATTCGTTTACGTTGATTTTCAGAATATCACATAACTCAAGCATGATCGACGTGTCGGGCATTGATAAGCCGCGTTCCCACTTGGATATTGCTTTGTCGGTGATATTCAGCCGTTCTGCCAGCTGCATTTGTGTAAGTCCTACAGATTTTCTTTGCTCGGCAATGAATTTTCCTATTTTGATTTGATCCATTGTTTGCCTCCTTTCGCATACAGTATAGCTCGAATTTTCGGTAAAGTACACATACCAACGGTTTAGTGAGGAGAATTCAACCGTTGATTTAGTAAAATCTTATCTTATTATATCATGTTTTTTGTTTATTTGCAAAAATAATGAGTTCTTGACAGTAGCTATAGGGTGTGATATAATTAAGTCAGTAAGATACTTAGGAGATAAAATGAAAAGGAAGCTATTCGTTCTGTCCGACATTCACGGACACTATTCCGAGATGAAAAAAGCTCTTGACGAGGCAGGCTTTGACCCCGAAAACGAGAGCCATATCTTTGTCAGCTGCGGAGATCTATTCGACCGTGGTATGGAGAACGTAGCGGTATATGACTTTGTAAGAGGTCTTAAGCACAAGATACTTATCCGCGGCAATCACGAGGATATGCTATACAAAACCTTTGTTGGACGCAGTCTGCTTCCGCACTCAAGCTACAACGGTACTGACATTACTATACGTCAGCTGCTTGGCGAGGGCGCAATCGACGAGGACGGACGTTTTGTTGGTGAGCCCTATAAGGCGAGGATCGGTGAGCTGATGGACTTTATTGATGCGATGATCGATTACTACGAAACCGACGAGTACGTTCTGACACACGGTTGGGTTCCGATCATTCTTGATTACCGTACCCCTATAATCGACCCTAACTGGCGTGAAGCCTCGAGAATTGAATGGAATGAGGCTCGTTGGTTACCATGGCAGCAGCTTTATGAAACCAATGTCAAGCTTGAGGGCAAGACCATCGTATGCGGACACCGTCCTGCGCGAATGGGCGTTATGTTTGACCAAAGTCGCGAGCCCGACGACAGCTCGATTTTCTACGGCGAGGGTATGATAGCCATTGATGCCGGCACTGTCGTAAGCGGCAGAGTTAATGTTCTTGTTATTAAGGAAGATTTGAAGATATGACACGAGGGGGATTTGAAGCACTTGTGCTTGATATATACAACGTAAGAGCAGATTATCCCTTTGAGGATGATTTTGTCACAGGCGTTTTCCGTCATACCGACAGCGGCAAGTGGTTTGGCATTGCGATGAATATTCCATTTGCCAAAATCAGACCCGGGGGAGAGGGAAATATTGACGTAGTCAATCTGAAATGCGCGCCCGAGGTTATCGAGTCAATAGCAGGAGTCGAGGTGGGAATTTATCGCGCCTATCATATGAACAAGACTCATTGGCTGACGGTTGCCCTTGATGAATGTGACAAGGATACTATTTTATGGCTTCTCGGAATAAGCTACGACCTGACGAGAAGTAAAATAAGAAAAAATAGAGTACAAGCGGAGAAATAAAATGAACTGCGATTTACACACACATACAAATCACTCTGACGGCAGCAGCACGGTTAGAGAACTTGTAAGAGATGCAAAAGAAAAGAATTTAATAATCGCCCTGACCGATCACAACACTATCACCGGATTGACCGAGTTTCTTTCGGAGGCAGAACGCCTTGGTGTGACGGCTGTTGGCGGCACAGAGCTTTCTACCGTTTACGAGGGCAGGGAATTTCACCTTATCGGGCTTTTTATAGAGCCGAAGTATTACGATAGAGTCGAGGAGCTTTGTCGCGAGTATCATTTGCTGAAGGAGCAGAGCAATATTGACCTTGTTAACAAGCTTTGCGGCCTTGGTTATATCCTTGATTATTCGTCAATAAAGCTTAAGAATATTAAAGGAAATATAAATCGCGCCCACATTGCCGCGGCGCTTGTCGAAGGTGGTTACGTTTCTTCCGTAAAGGATGCGTTTGACAGACTCCTTGACGAGAAGCACGGCATTTACACACCCCCGAAAAGGCTTGAATTGATCGAAGCGATTCGCTTCCTCAGAGAAATAAAGGCAACTCCCATTCTCGCCCATCCGCTAAAGGAGATCGATTCAAATAAACTCAAAGCAATTCTTCCCGAGCTTAAGGAGACAGGTCTTGTAGGTATTGAAACAATGCACTCATCATATACCGATGAGCAGATTGCCGTATCTAAGGAAATCGCTATGGAATTTGATCTTCTCGAGAGCGGTGGCAGCGATTATCACGGAAGCAATAAGCCGGGTGTTATGCTCGGCGTAGGTAAGGGAAATCTCCATATTCCATCTTCAGTGTACCAAAAGCTTTTAGCAATTTCAAATGATATAAAATAAAAAAACGCTGGTGAGCAAAATGCTTGTTCATCAGCGTTTTTTTTGTATAAATGTAAAATATAATTTACAAAATATGCATTTTACAACAGTTTTGAGAATCCAAAGCTGTTTACAAGACCCTGAAGTCTTTCGCCCCTTTTACACATAGGACACTCAAGGGGAGCGTAGGAATCGTAGCCGGGAATATCGTTGGGGTTGAATGCGGATACGACCTCGTAGCCCATAAAGCTGTCTACGGTAGCGAAAATAGAGGAGATGCCTGCCACTCTGCCGCCGTAATATGTTATTGCCTCGATAGCCGACTTTGCGGTATATCCGGTTACAACCGATGCGGCAAGAATAAGTACGTTCTTACCCATTATCGCAGGAACAATGTTGTCACGGAAGATCATCTGGCTACCCGTGGTATACTCGGGGGTGATCACGTAGATAGTCTTGTGTGCATTGAGGTTCATAAAGTTGTTTGTGGTCAGCTCTTCAGCAAGACATGTGCCTACCACCTGCATTCCGTCAAGGCAAAGTATTGTGTCGATAACCGTGGTGGTCTGGTAGTAGGAGAGTATTTCCTCGGCGATAGCCTTTGCCTCCGAAAGACGGGATTTCTGCATAGTAACGTCAATAAAGTAGTTTATATGGCTATGGCTTGTGGCAAAATGTCCTTTTTGCGCACGAAGGAGAAGGTTCTGTCTTTTTGTTGAAATGTTGTAGATACTGTTTGGCATATTTATCTCCCGTCTGATTTTCTTAAAGTGTAATATTATTTTACAATAATAAATTTGTTATGTCAAGAACTATCTTATAATTAGTCGATTTCAATAAGCTCGTATTCACGACTACCGTAGCCAAGCTGGGCTGCAGCCTCGATGGTATGAACGCCGTTTCTTGTTTCTATGCGCTCAATGAGGTGACCCTTGCCGGGGTCAGAACAGGCATAAACAAGATCGATACAAGCTTGATCAATAGCAACAGGATCGTCCGAAACAAGAATACCAATGTCGGCAATGCAGGGGTCCTCTGCAACAGCACAGCAGTCACAGTCAACACTCATATTTTTCATCACGTTAACGTAAAGGATGTTTCCGCCGAAGTAATTAACAACCGATCCTGCGGCATCTGCCATAGATTCAAGGAAAGCGTCGTGATCGGATGTCCATATCTTTTTAGGCTCGCCTGCGCCGTGAATGTATGCCTTGCCGAATGAAGAAGCAACACCGATAGACAGCTGCTTAAGAGCTCCACCGTATCCACCCATGGGATGACCCTTGAAGTGGGAGAGCACAAGCATGGAGTCGTAGTTTGCAATATTTTTTCCAACGTAGTTTTTCTTGATAACCTTGCCGTTCGGAATATCAAGCTCGAGATCGGGTCCCTCGCCGTCAAGCAGATCAACGTCAAAGTACTTTGTCCAGCCGTGATCCTCGAAAAGCTTGATATGTCTTGCGGTGGTATTTCTTGCTCCGTCATAGGCGGTGTTGCACTCAACTACTGTGCCACCCACGTGCTCGATGATCTCTCGCCAGAATTCGGGATGAAGGAAATTCTGATTGCCCTTCTCGCCTGAATGCACCTTTATAGCAACCTTGCCGGGCAGATTTTTGCCAAGCATTTTATAAAGCTCCAGCACCTTTTGGGGTGTAATAGTTTTTGAAAAGTAAACCTTGGTTTTCATTTTTTCTCCTTTTTAAACTCGGTGTACTTTTCCTTTGAGCCGTATGCCGCCTCGACGGGATATTTTTCACCGTTCTTTTTCATTTTTTCTTTTATTATCTCGTCCATATCAAGACCGCATCTGTCTGCCATAAGCACGCAGTAGCACAATACGTCGGCAAGCTCTTCTTTTATTTTGTCAAGCTTGTCCCGGCATTCAAGGTCACTGCCGCTCCACTGAAATATTTCCAGCAGCTCACTTGCTTCAAGGCTTATGGACAGGGCAAGGTCCTTTGGGTTATGGAACTGCGACCAGTCGCGATCGTCACGAAATTTCTTGATTAAGTCGACACTTTCCTTAGAAATCATATTTTTTTGCCTCTTTTGTTTGTTTTGTTATATTTTTTGCGTAAAATAGCTAAAGATCAACGATCTTGATCTACTGCCAATCCGTGGAGTTGTTTTGTTTTTTCAAGCAGTAAATTCATCGTCTCCTTTAGATCAGAAACCGACGTGACCTCAGCCTCTTTAATCAGCTTCCTTTGTTCTTCTGCCTTGGCGGACATATCCGAAGCCGATCTTATAGGTGATATTGTCAAGCTCAGCTTGCTATCCTTGTAATCAATGTATATAAGAACTTTATTTAGTCTGAAAACAGTGTGGTAACCGAATTCTTTGGCATAGCTGATTTTATAGTAGCCGTTTTCCTGAATGTTAACGCCTCTGATCAACAGTGGCTCGGCTATTGAGTCTGCGATTTTGCTATACCTTTCATACGGAAGGTATTTATCGAAAATGCTCAGCCTTCGTATCAAGGTAATCATGGGAACCTCGTGGTTATAGCTTAACGAGACGAAGCCGAAGGTTATAAAATAACCCCGCCTTTTCCAAACGTAGCCACTATATTCACCGAACAGATACGGTTCTCCAAGCTTTGAAGAAAGTAAATTTAATACATGATCAAACTCATCTGCGGTCATTTTGTCGCTGAATTTGATCGCATACTTTGCGTAGGTTGTGCAGTCAAATAATTCGCCGAACCTGCCGCTTTTATGTTTTTTGAAATCAAAACCTGACGTATCTATCGACGTATAATCGCAGAGGAAACGCAGATATTCTTCTTCCAACCTTTTTTTAAACATACTATAGCTCCGAATGCATTTTTTAAATTATATCATAAATGCAGGGCTTTTGCAAGATGTTTTTACAGCACGGGTCTTTCTTCTTTAGACAATGCGCTTGGTTGATCTGGAGTTCCCTTCAGGTAAGTCTACCCGATTATAAAAATAAGCCCGGGTTAAACACCCGAGCTGTTTTTACTTTTTGTTGCTTACGTTATGAAAAAATTATAACACGCCAAAATTAAGAAAGCAAAAATCTGTGATTTGAGATTGCTTTTCTTCGTCAAAACAATTTTACAAATTCGGGTCGGTCATGCAAGCCATTTCACTTTTAAAACAAAGTTTTTGGCATTTGAATAGCCTGCTTTGCCATAGTATTTTTCGTGCATTTCGTCATTAACTGCTTGAAGCTCGATACATGACGCACCGACGTCTCTTACTTTCGCCTCAAGTGTGCCAAGAAGCATACTTCCTAACCCACGGCGCTGATACTTGGATGAAATAACTATTTCCTCCAATGTGTACCCAACAATATCATCATATTGTTTGAAGTATCCCATGACAAATCCACATACCGTATCATTATCATCTTTCATAATTAAAGAAAACGAATCATCTATAGTTAAAACCTGCTTTATTCTCTTTTTCGCGGTTGCTTCGGTCCAACAACTACTTTCATGCTCGTTGTAGTATTCGATGTATAGAGGAAGAACCGAATCAATATCAGCTACATTCATTTCTCTTATCTGCATATTTTCACTCCTATTTATCTGTCGGACTTATTCATGATTCGTCGTACAAAAGTATATCATACTTTGCCGAGTGTGTCAAGGCATAGTCTTTTATACAATATGCAGTTTGTTGTTGTGTATTATAATCGAAAAATACAGCATAGGAGATGAACATCGCGCGTGAGACGACTAGACCAAAAGCCGTCGGAGAACCGAAGGTGAGAGTTCGTCAGCACCTGCCAATGCGTCGAGTCGGAGGACTCGGTCTCCTCGCGCTACGCTCGTCAGGCAGTCGCGGCTCTGACAGTCCACAGGACTGTCATTCACTACCGCTCCCCTTCGAGTCCACCCTCCCACGCACAAAAAAACACGGAATGCCCGAATGGACATTCCGTGTTTTTTGTGATACCACTACAAAATAGATCCATATAAGGCTACATTACAAAAACAGTCCGTGATTTTTGCAGTAAGGGTAGACTTATCCCTTGGCGGTGATGGGCGCAAAAAGTGAACCGAGGTCTGTCGGGCTTTTTCGCCATGCTTGCAAACGAATCTATGTATTTTTATTTCGAATAAAATTTGTAATAATTGCCGTAATGGCACCGGAAGCAAGAATGACAACGATATCTATCGGAGCAAGTACGATTCCGGGTATTCCCTCAAAAAAGAATCCGTTTCCAAAACGGTACAGGTGTCCGCTGAGCAGAATCATTTCCCCAATATACATAACCAACGTAACGACTGCCGCTGATACGCCCGGCAACCATACGGAAAGTATAGGTTTCCTGCTCAAAGTAAATGATGCAATATATATGCCAACAGTTAAACCGAACAAGACGAAAAATATGCTCATCAATACAGCAGACAACGCCGAAACCTTAATGTCGCCGTTTCTGTAAAAGGCGGTAAAGCACGCCCAAATACACATTCCAAGAAACACACCGCTTGCGATGGATTGAATCACAAGAGACTTGCGTCGGCTCGTGTCGCCTGTCTGTATCATCTTTGCGAATCCGTAAAAGCAATTCAAAATTGATATGATGAGGACGATTGAAATGATGTAAAAATGAAGCTTAAACGCAGGACTGTATTCGCCCATCAAAACGTCAACCTCTGTCCAAGTTCTTTCTTCAAAACTGTTCGGAGGAATATAACACATATACATTTGCCAGTCTTCAAGCTTTGACCAATCAACCCAACCAACGGTTTCGGTTAAGGTTCTTGTTACGATAACCGTTTTTTCGAGTATAAGTTCAGAAGCAAAGAATATTGCAGTTGAAATTGTAGTTGCCCCAAGCAGTGCATATTTCTTAAAATACTTTGTTGCTATCGGGATCAGCGCAACGCCAACCAAGAGCGAAATGGCAATTGGCGTGTATGGGATGATATACTTAGGATAATTCTCAGCATATACCGTGCCGTAACGTATCATATCGACCATCACTGAGATTCCCATGTAAATCGGATAGCATGATGCAAGTAATACGCCAAGAATCGAAAACAAATAATAGTTTCTAAATGCTTTGTTTTCCATAATAAACTCCTTTCACGATGCATTCGTAAGAAGAACGTAACATACTGCAATGATTAACGAGGAGAAAGCGACAATGGAGAAAACAGAAATTTTCTTGTATGATAGGATGTTTTCTATCCTGATTCTGATTTTAGAGCCACCAAAAGATGCGGCAAACACGTTGGTTTTTTCTGCCGTGGAGAGCAATGTGTATGCGTATTCCTTTCGTTCGGTTTCGTCGCAATTCGATAATACCGATTCGTCGCACGCGAGCTCAATATCTGAATATAGCAGTTTTAACAGCAGCCACGCAAACGGATTGAACCAATGAAGACACACAATGATAAAGGCAAGCAAACGAACTAAATTGTCTTTTCGTTTTATATGGGCATTTTCATGCATGAGTATATAATTCAATTCACTTTCTTGATACTCAATTGGGAGAATGATTTTCGGTTTTATGATTCCGTAAACCGCAGGTGTTTTGATCTTGTCTGAAATATAGATATTATCCTTTAATTTTTTGGCATCCTTCACTTCGCCCAGTGTAACGAAATAAATAATTGCCAAAGCGAGTATTGCCGCCAACGCTACGACAAGCCATACTACAGAAGCAATGTTGAAAAGATCCTCGAGGAGATTGACCTTATAAGTGATTGGGAAATAACTGTTTGCCCCCATTACGTGATTCATCATAGTAAGTGCCGAATCATCACCTATTTGAACGATAGTAACGGTTTTAGTTGTAAATTGGGATAGTAAAGCCATGATGCCGTACTTGCTTGATATCCCAACAGGAATACACATTCGAATAAATGGCACAAGCCACAACCAAATAAAAATTCGGCGAGGAATTTTTTTAATCAAGCGAAGAAGCAAAAGAGGCATCACACAAATCGTTGCGGCGATACTCATATTGAATATCCAATAAAAGATTTCACCAAGCATGGTATCACCTCTTTTCGATCAGCCTTCGAAGCTCATCAATTTCATCCTGCGTCAATTTTTCATCTTCCAACAAAGCCGAAAAAAGAGCCTTTTTTGAACCACCAAACAGTTTGTCGATCAAGCCTTGCGTTTCGTTTTCACAAACATCCTTTTTTGATATTAGTGAAATGCAAATGAAACCGGGGTCGGTACGCTTGATGTATCCCTTTGCTTCAATTTTTTTGATAACAGTGTAGGTGGTGTTTTTATTCCATCCGAACTCTTTATCGGCAAGAACACTCAATTCCTTTGCGCTGATGGGTTCATTTGCCCAAATCAACTCCATCACTTTCAATTCGCTATCAAATAGTTTCTGCATAGTTATCACCTCCAGACTACTACTATAGTGTATACTATCACAATAGTCTACGTTTGTCAATAGGTTTTGGTAAATTCGTTGGTTCAAATCCTTTCGGAGAAGGGATGGATCAGTTTTGGAAGGGACTATTTGTAAACAATTTGTGAGGAGCGTAAAAAACCGGAAGAATTTGAAACCCTGTCGTGGGTTCAAGTCCTTCCGGTTGCTTGTCTTCAATATTTAATTTTGCAAAAAGTGCGTTTTCGGTAGTTCGAATCCTTCGACTCGAAGAAAAATCGAAAATGGATCTATGGAAATCTGAAAAAAGTTAGGCGCGAAAAAAGCGGAGAAATCTCTCGAAATCTCCGATTTTCTCGTTTTTTCTCGGTCGGATCTAAATCGACCGAAAGACTTGGCAGGGGTGGAAGGTAAGCGAGAGAAAAACAGCCGTTTGCTGTTTTTCCCGAAGCGCCCGATGAAAATAAGGAGAAAATCAAGCGAGTGTATCGATGCGATGGTTTTCGACTATATTTTCGAGCCGTCGGAGAACCGAAGGTGAGAGTTCGTCAGCACCTGCCAATGCGTTGGGGCGGAGGACTCGGTCTCCTCGCGCTACGCTCGTCAGGCAGTCGCGGCTCTGACAGTCCACCGGACTGTCATTCACTACCGCTCCCCTTCGAGTCCACCCTCCCACGCACAAAAAAACACGGAATGCCCGAATGGACATTCCGTGTTTTTTGGCAGGGGCGGAAGGACTCGAACCCACGACCCATGGTTTTGGAGACCAGTACTCTACCAACTGAGCTACACCCCTATGCACCCGTATATTATACTAAACTTTTTTCAATTTGTCAAGAGCTTTTGCAAAAAAATATTTTCTTAGCAGTGTTTTAAGTTTTTTCCTTGATCTCTATCACGTCATCGATTTTTATTGTCCTGCCGCAGAGCAGGGTTAGTTCTCTTTTGATCTCGTCAAATCCGGCAAGCTCATCCGTTACCGTAACGTATGCACCACCATTCTTTCTGTCATCCGGGCAAAAGTAGGTTATTGATACTACGGTTCCGGTTGGTGCGGAAAGTAAATCGGTAAGGGCTGCGTTAATGCGCTCCTTTTCATACTCGTCAAGCTCGATTCTACTGTCGGTAAGTCTTGCCGTTTCTTCCACCGAGTCCTCGTATCCCGACAGGGCGGAGTAGGGAGCAAACTGCGCCGCCCGATCGAGCCGATCCATCTGCTTGTGCTTTTGAGACACAGGGTGGGGCATATTTATAATTTCTTTGTATTTTTCGTTCATTTTTTGACTCTTTTCATACTTAAGTTTACATTTATTATGCTTTATGCCCGCCAATCTGCTTGTTTCTGTCAATCGTCGTTGCGCCTTCTGTCAGATTCATTCCCTTCAGCACAGCGTTTCCACCGTACTTCTTTTTTATGGCTATCAGCGCGTTTTGTTTTGATTTTTCTCGGTCGTACCGTGCTTTTTTTGCCTTTTTTTCTCTATCCTTTTTGTCGTAATCCGTAAACAAATCCATCTGCTCGTTCTCAATATCGTCGCACCTTTCGGATTCGCGTATAAGGTTGTTTACGCTGATATTGACCCGTCGAATAAGCAGATTGGGGTTGATGATCCTATCGTAAAGCTTAAGCACTCCTTCCATGATCTCCTCTGTCGATGAAGTGTGCAGTGGGAAATTCACACTGCCGTGAGCGTGCTTTGGAATTGCTCTGCCGTAGTAGTCTACGGTGACCTCACCGAGATAGGGGCTGCTCGGATTTTTCAGGCTGTCGGCGTCATATCCTATCGTAAGTGTCAGCTGATTTGTTGCAACACCCTTGTCCACCATATCCAGAACCAGAAGATCGCACATTTCTCTTACTATAAGTCGGCCTCCCTCTGCATCGTATGGGCAGTGAAGCACCTGACCCGAGTTCAGACTTTTTGACATTGGCTTGTATGCCTTGATATCGGCTATAGTGCAGGGCTCGTATCCCCACGCGTGGTCGATCAGCAGCTCGGCGTTGATACCGAAAAGCTTGTAAAGCAGATCCTCGTTTTTGACCGAGGTCAGGGCAACGTCGCCCATGGTGTATATTCCGTGGGACTCCAATTTTTTTGTATATCCTCTGCCCACTCGCCAGAAGTCTGTAAGCGGTCGATGCTCCCATAAGATTCGACGGTAGCTCATCTCGTCAAGCTCGGCAATCCTTGCTCCGTGCTCATCCGGCTTCATTCGCTTTGCCACGATATCCATTGCAACCTTGCATAAATACATATTTGTTCCGATACCTACGGTCGCCGTAATACCGGTGGAATTGAGAACGTCCTTTATAACCACCTCGGCAAGCTCTCTTGCAGTTTTTTTATAGGTTTTCAGATAATGAGTCGCATCGATAAAAACCTCGTCGATGGAATAAACGTGAATATCGTCGGGCGAAAAATACTTAAGATACACCTGATATATCCTCGTGCTGTAATCAATATACAGCGCCATTCGGGGCGGTGCGACGATGTAATCAACGGCAAGTCTCGGATCTTCAAGCAGTATTCTGTGATCGTAGGTAGCACCGATAAGCCGTCTTCCGGGCGCACTCCATCTGCGCGCCGCATTTGCTTCTCTTACCTTCGCCACAACCTCAAAGAGTCTTGGCCTTCCCGGAACACCATAGCTTTTTAGACTGGGTGAAACGGCGAGGCAAATGGTCTTTTCCGTCCTCGAGCCGTCTGCGACTACAAGGTTTGTGGTCATGGGGTCAAGCCTCCGTTCGATACATTCAACCGAGGCATAAAATGACTTCAGGTCAATGGCGATATATTGATTTGTCATATTATCCTCCTTTATGGCGAACAGGAGTTCGTCTTAAAAGCATTATAGCAGATATTTTTATGCTTGTCAATAGGGAAAAATTGACAAGTGGAAGGTAATTTGAAAGATTTTTGACGTATCATGCGAAAATAAAATAAATATTGACACGCACGCGCTATTATGTTATAATATTTTGATTGCATTTGGAAAGGAAATACCATGAAGGGAACTTTTTTGAAATTCAAAAGACGGCTTAACGCTATACGTATAGCTCGTTCTGTCCTTCTCGGCGCGTCTGTCGGACTTTTGCTTAGCGGCGCGTTTTTGATACTGTGGAAGACGGCCGTTATAGATTTTGCGCCTATTATCTCTCTTTACATAGGACTTGGTTCGTTTGTTCTGACAGGCGGACTTGCATTTTTACTCTCTCATAAGAGTAACAAAAGACTTGCCGAGGAGCTTGACTCACAGTTCGGTCTTAAGGCAAGAGCGCAAACTATGATTCAGTACGCGGGTCATGAGGGAGATCTGGTAGAAATACAGAGACAGGATGCTGAGATCGCTCTTTCTAAAATACCCGTTAGAAAATACAAATTCAAGGGAATGTGGATATACCTAATTATCTTGATTTTATCTGCGGCGGTTCTTGCCACCGGCTTTATAATAAACGACGTGCGTGACTATACTCCGCCCGAGGAAGTGATCCCCTTTGAGCTGTCGTCAATGCAGGAGATCGGAATCAAGAACCTGATAACCTACGTTGATAATTCGGCAATGGAAGAGGAGTTTAAAGTACCTCTTTCCGAAGCGATACAGGAGCTTCTCTCCACTCTTAAGCAGACACATACGCAGAAGGATATGCTGATAGCGGTTGACGCGGCTATGAGGTCTATCCAAGAAATCACCTACGCTTCGTCCACCTCCACCGAAGTGCTGAATGCACTTTGGGATAGCGGAGATATTTACTTTAAGCATCTTGCAAAGGTTCTTGATACCAGAGATTGGTCTGTGCCAGGTGAAGAGAGCTGGGGTGATTTTGCCGAAAAGCTTGTGAATTACGCCGCGGTGCTTATGGGTGACGATAAGGAGGATGCTGAGTTAAACGGCAAGGAAAACCTTAAGTTCGCTCTTGAGACTATGTCGCTAAAGCTGAATATAACTCTTGAGGCGGCAAACGTTGGCAATGATGACGAGATAATTGTGGCGATCGAAGGTCTCTTCAACAGTAATCCCGGTGGATTTGCTCCTTTGCTCTCAAAAATCGATAGTATAGATGAGACCGATGCGAGAGAAAGTCTTACTACCTGCTTAAATCTTCACAGTACAGCGCTTTACGATGCGATAGCCCTCAATAAGCTAAATGCTAACGTGGGTGAGTACGCGATGAGTAAGCTGGCAGCCCTGCTTATGGTTTCGATACCCGATTTTGAGCGTCCCGGTGAAATGATAATACCCAAAAACGACGATGAGAGTGAAAGCAGCGGCGGCGACGGCGGTATCGGTGAGGGCGCAACCTACGGTAGTAACGATATCGTAATAGATCCTCTTACCGGCGAGCCTATTGAATACGGTAAGCTGCTTGATAAATATAACGCAATAATGTACGAAAAGCTTGAGGGCGACTCTTATACAGAGGAGCAGAAAGAAGCTATCAAAAAATATTTTGACCTACTTTGGAGTGGTCTTGAGAAAAAGGAAGGAAATTAAAAATGTCAGAAATCATTAATGAAGTAACCACCGAAAAGGTGAAGATGTTCAGCGAGAAGATCGCTAAAATAAAAGAAGAACTTGCAAAGGACGTAGTAGGTCAGGCTGACATTATCGACGGAGTTATCACTGCTATCGTTGCAGGCGGTAACGTGCTTCTTGAGGGTGTACCCGGAGTAGGTAAGACTCGTCTTGTACGTTCGCTCGGAAGAGTTCTCTCCTTGCCTTTCTCCCGTATTCAGTTTACTCCCGACCTTATGCCCTCCGACGTAACAGGTGCAAATATCGTTGAGAAGGATGAGAACGGTAGACTTGAAACCAAGTTCAACCGCGGTCCTATTTTTGCAAATCTTGTTCTTGCCGACGAGATCAACCGTGCTACTCCCAAGACCCAGTCTGCGATGCTTGAGGTAATGCAGGAGCACAAGGTTACCGTAGGTAAGGAAACCTACAAGCTTTCCGAGCCCTTCTTCGTTCTCGCTACCGAGAACCCCATTGAGCAGGACGGTACATATCCGCTTCCCGAGGCGCAGATGGACAGATTTATGTTCAAGCTCATCGTGGACTATCCCACCAACGAGGAGCTTATGAACATTGTAAGAATGACACAGAAGACCATGGAGGAGACTGCAGAGGCAGTTATCACAGGTGAGGAGATCCTTGAGATGAGAGCACTCGCTGCCGAGGTTCCTATCTGCGACGAGGTTCTTTATTACGCGGTAGATCTTGTTTCCAACACTCACCCTGCATCCAAGAATTGCGCTCCTTCTGCTAAAAAGTATCTTAAGTACGGTGCATCTCCCCGTGCGGCACAGGGTCTTGTTACCTGCGCCAAGGTTCGCGCACTTATGGACGGCAGATATAACGTTTCCTATGAGGATATCAGCGATCTTGCTTATCCTATCCTTAGACACAGAATCAAGATCAACTACACAGCAATTAACGACAAGCTTACTGTTGATGACGTTATCGGACTGATAGTTAAGGAAACTAAAAAGGGAAATTGAAATTAAATGAAAAAAGTGGTAATCGATGAGTTTTTCCTCGGTCAGCTTGAGCAGCTGGGGACTATACTCAAAAACAACGTAGCCGGAATGTTCGGCGGCAACCGTCGCAGCAAAAATCTCGGCTCATCCTGTGAATTTGCAGATTACCGAGATTATATGCCGGGCGATGACGTGACCAAGATCGACTGGAATGCCTATGCTCGCTTTGATAAGCTGTTTCAGAAGCTTTATTTTGACGAGAGACAGATGCATACCAAGATATACATAGACGTAAGCCGTTCTATGGTACACGGCAATGACGAGAAGGCTGTGGCAGCTATCAAAATTGCAGCCGCATTTGCCTATCTGTCGGTCTGTGAGATGGATAAGGTGTCTATCTATGCTATCCGTGGCAGTTCTCTTGAAGAGGTTGTCAGCGGTATGGTAGGTAAGGACTCTTATCTTAATTGCATCGGAAAGCTTAACGAGCTTGAGTTCGACTTCGACTCCAAGATAAGCGAGGCCATAGTTCCTTCTTCCGTAGGAAGGGGAGACGGATATTCTATTATAATCTCGGACTTTTTAACAGATGAAAATTACGAGGCGGCAATAGACCGTCTTGCAGAGCAGAAGCGAGACATTCTTTGCGTGCAGATCCTTTCCCGTGAGGAGATCAACCCTCAGATCCGCGGCAAAATGCATTTGTTCGACTCGGAGGATCAGTCCAGATTCTTCCGAAAGAAGATCGATCAGGACGTGGTTCGCGCGTATAAGGATGCGCTCAAATACGTGACCGACAGAATCAGGCTTTACTGTGAGAGCCGTGGCGGTCAATATATTCTTGCGCCCTCTTACACCGAGCTTAGCGAAATTTTCCTTGACAAGTTCATAGATATGGGGGTAGTAAAATGACGTTTATGTATCCCTTGGGTCTGATCGGCCTTGTAGGTGTTCCGTTGCTTATTCTCATATACATTTTGAGAAGCAAGTACAATGAGCAGACTATAGCATCTACCTATCTTTGGACCCTCAGTGAAAAATTCTTTAAGAGAAGAAACCCCTTGAGTGGTATTACCGGTATTATCAGCCTTGTTTTGCAGATACTGACTGTGATTACTGTATCGCTCCTTATTGCCCGTCCTGTTTTTGTTGTTCCCACATCGGCAAGCGAATACTGCTTCGTTCTCGATTGCTCGGGCAGTATGAATATGAAGGATGGATACAAGACCTATTTTGAAAAGGGTAAGGAAGAGATTGAGGATATGATAGATGATGCCAGACTTGGCAGCACCTATACTCTCATTACACTCTCCGGTGAAAGCTCTGTTGTATACGAGCGCCTTTCCGACAAGGGACTTGCTGTGGATATGTTAAAGGAGCTTGAGTGTAGCGACGGTTCTGTAGATTATTCCACCGCTCTTTCTAAGGTGCAGAAATACTTTGATGAAAACACATCTACTCTTGTCTATCTTGTGACAGACAAGGAGTTTTGCAGCGTTAATAACGCGGAAATTGTAAACGTTAGTTCACAAAAATCCAACAATTATGCTATAAGCGAGGCTTGGGGCACTCTTACCAACGATACTTTATATACGGGTGCAACCGTTACGTCCTATACCTCGGATGCCACTCTTAAGGTAGAGCTTTATATTAACGATAGCGATAAGGCGGCGGCAAGCACGGAGATTGCTTTGAAGGCAGGCGAGAGCCTTCCTGTGGAGATCTCTGCAAGGACTGCGAGCTATGACTCCTTCCGTCTTGTTATTACCAACAAGGACGACCTGTCTATTGACAACGAGATTGTTAGCTACAACCTTAACAGCGAGGCTTCTTATAGTATTCTTATCGTCAGCGAGACACCCTTCTTCTATCAGGCGGTGTTTGATGTGTTGACAGACTCTGCGGTTGACGTTGTATCTCCGGATGAGTATACCGGTCAAGTCGGTTACGGTCTTTACGTATTCCATTCTTATACTCCGGATCAGCTTCCTGACGCGGCGGTATGGCTTATCAACTCGGGTGAGAGCGTGGATAATTCCGGATTTGGTCAGCGCGGTGTTGTTGAGCTGGATATGCCGGGAGAGCTTGTAAAGTCAAATTCTACCTCTACCAAGGCAAGAGAGCTTCTTGCAGGTGTGAGTGGCAGAGATATTTATATCTCTGAATATATCAAGTACAGCGGAATGTACACCCAGTTTACAACGCTGTTTTCATATGATTCGAATCCCGTTATCTTTGCGGGAGTAAATGCGCTTGGCAACAGAGAGGTTGTTTTCGGCTTTGATATTCATAAGTCGGATATGGCGCTTTCTACCGATTTCGTACCTCTTGTATCAAATCTTCTTAAGTATTCCTGCCCATCTATCGTTGATAGCGCAAGCTACGTATCGGGTGATGAGCTGAGAATCAATATAACCGCCAACATTGAGAGTGTTAAGGTTACTTCTCCCGACGGTGAGGAAAAGTATATCGACACTTCAAGCGACGTTGGCAGTATGACTCTTGACAGAGTTGGAACTTACAATATTAAGGTCGTAGCTTCAGACGGAGAGAAGAATTACGACGTTTATGCGGCAGCTCCCGTATCCGAGAGCGATCCCACCGCTATGGGTGGAGATTTCTCTGTAATGGGAGAGATGACCTTTGAAAAAACAGACGGTCAGTACGATCCTATCGTATTGTTATTCATTCTGTTGGCTGTAGTATTCTGTGCGGATTGGATGGTGTATTGCTATGAGAAATATCAGCTTCGATAATCCGTATTGGCTTTTGCTTGCAATTCCGCTTGCTGCGGCATTGCTCATTCCTTACTTCATCTCCGTAAGTCGTGATAACCGTACCAAGGGATGGGTGGCATCTCTTGTAATTCACATTTTGATAGTAATATTCGTCTCTCTTTCCGCGGCGGGTCTTGTTCATACCACCGTTATGACAAGAACAAAGGTTTACGTTGTTGCCGACGTGTCATATTCATCCGACCGCAATTTGGACGAGATCGACGAGTATGTTAAGCAGATAGAGAAAAGGCTTCCGTCAAAATCTATGATGGGTGTTATCTGCTTCGGTAAGGATGCCAAGATACTCACCTCTGCAGGTACAGAGATCAAGAGCGTTAAGGAGCATACCGTTGATACCAGCGGTACAGATATTGCAAATGCACTTGATTTTACTTCAAACCTGTTCGGTGAGGGTGAAATTAAGCGTATCGTTCTTATTACGGACGGCTTTGCTACCACCTCCGACGGCTCTGTTGCAGCTGCAGTAGAGCGCCTTTCTGCCAAGGGTATCAAGCTTGACGCGGTGTATCTTGACAACAATCTTCGCGATGGCGAGAGTGAGATACAGATATCCGATGCAGAATATACCTCTGCAACCTATCTTAATCACGAAAGCACGCTTAAGCTGCTTATCGAGTCCAGCATGGAAAACGACGTTATTCTTGATCTCTATTCCAAGGTTGAAACGGATAGCGACTACGTTAAGATAGACACTACCGTTTTTAAGGCAGATATTGGTATGAATATCGCCACCTTCGACCTTCCCACAGATACGTCGGGAGTGTTTGATTACAGAGTAGAGCTGTCTGCTACCAACGACCGTTCTCCCTATAACAACGCTTACGATCTTACACAGACGGTTGCAGGGCAGAGAAGTATTCTTCTTGTAACCGAAAAGCAGAGAGACGTTACCGAGATCAAGAAGCTTTACGGTGACAGCGCAGTGATAGACGCGCATGTTATCAGTAACGTAAACACCAGAATTCCTTACACCATCGAGGATCTTGTTAAGTATGATGAGATCATTCTCTCAAACGTTGATATCCGTAAGATCGATAATATTTACGCATTTATAAATTCGGTTGATCTTGCCGTTTCGCAGTACGGAAAGAGCCTTATTACCATGGGTGATCTTTCTATGCAGAACCAGGATGACGAGAGATTTGCACTTCTTGAGGAGCTTCTTCCTATCAAGTTCGGCAACTCCAACAAGGGCTCAAAGCTTTATACTATCGTTATCGACATTTCGCGCAGTATGTATCATTCTCTGCCGAGACAGTTACTTATTGCTAAAGAGGCGGCGACAAAGCTTGTTTCTATCCTTGAGGACGGAGACACCGTCGCATTTATCACTCTTGCAGGCGAGGCGAAGGTAGTTCTTCCTCCCACCAAGCTTGGTGAGTGCAGAGAAGATCTTTATGAGATGATACAGAACGTTGAACCGACGCAGGGTACCTTCGTAGGTGCTTCTCTTGACATGGCTTATAACCTTATGAAGGATCTGGACTTTGAGGAAAAGCAGGTCATGCTTATCAGCGACGGTAAGCAATACGTAAGCGAGCCTATCAAGGCTATTGACGTAGCGCAAAAGATGAGAGATGCAGACATCGCGCTTTCATCTATCAGTGTATTGACTCATTCAAGCACGCCCACTGTTCATACCGATGGGTGCAAGCTTCTTAAACAGCTTGCCGAAATAGGTGGCGGTGTCAATTACGACTTCCTTGATGAAAATAAGCTTTCCGAGCTTATTTTTGCCGAGGTTGCTGACAGCTTGACCGAATCTATTGTCGAAAAGGAAAGTAAAGTTAACATTGTGACACGCCGCGACGGTACTGTCGAGGGTATTTACACTCTTCCGACTATTGAGGGTTACGTAAACAGCACAGCAAAGTTAGATGCTACAATGGTGCTTTCGGTAGATTATCAGAAGAGCTCAACCAGCACGGTTGCCGTGCCTCTGTACTCCTACCGTGACCACGGTAACGGCAGGGTAGCAAGCTTTACCTCAAGTCTGTCGGGTGATTGGCTTGATAATTGGAGCGACGGTACCAAGACTTTGCTCTTCAACAATATCTTAGCGACCAATACCCCCGTAGAGTATATAAATTATCCCTTCAATATTACGGTTGATCCAAGAGGTGACTCATGCGCAATTAATATCATTCCCTCGTCGGTTAATCCCAAGGCTAAGGCGAGTATTAAGCTCACTGCTCCTGACGGCAGTATTACAGAGGGCGAGATGAGATTTGATCTTAACAGATATTGCGCTGATTTTGATACACCCGGCGCAGGAAAATACCACGTTGAGATCACTTACACCTACGGAAATCATTCCTTCACCTCGGACACCTATTTCACTTTGCCGTACAGTGAGGAATATGATTCCTTTATAGCGTACGATATAGTGAACGTTTATGACTTTATGCGTGGAGTAGGTCAGGTTTCAAGAGACGGTAATATTAATCTTGAAAATGACAGAAATGAAATCGCTACTTATGAGAGGGATTTCAAGATTCCTCTGCTTATCGCGTCTGCCGTACTCTTCGTTGCAGACGTAATAGTAAGAAAGTTTAAGTGGAAGGACATTCAGGGTCTTTTCACCAAAAAAAGCAAGGAGGCAAAGAGATGATAGCTATTAAAAAAATAATCGCGCTTGTTTTGATCTGCGCCTGCCTTGCCTCGCTTATTTCCTGCGGTGAATACCGTCCTGCAGGCGGTATCGGCGGCTCGGGCAATAATAGACCGGGCGGAAATTCGGGCAATTCTACACTTGACGATGATCCTACCAACGATTTTACCGTACAGCTGTGCTTGAACGGTCAGCCCTTCAGCCCTGCGACTGCGGTAAACGTATATTGGAACGACGGATATAACGTTCATATTGCTCCCGTTGACGAAAGCGGCTTTGCCGTGATCGACGGACTTGACGGTGATTACAACGTAACTCTTTCCAGCGTTCCTAACGGATATGCATACGACTCAAATGCATATACAACCAACAACGATAACCGCAATATCGTTATTGATATGTATGATTTAAATATGCTTCGCGGATCGGGCGACAGCCTTGATAACGTTTATCTTCTCAGCGATACGGGAGTATATACCGTTACGGTAAACTCTGAGGAGGAGTTCAATTACATTCGCTTCGCTCCTCAGAAAAACGGTACTTATACCGTGGAGAGCTGGGTCAGCATTGTTGAGGATGAGGTAAGCCCCATTTGTCTTGCCTATCTTGGTAGCTCGCACTACGTTTACGGTGAGTATAAGGTAACCGACGTCGGTGAGTGCGGAAGTTATACACGTAATTTCATTCACACCGTGCAGATCGCTGATGAAAATATTAGCTCATCCGGTGGTGGATCTGTAACCTTCACCTTTGCCGTAGGTGCTGAAACTAAAAGTGGAGTTTACCCTGTAAACCTTACCTTTGCCGTTAAGCGTAACGGTGATTTCGACATCGAGAGGGAGGAGCAGGTCTTAATGATGCCTACCCACGACTGGTCGGGCTTTGATTTTGCTTCATTCAATGCTCTTGCAGGTGGTGAAATTGTTGGAGCAGAAACGCTTTATCCCGGAACTACCGATTCTTATGCGTTCGATGAGGATTGTTACAAAATTTGGTCGGTATCCGAGGGCGGTGACGGAGTTTATCACGTTTATGATCTTGAAAAATATCCCGAAACCAACGGTTACGGTCCGATTCTTGTGGCATACATTACAGAACCCTGTCGCTTCTTCCCAAATGGCGCTGACGGCAACAAGGTTTCCTTTAATACGGTTGAGGATGCAGGTAATAATGCGCTTGTAATTCAGTCAAAGTATAACTACAGACTCTTTATCAAGGGCTTTAGCGCACTTGCCGCCGCGGGGTATTACTGTACGTCGGATTGCCTTTGCCACCTTGACGGCAGTACACCGGTGTGTCCTATTGGTTGTACCGAATGTGATGAGGGCTGCAATCAGGCAACCGCAGAGGAAATGGCAGCAAAGGGATATGCCGATCTGGTAAATCATGACGGTGTTGTTCCTGTTACAGCAGAGCTTCGTGAGTTTTTGCAAAGATACGTGTCAAACTCCTTCTACTACTTTGCCGACGGTGAGGGAAGAATAGAAGAATTCTACGGCATCGACTCCTACGAGGATTCACAGTGGCTCTTCGCATGCGGCTATTATAAATAACAAAAATGTTTTAGGGCGAGCTTAGTCTCGCCCTTTTTTAATTTTCCTGATACTATATATATATAATTAAATGAAGAAAAAAACACAACATATGCTATTTTTGGATCAAATTGCCCGAGTAACATAAATGAACAAAAAAGAAAATCTAAAATTGTCTAAATTTAACAAAAAATTTCAAAAAAATTTACAAAACCGAATGGTAAGTATTGAAAACAAAAAAATGATGATTTATAATAATTACGGATATTTATTTTTTGTTTTATATTAATATAAAAGATAAATGTCCAACAAAACCATTTTGATTATTTCATGATCGAAATAAAAATTTTTAAAGGAGGATCTCTATTATGAAGAGAAACTTTAAGCTTCTTGTGGCTGTTCTCGTTCTTGCCGTTATGGTACTCACTCTCGCTTCCTGCGACGTGCTGGGCGGTGTTATTGACAAGATCAAGCCCCACGAGCACGAATACAGTGCAGATTGGTCCAGCGACGCGACTAACCACTGGCACGCAGCACTTTGCGACGACGCAGAGCCCGCAGATGTTGCTGCACATACATTTGCTGAGGGCGTTTGTAGCGTATGTGGCTACGAAAAGCCTGAAGAAGAAACCCCTGTATGTACTCACGAGGCAATGACCTCTGAGGTAGTTAAGGAGGCTACATGTACCGAGGCTGGTGAGAAGAAGTTCACCTGTACCGACTGTGGCTACAGCTACACCAAGGAAATTGCTATCGCTGATCACACTATTGAAAAGCTTGAGGCTGTAGAGCCCACCTGTACCGAGACCGGTCTTGGCAAGGGTGAAAAGTGCTCTGTTTGTGGTACAATACTTAAGGCTCAGTCCGTGATTGATACCATTCCTCACGAGTTTGTTGACGGCCTTTGCACCTTCGGATGTGGTAACATTGCAGAAGGTTATGAGTGGGCAGAAGTAGTATATACTCTTCTTCCTGATGAACTTGAGGAGTTCTCATCCACTACTGACGGTGAGCTTCGTTACCTTGGTACTGACGGCTTCTTTACCGTTATTTGCAAGAGCGGAACTAAAATTGATTACTTCGATGCGGATAATCACTCCGCTAAGGTATTCGAGGATGGCTTTGAGGCAACCAAGAGACTTTCTCTTAACGGTAAGATCAACTGGAAGGACGGCAAAGTAACCAAGACCGGTATGGAAATTACCGTTAACAGTGCAGCTACCGTTAAGATCTGGTGGGTTGCCGGTGATGCTGGCAGATACGTTGCTATTCAGGACGTAACCAAGACCAGCAAGGACTTCGTTGCTGTTTCTGCTAAGACCGAGGAGGTTGCTAAGGGCGAACTACTTATCGATACCTTTGAGCTTCCCGAGGCAGGCTCTTACTACATCGGTAACCAGGTTGGTAACAACTACTACGCAAAGATCGAGGTAACTACTAAGACCCTTGTTAAGGTAGAGGATAATCCCTCCGGTCCTTCTACAAGCGGAAACGGAACCTATTCTGAGCCCTACATTCTTCCGCAGACCGGTGATTATACCACCGATGCAGCAGGCCTTGTATTTTATCAGTATACTGCACTTGATAACGGTTATGTAACCGTTTCCAGTGATTGGGCAGATGGTTCTGTTTGGATTAAGATTGGAACCGATATATATGCTCTTAATGATAACCAGGGCGGTGGTTCTATTGAATATTTCGCTACTAAGGGTAGTGTAGTATATATTGCCGTTTCCGATCGCAACGAGGTGGCTGAGGCGGTTCCTTTCAAGGTTTCCTTTGAAAAGGTAGATCTTGGCTCTGTGGAGGCATTTGTTGGTTCTTGGAAACTTGAGGTTTCCAACTGGTATGGTACCATTACATACATCTTCAATATTAATGAGGATGGTACCGGTACTGCAGTTGAAAAGGCAGGTTATTCAGAACATATCTATGACCTTTCCGCTATCGTTATCGACAATGTTGCAATCGTTAATATCGTTGATGAAGACAATAATTCTTATGTATTCAACTTTACTCATAACTCTGAGTCCGGTTCTTATACCGCAACCAACGATGCTATGGGTATCAGTGGCGAGCTTCTCCCCTATGACGGTGAGACCGATGAGCCTAATCCAGAGGTTAGCTATGACACCGTTATTGTAAGCGGTGTAAACACTCTTTATTTCTCTGCAGATGAGATTTCTGCAAATACTGCAACCAGAAAGCTTACTATTACTGTTGCAGGTAACTACAAGTTTGCTTCCGGTAACCTCTTCGTTGCCGGTGTTGTTGATGCAAACGGCAACGCAGTTGCACAGAATGATGATTACACCTACACTCTTGCAGAGGGTGAGTACACCTTGACCTTCGGTATGCTTTCTATGTTCGGCGTTGCTGCTGATACCGCATGCGAGCTTGAGGTTACTATTCCCGAGGCTGTAGATCCCGGTACAGGTGACGGCGGTAATGATGAGTATCCCGAGTTTGTTGTAGACGAGCTTAAGGAAGCTGTTCTTGGTTGGTACGAATTCACCGGTTACAGCATCGGTCTTTACACCAACTACGATCTTGGTATGTACCTTGCTAACGTATACGGCGAAGGCTTTGACCTTTACTTCACCTTCACCGTAACCGACAACAACGACGGTTCTTATTCCATCTCTCTTACTCACTACTACGTTGACTACGAGACCAATCCCGATATGATCGAGACTATTCTCGGATACAACATCGTAATCGGCGGCGCTTCCGAGGAGCCTGTTGAAGCAACCGACATCACAACTCTCCCCGGCACAGGCGCTTCTGCTGATCCATTCGTGATCACAGAGTCCAATCACTATTTCCTCACTGACGTTAATACCTACCCCGGATACCTTGTTTCCTTCGGTTCTGACAAGGATATCACCGTAACAATCAAGGCAGACATCGCTGAGCTTTACTCTAAGAGCTGGGCTGCTAAGTATGCTGAAGAAAACAAGGAGTACACCTTCACCGTTAAGGCAGGCGAGACTCTTGCTATGTGGGTTGTAATGGAGTCTGTTACTGCTGAAAAGGTAGTTATCAGCGTTTCCATTAAGGATGCAGAGGTAACCGAGCCCGACGATGGCGGTGACAACAACGACCAGGCAGCAGCAAACGCTACTCTTAACGGCACATATGCTTACCAGCCTCAGGATGGTCAGGCATTCGTTGTTACCTTCAACAACGGTCTTATCACCGTTGTTCGTGACGATCTTTACATGGGTCTTCCCGCGTCCTTCGAGTACAACTATTCTCCCGCGACAGGTTCTATCACAACAGAGTACGGTTACTTCTATGTAGACCTTTATACAGGTAGCCTCTACTACGGCAGAGGATGGCTTCTTGCTCCCTATGTAGTAGAAGATGAGCCCGTAGTTCCTGCTACTCCTACTCTCCAGCTTGGTGACAACACCGTTAACGTTACCGATACTTGGAACGGTACTACACTTGTTCTTAACGCTACCGAGGCGATTACCTACGTTATCACTCCCGGTGCTAACGCAGTTGTAATTTATGACTACTCTAACTACTTCGCAGGCGAGAAGCTTGAGATCAGCCTTGTTGCAGGTGCAAGCGCCGAGATCATCGTTTCTACCGAGGACTGGACAACAGGCGACGTAGTTGTTAACCTTGCTGAGAAGGTTGCACAGGGTGGCGGCAGTGTTGAAGAGGGCGAGCCTAACAGCGCTGACCTTTCCTTTACCGCTCCCGGCGGCAATATGGCAAAGTCTGAAGAGCAGACCTTCGTTGCTGCAGGCTCTTGCGATTACGTTATCACCGCTACAGGCTATGATGCAATCGTTAAGACTTACCTTCAGTACTACGATGCAGCATCAGATTCCTGGACAAGAATTGATGCCGAGCTTCCTTACACCATCACTCTCTCCGCAGGTCAGGAGCTTAAGCTCAGACTTTTTGGTTGGAGCAATGACGATGCGGGCAAGGAAATTATCGTGCATATCGCTCCCGCAGCAGGCTCTTCTGAGACTGTCTAATAGCATAACAACGTTAATTTCGTTATAAACGTTAGACCGCACTCTTCGGAGTGCGGTCTTTTTTTGCATAAATATTTGTTCAATATGGCATAAAATGATTTAAATATATGTACAAATAGTATAAAAATGAAATTTGTCTGAAAAACTATTGCAAATTTAACAATGTTGCTATATAATATATATATTATTTATTTATGAAAGGAGGGTGTCGTTATGAAGGCGAAAATCAAGCTTGTATTGCTTTTCATTTTGATTTTGCTTTGCACTGCCGTTTTGTTTTCTTGTAATAAGCAGCAAAGCCATACTCACTCGTATTCATCCGAGTGGCTACATGACGATACCCACCATTGGCATCAGGCTACTTGTAGCGACGGAGTGGATTGCCTTTATGCTACTTACGGCCTTGCCGAGCACAGTGTAGTAAACGGAAGCTGTGAGATATGCGGATTTGTACCCGATTCTGATATTACAGATGAGGATGATACGAACGGCGACGGAAACGTCACCGACAGCGAGGGAAAGAATAACTCTGATGACGAAAATGATAACGTTAATGATGATACAAATAATAGCGTTAATGATGATAAAAATGATAGCGTAAATGATGACGTAAATGATAATATCCCCTGTAGTCATCAGTATATATGCGAGGTCCTTTCTAATGCAGGATGTACCGTAGACGGCGAAAACAAGTTCACCTGTAGCCTGTGTCAGGATTCTTATACCGAGGTTGTCAGTGCTTTCGGTCATACCGAGGAAGCTATCCCTCCCACAGAGCCTACATGCAGTCAGGTTGGTCTTATCGGTGGAAAGCATTGTACCACCTGCGGTGAGATAACCGAGCCACAGAGAGAGATCAACCCCTTGGGTCATAGTTATATCGAGGGCGTATGCACGGTTTGTAATGAAGCTGACCCTAACTATGTTCCACATGATCCCGATTCGATATACGCAACCACTACTGATAATTACTGTTGGGTCGATGTGGTAAGGTTTACTTCTAATGAAGGTGGAGAATATACCTTCCATCTTCCTGCGGAGCTCGGCGCGTGGAGCGTTGATAATAATGGGCGCGGACCGGTGGTTGATTCTTTGCACGCAAATTATGTGCCAAAAGAATGCAGCTTTACAGTGTATATCGCTCCCCACTCTACCTATGAGTTCTACATTGCGTCATCATTAATACAGGATTGGATCATTAAATGGTCATTTGAACCCTGTGATCCACCTATCGAAGAGCCGGAAAATAACGATGATCTCGTAGATATCAGCGGAACCTATTACGGCACCGACGCTTTTGGTAATCAGCTGCTTACACTTGTTATTGATTCATCTGTCGGAACGGTTGTGTTTGATTATTATCACCACCTGACAGGTCCGAATACTATAAATGCCACCTACTTTATTAACGACGGCATCGTTTCTCTCTTTGACGAGAACGGAGATGCTCTGCATCCGCTTTCGGGTACATTAACGCTTGTCGGAAATGTTCCCACATATGCGTCCTATAATGCTACCGAGTATATGCTTTCTACCGATCCTCCCGGAGGAGACGGTTCGGATTCGGGTCTCGGTGAGGTTACTGAGATCAAAGGAACTATGGTTGATGAGGTGGAGAATAGCTTTGTCGTCACACAGCAGGATCTGATTTATGATAAAATGTACGTTAAGTTCACTCCTGTGAACAGCGGCGTTTATGATTTTATAAGCAATCATCTCTTTGTTAATGCAATTTATAGACCAAACGGTAATGAAGCGAAGAAGAATAAGTACGAGCTATACGTTCTTGATGCACAGGTAACCTATACCGTTGAGATCAATCTTGAGTTCATTGCCTACGGTGGAAATTATACCATTACTCCCGAGTATCAGTATCCTGCAGGACACGTTAAAAATCCCATCTGGTACACGCTTGGCGAGAATACTGTTGCAAATTACATGGGAAATTATCAGACCGTGTGGTATCAGTTCTATGCCGATAAGACGGGAAAGCTTACCGTAACTTCAACAACACCCGGCGTTACTATTATGATAGCGGCGGTTATTAACTTCGATATTTCCGGTGAGGATACTCTTTCTCTTGACGTTGTGCAGGGAAGGAAATATTACGTGGGATTTGTGATGTTTGACAGCGATAGCGAGGCTGAGATCAATTTCTCTGCTTCCATTGAGGAAGGGGAGATCACAACAGACGGCAGTGTAAATATGCCTCATATTATCTCTCTCGGAAGCAATAGCGCTGAGATCGGCAGCTCTAACGGAATGTATTTTATTTACAAGGCTGATAAGAGCGGCGTCATTACGCTTTCGGGTGGTAGTGGTTTAAGCTGGGGTGTCGTTGATTTTGCAGACCAGTCGCATACAACTACAGAAAGCATCTCGACCCACCTATTTGCAGGTGATACGGTATATTTCTATATTGAGAGTGATGACGTTACAGAGACTGCAGAATTTACCGCTTCATTCGTTGAAGATGCAAAGCAGGTTTATTATGGCAATGCTTTCGTGATAGACGGCAGTGCGGAAAATATGTTTGACATTGAGGAAAATACCTACGCATATTTCTACCTTGCTGGTATAACAGGAAAATTCATTTTCCTTTGGGATAATCCTGGTGCCACCGTTACCGTAAGCGGTACACCCATTAATAACGGAGATACCGTTAATATCACCAGCGCGTGGTTTGGCCCTTATTTTGAGATCTATCTTGAGGGCTACGAATCGGGCACGGTTAACTTAAGGATCATTCCTCTATAACATTAATTATTTAGTAACCTAAAACCAAGGTCGAGTAATTTGACCTTGGTTTTTATTTTTTCTTAAAAATGAGCCACTATTTTCTCTTTTGTGCAATCTCAACAAAAGAGATTGATATAATTAAAACATTTTGCGCGTTTTACTTAAAAAAATACATTTTATTACTCAAATTCTATTTACATATGCAGAGTAACAGTGTATAATTAAATTAACAAAATCATCTGCTATGTAAAAAAGCGGATTTCAACAAAGTAAAGGCTTGAATGACATATGTGGGGGCTTAATTATGCCCCCACATTGCGGAGAAACCGAATAATATGAAGATAAAAAGACTGATTTTTGCATTGGTTGCAATAATCCTGATTTTAAGCTCCTGCACACCGCACTCGGACGGAATCGTACTTCCTTCTATGGGAAGCGGTGAGAGCAGATTTACGCTTGAAGAGGATAAAATAGCAAATTTTTCTCTCGGCTCGCCCGAGGGATTTTGGGCAAGAGATGACAGGGGCAACGGACACCCATTCAACTGCTCGTTCAGAAGAGATCACGCTGTTATAGCCGACGGAAAGCTTACCCTTGCGCTTACCGAGAGGGATGACGGAGGCTTTGCAGGGGCAGAGTACAGAAATTGGGAGAGATGCTCCTTTGGATTTTATTCTGTAAAGATGAAGGCGGCATCATGCTCCGGAGTAATCTCCTCCTTCTTCACGTACACCGGCCGTCCCTGGGATGAGATAGATATCGAGTTCTTGGGTGACGATACGACAAGGGTGCAGTTTAATTATTTTAAGAACGGAGTCGGAGGTCACGAGTACGTTTATAATCTCGGCTTTGATGCCTCGGAGGACTTTCACGAATATGCATTCGATTGGCAGGCGGATTCGATTACCTGGTACGTAGACGGCAGAGCGGTGTACAAGGTTGTGGGTGATATGCCCTCTACACCGGGAAACATTATGGTTAACCTGTGGAACGTTGCAGACAGCAATGCCGACTGGGCAGGGAAATTTGACGGTGAAGACGTTCCCGTATATGCAGAATATCTTTGGTTTGGTTATCAACCGGCGCATGTTGACACCGGAGATAAATAAATTATTTTACACTTTTAGGAGGATAATATGAAAAGAATTGTTAGCATTATCGCGTTAACACTCGTGATGGTTATAGCGCTTACAAGCTGTAGCGTTGTAAATCGCGTGAAAGATTTCGTAACCGGTATCATCAACCCCAACGTTGAGCTTACCGACGAATCTCTTAACGCTGAATCACTTATTAACTTTGCCGATGGAGCAAACCCCGACGTGCTCTTTGAGTCCGACGGCTGGTCTAACGGCGACGTTTTCAACGTTGTATGGAAAAAGCACAACGTGCATTATGAAAATGGCATTATGAGACTCGGTATCACCGAGGAAAAGGCTACTGCTTGGATCAATGATGCAGAGGTAGAGTACGGCTACACCGCAGGTGAGGCTCGTACACAGAACTACTACCATTACGGCGATTATGAGGTTTCTATGAAGCCCTCTGCAAATCCCGGTACTGCAAGCACCTTCTTCGTTTGCACAGGTCCCTACGACCTTAAGGACGGTGTTCCCAATGCTCACGACGAGATCGACATTGAGTTCCTTGGCAACGATACCACTCACGTTCAGTTCAATTTCTTCGTTAACGGTGTTGGCGGAAACGAGTATATGTATGACCTCGGCTTTGACGCTTCTGAAGAGTTCCACACCTACGGCTTCCGTTGGGAAGAAAATGCTATTACCTGGTTTGTTGACGGCGCTCCCGTTTACAAGGTAACCACAGACACCTCTGTTAAGGCTGGCGGCAACCTTAAGGTTGTTGAAAAGCTTCCTTCTACCGCAGGCAGAATCCTCACCAACTATTGGTGCGGTAACGAGAGAGCTTGGGGTTGGATGGGCACATACGTTGGCGATTCCAAGGATCAGGGCACTGAATATCAGTGGATCAAGACAAGTGCCGATGGTGCTCCCCTTAATCCTCCTGTAGATACTCCTCCCGTAGACGGTGGCGATGAGATCGATTGGTCTGCAATAGAGCCTATCGCTCCTACATTTGCAACTACACCCGAATACATAGTAGCAATCGACGGCAACAAGGCTAACGTAACCTATACCGACGTTAGCGGCAGCGCTTATAAGCCTGTTGAAATGGACGTTACCGAGGCAGTTGCAGGTAAGAATTTTGTACATCTTAAGGTTACCAACAACGGTTCCGAAACTGTTAACGTTCGCGTTAATATGTACGATCCTACCCTTACAGGTAATAATACAGCAAGTAACATTTCCGCTACTATGAATGGCGAGACTGTTAGAACCGACCTTGATTGGGGCGGCTCCTTCTTTGATATTCCCGCAGGCGAGAGTGCAGAGCTCGTTGTTCACTTTGGTGTTGGCGGCATTAAGCTTCAGCTTATGATCGACTCCTCCAGAAACGATTCTACTCTCCGTTCGGGTGATGTTACTATCGAGGACATTAAGTTTGCAGCAGTTGGTGAGGTTGTAGCTCCCCATAAGTGCGAGGATGCTGACAATGACGGCAAGTGTGACGGTTGTGGCGAAGATATGCCTCTTCCTCCTCCCCCCGCTCCCGCAGATCCCACCTCCGGCAATCTTTCTACCGTTATCGGTGGTACTACCGTTGAGCTTGGCGGTAACGTAACCGACGGCTACGGTGTACACGGTAACGAGGACGGCTCTATCAGAGTAGAGTACACCCACATTTCCACTAATACATACGAGAACGTTTGGGCATATATTGCAGACGTTGCTGCAGGAAAGTCTGAGGTTTCCCTTAAGATCAAGAATAACGGCGAGGCAACTGCTTACATCACCGTTAAGATCGAGGCTGCAGGTGCAGTTGCTCTTATGGAAGGTAAGATGGAGATCCCTGCAGGTGAAGAAAAGACCTATAACGGTACATTCACAGGCGTTGCAGAGAAGCTTTATTTCTTCATCGACTCCGGTTGGAGCATGGATACCGTTATTAGCGCAGGAGAGGTTGTTATCTCCGATATCGCATTCGCAGGCGAAGCTGAGATTCCTCACTCCTGCAAGGATGCCGACGGCGATTACATTTGTGACGAATGTGGTCATGGCATGATCGTTCCTCCCGAGGAGAAGCCCGAGATCGAATACACCGATCTTTACGTAGAATTTAAGACAGAGAACGCTTACAATCTTACAACCCCCGATACTTATGCTAACAACGTTAGAGTAGCATACACAGATATGGCTCAGAATTCCTGGGCTAACATCAACATTTGGGTTGAAGATAAGTCTCAGGACTGCTCCGTATTCTCTATGAAGCTCACAAACCACGGTGCTGCAACCGTTAGTGTTTGGGTACAGATGAAGGATGCTGCAGGCGCAGAGCTTATTAACCAGAACGTTGATATCGCTGCAGGCGCAGAGCAGGTCGTTAGCTTCGAGTACACCGGTACTGCACAGATGGTATTCTTCTTCGTTGACTCCACTCACGAGGCAGACGCAGAACTCAATACAGGTGATATTACTATTTCCGAGCTTAAGCTTGGTAAGGTTGTGGCTAACGAGGAGCCCAAGCCTGAGGAGCCTGCACCTGTTGAGGGCGAGTATCTTTCCTTCAAGGGCAACGAGTGCTACACTCTTTCTGCAACAGAGGATCAGTATGTAAATTCTATCGGCATTACTTATTCCGCAGTTTCTGATAACACCTACCAGAACGTTAACACCTGGATTCAGGATAAGGCTGCAGGCAAGACATCTGCCGGTGTTACTATCAAGAACAACGGTACTGAGACTGTTAACATTACTGTTAAGCTTGAAAACAGTGCTGGCGGCGCAGCAGAGACCAAGGTTACACTTGCTGCAGGCGAAAGTGCTAATGTATCCCTTGATTACGATTTTGCCCCCGATCTTCTTTACTTCTTCGTAGATAGCGGTTGGGCAGAGGTAACAGCAACTCACGCAGGTGACGTTACTATCTCCGGCATTCATTTCAATTAATTCACTAATTTAAGATCAAGCGGCTGTCATTGGCAGCCGCTTGATAATAATAACACAGGACAAAATCCTTCCTAAAAATAGGAGAAAATTATGAACAAACAAAAGAAAAGTGTGATATTGCTTTCGGGCGGACTTGCTCTGCTTTTAGCATTTACGCTAGCACTTAATATTTTATCTCTCACAAAATTCGACAATATCTTTGAAAAATTCTTTGGTTCACAGCCATCGGGCGTTCGCGGTGATACACTCGGCGCAGACGTCGAATATTATAAAAGTGACTTTAACAGCGCAAGCGAATTGTATAAATATGAAGAGGGCAAGGTAGCCGAAATTGCTATGGAGGGTATAACCCTGCTTGAAAACGACGGCATTCTTCCTCTTGCAAAGGGAACTTCTATCAGCATCTTCAGCCATTCATCTGTTGACCTTGTCAGCGGTGGATCGGGCTCGGGATCCGGTTCATTTGAGCTTACCAAGGATCTTAAAGAGGGTCTTGAGGGCGCAGGTCTTAAGGTTAACGAAACTCTTTGGAACTTTTATAAGAGTGGCAAGGGCTCCTCATACAAGCGCGGTACAGGTGTTATTAACTACGGTGCAGATCTTGATTGGTCTATTAACGAGTGTCCCCTTGACGTTATTACAGCGGATAGCAGTGTTGTAAATTCCTTTGACGGCAAGGTAGCTATGTTCGTTCTCTCCCGTACAGGCGGTGAGGGTGGCGACGAGGCACGTGATATGGCGGCATTTGGCGGTAAGTCGGGTCAGCATTATCTTGAGCCTGATGAAACCGAGCTTGAGATCATCTCCTACCTTAACGAGAATTTTGAGGACGTTATTATTCTTGTAAACTGTAATAACGCAATTGAGCTCGGTTGGGTTAAGGATTATGAGAACATAAGCGCAGTTGTCAACTTCCCCGGTGCAGGAAGAACAGGTACGTACGGACTTGGATATATGCTTACAGGTCTTGATGCCGAGGGTAATGAGATCAGTGCATCGGGTCACCTTGTTGATACCTGGGTATATGATAACTTCTCGTCTCCCGCGATGCAGAATATGGGTGATTTCCGTTTCACCGATACCGATTATTACTACGTAAATTATAGTGAGGGCATTTACGTCGGTTACAGATATTATGAAACTCGCTATGAGGACGCAATTCTCGGTCAGGGTAACGCAGGCGATTATAAGTATGAGGATACTGTAATCTATCCCTTCGGATACGGCCTTTCCTACACAAGCTTTGAGTGGCTTAACTTTAATATGTCCGAGGCGGATGCAGAAGGCAATATTAAGGTTAAGGTTGACGTTACTAACACAGGCAACCGCAGCGGTAAGGAGGTCGTTCAGATCTACGGTCAGGCTCCTTATATCGGTGGAGCAGAGAAGTCCTCTGTGGTTCTTATTGGATTTGCAAAGACCTCTCTTCTCGCTCCGGGCGCTTCCGAGACCGTTGAGATCACAGTCAGCCTTAAGGATCTTACCTCCTACTATACTACCGCAAACGGTGGCAAGGGTGGTTATATCCTTGATGAGGGTAACTACTATATCACCGCGGCATCTAATGCTCACGAGGCAATCAATGCCATTATTACCGAGAAGGGCGAAAATACAGATAAACTCGTAGATTCTAAGAGTGATAGCTCTATATCCACCGGCAAGATGGTAGGTGTTCACTACCAGGCAGAGTACGATTCTACTACATATTCGCAGATCGATGATAATAAGGTTATCGAAAACCAGTTTGCAGACGCATCTCTCACCGATGCCGTTTACCTTTCCAGAAGCGATTGGAGCGTAATGGAAAACAACGGTCTTCGCTACGGTGAGATCTCCGATGCGCTCAGCAAGGCTGAGGTCAACGGCAAACAGTTTGCCTCCGAGGCAAGCGAGGAGCTTAAGGCTGCGCTGAAGTCCTTCTTCTCGCTTAATCCCGAGGAAGGTAAGTCGATTATCAGAATTACTTCCGACAAGAAGAACGGCATTGATCTTATCGACCTTCGCGGTCTTGAATTTGACGATCCCCTTTGGGACGAGCTGCTTGATCAGATCAGCCTCGACGAGCTTTCCAAGCTTATAGATGAGTGTGGTTATTGCTCTCCTGAGGTTAAGAGTATGAACAAGCCGAAGGTAACCGACCTTGACGGACCTGCAGGACTTAATGACATCATCGCTCATGGCTCTATGCCTATAGGTGAGGGTCTTCAGGCTATGACCTGGCCTACACAGTATATGCTTGCGTGTAGCTGGGACGTAAGTTTTGCCGAAGATATGGGTCGTGGAATTGCCGAGGACGGACTTTATTCGGGTACTGCAGGCTGGTACGGCCCCGGTATGAATATTCACCGTACCCCCTTCGCAGGCAGAAACTTTGAGTATTATTCCGAGGATGCATTTCTTTCCGGAGCTCTCGGCAGAGCAGAGGTTTACGGCGCTGCTACCAAGGGTATGTATGCATTCATTAAGCACTTTGCTCTTAACGATCAGGAAACCCACCGTGACGAGCGCGGTCTTGCTACCTTTGCTGAAGAACAGGCTATCCGCGAGATCTATCTCAAGCCCTTTGAGATGACTATTATTGACAACAACGTTGAGATCTTCTACAACGAGGCTGTCAAGGACGAGAACGGTAATATCACAGGATACGAGAAAAAGACCACTACCGTTCCTGCGGCAACCGCGATTATGACTTCCTTTAACCGCATCGGTGCAACATGGGCAGGCGGTCACTATCCTCTTATTACCAACGTTCTCCGTGGAGAATGGGGCTTCAACGGCTTCGTTCTTACCGACTATGAGGTTGGTGCAGGTAAGGGCTCGTATATGGATACTCTCCAGAGCCTTGCGGCAGGTGGCGACGGTAAGCTTAAGACCGTTGGTATGGATGCTCTCTTCGGATTCGACGTGTCAAAGCATCCTGCGTATCAGGAATATGCACGTGACGCAGCACACCACATCCTTTATACAGTAGTTAATTCCGCAGGTATGAACGGATTTGTTCACGGTGTTGAGTACGTAAACGGCTTTGCATATTATAAGATCATCCTTATCGTATGGGATGTTCTTGCAACGGCTGGTTTTGCCTTCCTTGCCATAAAGCTTGTGAAAAAGCTTAAGCGCAAAGCAGAATAATAACAAAAATGACAAAAGCCCTCGGTTTTATGCCGAGGGCTTTGAAAATATAATCCCAACTATCACTATAGTGATACTTGTAAGACTATATTCAACCGTATAAGAATAACAATAAAAATACGACCCCTTGCGGAGTCGTATTTTTATCTATATAAACTAAAACGTAATTAGTTCTTAAGTGCAGCCTGCCTTGCTACTATATTTGTACGTCGATTTTTATATATAAATATATAATATTTATATATAAATTTCTATTTTTTCGTCTTTCCAGCATGAAAATTTGAAGTGATGAGCACTTGAATTCTGAGTTAAAAAATGGATAGCAAAATCGCGATTTATCTTAAATTCAGCTAACTTAACGGGTTCGGTTTTGTCATCATCCTTCGTGATTTCAGTACCGGTTCTTAGATGCCATTCCAAGTGATCTGGGCAAACAATTATTTTGCTAATAAAACACTCAAGCACACTAGTTGGAATTCGTTTATTCTTCTCGATCTCTATCGACGAATCTATTAACTCATTCAACTGCTTTAGCTTTTTTGAGAGGTCAACTTCTGAGTTGCTGCTAGATGAATTTTTAAGAGCAGCAAGCTTTTTGTTGATTTCTCCTTTTTTCTCTTCTAACTCGCTTGTCTTTTTTCGAAAGATTGTTTTATCGATTTCACCATCAGCTCGCAGTTCAATTAACACGTCAAATCGTTTTTCTATTTTTTGCAACTCGCTTTCTAAAGAACGTATTAGATCTTCTTGATCTGGTATATCAGGTTTATCGTTTATATGCTGGGCAAGGATTTCTTTTGCTAATTTAGCAATGACGTCTCTTTTCGTAATGTAATTTTCAAAAATATACATCGCCATCATTTCAAGCCTTGCTTCGCTTAGAGTCGGGGACATACAAACGTTATCGATAGGTAAACCTTTCTTTGTTCGTGTTTTTATAGATCCCTCCATTCTTTTCCTGTTGCATATGTAAGTATATACTTGTCGTCTCCCTTTTTGAGAATAATGTTGGCGATTAAAGCTGTGTCCACAGTAACAATGGAGCAGTTTGCTCCAGGGATGCGAGGGGGTATT
Organism: Eubacteriales bacterium; assembly: GCA_045128515.1. GTDB lineage: Bacteria > Bacillota > Clostridia > Oscillospirales > CAG-272 > UBA1740. The sequence goes on along the minus strand of JBGVRO010000033.1, from coordinate 58,695 downwards.
TACTCCTTGCAATCTTCTTTCTCGTGTTTTATCTTTGATAATTCTAGTTCTTTTACTTAGAATTTCTTGAACTTTATCGTACTCTTCTTTAGTAACTATTGGTTCGTGTTTTCCAATGGTCTGCGTCAGTTCAAGAGTTCCTTTATTCTTGATTTTCTTTTGAGTAAGATAGTCGGGAACGTACTCTTTATGATAGGTCATTACACCGTAGTAAAAAGTATTTTTAAGAACATTGGAAATAACCGTAGCAGCCCATCTATCTTTACCCGTGGACGTCTTTATTCCTTTAGCCTCCAGTTCGTGTTTTATTTTCATTATTCCGTAGCCTTGGAGGTATAAATCATAAATCAAACGCACCGTTTTAGCTTGTTCGGGATCTATAACCATTTCTTTACCGACGCGCTTATAACCGAGAATATTTCCGTTGCCGTACACCACGCCTTTTTCCATAGACGTTTGCTGACCACTTTTTACTCTGATAGAAGTCTTGCGGCTTTCATCCTGGGCGAGTGTTGCCATAATTGTAAGTCTTAATTCGCCATCACCGTCAAAGGTTTTTATATTATCATTAAGGAAGAAAACCTCAACGCCTATGCGGCGAAGCTCACGGGTATATTGTAGGGTATCTACGGTGTTTCTCGCAAATCTTGAAACCTCTCTTGTGATGATCAGATCGAACTTATGCTCTTTAGCATCAGAAATCATTTTCATAAATTGCTCACGCTTTTCGGCTGACGTTCCGGTAATACCTTCATCTATGTATGTTCCGACAAGCTCCCATTCAGGATGGGCGTCTAAAATAGGCTTGTACCAATCAATCTGATTTTCAAGGGCAGAGAGCTGTGCATCGTGTTCAGTCGATACACGGGCATAAATTACAACTTTTCTTTTTTCTCGAAAAAGATCGTGTCCGTATGAGTACACTTTATTCTCCTTTCTTTTCTGTTTCTTGTATAGTAAATTCGGATATATCAATTTTGTCTGCGTATTCGTTGAGAATATTTTTGAATATATACGCCGGCAAATAACCATCGTGATTTAATTGCTCAATAAGCTTTAAGGCAGCAAAAAGCTTATTACTATTCAGTTCCTTCTTTGGCACGTAGCCCTCCTTTCTTCAGTATTTGCACTGACCGGAAGTGCAGTATTTTAACGATCGAACAGCTTCATTGTCAGTGTAGCATTTTAGCATTGTGATAAAAAAGGAACTATTTGGTAATCTTATTTAGCTAATTAACTTTTTCCTAAAAAAACTCAACAAAAGAAAAAATCATCTTACAAAAAATTGTCAAGGACAATTAAAGTAAGATGTCAGAAAAAAAGATAATGATGTCGGCTAGTTTTTAGTTTTCAGTCTTATTTTCTTAGAATACACCCTTGACAATTTTCAGAAGATGATTATAAAAAATATCACCACAGTGATATAAAATCAATAGTTTCTTTATAAAACATATTGACAAACTATCACTATAGTGATATAATATTCATAAAAGAATGGAGGTATTAACAAATGGAGAAGATAATTACTATATATCACGGATCAGAAAAAATCGTTGAAGTCCCCACCTTTGGAGAAGGTAAGAAAAACAACGACTTTGGACCTGGTTTCTATTGTACAGAGAGCGAAGGTCTTGCGAAAGAATGGGCGGTATCCTCGCTGCGTAGTGGCTTTGCCAATAAATATACATTAGATACCGAGTATATGAGAATATTAAATTTGAATAGTCCTGAGTATACTATTCTTAATTGGATAGCCGTCCTTGTAGAGCATCGTCTTTTCTCGATAAAAACTCCTGTAGCAAGAAGGGCAAAGCAATATCTTATTGATAATTTTAGTATTAACGTAAATGCTTTTGATATAATTACCGGCTACCGTGCCGACGATTCTTATTTCGATTATGCAGAAAGCTTCCTTAATAACGGAATATCTGTGGAACAGCTTGCAAGGGCAATGAAACTAGGTAAGCTTGGTGAGCAGATTGTAATAAAATCGCAGTTTGCCTTTTCCCGTCTAAAATTTGAAGGATTTGACGTTGCGGAAAAGGAAGAATTCTATGTGCTTAGAAAATCTCGTGATGATGAAGCTAATAGGCTCTATCTTGAAATGTTAGAAGAAGAGAGCGACGGTCTTTATATCCAAGATATAATCAGAGGAGGCATTAAAAACGATGATCCACGCATACCAAGAAATATATCTAAGTAATGCTCAGGCAGCACTCGGTGAAGCCTTTGATTATGCTATAAACACTTGCAATATTTCTGGCGAGAACTTTGTAAAGATGTTTTTGGTAAGCTCTGTATCAAAGAAAATGGAAAAGGGCGAACCCAAATATCTTGCAGGTAAAAGTGGCATTGAAATAGCAAGAGAAATCGTATTTGAAACTACGGGAAAAACCATAGAAAACGAGCCATCTGAAAGTTTTGGTAGGTCGAAGGAATATTGGATAGGCTGGGCGCTTGCTTATTATCATTGGTATACTTCAAGAAAGTATAGCGATATTTTTAAGGTCGTTTCCTTTAGCGAGCTTGAACAGATGTATTATACGTTGCATGAAGCTGATATATCAAAGTTCGTAGATGTAATAAACGCACGAATGTCAGAGTACTTTCCCGAAACAAACTTAAAACGTATTCGTACCGCATACGGCATAACCCAAGCAGAACTTGCAAAGATGTCAGATGTAAGCCTTCGCTCAATTCAAATGTACGAGCAGAGAAACAAGGATATCAACAAGGCAAACGCCGAAACTATCTATCGTATTGCGAAAGTGTTAGGTTGCTCTATGGAAGATTTACTTGAAATATAAAATACTATATTGGTGTACGTATTTGTGTAATTGTCTGGCTTTTTTCAAATTAATCCCAATATCTTAATGTTTAGTAACGGCAAGCATGATAAAAATAATTATTCGCATCAATTTGTTTGTAAAAATGATTTTTATGTCTATAAACAACATATTTCGCAAAATATGTTCGTTAGCACTTGACAAAGCACACTTTATGTGCTATAATGGAGAAAAATGGGTTGTTAACCACATTCAGGAGGGGATAATATGTTGAAATACTTGAAAGAAAGTGCAAACGATTACGATATATCTAAGATAGCATCAGAACTTTGTGAGGCAGCTAAATATCTTGGCGTTTTGGAAGAGAAGATCCGTAGTTATCACTTTGAAAGAATTCTCATTCCCCTACTGCATAAAAAAGAAGCTATTTCGTCCATGCAAATTGAGGGAACGCAAACGACCATGACGGATATCTTTGAAGAAGAAATTAAAAACCAGCCTTCTCAAGATAAGACTGCGTTGGAAGTAAGCAACCACACAAAAGCAATTATTAAAGGTGCAGAATATTTAAGGAAGGAACCTTTCACCCACGAATTTATTCAGGAAATTCATAAGATTATGTTAGAAGGAGTAATATCTCCGAAGTTGCAACACTCACTTGGAAAATATAAAGAAAAGGATAATAAAATTGTCAACAGTGCCAAGACGGTTATTTTCACACCTCCATCACATACCGAAACGATTTCGTATATGAACGAATTGATCGATTATATGAATAGGGACGACGATGGTACGCTTCCTTTAATAAAGGCAGCTATAATACACTCCCAGTTCGAATCAATACATCCGTTTGATGATGGAAATGGAAGGGTTGGCAGGCTTTTAATCAGTCTATACTTCTATAAAGCAAAGCTGATTAATTTCCCGTTCTTCTATATAAGCGAGGCTTTTGGTCAAGAGAAGACCGTGTATTACAACAAATTAACAGATTCAAGAACTAATTCATTTACAGAGTGGATTAGGTTCTTCTTAAGAAAATGTATCGTACAAGCACAAAGCCACATTAGGTACATAGATTCACTGAACGAACTTTATGAAAAGACTAAAAAAATAGTGAAGGAATCTTTGAGAAGTCCAACATTTGAATCTGTGACAGAATGCTTGTTTACTCAACCAGTATTAACGGCATCGTATTTATCAAATAAGCTTAACATCTCCAGCGTTCAGGCAAAAAGATACCTAGACACCTTGGAGGCGGCACAAGTTTTACAGACCGATGATAGACAACGATACAAGCGTTTCTTCTTTGTAGAATTGCTAGATTTAGCACTTCGAGTATAGATTTTACTATTCAATCAAGCAAAAAGAAAAGCCCGAATCAAGGTGCGAACTTGATCGGGCTTTCGGGGGTAAGCAAGATGATATTATTGCTTTGACAACAATATAATATCACAAGACGTCAAAAAAGTCAATACTTCCGGTGAATTTTTACCAAAAAGGGAGGTTATGAAGGTTTAACTCTTTTTCCTTGATTTTCACATATAGACTAAAAAATAAAATTAAGGAGGAGTTAAAAATGACTCTTGAAAATCGTCGCAAAGATATACTGCGACTTATCGAAAAACTCGACATACCTCCCAGCTTGTACAAAAATGCTGAGGAAAAGTACCAGGCAATAACTAAGTATTTAATTGAGCACGGTTTCGATGCGGATATGTATCCACAGGGCTCGTTTGCTTTGGGAACGGTTGTACGCCCAAGCAAAAACAACAATGATGCTAATTACGACCTCGACTTCATATGCCAGGTCAAAAAATCACGGAACGAAACAACTGCCACTATGCTTTGGAGAAAACTGAAAGAGGTTCTTGAAAACAGTCCTTATGCGGACAAGCTTACGGAATATGATAAATGCTTTACTATAGAGTATGCGGATATCAATGGTGTAGGTTTTTCCATAGATATAGTTCCTGCCGCCGACGAATCATTTGAGCGTAAAGTTAAGTTGAAAGGTGAAAGCGAACACCCGGAATTAATCGACACATCCATCGTTATTCCTGATACGAACAGAGACAGAAGCATATGGGCAACAAATAACCCAAAGGGATATCGTGCTTGGTTTGAACGAATAAATGAACCATATAGCGCATACTCTCGATTCGAAAATAGACGAGCTCTTTTTGAAAGTCATCCAGGTGTTTATGCTTCTATAGAAGATATTCCGGTCGGCCTTGAACGCTCATCTTTACAGCGAGTTATTCAAATATTGAAGAAGCATAGGGATGAGTATTACTTTAAGTCAAACGACAAAAAGCCTATCTCTGCCATCATCGGAACGTTGGTTGCAAAAATAGCTGAAACATTACCGCCAAATCTCTCGGTATTCGAATTGCTTGAGAAGGTGTTAGACACTTTGCGCACGCATAGCAGAAACGATGATATGATATGTAAGAAAAATGGTAAGTGGGTAATTTCCAATCCGGCTAATCCCGAGGACAACCTTGCAGACGCATGGAATGACGAAACGTGCGATAAGTTCTTCCGTTGGATTAATCAAGCAAGAATAGACCTTGTAGATGCTCTCAACGATGACGAAGGCACATTCCGTGCGGTTATGGAGAATGCGTTTGGTCTTTGGTTTATCAACAAGCATTGGAACGATAAGTATTGTCCGGTAAAACCCAAACCTATAACTCCTTCTGCAGCTCCTAAACCGTGGAGGAACTGATATGGTTTTAATTTCCAAAGAGGATAGCAACAAACAGGTCGCGTCTTTGTTGGAAAGGTATCCGAATTTAACAGTTACAAATCAAACCGATAATCGGGTTGATATCAGAGGCAAGATACATATCAACCGTAATTGTGATAAAATATCGGTCTGCAAGGAGTACGGGATAGAGATTTCTATCCCGTTAAATTCGGATAGGTTACCGATGGTTCGCGAAACCGAACATTATATAAGAAATTACCCTCATATATACACTGACAGAAGTCTATGCCTTGCAACTGATACCGACCTTTATCTTCATTTCAGAGCAGGTTTTGATTTGGTCGACTGGATGGAAAAATATGTCGAGCTATATTTTGTTTCTTATGAGTGTTACAAGAGGTATGGGGTATTTCCCTTCGGAGAAAGGTCTCATGGTTCTCGAGGGGTGCTTGAATTCTATCGTGATTATTTCAATCTTTCTACGTTAAAGCAAGCAGGAGATATACTTACATATATTTCTACTCGAGAATATAGGGGGCATTATTCTTGTCCTTGCGGAAGTGGAAAAAAACTTCGCAACTGTCATGGGGAGATAATATTAAATGCAAAGCAAGATAATTATCTGCTTACTCTGATAAAAAGAGATTTGGCTAAAATAAAATTGGAGGAGGCGAGAAAAAATGCAAGGAATTCTTGAACGGCAAAATGAACGCAAAATGCTGGAGATTCAATTTGTAGCAAAGTTTTTCTTTAACGTGGCGGAAAAGACCAATGCGTGGGCAACATATCTCGCAATCATTCCGCTTTTATTCTTGTTACCATATCCAGACTCATGGGATGTGATAATAACAACAATCGCTGTTGTTATTGATATTTCTGTTGTTGCGTTAATTTTCGTTACACAGTGGTGTGTTAACAACGCTGCAGATTTAAGAACTCACTTTGATGATTATGTGTTGCACGCTACTAAATCTAAACTTAACACTAAACTTAAAGGCCGGGTATATCGGATTGTGCAGATTTTTTCAAAGCAAGCTGAAATCGCTATGTCGAATACAGGCGCAGATACACCTCCTGGCGTCAGAAAATGGTATGGACTTAAGAGTGCGTCTAATTACAATGATGCTGTAGTTAAATGCTTGAATGAGAATCGTTGGTGGGATGAAAAGCTGAACATACATCGAGTGATAAGCACTGCAATTTTTCTTACTGTTGTAATTGTGTTGTCAGTAGTGCTCGTATTTACTATCCGTGAAGAATGGTATGTTGTTATGCTTGCGGTTATACAACTTGTTCTACGCCTTGGCGAACGGCTTGTGACAAATATCAAATATCATAATGCTACCGAAAGATTAAAAGGTGCTTACGATGTGCTTGATAGAAGTCATACAAGAGCAAATCAAAAGAGCGTACAAGAAGCTATTAATGCTCGCAGATACATTCCAGTTTTAGGAAGCAACTGGTGGCATAGGAGAAGGGCGAGAAAACTTTCTGAAGAATATGAGAATACCATAGCATAAATAAGACGGGTCGATCAATGCTTCATTGCATAGGTCGCCCTGTTTTATTTTTATAAAATGCAGATCTACAATTAGAGGACTTTCTTTATGCAGCATTTTCGCAAACAATTACATAAAGGCATTCGCAAATTGAGTTATTAAGTTAAAATGGTATAATAAAGTTGAAGTGTCGCAAAATTACGACACCTTATTTTTTCTTTTAAAAACCTCTTGACAGTTTGTGAATAAGAGAGTATAATATAATCGCTAAACGGAACGAGTGTTCCGTTAAGGAGAACTTGTATGAGATATAAAAACGAAGAGATAATAAAACAAATAATTGAGTATATAAATAATAAATATAACTCCTGTGGTGCAGTTCCGTCAATGCAGGAAATCGCAGACCATGTTGGAATGGCTAAGAGCTCGGTGAGTAGGTATATATCAGAAATGGAAAGCAGAAAGCTTCTTACCAAGAATGGCGGATATTACGGTATAGAGACAACGGAAATGAAAAGAACACCTAAAAATCTAGCCGTAATGCCTGTTGTTGGTAGTATTGCTTGTGGTACTCCAATATTGGCAGAGGAGAATATTGAAAGTTATTTATCCATATCCCCGGAATTCCTCGGTCCCGGAGAGTTCTTCATATTAAGAGCCAAAGGCGAGAGTATGATAAATGCCGGAATTAATGACGGTGATTTAGTAATTATAAGGAAGCAAAGCACCGCAGATGAAGGTCAAATAGTAGTTGCCCTTACCGATGAAGGGGAGTGTACTCTTAAAAAATATTATCTTGATAAACGCAGAAGAAAAATTCGTCTTCATCCGGAAAATGATGAAATGAAAGATATGTATTTTGATACAATACAGATACAGGGGGTGGCAGTCAAAATTATTCAAGATATAAAGTTGTAAGAAATGGTGTTAGTCTACCTTTTTATAGGTAATAAGGATGTGTAAGGTATCCTGAAAAACATTGTAATTTAGGATAGGTGTCCCCGTGCCTAAATTTCTTTATTACAATTTGTATTAAGACTAAAACGTTACAGGAGGAACGTTTCCCATCCACCATAACAATTAGTCTAAACCTTATCGTGACACATTAGGAGGTTTAGAGAATGAAAGGTTTATCCCAAAATCAGTTAATTATACATTGTTTTAGATGTGGTAAAAAGATAAGAAGCAACATTGAATCAGACGGTATTGCTAAACTACATTGCAAGTGTTGTAAGGTATTTATGTGCAGCAAACCGATGAATCAAAGGGAGTTAAGTATAAGAGTGATTATGCCTCCCCAAATTACCAATTAAATAATCAACGTTTATAATGAATATTAAGGTCGGGCTGAAATAGTGCCAGTGGTAAAACCGAGGTCACTTCATTATAAATAAGTGTTCGCATAACGCATAAGCGTAAACGCAGGGATATCAAGAAAAGCCTTGGCGAGCAGTTTTCCCATAACCGGGATTACTGTTTGTCAAGGCTTTTTTATTTTTTGAAAAATTCGAAAAAATTGCAAAAAACTTTTTAACCCTGACAAAAACTGTCAGGGTTAACTGCGATAATGTAGACGTCAGAGGCAAGGAGGTGAGATAAGTGACAGCTTCAGAACGCAGACAAGCTATAATTCGAGTTCTCTGTAAAAGAAAAAGAGAGACTATAGAAAACTTGGCTTTTGAGTTTGACGTAACAATGAGAACGATAATGCGCGATATCGTTGAGCTTAGCTTATCTTACCCGATATACACCCTTCCCGGGAAGTACTATGGTGGTGTGTACATAGCCGAAGATTATTATATAGGAAAGCAGTATCTTTCCGATGAACAGCTTCAAACGATTATCTCCCTCTTAGACAAGGCTGATGACGATCAGCGTAAAGTCTTAGAAAGTATAATCAAGGATTTCGGTAAAAGTAAAGGAGAAAAATGTTAAAGACAAGTCAAATAAGGGCAGACCTTAAGGAAATTCGTTACTACTATAAGATGAAGAAATTATTCGACGATGCAGAAAAACACGTAAAGCCGGAAATTGTTATCAACAAGGTGGAGCGTTATGGCACGATCATGAAAACTGCTCCAGCTAAATTGTTTGTAATTTTCTATGCTCTCTACGTAGATGGGAAAACTCATCAGAAACTTGCAGAGGATTGGAATTATTCAAGAGAATATATTACCAGGCTTAATGATGCTCTCGTCATTTATCTTCAGAAAAACTTGATATGAAAGGAGATATCATGCGAGGCAAAGTTCCAATTAATGAAGCGCCCTGTAGGATAACAAATGTCTATAGGACAGAAAAGTATATCGTATATCAGAGCGTTTGCGTTTGTTACGGTGAATCCGGAAATATTCTAATGAGCGACGATATTTATCGCTTACGTACACCGGAGAGGGATGATGCTTATATAAGAATTTATGGTAAGGAATCTCGCAGTAACAGAAGAAAAAGAATGAAGGTAGCTAGTTATACTCGTACATACGAGGATTAGAGTCTTCATTAATAATCAAAGCAATAACCGACAGAGAAGATTTAGTTCCCGGGGTTTCTGAATTTTGCAAAGAGGTGGCCACCGTTTGGAAAACGGAACTCCAAACACAATGTTTACATAATGTCGGTATGCACATTAAAACTGAATAGCCGAAAGGCACAAAAATCAAAAACAAAAGGAGGTTTTGTAAATGGCAAAATCCAGTAATGCTTCTAGCAAGTATAATCAGCGCAGATGGGCTGTTCCTACCAAGAGAGCAAAGAACTACGCAGAGGAGCGTAAGTCAAAGGTACATCAGAGAGGTCCCAAGGAAGGACAGGAGCTGACTGATTATGAGGCAGGTATCCGCTCGGGTTATCTTCAGTGCCAGACCGACCACGCAGGTGTCTATAAGTACAAAAAGGCAATTAGCGAGGGAAAATCAAAGGCAGAAGCAAGAGCAATTTCCCAGCAGAAGATGGGAAAGTAATTTTCAACACAAGACATTTTAATTAAAGAAAGGAAAAATTTTATGGCAAAGAATGACGTAATTATTCTCGTAGAGAGAGAAACTTTTGAGATGGAAGGTATGGTATATTATTCTTACTTCATCAAGGGCACTATTCGTGGAAGGGATGTAAGAGCAGCGGTTGTTCCCCCTGACAAGGGCGGTTACGCAGTTCTTGATATCGTATTCGGTAACGCTATGGCGGCAGAGCTTTCTGTAAGACCCTTCGAGATCAAGGGCGAGGACGGCAAGACCATCTCCGGCAACACCTTCGCAGTCGTATCTTATGATGAGAATGGCGAGACATACGAATGTGCAATTAAGCCTCAGAGAGCTTCGGATAAGGCTATTCTTAACATGCTTATCAAGGCACTCAACGCTTAATCTATTAACAATGGCTTGTGCTCTAAAGTAGGGCACAAGCCCCTATCAAATCAATTTATAAAAGGAGGAATTTTAATTCAAATGAGCAAAGGAAGTATTATAGCAATTATTGCATCGGTACTTTTGGTTATTCTTCTCGTAGGTGGTCTTGCCACTTGGTTCGGCGGTAACGGTGAAAATCCCTTCGAGGATATCTTCACTCCCGATGATCCCGTGGACGAGCCCATCGTATTCCCCGAGACAGAGTATAATCCCACGTTCGGTACTAACTTTAAGGAAGATTTTCCTATCGCAAATCTCACCCTTAGAGATAATATGCAGGTAGCACCTTACGCATATGTGGATACCACTCTCTTCTCCGGCAAGAAGATTACCAAGATTGATGCCCCCGTAGGAACAGTTAAGGCTGTTGACGAAAATCAGTATTTCACCCTCTGGGTAGTAAAGTCTGAGGCTGTTAAGGTAGGCGGTGACGTAACAGATTATGCATACCGTCAGTATAAGATCTATCTTCCCAAGGAAGAGCTTACCGGTACTACCGTAAATAAGTGGATTACTATTGACGTTTCTAACCTTAATATCTATGTAGATGAGGACGAAACTCTTGCATTTATGAAGTCTGACGACCCCGTTATCTGCTGCTATGCAAACGGTCATCTTAACGACTTTGTATATGACCTCGCTAATGCAGGTAAGATTCAGGCAACACAGAGTATCTACTACGGTATCTATACTGATGATTACGTAGATCTTGAGGGTAAGAAGCTCTCCATTCTCGGAGATAGCATTTCTACCTATTCGGGTTTAAGCAATAATGCATCAACCACAAACAACACTATCGGCTCTAATGCCGTGTATTACCCCAGAGCAGATATTGATACTGCTGATGAAACATGGTGGAAGCAGACCGCAGATTATACGAATATGGACGTACTCGTAAATAACTCTTGGTCGGGCTCCCGTGTTCTCAATAACAACGGTGCTGCATATCTCGACAGATGTGTTCAGCTCCACGATAACACCGGTGACAATTCCGGTACAAACCCCGATGTAATTGCAGTTTACATCGGTATCAACGATTTCAATGCAGGTCTGAACTGTGGTGAGTTTGGTGAGCTTGCAGATATTTATACCGAAGAGAACGGATATATCACTCCTAAGTCTTTTGCTGAAGCGTATGCAATTATGATTCACAAGATGACCGAGAGATACGGAGATGCTGACGTGTTTATCTTCACTCTCCCTGCAAACGGTACTAATAAGTACACAGCACTTCTCGACGAGTATAATACAGAGATCAGAAAGATAGCAGAATACTTTGATTGTTATCTCGTAGATATCGCTGCTATCGAGGGCTATGAGTATTCCAGCTACACTAATGACGGTCTCCATCCCAATGAAGCAGGTATGGACCTCATTACAGATCACTTTGCAAGAATGCTCAAGGCTGTTTATGCAAAGGCAGATAATGCCGACACCCAAAACTAATTAACAAAGGAGGAATTTCAGAAATGAAGAAAATAATAGCTATTCTTATGGCTGTACTTACACTTGTAACCGTTTGTCTTTCGGTTGTAAGTTGCGATTTCCTTAAGAATGAGGAAGAAAAGACTACAGAGGAGGCTGCGGCAGTTCTCAATGAGATGCCTGAGCTGATGTCCAGCGAAAGACGTGAGGAAAGAATGGTTCGTGGCGTAAAGCTTATGGCTGCGGCTACCGTTGCAGAAACAGGCACTACCAAAACTCTTACTGCTACAGTTCTTCCTTCTACTGCTACTAATAAGGCTGTAGATTGGTCTGTTGCATGGGTTAATCCTAACGGTACTTTCGAAAAGGGCAAGACCGTTACCGATTACATTAGTGTTACTCCCAAGAGTGATGGTTCTACCACTGCTACTGTAACCTGTAAGAAGGCATTTGCAGATGCACCCATCGTAATTACCGTAACCACCAGAGCCGGTGGTTTTACTGCTCAGACTGCTGTTACATACGTTGGTATCCCTACTTCTATGCAGATTAAGGATAACGGTGCTACCGATTCTAAGGGTAGATTCGCAGCAGTTGCACAGAGCACCACAGATTTCGCAATTAACCTTAACAACAGCTTCGGTGTTGTAACCGATACATACGTTAACAACTACGCACAGTTTGAGCTTGTTTCCGTTCAGGGTTACGGTTCTTTTGAGTGTACCGGTAAGACGTTTAACTCTATGATGAACCAGTGGATGCCTACAGGCGATTCCAAGACTATTAACGTGGCAGACATTCTCAATGAGCTTGTGAGTGTATCTGTTGCTAACGGTAAGGTTAGTATTACTGCAGAAGAGCCTATCGAGTCTTATGGCGTTACCGAAACTATTGACGGTAGTGCGGTAGGTCTTCCTAATACTACTAATGTCTATAACTATTCGTCCGGCGTTGAGAACTGCTATTTTGTAGTAACAATTAAGGACAAGTACACAGGTCTTACTGCATCTGCTAATTTCTATATCAGCTGTGATGCAAGTGGTGTAACCGTCAGCGATGAGACCGTTGTATTCTAATTTTATTCTCAAAACAAATATATAAAGGAGGAATTTCAGTATGAGTAAAATTAATTTGAATTTCAAAAAGCCCACAGGTCCTAAGCAGATGTCTCGTAGAAAGGCAGATCTTATGGATGCTTATGACATCGGTTTTGCAAAGGGTTGGGATGATGCTTATCTTATTCCTAAGCGTATGGGTGCTCGCTCCAAGGCGGCAGAAGGCTACAAGAAGGGTATTAAGTCCCGTATGATCGTAGATAAGTACATGGCTCAGTACAATCAGGGCAAGGCAAAGATTAAGTTCTAATAAAGGAAGGAGCAAGAAATGAGTAGTAACGTAAAAACAATTATTGTCGCTATCATTTCTTTGCTTCTCCTCGTAGGCGCATTAGGACTTATCATCCACTTTACCGGGGGTGGTACCCATGATTTTGCGACGTTCTACCTTTCATACGGTGATCAGACAATAATGGATACCGCTTCCGGTTTTGTTCTCGATCCTTTTGAAGAGAATAGATTTGACGTACACTATACCTTCGACGAGAACAAAAAGAACGCCTACGAAGTTGAGATCAAAGGAAATGAAACCTATTCCTTTACCTATACAGTAAACGGAGAGGAGTATAACTTCGACGGTAGTGTTGATCTTACTGAATGCTTTGACGTAAAGAAAAGCGATACGTTCTTTACTGTAAAGGGTTCTGAAACCTTAGAGTCACTTCTTATGCGTAGGCATAACGGCGCTGAGGTTGTTATTCCGGACAGCGTTCCTGATACGGGAGATTTCTTTGTAATGACTGTAAAATCTACAACCCAGGATTCTAAGATTACGATTTATCTTAAGCTTGATCCCACGCTTCAGTCCATTACACTTCCCGAAGAAATAATCTTCTAAGAGGTAGATGCATATGAGAATAAATACAATAAAGGCATTAAGTCTTTGCTTAATCGTATGCATCTTACTATCGTTATTTACGGTTTATGCTAATGCCGAAACCGTGAAAAAAGAGGTCGTTACGGACTTTACGCAAACTCAGGTTCTTGACGACCTCGAATCCTCAACTGTTAACGGTCAATTGTTCGATGTAACAGAGTATCCGTATTCAACGAAACGTGACTTGCAGTTAATAACTGTGGTTGAATACTGTTATTCATTTGATGAAAACAATCTCGACCATTACGGTCTATATATTTACATCTACAATCCAAGAAACCTTACTATTGATACAAGCAGCGGTGCGAATAAAATCCAAATGGCTACTGCTTACGATAGCAAGGGCGTACCTACAAGGTACGATAAGTTCAATCTTCAGTTCTGTAATACCGTTGAATCCGGCAACTACAAGAACCTTTTCTATAAGTTCAAGGTGGTTGAGAAGGAGATAAACGGCACTACATTTTATGATAGAGTCAACTCCAACGCCAGACGATATGATATTACAGGTGTTGAGCTTAAAACCAAAGGCAGCACAAACGCTACCGAATACTTTGTAGGTGGAACGTATATCTTCTCAGGCTATGCCAAGGGCTTTGGCCCGGATAAAGAGGCAGACTCCAATCTTAACTGTGTTGTAGAGGAGCTTGAAACATTAAAGCTTTCGGTTCATCATACCAACTACAGAACGGGCGTATCCGATAAAGGCGAGGACTACTACAACGAGGTAAACACAGTATATTTTTCCGTACCCGAAAGAGTATTCGAGCAATACGGAAACCTTCAAAAGATCCGAGCCGAGTGGTGGGAGTACAAGACCAAGATGGCTACCATTACAAGTAATCAGGACTTTTACAATCAGCTTTTACAGTACGTAGGAACTGACGTAGGAGAATATGATTCGAGCGTTCCTGTAAATATCTATTCGGGATACGAAGGTAGAGCCTCCACCGGTATAGGTATTCCCACCTATCATTACTACCATTGGGTATATAACAAAGACCTTTCAACCAAGAAAAACGGTTTGGGTATTACAACCGAGGTTTGTGATACCGATTTGCAATCTACAATTATGCCTTATGCTTTCTACGCACCCGTTACAGACGTTGGTGGAGTTTTTGATTTTCTTTCATCCGATCCGGTTGCAGGTAGTGTATCAAGCAGCGTAGTAAGAGATTGGATATATAACTATTCCAACTCTCTCGGACACGGTTACGTTGATTGCAACGGCAGACAGCTTAGCAAGGACTTATTCGAGGATAGCGTTGACTCCGGCAGAACTATGGGTTATAACGATAAGACCATAGACATGGGGGACACCTTCGATTTACTTAGCTATGACAGTAATCACTCTTGGTGGGACAAACTTTGGGACTACGGTATTTCGTGGCCCACAACAGATGAACAACACGAGGGAGTAAAGCCTATCCATATTCTTGAAGCAGGCGACCTTATTGGTACTAATGCGACCATCTCACAAAGGCTTTTAGTCAAAGAGGACGACGTGGCAGCTCTGAAGGCATTTTACAATACCGAAACCGCTAACGGTAATAGGGTTGTAATCTTCCGCTTTGCAAGCACCGAGTATTATTGTGCTCCGGCATACACATCGGCAGGTAGCACTATGGCGAACTGCGATACATACGTAGCACAGCAGACGGTATTCTTTGACTTTGATATCATAGAGCTTACCTTCAATAATGACGGTGCATACAGAGTTATTCCCGTTGTATCAAGCCCTATAGATATTGTCAACGAGTTCCAGCCACCGCCTGAAGAAGAACTGTTCGGTAATACGTCTGCCTTTTGGATGATAGTAATAGCGGTCATAATGCTTGTAATCATTATCATCATAGGACAGCCGGCGCTGAACCTTTTAGTACAACTTCTCATATGGATAGTTATGCTACCTATAAATCTAATAAAAGCAATAATTGACCTAATAACAGGAGGATTTAATGAAAGCGGTTAAGAGAATAATTGCAGTCTTTCTTCTTATCGCTATAATCTGGGGGGTCGGTTACTTGATTTTTACAGGTAACCGATTACCTTAAAGCAGAGAGGAGGAACGATGAAAGCAAAAATAGACGTAAAAAAGTTAATTTGTATTATTGCTTCGGTGATTTTTACAATTTTCTTTATATATCTTGCCATATCCCACTTCAGTAATTCTTATCTAAGACTTGGAGAGACCTTTAAGGATCTTTGGAACTCAATGAAATACTATTTCTTTGAGATATTCGAAATGGATCACGATACAGTCGCTACGGTTAAAGATTATTCAGAGATTATGAAGTGTGATGTTTCTATACCTGAAACACCCGAAGATGCGAAGGTGGATATGGATAACTATATGAACCTGCTTGTAGATAAGGAAAACGTTAATTATTACAACTACACCGTCGGCGTTAAGATGGGCGATTTTGCCAGAGTATTGCTGATTGTCCTTCCGTTTATAGTGCTTCTTGTAATACTTATTAAGATGCTTTATTTACGCCCTAACCACAAGCACGGCAAGGAAACTATACCTCTAAAAGTGGCGAAATATATAACAAAATATACTTATCATCCCATAAAACGGGTGGTTTTAGGGTATTGGAGCTTCCTGCAAGAGAATAGAAATATTCTTAATTTATGGCTTATAATCTGGCTTATGAACCTTAACCTTATGAGTATTATTGTAGCCTTTGTAGCTTACTATCTCTATTTCTCGGTGAGCTGTGATTTTCTTGGCTTATACGGTCAGTTTGTCAAGCTCATACTTGACCTTGAGGTAGCCGTAACAACTGTGCCTTTGTATATATTCCTTCCGTTTCTTTGGGTAATGTTTGAGAACTTCAGAAGGACTATAGCCGCCGGTATTCTTAACCACTTTGAAATGAGGAACAGAGGCTTTATTAACTCGCTCCCCATAGTTTCTATGACTTGCGGTAGTATGGGTAAGAAGAAAACAACGCTTATTACCGATATGGCTCTATCCCAAGAGGTAATGTTCAGGCAAAAAGCGTATGAGCTGCTTAAGGTAAACGATATGCGTTTCCCGAACTTCCCGTGGATATGCTTTGAGTTAGACCTTCGTACCGCTATGGATTACGGGCAAGTCTATAACTTAGCCACCGTAAGAAAATGGGTTGATAAGAAACGAGCAAGATACGAAAAGCATGGTGATCCACAGAAAAGGCTCTACGGATATGACGTTCAGAGGTACGGCAAATGGTATGACGATAACCTTAAAGTAATGCACGTATATGACGTGTTATATAACTATGCACAGCTTTACTTCATCTACGTTATAGAATCTTCGCTTATTGTTTCCAATTACTCCATCAGGACTGACAACGAGCTTATAGATGCAGGCAACTTTCCTAAATGGGCTTGCGACTTCTTCCCGGAGTTTACAAGTGATGAAGGACGCCATTCTCATATTCTTGACTTTGACGTTCTCAGGCTTGGCAAGAAGGTTATTGAGAATAACCCCAACGCAGGCAGCTTTGAGTTCGGTGTCGTGGTAATATCTGAGGTAGGTAAAGAGCGAGGCAACAACCTTGAGAACAGAGAGATTAAACGTAACACCGATGAAACCAACCAGAAGAACGACCTTTTCAATTCTTGGCTAAAAATGTGTAGGCACTCTGCTACCGTAGATAATTATCCCTTCATAAAGGTATTTACAGACGAGCAACGCCCGGAAAGCTGGGGTGCAGATGCAAGAGATCTTTGCGATATTATCTACATAGAGTCCAACGGCAAACAGAAGCTTGCTATGCCTTTCTATACTATAGAGGAAATGCTTACCGAGTGGGCCTTCAAAGGATTTATTGGGCTTTACTATATGATGAGATATTTAAGGGGCGACACCACGCTTCTTATCTACGTTCTAAAGCTCATAACCTCTTGGCTCTACCAAAGGAACGCAAAGCTTTACAACCGCTTCGGATACTGTCTTACGCATATTAGCAAAGAAAAGGGAACGATGGACGGTGAGGCTGAAAAGAAGAAATATTACGTAATTAACAAGAAGATTTACAGTAGAAGATTTACAACAGACTGCTTTAGCGATTACTTTAATGAACTTGCGAGAAAATCTAATATAGGACTTAACGATTATATGGAATACGAAACAGAAAGAGCGAGTGTTGAGGAACTTAAGATGCAGAATAGCTACTTTATTAACGCACTCTACAAAAACGCAGGCTCTAACTGATGCAAGCCAATAACAACCTATATAGAATGCGTCTTAAAAGGCATATTTTGTGTATTACTTCGCCAAAAATTCTTAGAATATCCGCATATTCTTTCAAATTTTCGACTCGTTCTACGCAAAATCTGCTCTTTTAAGATTCACGGAACTAAAAGCCTGAACAAATTTGATGGATTTTAGGGTAAGCGAGTGAAGTTATGTGCGGACTTTACGAGCGAGCGTGCGCGAAAAGACGCAAATTTGTACGGCTTTTAGCGCATCCGATATAGGTTGTTATTGGCTCAGTTAAATCCAAAGGTCTGTATGAAAGGAGGATATGATATACAGAGAAACGAAGGTGTATAACGATGGCAACCATTATATTGCTATCCCGCATACAACAAGACCTTCAAATAAAAAATATAAACCACCTGAAGAACAGGTGGCGGTTGTCGATTCCTCCACTCAAGAGAATAAAGAAGAAAGCACGCTTTCGGAGGTCGAGAGCGTGCCTTTTGAGCTGGAAGAATTAGATCCAAGCGAGGTTGATGACGTATTTGCTTCGGAGGATACCCATGAGGATAGGGAAGAGCAGCCGGAACCCAAGCCTCGCTATGCGACGAGAAAAGAGCTTTTTGAGGAGCATTATAAAGAAAGTATTAATATGAAAAGAGCTGCTCGAAAGCGATTTCTAATAGATAAAATGCGACCTTATTTTGATAATGCCAAGAAGACAGAAGAGTATGTTATAGCTCATTTGGCTCGTAAGCAAAGGAATCTTATATGTCGCAGAATTAGACTTGCAAGGAAGGCAAATATGCACCCATTTAACTATTTTTGCACCTTTACGTATGACGGTAAAAAGCACGATGAGGATAGCTTCAGAAGGAAGTTTAAACACACGATTTCTAACTTCAGTAAAAGAAAGAATTGGCGTTATATAGGCGTGTGGGAACGCTCTCCTGACAATCAACGTTTACATTTTCACGGTATTTTCTATATTCCGGAGGGCACAATGCCCGGAGAACTGATCAAAGTTAATGATTATAATTTTAATACTAAAAGACGTCAGATAACAAATCAGAATACCTATTTTAACGAGAGATTTGGGCGTTCGGACTTTGATGAAATAAAAGACCCGAGGAGAAAAGGGGATGCCTTGGCATACCTACTCAAATACATTGAAAAGACCGGAGAGAAGATTGTTTATTCTAAAGGACTACCTCAGTTTGTAAAATCCGACATCAGGGAAGAGGACATCATAACTGCGATGGGAATGGAGGATAACAAGCTTCTCCTATATGACGACTTCACTTGCATCGACGAGGGACGCTTGGTTGGCGTCGTAAGCCCCGCAGTGTTAAAGCAGCTTAGAGGCTGTAATTAAAACTCTAATCTGACGTCAAAACTCGGTTTTAACAAACTGAAGTAATGCCGACGGTTAAGGGCAAAGTTTTCGCCAGCGGTCTAGCGCGAAACTTGCCCTCCGTCTGGCTTTCAGTTTTCCGAGTTTAGTCTGTTCAGTTTTATGGAAGGGCGTGTGCTTGGCTGGCGGAGCGAAGCGACGCCACTTGTATCAAGACAAGCACACGCCCTGTAGTCAATTTACCGTTTTCTACATTTTTGGCTCATTTTTGAAATGTCATCATTTAGGTACACCTTCTGTATTTACTTTTTCTTTCGATTGTGCTATAATTTTAACTGTAAAAATATTTTGGAGGAACTATTATGGATAATCGTGTTGCATCTAAGATATGCTAGCCTTTACAAAGATTCTAATGTTTTGCTTACCTGTTACAATAACAATTTGGAAGATTCGTATAATTTCAAACGTAGTTGCACACGTGGGCGGTTAAAAGAACCTATGTATTTTATGCACGTTTGTGCAATAAATTAAACCTAACTTACTTTTCTAGGAGAGGTAGGATATGAGAGGGATATCAATACATAGTGGCGGGAGCACGAAAGCGCATGAACAAAAAAGATGAGTCAAGCTAACTACCTTTTTTGGAAGGGCATACCGGGCGGTCAGCCTAGTTACAATGAAGAAATGGGGGGTATTTTTTTGGAATACATACACGAAGAATGATGAATAATACGTCGTGAATAGATGGAAATAAAATTTGCTAATAACTTAAGTTTGCGCAAAATTATAAACAAAAGCTTACAAAACATTGTAAAAAGTGCATTTTTGCTTATTAAAAATTACTGTATCTGAATTTTATGTAAAAGAATAGCATTTGTAAATCGCAAGAGTCATCCGTTAACGATTTAGATTCTTTTTTATCGGAGTAAATAAAACTGAGTGAAATGACACAAAAGACTTTCCTTTTCAGGAGTGATATGCTATAATATAACAAATACGCTATAAAAAATCAAAATAATAAAAATAAAGCGATTATTTCGGGATCGTTTTTGTTAGAAATGTTGCTAATTCTGTAATTTTAAAGGTTATTTTCGTTATTTTTGCCCAATAATGAACAAAAAATGCTAAAATGCTATAAATGAAAGGATGAAAAATGGGCTCTCTAATATGGTATAAATTTCAGTTTATGGTGGAGCTGCTTGTCATAGAAGCAATGTTCGCCTATAAGCTTAAGCGCAGAGATAAGTTTGTTCTGAGATTGCTTGCATCTCTCACTGTTATTTTCGCAGTTGTTTCTGTTTTTCCCGTTCAGTACAATGCGCTATACGGCTCGCTTATGTTCCTTTTATTCTTTGGAATGACTATCGGAGTTATAGCCTTTTGCTTCAGGGAGAGCATCTGGAACATACTGTTCTGTGGCCTGGCGGCATACACGGTACAGCATATTGCGTATCTCGTTTACACTATAATAGTCAACGCATTTACCTCGTTCGATGCGGGCAATATGTATCAGGGTGAAAGCGTTACATACGATCCTACCACCGTCTTTATAGTTGTTGCGGTTTATTTTGCATGCTATATTATGGTCTACGTTGAGGCATACTTCATATTGATTAAAATGATGCCGAAGAACTCTGATCTCCAGCTTGGCAGATCTACTATGATCGTGGCGTCATTGCTGGTCGTTGTGGTGGATATCGTGCTTAATATGTTTACCGTTTACAACGATAATGCCAACGAGCTTTCGGTATTCTTAGAGCAGGTTTATAACCTTATTATTTGCTTTATGGCGCTGCAGATGCTTTTCCAGAAGCTTCAGCAAAAGAAGATCCTGGAGGAGAAGGATATCATTTACCGTATTTTGCAGCAGGAGCGACAGCAGTTCAAACATCTTAAGGACAATATGAATTTCATAAACGTCAAGATGCACGATCTGAAGCATCAGCTCCGCACCATCCGACACAGTGAGCAGATCGACCTTCAGAAGCTTAAATCAATAGAGAAAACCTTCGCTATTTATCAGACCGTCGCCTCAACGGGTAATGAGACCCTCGATATCGTCCTGACCGATAAATTGCTTCGCTGCGAGCAAAACGGTATAGATCTTATTTGCTTTGCAGACGGAAAATGTATATCCTTTATGAAGGAGGAGGACGTTTTCAGCTTATTCGGAAACGCTCTTGACAACGCAATCGCAGCCGTAGAGCAGCTGCCCGAGGCGGAGCGAGAGATCAAGCTGAGGATCAAGGATGTAGGCTCGCTTGTAATAATCAGTGTAGAGAATAAGTTCGTCGGTGAGCTTCGTATAGAGGAGGGTATTCCCGTTACGACAAAAAAGGACACTCGTTATCACGGCTACGGCGTTCTGAGTATGCAGATGATCGTAGATAAATATAACGGTAAGCTTAATATTGATGTGAAGGATAACAACTTTGCTTTAAACATAATATTCAACGTAGATAATTGAGATAAGTAGGTAGATAAGATGAAAATTGCAATCGTAGAGGATAAAAAGCAGCATAGTGAAGCCTTGAAGAGTTACCTTACCCGTTACGGCGAAGAAAAGGGAGTCTTTTTCGACGTTCACTCTTTTTCCGACGGATTGAAATTTTTAGAGGGCTATAATTCCTCCTTCGATATCGTATTTATGGACGTTGAAATGCCCCACATCAACGGTATCGAGACGGCGAAAAGATTGCGTGAGATCGACAGGAGCGTATGCCTGATCTTCGTTACCGAGTTTTCCCAGTTTGCCATTAACGGCTATGAGGTTGAAGCTTTTGATTTTATTGCAAAGCCCGTAGAGTATGAGAAATTCAGCGCCCGTCTTGCAAAAGCCATTGATGCCGTTAACCAGAAGGGACACGCTACGATTTGTATAAAGAACAGAGATATGATCAGGGTCGTTAATATCAACGATATCTGTTATATCGAAAACCGTAATCATAAGATCGTCTATCACCTGATAAACGAGGAGATCGAAACCT
The DNA here is from genome assembly GCA_045128515.1 of Eubacteriales bacterium. Taxonomy (GTDB): domain Bacteria; phylum Bacillota; class Clostridia; order Oscillospirales; family CAG-272; genus UBA1740. Next base: position 36,346 of record JBGVRO010000033.1, on the reverse strand, counting down.
GGGACTCGCTTGATAACGTTGAAAAGTTGCTTCCCGCAGAGAGCTTTGCGCGGTGCTCAACCAGCTATCTCGTCAATTTTTCTTACGTTATTTCCATAAAGGGCAACGAGGTGTTCCTTCCTAATGCAAGGCTATCCATCACCCGACTTAAGAAGAAGGAATTTATAAACAAATTTATTCATTTTTCCACAAATTAAAAGTTAAGATTCGGCTTATTTAAGCTTAATATTTTATGAGAAAGTCTCGGTCTGCTCCGAGGCTTTCTTTTTTTGTCCTATGAGCAAAGCGCCCCCCTTTTCTTTGTGCAAAATTAACAAAAACAACCAAGCTTATTTGGCTTATTTATCTAATATGCACTACAAGTACCTCGCTATTTTTGTAATTTCAACCGCCAATTTCGTAATGTTAAAAGAAAATGTCTTTTATTTGTTTTATAATTAAACTGTAATATAAAATATTATTTAGGAGGTTTCCATTATGGGAAGCAGTAAAAGTAATGCATTGTATATCTTTGCATGTTGGTTGGTGGTGATTTTTCTTATCGCCAACATTGTCGTAATACAAAATCAGTTTTTGTATAACACGATCTGCTCTGTCCTTGGCGGAGAAGTAAGAGTATTGGTGGAGGGCGATCCTTCGAAATATGAATACTACAAAAAGGACTATGAAAACAAGGCGCAGACTCTGGAGGCGGCAAACGCCTTGAACGAGAAAATCGTTGAAGAGGGAATTGTACTTATGAAGAACGAGGGCTCTCTTCCTCTTAAGACCCCCAAGAGTGACAGCGCAATAACCGTAGCACCCAGAATAAGCGTGTTTGGTAAGAACAGCGTTAATCTGGTATACGGCGGTTCAGGATCGGGTGGCGCAAGTGCCGCCGGAGCAACGTCGCTCTATTCAAGCCTCAGCTCTGCGGGATATGACATAAACCAGGAGCTTAAGTCTTTCTATGAGAGTAACGATAAGTCCGGAAGCGGCAGACCTGCCAGCCCTGCGATGGGTACCCTTCTTGCAGGCTTCGCAACGGGTGAGACCCCGATATCCAGCTACGGCGACGTTAAGTCAAGCTACAGCTCGGATTACCGTGATATGGCGCTTATCGTTATTTCACGTATCGGCGGTGAGGGATACGACCTTCCCAGAACTATGCTTGAATCCTATAACGACAATGCAGCCGCTGTAGACGGCGCAAACGGAGATGACCATTATCTTCAGCTTGATAACAACGAGCGTGATCTTATAGCTCACGTTAAGGAAAGCGGATTTGAAAACATCTGCGTGATCATTAACAGCGCAACTCCTATGGAGCTTGGCGAGCTTGCAGACGATGAGGCGATCGACAGCATCGTATGGATCGGCAGCGTTGGTAAGACCGGTATAAACGCACTTGGCAGAGTTCTTAACGGTCAGGTAAACCCCTCAGGCAGAACGGTCGATACCTATGCAAGAGATTTCAAGAACGATCCCACTTGGGAGAACTTCGGTAACAATAATACGAATAACGGTAACAGATATTTCGTAGGCGAAAAGAAGAGAGCTTACTACTACGTTGAATACGAGGAAGGTATTTACGTAGGATACCGTTACTATGAAACCAGATATGAAACCGAGGGAGATAACGGAGATAAGTGGTACAGCGAAAACGTTGTTTATCCCTTCGGATACGGCCTTAGCTATTCTGAATTTGATTGGGAATTGGCGGGCGTGAGAATGAACGGCGAGAATTGGGACGTTAATGAAAAGATCCCGCTTTGCCTTGATACTGAAATAGAAATTGATATTAAGGTAACAAACCGTTCTACGAGCCCCATGTCAGGTAAGGACGTCGTTCAGCTTTACTACACAGCTCCTTACTATGCGGGTGAGATCGAGAAGGCGCACGTTGTGCTTGCGGATTTTGCAAAGACCGATATTCTTATCCCAGGCGGTGAATCGGATATCGTAACCCTTTCGGTAAGTGCTTACGATATGGCAAGCTATGATTATTCAGACGCCAACAATAACGGCAATAAGGGTTATGAGCTTGATGCAGGAGATTATCAGCTTAAGATCGCCCGTAATGCTCACGATCAGAATCCTATTGTAATAAGCGCGAGTGTTCTCGGTGACAGCGATATACTCTTCAACACCGACACCGTAACAGGTAATAAAGTTGAGAATCGCTTCGATGACGTAAGCGCGCATTTCAGCGACGGAAGCGCAACTCTCCTTTCGAGAAACGATTGGGAAGGCACCTGGCCTAAGAAGCCTACTATGGAGGAGCAGAAGGTTGAGCAGAGCTTCATCGACTCGCTCTCCTGGTCTAAGAATGACGTAAATCAGAAGTGGACTGCTACCGTAATGCCCAATCAGAGCAAGACCGAGCTTAGCTATAACGATACGAAAATCAAGCTTTACGATCTTATATCCTATGAGAACGGCGTGATGACGGTGGATTACAACGATCCCAGATGGGAAGATCTTCTCGATCAGCTTACCGTTGATCAGATGATCAATCTCATCGGTACGGGTAACTACAACACCGGCCTTATCAACAATATCGCAAAGCCTAAGACCACCGACCCCGACGGTCCCGTCGGATTTACTGCCTTTATGGGCGATCCCAGCGTATACGATACCTGCTTCTATGCGAGCGCATGCGTGCTTGGAGCTACTTACAACACCGAGCTTGCTTACAGAATGGGCGAGATGATCGGTAACGAGGGTCTTATCGGTAATGAGAGAGGCGACGGAAGAGCCTATAGCGGTTGGTACGCGCCTGCTGTAAATATTCACAGAAGTCCCTTTGCAGGAAGAAACTGGGAGTACTACTCCGAAGACGGAATGCTCTCCGGTATAATGGCAACAGGGGTTATTCAGGGTGCTCAAAGCAAGGGCGTTTATACCTACGTTAAGCATTTTGCACTCAATGACCAGGAGACCAACAGATCGAACAACGGAGTTCTTACCTGGGCTACCGAGCAGGCTATGCGTGAGATCTACCTCAAGCCCTTCGAGCTTACCGTTAAGGAGGGCGAAACGACCGCTATGATGTCCTCCTTCAACCGTATAGGCACGGTTTGGGCGGGCGGAAGCTATGAGCTTCTTACCGAGGTCCTCCGTAATGAATGGGGCTTCCGTGGAATGGTGATCACCGACTACAACTACTCCACTCCCTATATGGAGGTGGATCAGATGATCAGAGCGGGCGGCGACCTTAACCTCAGCCAGTCCAACCTTCCCAGCGACGAGCTTAGTGAAACTCAGGTAACCGCATTGAGAAACGCTACGAAGAATATCCTCTACACCGTTGCAAGCTCAAATGCAATGAACGGTCTTGGAGAGGGAGTTGTTTACCGCTACGATCAGCCTCTTTGGACAAGAGCGCTTGTTGTGGTGGACGTAGTGGCAATAGCGCTTCTCGTTCTTTTCGGAATTAAAAAAATCAGAAGATTCTAATCAATAAAATTTATACAAGGAGGTTAGTATGAAAAGAATCATCAGTTTCGTGATTTGCCTAACGATGATACTTGCGTCTCTTTCGGCGCTTGCTTCCTGTGGCAATACCACAGGCGATCCTGTCGATAAGCCAGAAAAGACCTATTATTCTGTTGCGGTTGACGGCGGAATCGGAGCAGGCAAGTATTATGAGGGTAATATCTGTCAGGTAACGGCAGTTGTTCCCGAGGGCAAGCAGTTTATGAAGTGGCTGAAAAACGGACAGGAGGTTTCTGTAAACGAGACCTATTCGTTCGAGGTCACTGAGAACAGCAGACTTGTTGCTGTTTTTGCAGACGCTGTTGCTAATGCAGACAAGAAGGTTTATCTTGTAAGCACGATCAACGCTGTTGGAGGCGGAGGATACTTTGAAGGAGCATCCTGCACCCTGAAAACCGGCGTTAAGGATGACGACAAATCATTCAAGGGCTGGGCACACGTAGTTGACGGTGTTGTAGGCGAAATCGTATCTACCGAAAGAGAGTATACCTTCACCGTAAGCGGAGAAGTGACTGTAAAGGCCATATTCAATGACGTTCCGCTTGCAATGCCCGACAACTCAAACAATGCAATGTTCGATCTGGTTGCCGGTCAGGCTCGGATTGAGTACGACAAGCAGACCGACGAGAACGGAAATCGTTACACCGCTTTCGTAGATGGTGTGGCGTACATCAAGATTTACATTTACACGTCTAACGCGGAGGACGCAGAGCCTATTGGATATCTTAAGATGGCTCAGCATCCCGACAAGACCGCTTACTTTGAGAATATGCAGGGTGAGATCTTCAACATAAGCGGCGAAGAGGGTAATTACTTTACTCCCGACGGAAACACTCATAACTGGTTCAAGAATTCGATAACCGCTATGGGTCACGGTTCATATTCACCCAACGTTACCTATTATTTCGCAACTCAGGCCGTAGCGGTCGAGGAAGAAATAAACGGCTATACCTACTGCGATTCTGCAATTTCTGCCAAGGGCAGAGGCGTAAAGAATATGTAATTTTTAGTAATATTATTTTTTAATTTATAAATAATTAAGAAAAAAGATAGGAGATTTTTATGAAATTCTTAAAAGTATTACTTGTATTCTGTTTAATTGCAGGCGTTCTTTTTGCAGGCTTTTCCTTATTAAAGGGACACAACTTTAACACAGAATGGACAAACGACGAAACACATCATTGGCATTCCTGCAGCGACGAAGGCTGCGAGGAAGTATCCGACAAGGCTGAGCACACCTTTGGCGAAGGTAAGGTTACTACACCTGCTACCGAGGCTGCCGAGGGCGTTATGACTTATGCTTGTACCATTTGTGGCTACGAAAAGACCGAGTCTATTTCCAAGCTTGCTCACACTCACAATCTTTCAAAGGTTAATAAGGTTGAGGCAGGCTGTACCACCAACGGTGCAGAGGCTTACTACACCTGTAGCGGATGCGAGCTTATCTTCTCCGATGCAGAGGGTAAGAATGAGATCGATGCTCCGAAGGCAATTCCCGCGAAGAATCATGACTGGGAGGATGCAACCTGTGAAGCTCCCAAGACCTGTATCAACTGTGATGCAACAGAGGGCGAAAAGCTTGACCACGTAGGCGGCGAGCCTAAGGAAGAGAATAAGGTTGATGCAACCTGCGGCGCTGACGGTAAGTATGACAGCGTTGTTTACTGTGAAAACTGTGGCGAGGAGATTTCCCGTGAGGAAAAGACCATCTCCGCAACAGGCAATCACGTATACGCAACCGAGATTGAAAGAGTTCCTGCAAAGTGCGAGGTTGACGGATACGTTGTTAAGAAGTGTACTTGCGGAGCAACCGAAAAAACAACACTCAAGGCTCCCGGTTATCACACTTATGATAACGATGAGGATGTGATCTGTAACGTTCCTGGCTGCGGCTATGACCGTTCCTGCAAGCACGCAAATACAGAGGTCATTCCTGCGGTTGATGCAACCTGTACCGCTACCGGTCTTACCGCTGGTACTAAGTGTTCCGATTGCGGCGAGATACTTAAGCAGCAGGAAGTAACCGAAAAGGCAGAGCATACTCCCGGTGAGCCCATCGAGGAAAACAGAAACGAAGCAACCTGTCTTGTTGACGGTTCTTATGAAAAGGTAGTAAAATGCTCCGCATGCGGACATGAAATATCCAGAGAGACCGTAGTTATCAAGGCTCCCGGTCACCATACATACGATGACGATCAGGATATGATCTGTAATAACTGTCCCTTCGACCGTTCTTGCAAGCACACCAATACCGAGGTTATTCCTGCAGTTGAAGCAACCTGTACATCTACCGGTCTTACCGCAGGCGAGAAGTGTAAGGATTGCGGTCACGTCGTAGTAGAACCTACCGTAACCGAAAAAGCAGAGCATACTCCCGGCGAACCCCAGGAAGAAAATAGAGTTGAAGCGAAATGCGAGGAGGAGGGGTCTTATGAAGTCGTAGTTTACTGCTCGGTATGTAAGACCTTTGAAATCAGCAGAACCCCCAACACCATTCCTGCGCTTGAGCACGTATATGATGACGACATATTCGACGCAGAATGTAACAATGGCTGCGGCACTACGCGTGATATTCCTCATTACATCACCGTTACCGGCGGTATCGCAGATAAGGAATATGCAATGGTGGGTGATACCGTTACTCTTACTGCAAATGAGGCAGGAGAAAACCAGGTATTCTCTCACTGGACTGTTAACGGCGCGAAGATCGAGGGCAACAGCTTCGAGATGCCTAACGCAGAGGCAACAGTCGTTGCAGTATTCATTGATACCGTAAGAAAGATTGACACTCCCAACAACGTAGATGGCAAGCTTGTTTACAGACTTGCTAACGGCGAGATCCAGATCGACAGACTTTCCGGCAACTCTATGTTCGACACAGGCGTTGAATATATCCTTATACATATTTACGAGAGCGCAGACGCAACCGAGTCGCTTGGTCAGATGATTCTTTACGTAACTCCCGGTGCAGACTGCCAGGGCGGTAAAATTATTATAGGTTATGTTTCTACCGTAGACGGCAGTGTAAGAAAAGACATTGTTACCGGTCTTAAGAGCAATTACTGGATTACGGGTGCTAACTCCGGTCACTTCTTCACCGTTCTTAAGGCTGCTGTTGGTTATGAATACACAGCAGGTGCTACCTATTATCTTGCAATGCAGGCAATTGCATACAAGACTCCCGTTGTTGAAAACGGCATTGAAATTACTTATCTTGACAGTGATATCTCCGTTATAGGTCCTAACGGTATGGTACAGGATTCTTCCGCACCCTCTACTATACACAACGTTAAGGTTGACGGCGGTCTTATCGAAGGACAGTACACCGAGCTCCAGGTGGGCTACGGTAATTCCGTAACCTTTACCACCGAGGCAAAGGAAGGCTACAGCTTCGCAGGTTGGTATCTCACCGATGAAAACGGTGAAGCAACAGGCAACGCACTTTCTGCTGATTGGAGCCTTGCTTACACAATAAAGGGCGACACATCTATTAAGGCAGTATTCACTCAGGAAACCGTTAAGCTCGCTACTCCAGACAACAGCGCAAGCAAGCTTATCTATAAGGAAGGTACAGGTAGCGCAGCAATCGCGCTCGACAGAGTATCAGGTGATAAACTCTTCGTCACAGGCGTTGACCACGTAATGTTCTACGTTTACACCAGCCCCGATGCAAATATCGAGGACTACGTTGCAAGATTTGTAATGTACGGATATGACGGAGCGGCTACTGCTAATTGCATTGCAACCTTTGCAACACTCGACGGCGTTGAGTACAAGTATATCCGTGGCGGAAACGGCGGTTATTGGATCACAGATACAGTATACTTCTACAATATGCTTGCAGACCTTATCGGATACGATTACAGCTACGGTCAAGTTTATTACTTCGCAGCACAGCGTATCGCTGCGGAGGGAACTGCATACGAGAACAGTGACATTTCCGTTATCGGCTCTACCGGCTTCGCACGCGATGAGAGTAAGAGCGCAGAGAAGTTTACCGTTACTGTAGAAAACGGTCTTATTGACGGTTCTCTTACAACGGTTGAAGCAGGCTACGGTGTAGTTCTTAACATTACTTCCAATCCCTTCGAGGATGGCGAATTCGGTTGCTGGAGATACGTAACATACGCAGAGGACGGAAGCGAAACTCTCGGCAATGTTGTTTCTGAAAATGCAGATTTTGCACTTACTGTAACCTCTGACGTAATCATTCGTTCGGTTGCGCTTGATGACACGAAAATCAAGCTCGAGGCTCCTGATAACTCTAACAACCAGATGATTACGTTCAATGGCGCGACCACCGAGTATGACCGTCAGAAGAACGCAGACGGTTCGAGAAAGACTGCTTTCACCGAGGGCGTTGCAAGAATTAGATATTATATGTACGTTGAAAATACAAGTGGCGAAAAGATACTTGTTGGTTGGTTCGAGATTGACAGAGAGGGATATCTTTACGAATACAACGGTACGAAATCCTCCTTCGGCACAAATGGCGGTAAGTGCTATGGTGAGCTCGGCAACCTGTACGGCACCGACGGTAACTGGCACAACCTTATCAAGCGTGCTTATAACCAGGGTGCAGCAGAGAAGGGCCTTAGCTCTTGGAACAACAATGACAACCATTACTTCGCTTGTCAGGCAATTACCGACAATCCCGATCTTTATCAAAATAGCGAAATTGGCGCTATGGGTAAAGCTTGGAAGAGCATCTAATTAAGCAAACCAAAACGTTATACCGCCAAACACTATGGCGGTATAACCCCCGTATAAAAAATTTTGGAAGGAATTAACCAAAATGGCAAAAAATAAATTAACTAAAGCGATAAGCCTTTTGTTTGTGTTCCTCTTATGTATAGGCTGCCTGTTCGCCTGCAAGCCCGACGTTGAAGAGACCGTCGATGAGGCAAAGGTCAACGTTGCGGTTGATGGCGGAAGCGGAAGTGGATTGTACAAGGAGGGCGCACGCTGTACCGTTACCGCGGAAGAGCGCAAGGGCTACCGATTCGTTGAATGGCAGGTTTACGGCGTAGCCGTTTCAACGGACGCGACATACACGTTCAAGGTAGATTTTGACATTGAATTAAAGGCAATATACGAGGCCCTGCCCTACAATTCCTATACAGTTACTGCAAACGGCGGTGTTATAGGAGAGAATGGCCCTTCGGTTACGAAGGTTAAAGAGGGAGAAACTGTAAAGATTTACCCGGCCGAGTCCCAGGCGCGTAAGTTCGTGAAGTGGATTATTGACGGCGAGGAAAGTATTGCAAATCCCTACGTTCTTACCGTAACGAAGGATGTTGAAATCTCTGCGGTGTTCGAAGATTATTGCATGATCTCCGTCAACGGCGGTACTATAAACGGACAGCGCAGTAAGATCGTAAAGAAGGGTGAGGAGGTTACCGTAAGGGCTGACTCTAACGAAGCGAAGAAGTTCGTTTGTTGGTATATGCTTGACGATAATTACCAGGAAATCATTCTTTCTGAAAACGATAAATACACCTTTGCACTTAACGATTCTATGAAGATCTATGCAAAGTTCTTGAGTAGCTTTAACGTTAACGTTATAAACGGTACAGCAAGCGAAAGCACGGTATTAGAGGGTGAAACCGTTAAGCTAACTCCCAACGAATCTACAGATCCAAACAAGGCGTTTATCGGCTGGTACGTAAACGGTAACAGAGTATCTCTGGAGAAAAACCACGAGCTCGAAATCGTTGCCGATATGGAAATTGAGGCAAGATACGGTGCGGTGTCCGAGATTGTTAAGCTTCCTACCCCCGACAGCTCCGCCAATGCAAACTATCCTACTACCGGTATTATTTACAGAGAGCCCAACGGTGCGATAGCTGTTGACCGTCTTGCAGGTAGTGCAACATCGATGTTTGCTTCTCCCGTCGAGTACGTTCGCTTTGATATTTATACATCTCCCGATGCAGACCCCGATCAACCTATCGGTAGCTTCAAGATTCGCGTTACTCAAGGAGGAGCGACCACTAACACTATCGGTTGGATTGAAACCATGGATGGAACGTCATCTTATAAGATTGTCCGTGGTGGTGCAAAGAACTATTATTTCGACACAAATCTTTCTGATTTCTACAATATACTCAACAAAGCAATCGGTTATAGCTACTCCGCAGGTCAGTCTTACTACTTCGCAGCAACCTCTGTTATTAACCGTGATGTTATTAATCCCGAGACAGATACCGTAACTCGTTACGTATCCAGTGATAGGTCAGCGATTACCACTTCTCCGATTATTCCCAATGCTAACGCTTCCACGAAAATCTTTAACATTAACGTAGTTAACGGTACTATTGACGGAAACAAGACTACCGTTTCTGCAGGTCACGGTGCAACTGTTACTGTTATAGCTAACGAACTTACGAACGATAATGGCAACTACATCTTTGACGGTTGGTATGAGGTTTCATACGACGCCTTTGGTAATGAAACCGTTGGCGCAAAGGTATCGACTCTTACCAAATATACCTTTGCAGCAAGCAAGAACGTTACTCTCAAGGCTGTATATATTGATGAAGAAAGTCTTCCTCGTCTGTCAACTCCCAGCACCGCAGACAATAAGCTTATTTACAAGGAAGCAGGTGGCTCTTGGGCTCTTGACAGAAGCTCGGCGGGCTCAATGTTCGACAAGAACGTGGACTACGTTATTTTCTATCTCTATGCTTCTCCCGATGCAGATAAGAATGATTACGTCGGTGCATTTATGATGAAGGTTGATATCAACATTCCCGCCGACGGTGGTAACGCAATAGTAGGTTACGTTTCTCTCCTTGACGGAACAAATGCTCACTCCGTAGTGCGCGGTCATCCTAAAAATTATTGGATTGTCGCAGCTAATGCAGGCAATCTTACCTCAATGATGCAGGCAGCGCTTGGCGGTAACTACAGCTCAGGTCAAAGCTACTACTACGCTTGCCAAAAGGTAAGCTCCAACCCAGAATATAGAAATAGCGAACTTTCAGATATAAGCACAGCAGCTATTCAATTTTAATTAGACAGTATTTTGCTTGTCCCGTGTTTAATTCGGGGCGGGCGAATACGAAATGTGGAGAATAAAAATGCTAAATAAAAAAATAAAAATTCCGTTCAGAAGAATCGTTTCTTCCGTACTGGCTGTAACGTCGCTGCTGACCGTGCTTGCAACCGGAATAGGTGGAATTACAGCTTCAGCGGCAAGCGCCGATTACATTTATTACAAGTCGGATTACGCTAACCATAGCGCTTGGCAAAACGCTTCGGTACAAAAAAACCAGGAAATATGTGAAGAAGGCTTTACATTATTGAAGAATGACGACGGTTTTCTTCCCTTAAAGCCTGCTGAAGGTCAGTCAAAAATTAAGACAAGTGTGTTTGGTAAACATTCTGCAAGATATATTTCCATAGGTTATGGATCGAGCGTTGTTACAAGCCTTACCTCGTCGCTTTACGAGGTGCTTTCAACTTCGATATTCGATCTTAACCCTACACTTACAAGTTTTTATAACGATGATTCCCGTTCGGGTTCTTGGTTCAACGGAAACCAAAGTATAGACAACTTTAGAAACGGCCTTCCCGTTCGCGAAACGCCTATTTCAAGTTATACCGATGCAATCAAGGCTAGCTACAAGGATTATAACGAGCTTGCTATCGTAGTTCTTGCAAGACCTGCGGGAGAAGGCTCCGATCTTGCTCAGGTAAGCCTTAAGAGCGCCAGCCCTCGTGATGATTCTAACAAAATCGACGGTGCTCGTTACTGGGATGACCACTCTCTCCAGCTCAATGCAAACGAAGTGGCTATGCTTCAGATGGTTATGGACAATTTCGATGATATCGTTATCATCTTAGACTGTGCCTCTTATATTGAGCTTGGATTTCTTAACGATCCCACCCATTATCTCTACACCGACAACGGCTATACCTCCTCTGTTGAAGAGGCGACCGCAAAGATGGATAAGATTAAATCGCTCGTGAATATCAGCTATGCGGGTACTCACGGCAACAAGGCTCTCGCAAAGATCCTTACAGGTGAGGTTAACCCCTCAGGTCATCTTGCTGACACCTGGATCAAGGATATGAAGGCAGACCCCGTATTCCAGAACTTCGGTCTTGCAGGAATGAGCTCTATGAACTACGGTAACAACTATATCCACTATGACGAGGATATTTATATGGGTTACCGTTACTACGAAACCCGTTACGTAGAGGAGGACGCTGAGACCCGTGATCAGTGGTACTTTGACAGCGTTATGTACCCCTTCGGTTACGGTCTTTCCTACACAGAGTTTACTCACGAAATAATCGGTACTATTCCTGAGATGGGCGCTGAGCTTCCCAAGGACGGCAAGATCTCGGTCGGTATCCGAGTTACCAACGTTGGCGACGTAGCAGGTAAGGATGCAGTAGGAGTTTACTACAACGCTCCTTATTACAGAGGCGGTATAGCAAAGGCTCACGTAAACCTTGCCGATTTCGCCAAGACTTCTCTTATTCAGCCCGGTGAGTACGAAGATGTTTTCATCGAGTTTGACGTAAGCGATATGTACTCCTACGACTGGAGCGACGCTAACAGCAACGGCTTCAAGGGTTACGAGCTTGATCCAGGTACTTATAATATTATCGTAGGCTACGATGCTCACGATGCAGCTATGCTGCCCGAGGGCCGTACAGTTTCCTTTACCATTGGCGGCAACGGTTATCAGTATGACACCGATACCACTACAGGCGCAAAGGTTGAAAACCGCTTCGATTACTCCAGCGGTGATCCCTCCAAGGTTAACGATCCCGAAACCTTCCGCGGTGTAAGACAGTATATGTCCCGTGACGATTTCGCAGGAACCTTCCCCACCCACGCAACAGAAAAGAAGAACGGTATGCTCCAGAAGGAAACTATCTGGACCATCAATCCTGAAACCGATGCAACGATGCCTTGGTATCACGAGGAAATGCCTACGCAGGCAAAGACTCCCGGTAATGCACAGACAAATCAGATAAAGCTTTGGCATCTTGCGGGCAGGGATTATGATGATCCGCTTTGGGATGAGCTTCTTGATCAGCTGACAGTTGAGGAAATGGCAGCGCAAATAAGCTTTGCATTCCGTGGTGATTATCAGATGATAAGCTCTATTGACCAGCCTGCTATCTGGCAGACCGACGGCCCTCTCGGCAGACGTGAGTCCAGTGATATTCAGTGGGCATCGAACCCCGTTCTTGCATCTACTTGGAATAAGCAACTTGCTTATGAGCGTGGCCGTATTTACGGTAATGCTATTTTCTATAGTAACCATGGCAGAGGCGGTACGTTCGGTCTTGGCTTGAATACCCACCGTTCTCCCTTCGGCGGACGTTGGATGGAGTATTTTAGCGAGGATGGCGTATTCGCAGGTAAGATGGGTGCGCAGGAGGCAAAGGGATCTCTTGAAAAGGGATGCGTTCAGATCTCCAAGCACATTATGCTTAACGACCAGGAAACATCTCGTAACAACGTTTCCACTTGGGCAAGCGAGCAGGCTATCCGTGAGATTTATGGTAAGAGCTTCGAGATTGCTATTAAGGAAGGCGGACTTATGGGTCTGATGACGGGCGTTAACTCCGTTGGTAATATCCCCTGTTCTACCAACTATTATCTTCTTGAAGAGCTCGTTAGAGGTGAATGGGGCTTCCGCGGCTTCATCATAACCGACATGCACTGCGAGGATACTAACGCATCGATTCGTGCAGGTATTGACGGCCTGATGTCTTGGCCCAACCCTGCTCCCCCCAAGCTTGACGCAGCATCTCTTACACCTACTCACGTATGGGCGATGCGCAGAGCGATGAAGAATACTCTCTATATGAGAGCAAATTCCTCTGGTATAAACGGAGTTGGTGGCGAAAGACTTGACAGAATCAAGTATCTTGGCACAGATGCTCTTTATACAGTAGCAGGCGTTAACAACGAGCTTACCGTTGATACTGCAATCGTAAGCAACGATCCTAACGCAAAGATTAAGTACAGTCTTGCAGACGGCTCATCTCTCCCAGAGGGTATGGTGCTTAATGCAGACGGCAGCATTTCGGGTACTCCTGCAACCGCAGGCACTTACAGCTTCAGAATTGTTGCAAGTGAGGATACTAATGCGAGATATCCCTATAAGGATGTATACAAAAACTTTAGAATGACTGTTTACAACAAGAATGCTATTCCTGATCAGATTATCTACGAGGACGTTAACCTCGGCGTTATTCCTCAGGGTGCTGAATACAGCAAGAGTATAGCAAGTGCGGTTGTATTTGATGACGAGGGTAAGCTTAGCACTGATATTACATATCAGCTTGCCGATGGTAGCGAGCTTCCTGCGGGACTTGAGCTGGTAGATGGTGTTATCACCGGTACTACTACTGCAAGTGCAGGCACCTACTTCTTTACCGTAGAGGCGAAGAAGGATGGAAAGCAGACCGCTTCGCTTGATTTTATCGTCAAGGTGAATGCTTATACGATCAACTATGAGTATTCAGAGCTTGAGGACGTAAACATCGGTGAGAATGTAAGTATCAACGTTGGCACAGCAACAAGTCCGGATGATATCACTATAAAATACTCTCTTGCTGAGGGTAGCGATCTTCCCGACGGTTTGAAACTTGATAATCTGAGCGGTATTATTTCCGGCGTTCCTACCAGAGCTTACGAGGATTATGAATTTACGGTTGTGGCATCGGGCCAGTATGCGAACCCTGTGGAAGTCACCTACAAGCTGAGTATTCTCGGCGTGGTATTCGATGACGTAACCTTTGATAATCTCATAATCGGAAAGGATTACAGCTTCAAGCTTAACGCTTTCGCAAACGATGGTTCAACCGCTACGGTTTATTATGAATTGAAGGAAGGTTCAAGCCTTCCCAACGGATTCTCTCTGTTGGCAGACGGTACTATTGTAGGTAGCGGTCGTGACTGGGGAGAACAGACGTTTACAGTTGTAGCAAAGTCTGAGGACCATGAGGACTCTGAGGCAACCGTAACACTGAATTTCTACACTGTTTTTGAGCAGCCCGTAGACGGAGAACCTTCTGATCCCATAGAGGACGAAGCTCCTGTGGAAGCTCCGGGTGCTCCGGTTGTGAAAAATCCCGTTACTGTCGTTGCTATAGCAGGAATTGCGATTGCCATTGTTTTCATGCTTATAGTCATCATCAGAAAAAGAATTTTTTAAGGAGTAAATTAAAATGAATAAAATCAAACGTATAGTTGCATTTATGCTTTTGGCTGTGATCGGTCTGTCCTGCTTCACAGGTTGTGACGTTATTAACGGCCTTATTAATCCCACCCCCGACTCAGGTTCGGGCAACGAGAATGAAACAGGCTCAGGCAAGACCTACACCTTTGAGGCAGAGGGCATTGACTTCTCCGGCCTTACCAGCTTCGGCTATTCTATCAACATTTCCGAAACCGAAATGATCCTCGGCGAACACAGCAACGTTCCTGAAAACGTTGTAAAGTCTGCAAGCAACGGTTGCTTTGTAGGTTACTTCAACCCCCAGGGCGAGAACGGTCTTACTCTTACATTCGTTATCAATGCAGATAAGGCATCTGAGGAAAATACCATGACTCTCCGCCTTGCTACCGAATACGGCACCATGACGATCACTCCCGACGATATGGACGTTACCGTAAACGGAACTGCGCTTCAGTATGATGCTATTACCGTTGTCGGTGAGAATCTTACCAGCGTAAGTCAGTGGCACGGATACGTTGTTCCTTTCAACGATTATAAGCTTTCTGCAAAGTTCGCTCTTAAAGAGGGCGAGAACGTTATCACCCTTAAGATCAAAGCTAACGAGCTCGGCTTCGCTGACGACGTAATGCTTAAGTCTGTAGGCCCCGGCATCGACTGCATCAAGATTCGTTCCGAATCCAACCTTACTTGGGAGAGTCTCTGGGAGGACAATAAGGCAGAGCTTGGTATCTGATCTGCTTTAATGAATAATAATTGGGCTGAGTCCGCAAGGACTCAGCCCCTCTTTTTTTATGATAGCCCCATTAAAGTGGAAAAGCTTCGCGAGCATCATAGAATCATTTCTTGTCAGGCAGAGATGATTGAAAGTGTAAAAGAAGATGTCAAAGTCTTGCAATGTAAACCCGACTATAAGATTGGGATGATAGTTGCTATTTGTACTTCTGTCGTGGCAATTATAGTATCTTTAATCCAATTGTTTATTTAACGTTTATGTTACTAACAAAAAAATAGCCGAGCTTGGGTTACCAGGCCCGGCTATCTCTATATTAGACGTATTGTCCGTATATTTTATCATATACGGTAATCGCTTTGCAAGGACGGTTTTGATGAATCACATCCTCGACTATTGGCTTGCCCTTGTCAACTCCTCTTAATAGGATTTTGTTTGACTCTGAACTGAGGGCAGGGAAGGTTGCATCTACGAAATTATTGCTCGTGCATACTTGTATAATCTTAAAGCCTTTTTGCACCAAGTAAGCACTAAATTGCCATAGCTTCTCAAATTTGCCGTTTGAGTCAAGTATCACCGATATATCCTTTTCAGGGTGGTATGCTGTAATTCTAAAATAGTTTGCCATATAAACCTCCTTATGCAGCTATTTTCTTTAACTGCCTCTTTGCGTAAGGCAGCCATTTCTTTTGGATAAAGGTCTGTACGTCTTCTGTCGGTCTTGTGTTGCCGCTTGCATAAATTTGAAGTATTTTATTACTCTTTAGCGAATATTCCATTGTGACTAATGGAACGTCAGGTGCTTCAGCACTACGAATAAAGAATATGAGCGTTTCCTCTCTTACAAATTTCTTATCATAGCCCATTTTGCCGACACAGTGATGTAGAGCTGAACCCTCATTAACCAATTCCGCCGGACTTTTTGCTATGAATACAAGATATATTCCGTTTTTATCTCTCTGTAAAGGCATATATTTATTTGCCACAGATGCGAACTGTTCATAGAATTCTTTTTTTAATTCGGCATCTGCTTTTGCCTTTGCAGACTCATATTCATCAATTCGAATATCGTGCCAACGCTTGAAGTCGTGAGGAAAGCGATTCTTTTTGTCACTCATATCCAAGCCGAGATAATTACAAGCTTTTAAGTAATCGTTATAAAGACGATTAGAAATCTTCTGCTCACCTATATATGAAAAATACTCCTCGTAATGAGGAGCAAACAAGTCTCTTATTGGCTTGTAATCCTTATCTGCACAGAGTCCCTTTTTAGCACGTTCATAGGCATCTGCTACAAGTACAGGTTTTCCTGTTCTATATGCGTGGAATACGGTTGAAACATATACCTCCTTGCTCGCAATATCCTTTGCATTCTTGGATAGCCATTTTCTGAACTTCATGTCTTTCCCAAGCTTCACTAATATCTGTTTACTCATAGCAAACTTTGAAAGTCCCATTTTCGTAACGTATTCAAGCTGTGGGTATTTTTCATACATACGAAGGTATTTAATAATGTTGTCACCGTCGTATATATCGCAAGCAGAGTATTTATAAGCAGGGATCTTCAAGGCATATTCCGGATTTACAACGGGAGCGAAGGGATCAAACTTATCGTCATAATGCCAACCCCAATCGGGATCTTCATACCATTTTGCATTTTTGGTCAAGCCTTCATCGTGCCAACCAACACTATATCCTGCAATATAGTAAAATGCCATATCCTTTACGAAGCATATATCCGAGTGTATTCCGTGTACTGCAACCTGCTTGTAATGCCAATTCTTATAGCGATTCTTTACAGCGACAGTTACCTTTACAAGCTCACCATCATTTTTTGTTAGATATGAGTAAAAACGAGTAACACCTTTTGGTTCGGGATAACGCTTCAGGTCACGTTTCTTAATTAACTTCACTATGTATTTAGGTATAGGCTTAATCTTTTCCATTTTCATTATAATCTCACCTCCAGGTCGTCTTTAAGTATGCCGAAGAGAATACCGATAAGGTCATTGACTCTATCATCAACCTTGTTGTTTTCAGTCACCTCGCCGGTTTCTGTATTAACCTGTAAATCAGAACCGTCTTTCTGGAACTGTAAGAAGAATTGAATACTGTCATCACTTTCAGCGATTGCTATACTTGAAAACTGACGTATTTTGTCTCTGTAAACGTCAACTCTGTGATAGGGAAAACCGACCATAGATACACGTTCTTCAAGACCGAAATCTCTGCTTGTTAAAGTAAGCTCAAGCTTTTCTGCAACTCTTTCTGCAGCATCTCCGAATATCTCATAGAAGTTACCAACCCTGAGAGCAATTAAAGTTGTCGGGTATTTTTCAACCAAAGCCATATATTTCGTGTATAAGGGCGAGATCTTAGGTTGCTCAATTATAGGCTCTTCTTCTACGGTCTCTTCGATCGTTTCTTCCGTACCAGTAATAGCGAGAGTATCGCTTGTAAAGTCAAAGAGCGACAACTGATCCGACTCGGGTTTCTTAACTACAGGCGGTGTATATGTAGAAGTAGGAGCTGTAGTCGTTTTCTTAACTACGGGCTTGGGAGCTTTATATTCGCTTCCGTCCTCGTTGTAGAGCTTTTCTTCAATGCTTTCTTCTTCAAAGTAGTGAATAGCCCAGCCGAAAACAACGTCACTTCTAACACAAGCCGCTGAAGCTCCTTTTTCGGCATGTTTTCTCGCTTCACCGGTGGCATATTTCATAAAGCCTTCAAGCGTCTTTTTGTTGATAAGTGTCTTACCGTCCTTTTCAACTTTAACGCCGTTGTTTATCTTTTCAGCAAGCATTTCACTTGCGTTTTCTTCCAAGTATCTCTTAATAAGTTCTTGTTCAGTACCTTTTGCGGTGAGATTTAATGTAATCATTTTATTTACCTCCTATATTTTGATTTTTGTTATAAAAAGAAAAAGCCCCTTTCTGTTTCCAGAAGGGAACCTCATGCCAAATGCCGGCACGTACTTCAGATCTTTTTATCGGGATAATCACCCATTCAGGTTTATTTAAAGGGTGATCATCCTCACGAGATTTCTGCGTATATTTCAGATAATACCTTTTTACTTGTTTAGCCTGTTTGTACGTATAAGTCAAAAAATGCCTTATATATTCCCGAGCACCTTTTTCCTTATAGCAGACCTTATATCCGTGCGGATTGTTTAAGTTTGTTTTCATACGACACCGTAAAGCCTTTCTGCTACTCTTGGCAGGGCAGAGTAAAAGTTGTTATTCATAATTGTTTTGTGAAGATGCCTATCCTTTGCAAAATAGTATCTATCAGCAAATTCATAACCCTTTTTGGTCAGCCTTTTCATTTCGTAACTGTCCGAACCATCATGATGGTATCCGAAAATATAAAAATGACCGTTTTCATCATAGAACTTAACAAAGTCCAAATGACGAATACAGTCAAGCAGATCATCTATACTACGAATAAATTTGCCACCTCGAGCAGGACCGTCCCACCTACCACACGTTCCTGTAAGCAGGTAGCAATCCTTTTCAAGTAAATACTCAAGATCGGCTTTGAAGTCATCCCAATCACGGCGCTGCTGTTCTTCCATTTCGTGATAAACCACGCAGTCTGGAATCTCGTCTTCCGATATCCAGCCTTCTTCTTCGGCAAAGGTTTCAAATAGGTAATTCTTAATCGAGTTGAAGCTCTGAACGTCGTTGTCATCATAAAATACTGTTGTTTTAGTTTTCATTTTTTCTCCTTCTTTTTTTATAAAATAGAAAAACCACAGCTCGTTGTGAGCCGTGGTTAGCTATATATGTAACTTAATATCTTATAGATAAATTGGAATTTGTTAATCAATCGAGATTTTTAAATGCGCCTGCTTCTCGTGCAAGTTCATTTATCTTTAACTGCAATTCGGTTGTTGAGAAGGAATAATAATATTGACCTTCTTTGTTCATAAAAGCGTGCATCTTATATTCTTTTTCGCCTTGAATTATGGTTATTGAGGTATGGTCACCAGCATTAGGCTCAGTACCCATTTTAGTAAATGATGCCGAGAAGATAATATCCATAATCTCCTCAATATCTTCCTGATCCTCGATGGTAAAATAAAACGGGTAGCCAGAGTAATTATCAAACTCCACATCGATTTTGTCAGTTTCTCGTGTCATATCAGCAAACTTTGAAAAATCGGTGATGGTGTTAACTTCCTTTTCGTTCTCATTGTTTCCACTAACACAACTAACTAAACCAAGAACACATACCAATGCTAAAACAAATGCTATTAACTTTTTCATAGTAGACATCTCCTTTTATAAATTATTACTTTGTTCTTTCACTATATAAGACACCAAAAACAGTTAAAAGGTTACATAAGATTGAAAAAATGTTAATTGTCGTCAAATTCTTATTTATCTGTGAGTTAATTATATCACAAAAACGATTTGTTGTCAATGTTCTTCCTTCGCCATTTCTATACAACTCTCATAATACCCCCGCCCATACTTCTAACGCCTATTGTGCCGAACTCTGAGCAGTAGTCATCGTCTTTATTCCAAACATAAGAAAAAGCGTAATGTATTCCACCTTCCGTATAACAAAGGTTTTTCCATTCGCTCTTGTAATTGGTAACTATAAGGAAAGAGTAAAGCTCGCCAAACTCTGTAAATTCGTGAGTAATGGCGTAAACGGTGCAGTTGTGTTCTTTTTCAATTTCCTTCATTTTGTTGTAAAGCTCGGGCTCCTGATCAACCCAAAAGCCGCCGAACATTTCAAAGAAGCATACCTGATCTTTTTTCTCAAAGCCGTTTATGTAGGGTTTGTAAATATCCATCTGCTTCAAAATCTCAATACCTTTAACTTTTCTTTCTTCGTGTGTCATTTTTTTATTCTCCTTTTTTAATAAATTTCAATTAAGCCTTCTGAATATTCGGTAATATCACCGTCGTATTGGAACGATTCGCCGTATGCTTTGAAGTCGAAAAAGTCAAGTATCCAACTTTCAACCTCATAACCCATATTTTCAAAGGTTTCACGACCGTAATCTTCCCAATCGTAGTTTTTATATAGACGGATATCATCATCCCATCTGCTTCCGTATTTTTCAACACGGTCTTTGAATTCGTCATAGCCTCTGACTTCGATAAAAGCCATCATAACGTCGTACTTGCCGGGATCATCTAAAACGTCAGCTTCTAACAGTAATTCAAAGAAGTCCTGCGGATTAACGTAATCCCAATTAGCAGCTCCCGAGGGGAAGTTATCTACGTCCTGTATGAACAATTCTTCATCCATACCGTCAAGCTCAAAGCCCTCAGCTTTAAGTTCTTCTTCGATTTCGTCCCAATCTGAATAATCAGCAAGGTCAAGCCATTTAGATCCATAAGCTCTTTCATTACACTCGTTATATGAGCCCCAAGAGCCGATAACGATTTTTATTTCATTACTTACTGTTGCAAGCATCAAAATCACCTCCTTCCAATGCTAACTTTTCTTCGATTCTGTCTTTTGCTTCTTCAAGCAATTCTTCTAAATCAATGATAGGCTTTTCCATTACTTTATCTCCTTAAAGTCGTTAATGTTGATTTTTGTATATTCGCAACCGTATTCAAAGTAATAACCGTTTTCGTCTTTGTAGAGGTCGTATGTAACAACACTTACTCTTCCTCTATTAGTTACAGCAACAGCTATTTCGTTTTTGCTTTCGTTGAGGTCAACGATGTTGAATGTGATCCAAGCCTCACCGTCGTGGATCTTAAATTCGTGTAAATACAATTTGTTTTTCATTGTTTTTCTTCCTTTCTTATTTATATAATTGATTTATTAAGAGCTTAATTTTGTTCTTGATTTCATTTCTTTTGATGAAGTTGTATGTAGGAACTTTCCATAGGAGTTTTTCAAGCTCCATTATTTCATTGAAGATCGAATCATATTTCTTTATTAAATCCTTCATTTCAAATCTCCTTTATACGTATTTAAACCAGATTTTATATTCAACCTCGATTTCTACTTTTTCCATGGACTTATATCCATTGGTATCTTTTTCAACTTCGATTTTGAGGAACTCATTTATCTGTCCACCGAATTCCTGATCTCTTCCTACCAAGGGATGAATGTATTCGTAAATATCCTGGAAAGCTTTAATGTAAGGCTTTCCATTTTTGCTCATCATTGCGATAATGAGACTGTTATCTGCGATACATCCAACGCCTGTAAGCTTCGGATTATCAAATCTTCCTAACTTTTGTACTGAGTAAACAACTTTTTTCATTTTTCTTTTCTCCTTTAATATTTATTTGTTGCCTTTCGGCACCCTCCCCAAATCGTAGCGTGGTTCGGTAAGAGAAGGGAAGATTTCAAATATTGTTTGTATATGTCAACGGTTTTCGATTTTGATTTTTGCCTTCCGTGAAAATTTACATTAAAATAAAAAAGCCGGGTCCTAAGACCCGACTTTCATTAACTTGTAGTTTTCAGTAAAATTTCAGTGAAAATAACCGTTTACATATACGAGAACTATGCTACGATCCGTTCCCGAAAGGCAAAAAATATAATTATCTGTCACCATTATAAATAGAAAAAATCCCTCGGTTTTTACGCCGAGGGATTGAAAATTTATTAATTTTATTAAGAATGAAATTTTCTATAGTCGTTATTTTTTCGTTCTGTTGCTGTTAATAATATTTTTTCAGTCAAAAGACTTCATTTATATTATATAAGCGTTAGAAGCGATATTTTGACAACTGTAGTTCGCAAAAACATGTGTTTTTAGGCGATTTCCACTCTTATTTGAGAGCAGCCTGAGCAGCAGCAAGTCTTGCGATCGGAACTCTGAAGGGAGAGCAGGATACGTAGTCAAGGCCAATGCTGTGGCAGAACTCTACGGATGTGGGGTCACCACCGTGCTCGCCGCAGATACCTACGTGAAGGTGCTCGGTTGCGGGTCGACCATGGGTATCTGCCATATTCATAAGCTTACCAACACCGGTGGTGTCAAGCTTTGCAAAGGGATCGTTCTCGAAGATCTTAGCGTCGTAGTAAGCACCAAGGAACTTACCAGCGTCGTCACGAGAGAAGCCGTAGGTCATCTGAGTAAGGTCGTTAGTACCGAAGCAGAAGAAGTCTGCGTTCTTAGCGATCTCATCAGCGGTAAGGCATGCTCTGGGAATCTCGATCATGGTACCAACCTCATACTTAAGGTTAGCGCCTGCAGCAGCGATCTCTGCGTTTGCAGTCTCAACAACAACAGCCTTAACGTACTTAAGCTCCTTAACGTCGCCTACAAGGGGAATCATGATCTCGGGAACTACGTTCCAATCGGGATGATTCTTCTGTACGTTGATAGCAGCGCGGATAACTGCAGCGGTCTGCATCTTTGCGATCTCGGGGTAGGTTACAGCGAGACGGCAGCCACGGTGACCCATCATGGGGTTGAACTCGTGAAGAGATGCGATAATGGTCTTGATTTCCTCAACGGTCTTGCCCTGAGAGTTAGCAAGGAGAGCGATGTCCTCCTCGGTAGTGGGAACGAACTCGTGGAGAGGGGGATCAAGGAATCTGATACAAACGGGAGTGCCTTCCATAGCCTCGTAGATCTTCTCAAAGTCGCCCTGCTGGTAGGGAAGGATCTTTGCAAGTGCAACTTCTCTTTCCTCAGCGGAGTCGGAGCAGATCATCTCACGGAATGCAGCAATTCTGTCAGCCTCGAAGAACATGTGCTCGGTACGGCAAAGACCGATACCCTCAGCGCCAAGCTCTCTTGCCTTCTTTGCATCAGCAGGAGTATCAGCGTTAGTTCTTACCTTAAGAGTTCTGAACTCGTCAGCCCAGCCCATGATGGTGCCGAAGTTGCCGGAGATCTCAGCATCAACGGTAGGAATAAGACCGTCGTAAATGTTACCGGTAGAACCGTCGATGGAGATGTAGTCACCCTCGGTGAAGGTCTTGCCTGCAAGAGTGAACTTCTTGTTCTCCTCGTCCATAGCGATTTCGCCACATCCGGAAACGCAGCACTTACCCATACCACGAGCAACAACTGCTGCGTGAGAGGTCATACCGCCACGAACGGTAAGAATACCCTGAGAAGCCTTCATACCGGTGATATCCTCGGGAGAGGTCTCAAGTCTAACAAGAACAACCTTCTTACCTGCTGCCTTCCAAGTCTCTGCATCCTCAGCGGAGAATACGATCTGACCGCAAGCAGCTCCGGGAGATGCGCCAAGACCACGACCGATAGGCTTAGCAGCCTTAAGCGCCTTAGCATCAAACTGGGGGTGAAGGAGAGTATCAAGGTTTCTGGGATCGATCATAAGAACAGCCTCTTCCTTGGTCTTGTGACCCTCAGCAACGAGGTCAACAGCGATCTGAAGAGCTGCGGGAGCGGTTCTCTTACCGTTTCTGGTCTGGAGCATGTAGAGCTTCTCGTTTTCAACGGTGAACTCCATGTCCTGCATATCGTGGTAGTGGTTCTCAAGGATTTCGCAAACCTTTACAAACTCAGCGTAAGCTGCAGGGAACTTGTTTGCCATCTCCTGGATAGGCATGGGAGTACGAACACCTGCAACAACGTCCTCACCCTGTGCGTTGGTAAGGAACTCACCCATGAGCTTCTTCTCACCGGTAGAGGGGTCACGTGTGAACGCAACACCGGTACCACAGTTTTCGCCCATGTTACCGAATGCCATTGCCTGTACGTTTACAGCAGTACCCCAGCTGTAGGGAATGTCGTTGTCACGACGGTAAACGTTTGCACGGGGGTTGTCCCAAGAACGGAATACGGCCTTAACTGCGCCGATAAGCTGCTCCTTGGGATCGGTGGGGAAGTCAGAGCCGATCTTGGACTTGTACTCAGCCTTAAACTGGTTAGCAAGCTCCTTAAGATCGTCAGCGGTAAGCTCTACGTCAAGCTTAACGCCCTTTTCTTCCTTCATCTTGTCGATAAGCTCCTCGAAGTACTTCTTTCCAACTTCCATAACAACGTCGGAGTACATCTGGATGAATCTTCTGTAGCAGTCGTAAGCCCAACGAGCGTTGCCGGACTTCTTAGCCATAACCTCAACAACCTCTTCGTTAAGGCCGAGGTTAAGGATGGTATCCATCATACCGGGCATGGATGCTCTTGCGCCGGAACGAACGGAAACGAGAAGGGGATTTTCAAGGTCACCGAACTTCTTGCCGGTAACGCCTTCCATCTTAGTAATGTATTCCATGATTTCAGCCATGATCTCATCGTTGATCTGACGGCCGTCCTCATAGTACTGGGTGCAGGCTTCGGTAGATATAGTGAAGCCCTGGGGAACAGGAAGACCAATGTTGGTCATCTCTGCGAGGTTAGCTCCCTTACCACCAAGGATCTCACGCATAGATGCGTTACCCTCGGAGAAGAGATAGCAATACTTCTTTGCCATTTTTGTTTCCTCCAATTTATAATAAATTTTTTAGATAACTCTTTTTTGACTATGTAAAAGCGATTACATGGTCGTTTGAACCGATATATTATAACACAGTTGTCCCTAAAATTCTATATAAAATATAAAAAATGTCGCGCGAAAGCAAAAAGTTTACAAATTGTTCACATTTTGCAAGAAAATAAATAACATAATAAGTCAAACTGACAAATAAACTATTGCATTTTTTAACCGTTTAATGTACAATATATTTATCAATCCGTTAGGAGGAATAAAATGGAATCTTTAAAGAAAAAATACGGTGTCTTTACCGCCATATGCATGGTAGTAGGCATCGTTATCGGTTCGGGAATATTCTTCAAGGCGAAGGACGTACTTACCGCTTCGGGCGGTGATGCTCTTTTCAGCACACTTGCATGGATAATCTCGGGTATAATTATGGTAATTATAGCTACCACCTTTGCTATAATGGCTACCAAGTATGAGAAGGTAAACGGCGCTGTTGACTATGCCGAGGCAATGTGCGGAACAAGATACGCATATTACGTTGGTTGGTTTATGTCTGTTATCTATTATCCTGCTATGACCGCTGTACTTGCATGGGTAAGTGCAAGATACACCCTTGTTGCTTGCGGATACATCGAAGCACCTCTCCTGTTCTTGCCTGACGGCAACAGTACTCTTAACAGTCCCGAGTGTATCACTCTTGCACTGTTCTATCTGATTTTGGCATTCTTTGTAAATACCATAGCCCCCAGACTTGCAGGCAAGTTCCAGATATCCTCTACTATTGTAAAGCTTGTCCCCATCGCCTTTATCTCTATCGTCGGTACGATTATCGGATTTGTAAACGGTAGACTTATCGAGAACTTTGAGCTTGCATACGAGCTTGGCGCATCGAATACCGACGGCGTTGGTCTTTTCCCTGCAATTTGCAGTACAATTTTCGCATACGAGGGTTGGATAGTTGCAACCTCTATTAATTCCGAGATGAAGGATTCGAAGAAGAATCTTCCTATCGCGCTTTGTGTGGGAACTCTCATTATCGTTGCTGCATATACTCTTTACAACCTTGGTATTCTTGGCCTTGCAGGTATAGGCGACGTTACTGCAAACGGTACAACGATAGCCTTCAAGTTCTTTGGCAATGCAATGGCGACTATCATTAACGTTCTTGTGATCATTTCCTGCCTTGGTACGCTCAACGGTCTTATGCTCGGCGGTGTAAGAGGAATTTACTCTCTCTCTGCCAGAGGCGAGGGCTTTGCTCCTGCAACCTTTGCACAGGTTGACAAAAAGACCAACATTCCTCACAATTCTGCAATATTCTCGCTTATGATGTGTGCGGTATGGTTCGTTTACTTTGTGCTTCTTGGCGCAGGACTCTTTGATTTCGGAACCGTAAGCAAGTATGCCTTTGATTCCTCTGAGCTTCCTATAATCACGCTTTACGCCCTCTATATTCCGATCCTCATTTCTATGATGATCAAGGAAAAGGAGCTTAACCCCTTCAAACGCTTCGTTCTTCCTATTCTTTCTCTTGCAGGCATTGGTGTAATTATCTATGCCAGCATTTCAAAGCATAAGATGGGCAACGTATGGTATCTTATCGTGTTTGCACTTATTATGCTCGTAGGCTTTGCGGTAACAAAGCTTAATAAGAAGGGCGAGAAGTCCGAATAATGTTTAAAACGGTTGCGTCACCATTTTGGAACGCAACCGTTTTTTATATCTTTTGATAAGCCATTCTTTCTTCACCGTTTAAAAGATAAATTATACCGCAATATTCAAACCCGTTACGCACAAGGCACTTTTGCATAGGAATATTGTCCTTGTGTGTGTCGATGCGTATGTTAGGGAAGAGCTTAAAGCACTCGTTAAAGCAAAAATCGACTATTCCTCTGCCATGGTACTTTACCGCGATTCTGTGTATAACGGCATATGGACCTTCACTTTTCCACTCGCCGTTATAAATCTTATGATAGGTGGGATCGTCGGCGTTCATTTCAAAGTGAAATGTTGCAACAACCTCACCCTTATCCTCACAAACGTAGCTTGTTCCACCTTCAATGCCCGAAATTACGTCCTTTTCATTCGGATATTCACCCTTCCATTGATCGGGATTTCCGTTTTTCTTCATAAAGCTTCTTGCACGGTCGTATATGTCTGACGCCGCTAAAACATCTGAAGCTGTAGCTTTTCTGATAAACATTTTATACCTCTGTTGAATTTTTCTTTCCAATATGATATAATTAAATCACAAAATCTGTGGAGAGACCTATGATAAACAAAAAATACTCACGTGTTTACGTTGAAATTACTAATATATGTAACCGAAATTGCTCCTTCTGCCCGGGTACTACCCGTGAGAAAAGACGTATGACGGTTGAGGAATTTAAGATAATAGCAGATTCTCTTGTTGGAATTACCGATTATCTTTATTTCCACGTTATGGGCGAGCCCCTGACTCACCCCGATCTTCCTGTTATGATAGCATATGCTACCTCACTCGGATTCAAGTGTGCCATAACGACTAACGGCACTCTGCTTGATAAGAGAGCAGACGAACTTCTTTCCTCGGGTGTTTACAAGGTAAACCTGTCGGTACATAGCTTTGAAGACGGTGACGATGCCTCACACACAGGCTACATAGATAGCCTGTGCCGATTTGCAGACAAAGCAAGTGGGGCAGGGGTGCTTACCGTACTCAGACTTTGGAACAAGGGGCATGACGGCGGTATGAATGACAAAACTCTCGACCTTATCAAATCTCGCCTTGACGGTGAATGGAAGTGGGGTAGCAGAGGTGCCAGAATCCGCCATAAGCTCCACCTTGAATACGGTGACCGCTTCGATTGGCCTGATATGTCTGCCGATTTTATCGGAGACGAGGTATTTTGCTACGGATTGCGCGACCACTTTGGTATTCTTTGCGATGGCAGAGTGATTCCTTGCTGTCTCGACCGAGAGGGCGTTATCACTCTCGGCAATGCCTTCGAAACTCCTATATCCGACATTCTCTCATCCGACAGAGCGGTGGCAATTCTTCGCGGATTTGATCGCAGATGCGCGGTGGAGGAATTGTGCAAAAGATGCGGATATGCAACAAGATTTAAGTGAAATGTAAACTCTAATTGTCAAAAAACTAATTTTTGTCGATAAAATCTAAATAAATATTCCAATCCTCACGGCTGAAATATTCAGTTCCCGAGCGGAGATGATAGGATATATTTCCTGCATTGATCCTTATCGGTGCCGTGGGGATTTCTTTCGGCACGTCGATCTTGTCACAGCCATTGCTTGCTAAAATCGAAGCAATATGGTTGATGTCATTTATAGGATCACATCCGTATCCGTCCTCCGCCTCGCCTAACAGTATTTTCGCGCGATACGAGGCGTCAAGGAGAATCTGGAATTCGTCACCGAATGGCTCGTTCACAAATGATGGGCAGTAAAGATAGTGGTAATCTCTTATAGCATCTGTCGTTTCAGGCTCTTTTTCAGAATAAAGCGAGGGATGACAGCCCAGACCGTTAGCAATAACATAGCTTACTCTTTCGTCTAATGCCGCCCCAAGCATTGCCGCACGGGAATATATTCCGTGAGATGCAATAATAATTTTGCGTTTGTAGATTTCCTTGCTGTCCCAGGCTAAATCCACGGCGCGTATAAGTGCCCACGCCCATATTGCCGTTTTGCCTGCGGCACTCTTTTTCTTTCTTCTTTTTGCAATTTTACCTGCTATTTTCGTCTTGAAATTAGCATTATTTTCGGCTATTTCCTCTGCATAAAGCGAGATTATTCCGTATCCGCGGTCAATAATTTCCTCTACGGGCAGAAATCTGTTGGGGATATGATCTTCATCCGAAAGATAGATTATCACAGGGCAGGTAGCATCACTCTTTGGCATCACCGACCTAACAGTAAATTCGGCATTTTTCTCTCCAAGATCCATGATGATACGCTTTTCTGTAAGCACCGCATTGCCTGCGGCATAATTATCCTTTGTTATTATATTCTCGTAGTCTAAGTGCAGAGGACGAGGTGGAATCTCTCCGTATATTCTTTGAAGAATTTCATCACTTATTTTCGCTTTTATCATATAGATACCTCAAACAGTCTTTTATTAATTATACACAACGGTTAAAAATTTGTCAACACACCCCCATAGCTCTTGACTATTTTATTAGTATGTGTTACAATAATTAATCAGTAAATGAAAGGAGTAAGCAAATGGCATTTGACGCTTGTATGATGCGTGCGGTTCTCGGTGAATTTTCTTCCGAGTTTCCTGAGGCGAAGATAGAGAAGGTGCTTCAGCCACGTAATGACGAGATAGATATGGTGATCCACCACGGCAGATTATCTCGCCGCCTTGTTTTTAACGTTGGACCTAATGCGCCCAGACTTCAGCTATCTGATAAGCAGAAGGAAAATCCCCTGAAGGCGCCTATGTTCTGTATGCTCCTTCGTAAATATTTTCTTGGTGCGAGGATTGTATCGGTTACTCAGCCCGGCTTTGATAGAATTGCCGAGTTTACCGTTTCCTGCTATGACGAAATGGGCTTTGCCACCGAGAAGATAATCGTCTGCGAGATAATGGGTAAGTATGCCAATCTTATCGTTCTCGATTCAGAGCGCAAGATTCTTGCCGCCCTTAAGGTGATCGACTTTGCTGCAAGCTCGGTCAGACAGGTTCTCCCCGGACTTAAGTACCAGACCCCTGCTATGGCAGAAAAGATCGATCCCACCGAGATCGACCGCGAGATATTTTATCAAAAGCTTTCAGAGTTCCCCTCCGAGCGCACAGGTGAGAAGTTTATCACCTCTACCTATTCGGGTATTGCTACTCAAATAGCACGCGAGCTTGTTTATCGTGCATGCGGACACACCGATACTCCTGTATGCAATATCGATGCCGACAGATTTTACTCTGTTTTTAGAGAGTGGCAGCAGCTTTTGATAGACGAAAGCTACACCCCTACCATTGTATTTGACAATAGCGGCAAACCGATAGATTATTCCTATATGGACATAACATATCTCGGTGACAATGTTGACAAACGCTCCTATAACAGCCTTTCCGAGATGCTTGACACCTATTTTGAGGAGAAGGATAGACTTGAGCATATTCATCAGCGCGCCCACGATATTACAACACTCTTGAATAATGCACAGGCTCGCACCGAGCGAAAGCTTGGTATTCAGCGTCAGTCCCTGCTTGATGCGGATAAAGGCGAGGAGTATAAGCGCCACGCCGATCTTATAACCGCAAATCTTTACCGACTTCAGCGCGGTATGGATAGCTTTGTTACCGTCGATTATTACGACGAAAATTGTCCCGAGATCGAAATCAAGCTTGATACAAGACTCACTCCGTCGCAGAATGCGCAGAAGCTTTATAAGCTTTACAACAAATGCAAGACCGCCAAGGTGGTTCTTGCCGAGCAGATCGAAATTTGGGAGAGGGAGCTTCGCTACCTTGAGAGCGTAAGACAGTTCCTGTCCCGTGCAGAGTGTGAGCAGGACGTTATCGAAATACGCGATGAGCTTTATCGCTCGGGTTATGCTTCCAGGCTTCGCGGCTACGTTCCGCCGAAGAAGATCGCCTCAACTCCTCATAAGTTGGTTACGAGCGGTGGCTATCAGCTTCTTGTTGGTAGAAATAATATTCAGAACGATAACTTGACCTTTAAGGTTGCAAGTAAGGGTGATCTCTGGTTCCATACCAAGGATATTCCCGGATCTCACGTTATAATGCTCTGCGATGGGGAAGAGCCCTCCGAACAGGATTATACCGAGGCTGCCTCTGTTGCTGCAAAGTATTCCAAGGCCACGGGTGACCTTGTTGCAGTAGATTACACAAGGGTTAAGAATATTAAAAAGCCAGGTGGCTCAAAGCCCGGCTTCGTTATCTATAAAACGAATTATACGGCCTTCGTCAGACCTGCCACCGATTCTCAGATTGAAGAGATGAAAAAGGCGGCAAAGCATTGACAAAACCCGACAAAACAAACATAAAAGGATTAAAATAGCGGATAAAATGGTAGATTTAGTAGGACTTCATAAGCATTTTATATCAGAACACCTCTCCGAAGGTGACGTTGCCGTAGACTTTACCATGGGTAACGGAGGAGATACTCTTTTCCTTTCCAAAACGGTAGGTGAGAGCGGAAAGGTTTATGCCTTTGACATTCAGGAGGAGGCTTTGACATCGACAAGAGCATTCCTTGAGGAGAACGGAGCTCCTAGTAATTACGAGTTGATCTGTGCTTCTCATCATAGGGTAAAGGAGTTCGTTGAAGGACCTATCAAGGCAGGAATGTTCAATCTCGGATACCTGCCGAGAAGCGGCAAAAAGTTCATTACCACCATGCGCGAGACCACTATGCCTGCGGTAGAGGCGGCAATCGACCTTCTCGCACCCGACGGCGCGCTGATCGTAGCGATTTATCCCGGCCATGAGGAGGGCGCACTTGAGGGCGATATGCTCCGAGATTATTTTAAGACTCTCTCAAAGTATCGTATCTGTGCATCCGAGTTTCACATTTTGAACTCGCCTACATCACCATATTTCTACCTTATAGAGAAGAGCCCGAGAGCCAAGGACTAATAAAACAAGCGCATTTTGCTACACACAGTCAGCAAAATGCGCTCATTTTTATCAACTTATCCAACCCATCAGCTTCAGCCATTGCTCAAGATCCTCGATCCATCTTTGAACGTATTCAACAGGTTCTCGCTTGGGATCTCCTGTTGCAAGACCGAGACCGTGGCATCCTATGGGATAAATGTGCATTTCGACCGGAACACCAAGCTCAGATAGCCTTGTTGCATATCTGTATGTGCCCTTGACGTCAACTCCATCGTCAGACGAGGTATGCCATATAAAAGCGGGCGGAGTATTCTCGTCCGCAAGGAGTATGGGATCTACTGCCTTGGATTTGTACTCTCTGAATTTTTTCTTTCCTATAAGATTTTCATATGAACCGCCATGGGATTGCTCATCCGTTACAGGGTAGCATAGAATTTGCGCGTTGGGGCGATGATCTGTCAGGTCAATGTCATCGGGCTTTATATGTACAAAACGTTCCTTGCTTGTGGAGCACAGTGCTGCAAGATGACCACCGGCAGATGAACCCATAACTGCAATTTTGTTTGGGTCGATACCAAATTTTTCGGCATTATAACGCACAAGACTAACTGCACGTCGTGCCTCACCAAGCTGAACCGGATGACCGAAGGGAGAAACGCTGTAATCTACTACAAATGCCCATATTCCCATCTCGTTAAGCTTGAGAGCATAGGGCTCAGCCTCGTGTGCCGCGCGGTGAGAATAACCGCCGCCGGTGAATATAATGACCGCGCCGTTTCCACGCTTGATATTCGGCTCGTAGCAGTGCATTTTAACGCTGTTTTCACTGTTCCACAAATTTATAGTTGTCATATGGCTTCTCCAATCTGCTTTTACACCAATTTTATCACAAATTCCGACTTAATGCAACTGTATTTGTGAATAAATTGTAAACTTTTTCAAACCCTCTTGATATTTAATAATTATTATGATATTATATAACAGCTGTCAAAACGACAGACAAAAAATTATATCTCACACAGCGAGTAGGTTTACTGCCGGTGCGCAATAGGATTTGCGTCGCAGTATTATGTCGCTGTGGCGGAAAAAACCAAGGAGGAACATAAAATGTTCGAAATTACAATCAAGCAGTTGCTTGAAGCAGGTGTTCACTTCGGTCACCCTACCAAGAAGTGGAACCCCAAGATGGCAGAGTACATCTTCACTCAGAGAAACGGTATTCACATTGTAGACCTTCAGAAGACCGTTAAGAAGTTCGAGGAGGCATACAACTATGTTTCCGAGATCGCACAGCAGGGCGGTACCGTTCTTTTCGTTGGTACTAAGAAGCAGGCTGCAGAGACCATCAAGGAAGAGGCTCTCAGATGCGGTCAGTACTACGTAAACGTTCGTTGGCCCGGCGGTATGCTTACCAACTTCAAGACCATTCGTCGTTCTATCAAGAGACTTAAGGATCTTGAGAAGATGCAGGCAGACGGCACCTTCGATCTTCTTCCCAAGAAGGAAGTTGCTAAGAAGCTTAAGGAGATCGAGGATCTTGAGAAGTCCTACGGCGGTATCAAGAACATGGAGACCCTTCCTTCCTGCGTATTCATCGTAGATACTCGCAAGGAGAGAAATGCAGTTCTTGAGGCTAAGAAGCTTGGCATTCCCGTAGTTGCTATCGTAGATACCAACTGTGATCCCGACGATGCAGATTGCATCATCCCCGGTAACGACGACGCTATCCGCGCTATCAAGCTTATCGCTGGCGCACTTGCTAACGCAGTTATCGAGGCTCACGGTGGCGTTCAGGAAGAGCCCGCTGCAGAGGTTGAGGCAACCGAAGAAGTTGCTGAGTAATTTTCACAATTAAATAGTAAATAGTAAGGAGAAAATAAAAATGGCATTTACCGCTAAAGACGTTGCTGAACTTAGAAAGCAGACCGGTTGTGGTATGATGGACTGCAAGAAGGCTCTTGTTGAGTCTGACGGCGATTTCGAGGCTGCTGTTAAGTACCTTCGTGAGAAGGGTATGGCTGCTACCGCTAAGAAGGCTGACCGTATTGCTGCAGAGGGTATCGTTGATATCATGACCATCGATAACACTACTGCTATCGTTGAAGTAAACTCCGAGACCGACTTCGTTGCTAAGAATGCAACCTTCCAGGAGTTCGTTAAGGATATTCTTAAGACTATTATCGCTAACAAGCCCGCAAATGTTGATGAGCTTCTTGCTTCCAACTACGTTGCAGGTGGCACCGTTTCCGAGGCTCTTGCTGAGCAGATCTACAAGATCGGTGAGAAGATCTCCATCCGTCGTTTCCAGGTTGTTGAGGGCGTAGTTTCTACCTACATCCACGGCATGGGCGCTACCGGTGTTATCGTTTCCTTCGAGACCGACCTTGCTGACAAGGATCTCTTCAAGGAGTGCGCAAAGAACGTTGCTCTTCAGACCGCTGCTATGGACGTTAAGTATCTTGACAAGGATTCCGTTCCCGCTTCTGTTCTTGCAGAGGAAGAGGCTATTCTTATCAGCCAGATGAAGGAAGATCCCAAGATGGCTAACAAGCCTGAGGCTGTTCTTGCTAACATCGTTAAGGGTAGAATCGGCAAGTTCTATGAGAACAACTGCCTTCTTGAGCAGGCTTACGTTAAGGACGATTCTATGTCCGTTGCTAAGTACGTTGCATCTGTTGCAAAGGAGCTTGGCGGCTCTATCAAGGTTACCGGTTACGTTCGTTTCGACAAGGGCGCTGGTCTTGAGAAGAGAGAAGAGGACTTCGCAGCTGAAATCGCAAAGATGGTTAATGGTTAATAATTAATCAAAATATTAAACACCGCTTCGAAAGAGGCGGTGTTTTTTAGCCTTCTCCAGTGGGAGAAGGTGGATTGCGTAGCAAGACGGATGAGGTGTTGCAAAGGAGCTTGGCGGCTTTATCAAGGTGTGCGTAAAGAAAACGATTTGACGGCACTTTAATCGGCTAATATTCCGATATGCTTTGGATATGCGCCTTGGAATATGCTTATATTCCTGCGCCACCTCTCCTCGCCTATCAAAATATTATCTCGCTTAAAGCACTCCCCACCTCATTTTCTTTACTTCGGCTACGTTCGTTTCGACAAGGGTGCTGGTCCCCCGAAGAGAGAAGAGGATTACGGAGCAGAGATCGCAAAGATGTTCAACGGCTAATCCCATTCAGTAATAAAAAAAGAGCGTGGGTAACCACGCTCTTTTTTATCGCAAGCTTTCCTTTGAAACTATATAAATAAACTCAAAGGAAAGATAATAAACTTCATATATTAATAATCACACAAATTAGGTATGTATTTCGTAAATACCTTCTTATACTGAATAATATATGGTATGACTTTCTTTATAACTCGCTCATAGTCAAGAGGATTTCCAACAACAACAGGGAAGGTGCTGATAACCCTTCTGGTATTGGGGTTTCTTTCCCCGTAGTATATCCACTGTGGTATAAATCCTAATTCGCCTTCAATTTTTTCTTTGTTAGAGTGTATATACTCAAACAAATCGACATCATCTCTAATATAAATGTTGATCTTTACTTTGCTTTCCTTATATAAAAAATCAATAGTTAATCCAAGGTTGACCAAAGGGGAGGTTTTATTTACACTGGCATAGTACTTAACATCTCCGCTTACCTCATAACAAATATCAAACGGAGTTCCAAGTTCCAATAGCTTTTTTTCAAATTCTTTCCAAAACAACCTGCGTTCTACGGGTGCTGATAATCTCATAGTGAATCTCCTTATTATCTTTTAATTCCATTAAATTGCTTTTGTATTTTATTAATTAATTCGGCCTTATTTATATCGTCGGTTCCTTCGGCGGATTCTATAGCTGCAATAATATAATTAATTTCATTAATTGAAAAAGCTTTTTTATCCATATAAAAGCCCTTGCTTGTCTTAACGATTGGGTATCCGATCTTTTGAAGAAACTTGATATTTCGGCCAACAGTTTTTCTGTCGCAAGGATAAACCCGAGAAATTTGATTTGCTATTTCAATTTGTGTTAATACGTTGGATGAATCTGTAAAGGATTCTAAAATTTTTAAAATTAAAACAATTAAGTATTTTTTGTTTTCCATTTTTACCTCTCACTTATATTATACACTTTTCTTTGTACCAAAAATCGCCCTTCTACTTCATTTTATCATTTATTAATAAAAAAATCAATAAAAAGATTTATTGACATCAAACAACCTCTATGCTATAATATCTAAAAACCTAAAGGAGCCACCTATGAAACTCGTACTTATAATCGGTAGCGGTGCTGTTGGCAAGATGACCGTAGGTCAGGAGCTTATGAAAATAACCGACCTGCGCCTTTTCCATAACCATATGATGATCGAGCCGGTCATTGAAATATTTAATTCCTTTAACGGTCAGGTTATCGCACGTCTGCGCGAGGTTGTTTTTGAGGAATTTTTGAAAAGCGACAATGAAGGTATGATCTTCACCTATATGTGGGCGTTTGATATGCCGTCGGATCTTGAGTATATTATGCACGTTGCATCGAAATTTGATCAGGTATATTGCGTTGAGCTTGTTGCCGACCAATCGGTCAGACTTGAGCGCAACAAAACCGAAAACCGCCTGAAAAACAAGGCATCCAAGCGCGACCTTGCGGCATCCGAGCAGAGGGTTTTAAGAGAGGACGCAAATCACCGTCTTGTCAGCAATCCGGGTGAGATTCCATTTGACAACTATCTGCGTATTGATAACACACATCTTGCGCCCAATGAGGTGGCAAAGATGATTAAGGAAAAATTCAACCTTTAATATAATATATAAAAAGGGCTGTCACATTTGGTAAGACCGAAAAAGACCGAAAATGATAAAAAATCGTCACAAATACAAAGGAAATCGTAAATGAGACAATATAAGGTGGAAATCATACTGATTTCTTAAATTTTAATGGTCTTTTTCTACCGCCGTTTCCTTC
>JBGVRO010000032.1:0-32366 GCA_045128515.1 Eubacteriales bacterium | reverse complement strand
AGAGATTTTAAGAGAATTTACGAGTTTTAGCAATATTTTCGCAAGAAAAATCTGCCTTAATCGGTTTAATCACGGATAATTCCGTAAAAAAAAGAAAAGAAAATAATAAAAAAGTATTGCAAAAACAAAATATATTTGTTATAATTAACGCTGTCAAGCTATAGACTATTTTTGACCTATATTGACAAATAAAAACACTATCCATGTGTTATCGGAAAGGATTTGAGATTTTAAGAAAATGGCAAAGCTCATTGAGTTGAAAGGAATTTCAAAATCTTACGACGGCGAAAAGGTTATTGACGGTATGAACCTTTACATCCGTGACGGTGAATTTATCACCCTGCTCGGTCCGTCGGGATGTGGTAAGACCACCACACTTCGAATTATAGGCGGCTTTGAGACCGCTGACGAGGGCTCTCTTTATTTTGATGGAGTTGAGATCAGCGAGGTACCCGCTTACAAAAGGCATATTAACACCGTTTTCCAGAAGTATGCCCTGTTCCCTCACCTTAATGTTTACGAGAATATTGCATTCCCTCTCAGACTTAAAAAGAAGTCGGAGGATGACATAAAGACACGCGTAACAGAAATGCTTAAGATGGTTGCTCTCTCGGGATTTGAGAACAAGAGCGTAAGTACCCTTTCGGGTGGTCAGCAGCAGAGAGTTGCTATTGCACGAGCTCTTATCTCCCACCCCAAGGTGCTTCTTCTTGACGAGCCTCTCGGTGCGCTTGACCTTAAGCTTCGTAAGGACATGCAGAACGAGCTTAAGACGATCCAGCAGGCTATCGGCATTACCTTTATTTACGTTACTCACGATCAGGAGGAGGCGCTCTCCATGTCTGACACAATCGTTGTTATGGCAGACGGTGAGATCCAGCAGATCGGTACTCCTACCGATATTTACAACGAGCCTAAGAACGCCTTCGTTGCCGACTTTATCGGCGAGAGTAATATTATCGACGGTGTTATGCTTGAGGACAAGCGTGTGCGCTTCTCTCATCACACCTTCGAATGTGTTGACGGCGGATACGAGACAAACGAGCCTGTTGACGTTGTAGTAAGACCCGAGGACGTTGACGTTGTCGACCCCGAAAAGGGTATGCTGACAGGTAAGGTTACCAGCGTTACCTTCAAGGGCGTACATTATGAAATAATCGTGGATATCAGAGGCTTCAAGTGGATGATACAGTCCACCGATTACGTAGCCCCCGAAGCTACTATCGGTCTGTTCATTGAGCCCGAAGCCATTCACATTATGAAAAAGTCAAAGTATTCAGGCAAATTCGGTGACTATTCTTCCTTCTCGGACGAGCTTGACTCGCTTTCTGACGCGGATACCGCAGAGGAGTTCTGATGATGAAGAAGCGTTCCGTTATACATTCAATAGCGGCAGCGCCCCACATTTTCTGGGCCATTCTCTTTATTGTTCTGCCGCTTATCATAGTTATTTTCTATGCTTTTACGGATGATACGGGAGCGTTCAGCTTTGAAAACATTCTCTCGCTTGGAGATTACGTTCCCATATTTGCGCTCTCGATAGAGCTGTCTGTAATCGCTACCTTTATTTGCCTTCTTATCGGTTATCCCCTTGCCTACATAATGGCAAAGGCAAAGCCCGAGCATCAGAAGATATTCGTTATGCTTCTTATGCTTCCTATGTGGACAAACCTTCTTATCCGTACCTACTCCATAATGGCTATCCTCGATGACGGCGGTCTTTTGAACACCATTCTCGGTACGTCGATGCACATCGTCGGTACTAAGGGCGCTGTTATTTTCGGTATGGTATACGATTTCCTTCCCTACATGGTGCTTCCTATCTACACCTGCGTGTCCAAGATAGACAAGTATATGTGGGAGGCGGCAAGCGACCTTGGCTGCAATACCTTCCAGGTTATTACAAAGGTCATCTTCCCATTGTCTATGTCCGGCGTTATCTCCGGTGTGACAATGGTTCTCGTTCCATCTATCAGCACCTTCTATATTTCACAGAAGCTTGGCGGAGGAACCTTCGAGCTTATCGGTGATACTATAGAAAGACAGTTTGTTACCGGTGCATATAACGTAGGCGGAGCTATCTCCCTCGTAATGATGATACTGATACTTATTTCTATCGGCGTCATGAACAGATTTACAGAAGAGGACGAAGGAGGTATTATAGTATGAAAAAATACGCCTCCAGAATATACCTCTGCCTTGTATTTGCAATTCTGTATATCCCCATCCTCACCCTTATGCTGTTCTCATTCAATAACACTGAAAGCACGGCGAATTTCACCGGATTCAGCTTTGAGTGGTATATAAAGCTATTCTCGGATCAGAATGCCTTTCTTGCGCTTCGAAACACACTTATCCTTGCTGTATCAAGCGCACTGCTTTCGACCGTAATAGGTACTGCAGCAGCCGAGGGTATTTACCGTATGAGAAGCAAGTGGATGAAAAAGGCCGTAAACTCGGTTACAAACATCCCTATGATGAACCCCGATATTGTTACGGGCGTATCATTTATGCTGTTCTTTGCGGCGGTTGTGGGATTGCTTAAGATCGAGGACTACGATTCTATCGGCTTTGCAGCAATGCTTATTGCCCACACCACCTTCTGCCTTCCCTACGTTATTCTGTCGGTTCTGCCCAGAATAAACGAGCTTGGCGAGTCACTTACCGAAGCGGCGCTTGATCTTGGATGTACTCCGATAAGAGCCTTCTTCACAGTTAAACTGCCCAATATTATGCCCGGTGTTCTTTCGGGTATGGTTATGGCATTTACCCTGTCGCTTGACGATTTCGTTATTTCCTATTTCGTCAGTCCCTCTAATTTCCAGACCCTTCCCTTGCTCATATATTCTATGACCAAGAAGACTGTAAAGCCTGATATGTACGCGCTTTCCACCATTATTATCATCACGGTATTTACTCTTCTTATCATTTCGAATATCAAGAGCTTCAAAAAGACAGGTGCAACAAACAAAAAGGGAGGTAAGGCATAATGAAATTTATCAAAATTATTGCTTTGCTTGTCCTTGTCCTTTGCATGCTATCCTCGATCTGCTCCTGCAAGGAGAATGAGGAAGAGGATGTTAAAAAGGATTACCCCACCAAGACACTTAACGTTTATAACTGGGGTGAATACATTTCCGACGAGGATGACGAGGAGTACGGTCTGATCGACGTAAACTCCGCCTTTGAGGATTACTTTAACGAGAATCTTGCTGATAAGTACGGCTTCTACGTTAAGGTCAACTACTCAACCTATGCTACCAATGAGGATATGTATGCAAAGATCACCAACTCTGCCGTAGCATATGATATCGTTATTCCCTCGGATTATATGATCCAGAAGATGATCAACGCGGAGGGTGGCAGCCTTCTTCATAAGATTGATTTTTCGAAGCTTAGCAATTACTCAAATATTAGCGACGAATTTAAGAATATGTACTACGATCCCGATAACGAGTACTCTGTTCCCTACACCTACGGTATGCTCGGAGTGATCTATAATGCCGAGTTTGTTGCCGAGGAGGATATTGCAAAGCAAAGCTGGGGTCTTTTGTGGGATGAGAAGTATGCAGGTAAAATCCTTCAGTTCAACAATCCCCGCGATGCCTTCGGTACTGCAATGTACTGGAACGACCTTGATATAAACTCCGGCGACACCGCGGTTTGGGATCAGGCTCTTAAGCATCTTAAGGATCAAAAGCCTCTGCTTCAGGGATATGTAAACGATGAGATCTTCAACAAGATGAAGGGTGCATCAGCTTATATTGCCCCCTATTTTGCAGGCGACTTCCTTACTATGGCTGCCGCCAATGACGATCTTAACTTCTATTATCCCAAAGAAGGTACGAACTACTTCGTTGATGCAATGTGCATTCCTACTACATCTAAAAACGTTGACCTCGCTCATGAGTATATCAACTACATGATCTCGGTAGAGGCTGCAACTGCAAATGCCCTTTATATTGGATATGCTTCGCCTAACAAGGCAGTTACCGAAAGCGATCACTATAAAGAGATGTTGTCCTATAATTATGACACCGAATATCTCTCTGCATGGGACGTGCTTTACGGCAAAAGCAAGGATGAGGCAAACGTTAACTACTCCCATAATCCCGCATATATGGATTATTACAAGGATGATAACGTTGATATTCAGTCCTACGTAAACTCTCTTTGGGAATCGCTTAAAACCGAGAATTCCACCGAGCTGTGGGTTCATATCACAAGCATTGCCATCGTTGTAGGCGTACTTTCATTTGCGGTGTACGATCTCTACATTAAAAAGAAGAGATCGCGAGATTATCGCTTAAGAGATAAAGCAAAGAAAAACGCAAAATAATTGGATTTTAGTTTTTCAAAATCCACAATCAAATAAAAAAGACCTCTTATAGTACAATTATACTATAGGAGGTTTTTTGTCTTTCTCGTTGGTTACCAGCTCTTCTGCAAGTGCCTCAACACTCGCATACGCCCTGTCTCCCGACTCTGCCGTAAGATCAAATAACATATCTGCCGCCGCAAGGAACTCGTATCTCACACCGTTTCTTGTAAGCTGTCCGCTATACCTTGCAAAATACTTGTCAGCAATAGCAATAATTCCCTTGGGATCAATACCCCTCTTGCTGATCGAGCTCTTCACCGCCGCAACCTCGCCGGTAGTAGCCCTCTTACCGTCTGCAAGAGCACTTCTCTCACCCGAATCAAAATCTTTTGAAGAATTTTTATCAGAACTGTTGCTATTTTGAGATTTTTGTGATATACTACTTATAGAGGTATCGTAAACGGAGCCGGCGGCTTTTATCAAAGCTTGACCTGCAGTGCCGTTTGTGATATCTCTTATTTTTGTTATATCGTAAAAGCAATCTCCACGCTCAATTAACTTTATTTGTATTTTTCCGTAATAAGCACGAATTTCAGTTTCCGATACAGGAACTACATACGTCAATTCATAGTAATTCCACCCGCGAACAGCATCAGGATGACGTCCGTGTTATCTGATTCATGCCTTAAAAAAGTTGCTGCACTAAGTAAATTTTCAAATTCTGCTGCAGCATTAAGTTTTCCTTCATAATCTTGCACACTCAACAATTTGGCAGGATTTGTATATTCACCTTCTGCTTCACGACGCATATATGCTTTGTCAGTTGTTCCTAAAGGAAGGACGGTTCCTCTAAATTGTTTTAGATAGTTTCGCACCTTAGCCGATAAAGATTCGCCTTTTAAATCGTTAAGTTTTTTTATGGATTTTGGTTCAATAGCAACAAATTTGTTTTTGCTGTTAGGTTCTGTTAAAATAGCAAACCTCTCCCCGCTATCCTGCACCTTTGTGCCGGAGGCGGTTTTTTTATTGCTCTCTGCACCAAGCCTCCCTCTTGAGGGAGGGGGACCGCTTGCGGTGGAAGGAGTCCCTTCTGCGCTCTCTTCCGGCACCAGCTTACCAATTTTCTTGATAATTTTCTCCGGCACCTGCGTTGCCGTGCCACCCAGATCATCAACAAGCTTGCCGATCTTCTTGATTTCTTCCTTTCTCTCGACCGTCGTGACGTCCTCGACCACGTTCATTCCCGCATTCCTCGCCGCCACTTGGTCAAATGACTATTGAAAAGGCTGCCTTATTTCAAGGCAGCCTTTAGGAATTATTTATTTATATTGATAATTTCTCCCTGCTTATCTATTCCTGAGGAATAAAGCTCGGTCAATACCTTTACCATATCATCAAGGTCGCTTACAGCAGCTGTTTCGGTTGCAGAGTGCATAGCAAGCTGGGGCAGACCGATGTCAACGGTAGATATAGAAACCTTGGTGTTTGCAATAGAGCCAAGCGTTGAACCGCCGAGCATATCTGCGCGATTGGAGAACTTCTGCAGCTTGATTCCCGCGCGAGAAGCGAGGGTAGAAAATACCGCATCCGAAATAGCATCGGTGGTGTAACGCTGATTTGCATTATACTTAACCACAACACCGCCGCCAAGAATAGGCGCATTTGAACCATCGTAAAGCTCCGGATGATTAGGATGAAGCGCGTGCGCGTTATCAGCGCTTACCATAAAGCTGTTATACAGCATCTCAGAATACTTTTCCTCACTGCCTGCGATAGCGCTGAGGGTCATATTAAGGAAGGTAGAGGATGCTCCCTGCTTGGTTTCAGAGCCAACCTCTTCGTTATCGAATACAGCAAGAACGGAAACGGCATTACCGTTTTCGGGTGAATCAAGAAATGCGCGAAGCGAAGCAAAAACGCAACCGAGATCATCAATTCGGGGTGCGTGGAGCATATCCTCTTTAATACCAACAACTCTGCCCTCCTCTGCGTTATAAACAAAGAGGTCGTGGGAGATAATATCCTCTACATTGCAGTCTGCCTGCTTAGCAATGGCAGCCATCAGCTCACCCTTTGCATCAGACATACCTGCAAGGGGAAGAAGATCTGTTGCAGGATTGAACTTGTAACCGTCGTTTACTGATCTGTTAAGGTGGATCGCCACACTGGGAATTGTCAAAGCGGCTTTTTCAAGATCAACGAGAACGGTCTTGATACCGTCTGCAGTCTTAACAACAACTCTTCCTGCCAATGATAAGGGACGGTCAAGCCATGTGTAATGGATCATACCGCCGTATTTCTCTGTGGCAAGACGAGTGTAGCTTACACCGGAAAGCTCGTTTTTAACCTTAAAGCAAGGTGAATCCGAATGAGATGCAGCTATCATAAAACCGCCTTTATTGCTACCCTTAAACGCTATAATAGAAGATCCTCCGCGAATAACAAAGTGCTTTCCGCCATCGGAAAATGCGGCAGGATTGCTC
The DNA here is from genome assembly GCA_045128515.1 of Eubacteriales bacterium. Classification (GTDB taxonomy): domain Bacteria; phylum Bacillota; class Clostridia; order Oscillospirales; family CAG-272; genus UBA1740. The sequence goes on along the minus strand of JBGVRO010000032.1, from coordinate 25,562 downwards.
TCGCAAAGCTCGGTATAACCGTTAGCTAAAAGAGCCTCTTTAACCGTTTTTACAGTATGGTATGCGGTGGGAGAAGATTTAATAAAGCTTATAAGCTGATTTACGTAAGACATATTTTTTCCTCACAAAAATGAATATTACGTATATTTTACTACTTTTCTTTGAAAAAGTCAACTTTTCACTTGAAAATCTTTTTTCTTTGTTGTAAAATAGTAATATATCTTTTAAAAAAGGAGCAAATATGTTAAATTTCAGTGATTATCCTACCTCCGAAAAGGCATTGCGCTTTTTCGAGGAGTTTTCTAAAATACCCCGTGGCTCGGGAAATACAAAGGCCATTGCTGATCACCTCGTAGCCTTTGCCAAGGCAAGAGGACTTGAGGTTATTCGTGACACAAGCGATAACGTTGTTATCAGAAAGCCCGCTACCCCCGGCTATGAGGACCGCCCCGGCGTAATTCTGCAGGGTCATACCGACATTGTTGCGCTTAAAAATCCCGACTGCCCCATCAATATGGAAAAGGAAGGACTTGACCTATACCGCGACGGTGATTATCTCCGTGCGAGAGGAACGACCCTCGGTGCTGATGACGGTGTAGCTATGGCATACGCTATGGCAATTCTTGATTCCGATGGCCTTGCTCATCCAGAGCTTGAGGCTGTTTTCACGTCCGACGAGGAGGTTGGTCTACTTGGAGCAACCGCCCTTGATGCAAGTGTACTTCGCGGAAAATTGCTTATCAATATTGATTCCGACGAGGAAGGCATTTTCACCGCAGGCTGTGCAGGCGGCGGCAGAATTGACATTAACCTTTCCATCAAGGCAAAGACCCATATAGGACAGATCTACACCTTAAAAATTTCAGGATTCAAGGGCGGACACAGCGGCGTCGAGATTCACAAAAATCGTGCAAACGCTATTAAAACTGCGGCAGAAATACTTTCCAAGCTTGATAGCGTAAGAATCGGCAAAACCACAGCCGGCAGCGCAGACAATGCTATTCCCAGCGATGCAATGCTTCTCTTTATAACAAAATCCTCTATGTTTGATATCGTTGAGGCTATCAACAACGCGAAGGAAAATCTCCCCGAGGGTGAAACCGACGCGGCATTCAAGATCGATATGAGCATCTCCTCTGCCAAGCTTATGACCGTAGAGGACAGCGCAAATATTCTCGCGCTTATCAACGAGATGCCTAACGGTGTTACAAGAATGAGCGAGGATATCGAGGGACTTGTCGAGACCTCTCTTAATATGGGTATAATCAATATCAACGACAAGGCTGTTGACCTTACCATCTCGGTAAGAAGTGCCGTAGGTGAGGAAAAGGCAAAGCTTATCACCAAGATCAAGGAGATCGCATCCTCTCACGGCGCAAGCGTTGGTATTCGCGGTGAATACCCTGCTTGGGAATATCGTAAGGAATCTCACCTTCGCGACGTAATGTGCAGAGTCTACAAGGATATGTACTGCAAGGATGCTACTGTTGTTACCATACACGCAGGTCTTGAGTGCGGAATCTTCTCAGACAAGATGCCCTGGCTTGACTGTGTATCCATCGGTCCTGATAACCATGATATCCATACTCCCGAGGAAAGACTTTCTCTCTCCTCCTTCAACCGTGTTTACGAATATATCATCAACGTTTTGAAAAATATTTAAGGAGATATAAAATGAATAAGACAAGACTTAGAAAATATGCTAATCTCATTGCGCGCTGCGGTGTCAACGTGCAGAAGGGACAGGAGGTATTTATTTCAGCAGAGCTTGACCAGCCCGAATTCGTTGCAATGGTTGTTGACGAATGCTATAAGGCAGGCGCATCTAAAGTAACTGTTGATTGGTCCTATCAGCCCCTCACCAAGCTTAACGTTCGTCACTGCTCAAAGAAGGTGCTTGGCTCTATGGACAAGTGGCAGCTCGAAAAGTGGGAGCACCAGGCAGAGGTTCTTCCCTGTAAGATATATCTTATGAGCGAAGATCCCGACGGTCTTAAGGGTGTTAACCAGAAGAAGTACGCAGGTGCTATGGCATCTCGCTCCAAGCTTATTAAGCCCATCAGAAACAGAATGGAAAATAAGTATCAGTGGTGTATCGCTGCTGTTCCCGGCAAGGGCTGGGCAAAGAAGGTGTTCCCCGGTGAGAGAGCAAGCGTTGCTATGGAGAAGCTTTGGGAAGCAATTCTCTCCACATCCCGTGTAAACGACGATCCTATTGATGCATGGAATCAGCACAACGCAGACCTTGCGGCAAGATGCGAATATCTTAACTCTCTTGGAATCAAGGAGCTTAAGTACAAGGCTTCTAACGGCACCGATTTCAGAGTAGGTCTTCTCCCCAACGCGATCTTTATGGCAGGCGGCGAAGAGACTCTCGGCAGAGGTGTTTACTACAACCCCAACATTCCTACCGAGGAGGTATTTACCTCTCCCAGAAAGGGTGATGCCGACGGTATCGTTTACTCCTCAAAGCCCCTTTCTTACGGTGGTCAGCTTATCGATAACTTCTCTATAAGATTTGAAAATGGCAAAATTGTAGAGGTTAAAGCTGAGCAGAATGAGGAATTGCTTAGCGAGCTTGTTAAAATGGACGAAGGCGCATCCTTCCTTGGCGAGGTTGCTCTCGTTCCTTACTCCTCACCTATCAACGAGTCTGGTCTTCTCTTCTACAACACCCTCTTTGATGAGAACGCAGTATGTCACCTTGCCTTCGGAAGAGGCTTTACCAATACCATCAAGGGTTACGAAAACTATACCGAAGCAGAGCTTCACGAGATGGGTATTAACGACTCTATAGTTCACGAGGACTTTATGATCGGCACAAAGGATCTTTCCATTACTGCGATCTGTGAGGACGGCAAGGAGATTGCCATATTCAGTAACGGTGAATGGGCGTTCTAATTATATAAATATTCGTATCCCCCCTTTTTGATATGCACCCCAAAAGTTAGACACTTTTGGAGGTGCATATTTTTTATGGCAAAGAAGGGGTCAAAACAGAAAAAGTACTCGACAGAATTTAAGATTGGTGTTATAATGGATATGCGAGAACACCATCTTGGATACCGTGAAACAGCGAGGAAGCATTTTGATGCAAAAAGTCGTTCGGAAGAAGAACGGTATAAGGACAGTATAAGAAGGTGGGAACGCATATTCTTGGAAGAAGGGACCGAAGGTCTGATGAAAGAAAGACGAGGCAGAGCTAGTAAGGCAAGCGGTTATAATAAGGGGCGCCCACCAAAGCTTGATAGAAAAGTTGAAGAAGATCTTATTGCCGAGAACCAAAGACTCAGAATGGAGATTGAGTACTTAAAAAAACTGAGTGCCTTAGTTCTTGCGGACGAGCAAAAGAACGGGAAAAGGCGTTCATAATAGCAGAACTAAGGCAAAAGTATCCGCTTAAAGATTTGTTAGAGCTTTCCGGGATAGCAAGAAGTACGTACTATTACTATATTAAGCAGAAGGATAAGGACAAATACGAAAGCGAAAAACAAGATATATTAGAAATCTACAACGCCAATAAGGGCAGATACGGTTACAGGAGAATTTGTGCCGTTTTGAAAGCAAAAGGTTACGAAATTAACCACAAAACCGTGTTAAAATTGATGAAATATCTCAATTTACGTGGGAAACAGAGTAAAAATGGCAAATACCACTCCTACAAAGGCGAGGTTGGCAAGGTGGCAGATAATCTGCTGCATAGAGATTTTTATGCAGACAAGCCGTTTGAGAAACTAACAACCGATATTACAGAGTTTAAGATTGGTGATGAAAAGGTGTATCTTTCACCGGTACTTGATATGTTTAACCGCGAGATTATATCCTACTCTATTTCAACAAGTCCTAATCTACAGCAAGTTAGAGACATGCTGAATGGATTGTTTGAAAAGCTCCCTGTCGATGCACGACCGTTATTTCATTCTGATCAGGGTTGGCAATACCAACACGCAGAATACCAACGGCTACTTGCCGAACATAACATTACTCAAAGTATGTCCAGAAAAGGAAACTGTATGGATAACGGCATAATGGAAAACTTTTTCGGTAGGCTGAAAGTTGAGATGTTTTACGGCGAAAAATTTGGATCCCCTCGGGGATTCATTGAAAAGTTAGAAGAATACATACATTACTACAACAACGAGAGAATATCTCTCAAATTAAAAGGAATGAGCCCAGTTCAATACCGAGCTCATTCACAAGCAATTTAATATTTAATTTTGTCTAAACTTTTGGGTTCACTTCATTTTGGGGGGATTTTTTATTTTTTTGATTTTACACATTAAAATTTGATAGTAGTATCATGGATTAAATTATTTCAAACCGAAGAAGGTATGTCAAGTCTTTAAATGTTTTGTTAAATTTATTAAATCTATGGACTTTTTATTTTAAATATGTTATAATATACTGATTATATATGCGCAAAATATTGATTGGAGATAAAAATGTCAGAAAAAATAGATATTTTTGAAGAGATGACGCTGCCTCTTATTCCCCTGCGCGGAGTTGTGGGATTCCCTGCAGTGCAGCTTAATATTGAAATAGTAAGACCTGTTTCGCTGAAGGCATTTACTGCAGCGGCTACATTATATGATGCAAAGGTGCTGCTGGTTGCCCAGAAGGATATTTCAACAGAGGATCCTAAGGAAGACGATCTTTACAAAATGGGTATCGTTGCCGAGATCAAGCACGTGGTGAAAAATTCTCACGGCAATCTGTCTGTTATCTTTGAAGGTATCGCAAGAGCAAAAATAGGTCCCGTACGCGAAGAAAACGGTTATCTTATTGCACCTGTGATCGCAAAAAAGGAAAAGCAGAGCTATAAGCCCTCGCCCCAGTTGGAAGCACTTATGCTTGAGGCAAACACAATGCTCGGTCAGCTTGTAAGCCTGCACCCCACCTTTGACGATGAAATGAAGATTGCGGCAGAGGCTATCAAGTCACCCGGATATTATGCGGATTTTGTAGCTTCATCAGCGATCATTGATTACAAGAGCAAGCAGACCATTCTTGAGGCAGTAACTGCACGCGCAAGAATTGAAAAACTGCTCGTTGCTCTCGGGGAGGAGCTTATGATCCTCCAGTGCGAGCGCGATATTCAGCGTACTGTGCGCGAGAAGATTGATAAAAATCAGAAGGATTATTTCTTAAGAGAGCAGATCAAGGCGCTTCAAAGCGAGCTTGGTGAATACGAGGACGACGACGAGCTTAAGGAATACGACCTGAGAATCTCACAGGCAAAGATGCCTGAGGAAATAAAGGAAAAGCTGTACAAGGAGCTGGCTAAGCTTGCAAAAACCCCCTTCGGTGCGGCAGAGGGTACGGTTATCCGCACCTATCTTGACACATGCCTTGACTACCCCTTCGGAATAAAGAACGAAGAAAGCATTTCTGTTGAGGAGGCAAAGAAAATTCTCGACGCCGATCACGACGGACTTACCAAGGTTAAGGACAGAATTCTTGAATTCGTGGCCGTACGACAGTTCAGCCCCGATGTAAAAAATCAGATCATCTGTCTTGTCGGCCCTCCCGGTGTTGGTAAAACCTCTATTGCCGCATCCGTGGCAAAGGCTCTCGGCAGAAAATATGCACGTGTTTCGCTTGGCGGTATGCACGACGAGGCAGAGATCCGCGGTCACAGAAAGACCTACGTCGGAGCAATGCCCGGCAGAATCGTCACAGCAATTATCAATGCAAAGAGCGAGAACCCCGTTATAGTTCTCGACGAAATAGACAAGCTTTCGTCAAACTTCAGAGGCGATCCCACATCCGCCCTTCTCGAGGTACTTGATCCCGAGCAGAACAAGTCCTTCAGAGATAACTTTATGGAGATTCCCATTGATCTGTCCGACACCCTGTTTATAGCAACAGCAAACAGCTACGACGGAATTCCCTCTCCCCTGCTCGACCGTATGGAAATAATCGAGCTTTCCACCTACAACGATAGCGAGAAGCTTGATATTGCGAAGAATCACCTTATCCCGAAGCAGCTTAAGCGCAACGGAGTTCCCTCTCGTGTGTTCAAAATTACCGACGACGGTATTCTTGCCCTTATCCGTAATTACACGAAGGAAGCCGGTGTGCGTAATCTCGAAAGAGAGCTTGCCTCGCTTATCCGCAAGAGTGCAAAGAGGATTGCCGAGGGCAAGGCAAAGACCGTTAGAATTACCGAAAAGAATCTGTCCGATTATCTCGGCAAGCGCAAGGTTATTCCCGAAAAGCTTGAGGACAATGATCCTATCGGTATTGTAAACGGACTTGCATACACACAGGCAGGCGGCGATCTTTTAAAGGTAGAGGTTGCCGTTATGGAAGGCTCTGGCAAGATTGAGCTGACCGGCTCGCTCGGTGAAGTTATGAAGGAATCGGCAAAGATTGCTCATTCCTACGTTCGTACGGTTGCAACCAAGTATGGCATCAACCCTAATTTCTACAAGGAAAACGATATTCATATTCATTTCCCCGAGGGCGCAATTCCCAAAGACGGCCCCTCTGCAGGTGTAACCATGGTTACCGCCATCGTTAGCGCACTGTCAGGTATTGCTGTTAAGCGCGACGTTGCTATGACAGGCGAGATCACTCTGCGTGGAAAGGTGTTGCCTATCGGTGGTCTTAAGGAAAAGACTCTTGCAGCATACAGAGCAGGCATACAGACCGTGCTTATTCCCGAGGATAACCTTCGTGACCTCGACGATATCGACATGGAGGCAAGAGAGCATCTTAAGTTTATTCCCTGCAAGACTGCAGATGACGTATTGAAGGCTGCCCTCTGTCACTAAAAATACAAAGGAACACATAATAATGAAAATTAACGTCAATAATTGCGATATAGCTCTTACCGCAGGTGCAAGAGCGCAGTTCCCACGTGACCCGAGGCCGCAAATTGCCCTCTCGGGAAGATCGAACGTTGGAAAAAGCTCGCTTATTAACACTCTGCTCGGCAGAAAGTCGCTGGCAAGAGTTTCATCTGCGCCCGGTAAAACTATAACCATAAACTATTACAACGTTGATAAGAAGATATATCTTGTCGACCTGCCCGGATACGGATATGCAAAGCGCTCTATGGATTCAAAGCGTTCCTGGAGCTCACTTACCGAGGATTATTTCTTAAAGAATCCCTCGGCTGATGCACTTAAGCTCGTTATCCAGCTGATGGATATCAGAACCGGTCCTACCGATGACGATATACTTATGATCAATATGATGCTTGAGCGCGAGATCCCCTTTATTCTCGTTGCAACCAAAACCGACAAGCTTTCTAAAACCGCTCTTAAAGCGAGAATTGATGAGTTGCATCACGAATTCTTCGAGGGAACGGGTATTGAGATCATCCCCTTCTCCTCCGTCACAAGAGATGGCAAGGATGAGGTGTGGAAGAGAATCTTCGATGCAATTTCATAATTAAAGAGGATTATTTATGAATACCGTGATATACTATATTTTGTCTGCTATAGCTGCGCTTATTGCGTTGACGGTACACGAATACTGTCACGGCTATGCTGCATACAAGCTTGGCGATGACACCGCCAAAAGCATGGGCAGGCTGACGCTTAACCCCATACATCATATAGACCCCTACGGCGCTATCTGCATGGTTCTTTTTCATATCGGATGGGCAAAGCCCGTGCCGATAAATGCACGAAACTTTAAAAATCCAAAGAGGGATTTCGCAATCACAGCATCTGCAGGTCCTGCTGTTAATTTAGTGCTTGGATTCTTTTCCGCTCTGCTTTATCTTTTTGTTATGGCACTTGTTAAGGATATGAGATTTGCCGAGAAGAACTTCCTGTTTTATCTTATTGACAACACTCTTATATTTATTTACATTTTCCATTCGGTAAATATCGGCCTTGGAATTTTCAATTTGCTTCCAATTCCGCCCTTTGACGGATCAAGACTTTTGAACGTTATTCTTCCTCCCAAATATTACTTTGGAATCATGAAGTATGAGAGAAAGATATATTACGGAGTGCTTTTATGGTTACTTCTTGGTGACTATGCGGCAAGAGGCGTCAGAATGATTCCTATTATTGCAAGCAGCCCTCTGCTTTATAAGCTGGCAGGAGTATTTTCGCTCTCCGGAATGATCAGCACCGTCATCGGTTGGGTATCCAATCTGATGTTTAATTTCTGGCAACTTATCCCCTTCCTTAAATTATGACCTTTTTGAAAGGACAGTTTTATGATTGAACAGTTAACCTATCGCCTCGATCAATTCGAGGGGCCGCTTGATCTTTTGCTTACTCTTATCAGCAAAAATAAGGTAAGCATTTCCGATATTCCTATTTCACTGATTTGCGATCAGTATATGGAATATATCGAGCAAGCGCAGAAGATGGATCCCGATATTGCAAGCGAATTTATCGTTATGGCAAGCGAGCTTATGCTTATAAAGAGCCGTATGCTTCTCCCCCACGAAGAAGGTACTGAAAACGATCCCAGACGCGAGATTGCAGATGCACTTATGCTTTATCAGCAGGCAAAGATCGTGGCAGGAGAGCTTAAGCCCCGTTATGAGGAATACTCAGGCAGATTTGTAAAAGGAACCGACGAGGTTCCTCCCGAAAAGGGACTGCCGCTTAATCTTGACGCGAATATGCTTGTAAAGGCGCTTGAATCGGTGCTGAAACGTATGAAGGTTGCCGATGCGCAGAGAAAACCCAGCGAGCTTGTTAATCCCCTTATTAAGCACAAGGTCGTATCGGTCGAGGAAAAGATCGAAGAGATGTGCGCAGTTCTTGAGAGAAAGGGCGAGACATCGCTTTTCAATCTTCTCAAGGATTCCGAATCACGCGCAGAGCTTGTAGCAAGATTTATGGGTATGCTCGAGCTTATCAAGCTGCGTCGCGTGCTTATAACAACTATAACCGTGGTTGAGGACGTTGTGGAATATACCGAGCGCGGTCTCGAGATGACGTTCGTGCTTAATCCCGACTACGATCCTTCGGTAGCAACGGAGAGCGAGTTTGACTCTCAACCTACAGAAAATAATGACAGCGAAAAGGACGACAGTAAAAAATGAGTGACGTAACAAACGAAATAATTACCGATTCCGAGGAATCCAAGGCGACTGCCGAGCCTGTTATTGCTCAGGAAAACGAGCGCCCTGTAGTATTTGAGGAAGCCCTTGAGGCAATTCTTTTCGCCGCAGGACACCCTATCAATTATGCAACACTTGCAAGGGTATTTGAATCTACCCCTGCAAAGATAAAGGAAATGGTTTCAAAATACGCAGAGATATACAACAACTCTGATATTCCGAGAGGAGTAATCCTTCTTACATACGCAGATTCCTGTCAGCTTTGCACCAAGAAGTACTATCTCAGCGAGATACGCGATGCACTTGGTATAAGAAAAAGCGGCACACTTTCCTCCTCATCTATGGAGGCGCTTGCAATCGTTGCGTATAACCAGCCTGTTACGAGACTGTTCGTGGATACGCTCCGCCGAGTTGATTCCTCTTATGCTATGAACAACCTTATAGACCGCGGTCTTATAGAGTCCAAGGGCAGACTTGATGCTCCCGGACGTCCTATGCTATACGGTACTACACCCGATTTCCTTCGTGCATTCGGTCTATCCAGCATTGATGCTCTTCCTCAGACCGCAGAGGAAATACGCGCAATGTTCGCACGTATGGACGGCATTGGCGAGGTGATCGACTCAAATAACGAGCAGATCAGCCTTACCGACGCAGACCTTGAGGTTACCGAAACCCAAGAGACCGCAGAGGGTAACGACGTTGCCGAAAGCAACGAGCAGGCAAACTATGAAAACGAGGTATCGGCAGAAGACGATATCGTTGAGGTTTAATTAGGAGTGCTATGGCAGGGGTTCAGATAGTTTTAATTTTTTCATTTCTTTGTTTTTTTATTTTGACTCGAGTAGTATGGGTCAGAATAATAAAAAAAGAGGTGCTGAAGATCGAAATTCATCTGCCTCTGCTTGCCATCCATCTTATATTTCCCAAGAACAAAAGATCCACCCCGAAGAAAAGCGAAAAAATCAATGCGAGAGCATATATAAGGATAATATCGGAAACCATAAAAAGAGTGTGGGACTGCAGGATAGAGATCAAAGAAGTTGCTCTCCCCTGCAAGACGGATCTGTTCAACGGACTTACACTTGTAAGGCCATTCGGATATCAAGGACTGATATATGCCGTTATAACATATATGAAAACAAAGGCGAAGGATCTTACACTCAATGATAATGCAATCATCTCATCCCCCGACGTCACAGAAGTACAATATTACGTTACTGTAAAGTTAAGACTTTTTAAGCTTATATACGCCATTTTGACATTCATGAGAGGCGTATATCAAGAAAAAAGAGCAAGAAGGATAAAGTATGTCGGAGAATAAAATGAGTGACATTATCAAGGCATCCATGGATGGTATTAAAAGCTTTACCGATATGGAAACCGTTATCGGCAATGCCATAACCACGCCAAACGGAGTTACTGTAATCCCTGTTTCTAAGGTGGCTATGGGAATTGCTACCGGTGGAATCGACTACGGCAAAAGCAAACAGGATAGCGAGCAGAATTTTGGCGGTGGCGGAGGCACAGGCCTCTCTATTACTCCCGTCGCATTTCTGACCGTTGGAAGAGACGCCGAGGTAAACCTGATTCACATAAACGGATCGGGCGCTGACGTAGACAAAATAGTTAATCTTATTGAACGAGCGCCTGAACTTATTGAAAAGGTAAAAAATGCTCTGTCATAATTTGCATTGAATATATATCTCCGTTTTTTCTAAAGATAAGAAAAAACGAAGGAGTAAGACAATGAAAAGGGATAACAAGGCAATGTATATTGCTGCGCTAATACTTGCGGCGATAGTATTTTCCTTTCTGACGATATACGCATTTGGTGAGCATAAGGAACAGGCTCTAAATACAAGCGCCCGTTCTGCCGTGCTTTATCAACCGAAAATCGACGCATTTCTTTATTCAAAAAACGCAGATGAAAGATTGCCTATGGCAAGCACGACAAAGATAATGACCGCGCTTGTGGCTATAGAAAACAGCTCCCCATCTGACGTGGTTGTAATTGACGATGCTGCGATCGGAGTGGAGGGATCGTCTGCATACCTGAAATCGGGCGATATTCTTACTATGGATGAGCTTCTGTATGCACTGCTATTACAAAGCGCAAATGATGCGGCGGTTGCCATTGCCTGTCATATCAGCGGTGATGTCGAAGCCTTCTCCGCCCTGATGAACGAAAAGGCACACGCGCTTGGATTAACAAACACCAATTTTACAAATCCCCACGGACTTGATGACAAGAATCATTACACGACCGCAAGAGAGCTTGCGATTATTGCTTCGGCCGCTTTGGAAAATGAAAAATTCAAAGAGATCGCTTCTACTTATAAGAAAAGCTTTGTCAGCGAGGACCGCAGCCGCACCTACGTTAATCACAATAAGCTGCTGTATCTTTACGACGGATGTGTAGGCGTAAAGACAGGCTTTACAAAAAGAAGCGGCAGATGTCTTGTAGGTGCTGCAGAAAAAGACGGATTATGCTTTATATCTGTGACACTTGATGCACCAAGCGATTGGAACGATCATTCGGTCATGCTGAACTATGGCTTTGAGCATCTTGAGCGAATTTGCCTTGCCGAGGAGTACGATCACGTATATAAGCTCCCTGTAATTGGTGGCGAAAGTGAGTTTATCAGCGTAGCAAATACCGACGGCGTAGAGGTAATACTTCAAAGAAGTAAACACGATGTTTTCGAGCATATAAAGCTTGCACGATATACTGTTGCTCCCATAAACCGCGGGGACATTCTTGGCGAGATAATATATACCGTTGATGGGAAAGAGACGGCAAGGGTGGATATCCTGGCAACAGAGAGTGTAAAGAAAAAGGAAGAAGGCGGCTTCCTTTCAAAAATCATTTCAATATTTGACTAATAAATTTATTTGGAGATAAAAATGGAAAAGGTAAGACTTCAAAAATTCATAGCCGACTCAGGACTTATGTCAAGAAGAGCGGCAGAAGCGGAGATCGAGAGAGGCAATTTCTCGGTGAACGGACATCTTGCATCTATCGGTATGAAGATAGACCCTGCATCCGACGTAGTTGCATATAAAGGTAAGAGAATCAGATACGAAAAGAAAAAATACACCTATATTATGATCAACAAGCCCAGAGGATACCTCTCCTCTACCGCCGACGATCACGGCAGAAAGTGTGTAACAGATCTACTTGAGGGTGTCGACGCGAGGGTTTATCCTGTTGGACGTCTCGACCTTATTTCAGAGGGTATGCTTTTGCTTACCGATGACGGTGAGCTTAAGAATCGTCTGACTCATCCAAGCCACACCATTCCCAAGATCTACCGTGTAAAGGTTTCGGGTAGTGTTAGCGAGAGTCAAATGGATATACTCACCTCCCCCCTTGTGATCGACGGATACAAGATCAAGCCCGTTGACGTAATCATTACAGGCGAGGACGAGAGTGGAACTGTGCTTAAATTCACTCTTTTCGAGGGCAGAAACAGACAGATCAGAAAGATGTGTGAGGCAGCCGAGCTTACTGTCAAGAGACTCTCTCGCGTTTCTATCGGCAACCTGAAGCTTGACGGACTTCCCGTAGGAAAATGGAGATACCTCGAGCAAAGCGAGGTTGACTACCTCTACAAGGCAACAAAGGAACATAAATAATGTTTAAAATAACACCTATTCAGGAAAAACACAAGCAGAAGGAAATCTGCGCTCTCTTCGGAGTTGAATTTCGTGACGAGGCATTCGCGTATATTATGTTTGACATAGACACCGATGCTCTTATGGGAATGAGTCAGTTTGAGATTGGCGAGGTTGGATACATATACGATATTAAGGAAGCGGCAGGACTTGACGATTTTGAGGCGATGTTCATTCTCGCAAGACAGACGATGAACTTTATTGATCTCTGCGGTGCACATACCTGCCTTGCATCAAAGAATGCTGCTCCCGAGAGATTACTTTTGGCGGCAGGCTTCAAGGAGCAAAACGGAGAACTTTTCTGCAATATGACAGGAATGTTTGACGGCAACTGCAGCGGACATAAATAAAAAATATAGGGAGAACCCTCTTGAGGTTCTCCCTTTTACTTTGCTATTTTATTAAAAAGTCAAAAATACTATTCCAGACGTCCATGTCCTGCGCGGTCATTTTATGCCAATCGTAGCGAGAGGCAAAGGCTATTCTCTGCTCCTTAGTATTAAGCTTTCCCTTTCTGCGATACCACTTAAGCTGTCGGAAGAAGGATTCCTTATAAGCAAATGCATCGGCAGTATAATGGGGACTGTGACCGCTACCGCTTACAGAGAGGAACAAGATATTGCTCCTATCCTTAAGTGCATTCTGCAAAGCTACAAAATTAAGCTTATGACTAACGGTCGCGTCATCGGTAGAATGAACAATCAAAAGCGGTCTATCGGTGTTAGAAAGCACCTGAATGGCATTGCTGTCTGCAAAGCTGGGATTTGTACGACGCTCTAAATCAAGAAGCTGATTTCTAAAAGGCTTTGGTACAAGCTGCTGATGCATTGTGGGAATGGAAACAAATCCCGACATAGCAACAATGCTGTGAAGGTTCGGATGAAGCTTAAGAATATTCAACGATGAGAATCCACCCCAGCTGTGACCGATAACAGAAATCTGCTCCTCAGTATATCCTGCCTTACCTGTAAGTGCCGAGATACAATCGTCAAGATCGGAAAGAGATCCCGAAAGACCGTGTATATGCTCGCCCTCCGAATTATTGCAACCTGTATGATCGTAGGAATATACGAGATATCCATTTCTGCATAGAAGCTCGATCTCGGCAAAATAGGAATTGTGTCCGTTACCCATACCGTGCTCAAATACTATCAGACGACCGGGGGTGAAATCGGGATAACAATAAAAATTACCCTTTAAATGATGTCCCCTCTTACTTACAAAGGAAAACTCCTCTGCCATAAGTCCGTCATAATCATTGTGAGAAAAACAGAATATGCTCTCGTCAGGATCATGCCTTCTGAACAATACGCTTTTGTATACTTTTTCAATCTGCTTTGAAATAAATCCCATTTTAATCCTTTCGACGTTCTGCGAGAAGATCTACGTAGGTATGATAGAACTCCTCGTAGCGATCCTCGTCGAGAGCATCTCTGATCTTCTGCATAAGCTCGTTGTAGAAATAAAGGTTGTGCAAAACTGCAAGACGCATACCGAGTGCCTCTCTCGCCTTAAAGAGATGACGAATATAGCTTCTGCTATAATTCTTACATGCAGGACAGCCGCACTCCTCGGCAATAGGACGATCGTCCTCGGCATACTTTTCGTTAAGAAGGTTCATCTTACCCTTCCATGTAAAGAGATTTCCGTGACGAGCATTACGGCTAGGCATAACACAGTCGAAGAAGTCAACGCCGCGATATACCGCCTCTACAATGTTTTGGGGAGTACCAACTCCCATAAGATATCTGGGCTTGTCAACAGGCATATAGGGTTCAACGGTTTCAATGATATGATACATTACGTCTGCACTCTCACCAACGGCAAGACCACCGATAGCATATCCGTCACACTCGATCTCACGAATTGCCTTCATATTTTCGATACGAAGATCCTCATATGTTCCGCCCTGGTTAATACCAAAGAGCATCTGATGAGGGTTTACAGTTCCCTCTTCAGCGTTAAGTCTGTCCATCTCAGCACGGCATCTCTTAAGCCAACGAATTGTACGCTCGTGAGAGTTCTTTACATACTGATAAGGCGCAGGGTTCTCAACGCACTCGTCAAATGCCATAGCGATGGTAGAGCCAAGGTGTGACTGGATCTGCATTGATTCCTCGGGGCCCATAAAGATGCGCTTGCCATCCATATGAGAGTTGAAGGTAACACCCTCCTCGGTAATCTTACGCAGCTTTGCAAGCGAGAACACCTGGAATCCACCCGAGTCGGTGAGAATCGGTCTATCCCAATTAAAGAACTTGTGAAGTCCGCCCATGCGGTAGATCAGGTCATCACCCGGACGAATGTGGAGGTGGTAGGTGTTGGAAAGCTCCACCTGACAGTTGACCTCCTTAAGATCCATTGTAGATATACCGCCCTTGATCGCCGCAGAAGTACCTACGTTCATAAACACCGGGGTTTCAATAGTGCCGTGCACGGTCTCAAACCTTGCACGACGAGCCTTGCCCTCGGTTTTAAGTAAAGTAAATTTGCCCATTTATATAATAATTACCTTTCGTTATTTAATTCTGTCAAATTGACGGTCAAGCTCGCCCTTTGTAAGCTTAAACGCTATAGGTCTGCCGTGAGGACAAACGATTACGTCGGGAAGCGTGATAACCTTCTTAATAATCCATTCGTGAACTGTTCTGTCATAAACTCTGCCGCCCTTAATTGCCGCCTTGCAAGCTATCTGATATAGTGCCTGCTCACGTCTGATTTTTTCTGTTATTTCGGGATTTCCCTTGCCGTCGATAATATCGTCAACCATTTTGATAAAGAGCGACTCAGCCTCCATACTACCGATAGAAGAAGGAATTGACGTAAGGTTAACGTGTCCTTCAAGCAACTCGAAATCAAAGCCGACAAGCGACAGTTCCTCGCGATATTCCTCAGCACATGCAAGCTCGTCGGGAGATGCAATAACCGTTATAGGAAGCAGAAGTGCCTGTGAGGCAACTCTGCCGTCGCGCTCGGTTATTTCCTTAAGATCCTCGAAAATAACTCTCTCGTGTGCGGCATGCTTATCAATTACAAGCATTGCGCCCTCATACTCCACAAGCAGATAGCAATTAAATGCTTCGCCAATATATTTGTATTCCGGCTCGGATTCCTCTACTTTTATTTCGGGAAGAGGGATTTCGGTTACCTTTTTGGGCTCTGCAGGGGTATAATCCTCGTTCACAGTCGCCTTTGAATATCTCTCAAGCAATTCAACCGAGCTTTTCGGTGACATAACAGCCGGGGTATCCTTGGGAGCAAAGCCCTCGCCTGCTCCGCTTGACACCTTAAGCGGTCTGGAATAGTCAACAGAAGGACGTGATACTACCGACGTGGGTTTGGTTACAACTGGAGGAGTATAGGTCACTCTCTCGTGGGTAGGAATAGAAATCTGCTTACCCTTGGTATCCTCGCCGATTGGAACGAATGCACCGATAGCGCTTCTCTCGCTTGTCCGTCCTTTAGAAAGCTGCATCTCGGGACGGTATTCGTAATCCTCGATAGCTCTCTTTACGGTATAGTAAACCGCCTCAAAAACAGGCTGCTCATTAGCAAACTTGACCTCAAGCTTGGCGGGATGAACGTTTACGTCAACCGCGTTGGGATTCATATCAAGAAAAAGTACGCAGGTAGGAAATGCCTCGTGAGCAATATAGGAAGTATACGCCTTTTCTATCGCTGCCATAGCGGTAAGGCTCTTTACATATCTGCCGTTAATAAATATATTTTGATAATTTCTGTTTTTTCTGACGTTGTCGCTTCTGCCGATAAAACCGTGAACGTGTATACCGTTGGCTGTACCGTCAGCCTCAATAAGCTTGGATGCGAAATCCTTGCCGTACACCGCATAAATGGTGTTAAGAAGGTCTTTGTCACCGGGTGTCTTAAAGCGCTCGTTACCGTCAACCAAAAGCTGTATTGAGATGTCGGGACGAGAAAGCGCAACCTTCTCTACAAGAGCAGCGCAATTCATTGCCTCGGTAGAATCCTTTTTCAGGAATTTGCGACGGGCAGGTACGTTAAAGAAGAGATTCTCCACAACAACGGTCGTTCCGGTAGAGCAACCAACCTCGGAAATATCGAGTATTTTACCGCCCTCGCTGACAAGCATTGATCCTTCTGTCGCCTCGGCAGTCTTGGTGATAATCGTAACCGCAGACACCGAGGATATGGCAGCAAGAGCCTCACCGCGGAAGCCGAGAGTCATAATGCTCTCAAGATCCTCGCGCTGACGGATCTTGCTTGTAGCATGGCGCTTGATAGCAACGGGAAGATCCTCTCTATCCATACCGCACCCATTATCCGACACGCGAATAAGGGCTACACCGCCTCTTTTTATCTCGGCAACAATGCTTGTTGCACCCGAATCTATTGAGTTCTCTATAAGCTCCTTAAGCACCGAGGATGGTCTTTCGACTACCTCACCTGCGGCAATAAGGTTGGCTATTTCAAAATCAAGTACGTTAATTTTTCCCATATTATTTTTTCACCTATTAGTCTGAAAGCTTTTTCTTAAGCTCAAAGAGCATATTCATAGCCTCGATGGGTGTAAGTGTGTTGATGTCAACAGAACGAATGAGGTCGGCAACCTCACTCTCCTTTGACTCGGTAAGTCCACTGAAAAGATCAAACTCGGCAGGTGCTTCTCTCTTCTGCACTTTGCATACAGGCTTGTCCGACTCGATGTCAGCGAGAATTTCTCTCGCTCTCTTTACCACGTCGTTTGGAACGCCTGCAAGCTTAGCAACCTCAATACCATAGGAATCATCCGTTCCTCCACGAACGATCTTGCGAAGGAAGGTGATAGAATCACCGCGCTTTTTGGCGGCAATATTGTAATTTACAATACCGTCAAATTCTCCCTCCATATCAGTAAGCTCGTGATAGTGTGTTGCGAAGAGGGTCTTTGCCCCGATCTTCTTGGAATGTGTATATTCAACTACAGCTCTTGCAATTGACATACCGTCATAGGTGCTTGTACCTCTGCCGACCTCGTCGTAAATAATCAGCGAACGAGAGGTGGCATTTTTTAGAATAGCTGCAACCTCGGTCATCTCAAGCATAAAGGTTGACTGACCCGAAGCAAGGTCGTCGGATGCTCCAACTCTGGTAAAGAGCTTGTCCACGATGCCGATCTTTGCCTCTCTTGCAGGGACAAAAGAGCCGATCTGCGCCATAAGTGTGATAATAGCAACCTGACGCATATATGTGGATTTACCTGCCATATTAGGGCCGGTGATAATCATTATTTTGTTTGAAGATGTATCAAGAGTAGTATCGTTAGGAACGAAATAGGAGTCCTTAACAAACTTCTCTACAACAGGGTGTCTGCCGTCCTTGATAATAATGTCGGTAGACATATCAACCTCAGGACAGGTATAGTTATTCTTACCTGCAACCTCGGCAAGTGAACGGTATACGTCGATCTCTGCAATAAGCGATGCAGTCTTACGGATACGGTCGCTGTTATCTGCCACAAAGGCACGAAGACTATCGAAGAGCTGATATTCAAGAGTAACAAGCTTCTCGTCAGCCGAGAAGATAGTGTTCTCCATCTCCTTAAGCTCCTGGGTAATATATCTCTCACAGTTGGTAAGAGTCTGCTTACGAACAAATCTGTCGGGCACCTGATCTACGAAGGATTTCGAAACCTCAATATAGTATCCAAACACCTTGTTGTATGCGACCTTAAGAGTCTTGATGCCGGTGGCATCCTTCTCTCTCTGCTCGATAGACGCCATTATATCCTTACCGCCATTTTTTATGGATCGGTAGTAATCTACGTCGGCATTAAAGCCCGGCTTGATCATTCCGCCCTCACGAACTGTGAGAGGAGGATTGTCGTCGATTGCGTCGTTTACAAGCTTATATATTTCGTCAACAGTGTCAAGCTGCTTAGTAATATTTTTCAGAGAATTAGACGGGAACGTGGAAATCAAGGCTTTAATTTCAGGCAGATGCTTAATACTCTCACCAATAGCCTTCAAATCTCTGGCATTTGCAGTACCGTAAACCACTCTTGCAGTAAGTCGCTCGATATCAAGAATTCCGTCAAGAAGCTCGGAAAGTTCATCTCTACGACGTCTGTCAGAGTAGATATCCTTTACTGCGCCCTGTCTGTGAGAGATCCTTACAGGATCGATAAGAGGACGCAGAACCCAGGAATGAAGCAATCTTGCGCCCATTGCGGTCTTGGTTTTATCAAGCACCCAAAGGAGCGAGCCGCGCTTTGACTTTAAGCGCATTGCCTCAACAAGCTCAAGGTTTCTTATAGTATTAAGATCCAACTCAAGATACTGTCCTCTTGAATAAACGTTGATCTCCTTTGCATAGGTCACGGAGGTCTTCTGTGTCTCCTCTATGTAAGCGAGCAAAGCACCCGCTGCAAGAAGCATCTCGCTGTCTGTAAGCTTGTCCGCCTCGTCCTTGAAATGTCGACGAGTAAGCTCCTTTGCCTTATCATACGCGAAAATACGCTGAAAATTATCGGTAATAAGCGAGGAAAATCTTTCTCTTGCGAAATCTGCGATCTCGGATATTTCCTTAGCCTTGCAGTTAATAATGATCTCGGATGGCTGATATGCACCGATCTCGTTACGAAGAAGCGAAAGATAGTCCTTGCCTGTAAGGTAGGTCGCCGAAACCTCACCCGTAGAAACGTCGGCAATAGCGATACCAGCCGCGCCCGAGGAAAGACATATCGACATAAGGAAATTATTTTTTCCTTCGTTAAGAAGGCTTACGTCGGTGACCGTACCCGGTGTTACGACTCTTGTAACCTCGCGCTTAACTAGTCCTGCCGACTCCTTTGGATCGCTTACCTGCTCGCATATCGCAACCTTTATACCATGCTCTACAAGTCTACCAACGTATATATCAGCCTTGTGGAACGGAACACCGCACATAGCCGCACGCTTTCCCTCTCCGCAATCTCTACCGGTAAGAGTAAGCTCAAGCTCACGGGATGCTATTACCGCATCCTCAAAGAAGCACTCGTAAAAATCGCCAAGGCGATACATAAGAATATAATCCTCATACTGTGCCTTAACGTCGAGATACTGCTTCATCATTGGGGTTACAGTAGTAAGCTCGCTTCTTTTTTCTAAAACAATTACTTCTGCCATAGGGCAAAATACCTCGTAATTTCAGTAAATTTTAGTGACAGCCCTTACAGGTAGAGCAATCGTGTGTGCAATCGGAGGGGCGCTCGCCTGTGATACAATACTTGATCTCGGCATTAACCTCTGCCATAAGCGCGTTCATCGCTCTCTGCGCCTCAGCAAAGGTAATATACTTAGGATGAGAGCCTATCTCGGAAGAAAGCTCCTCAATTCTTGCTCTGAGATCAGCAATAGCCTTCTGATCCGCATCGTTTACGTCCTTAGAAAACTCCTGTGCAAGAAGAAGTCTTTCTGTCTCATATTCATGCATCTTGTTCTGAAGCTCGGCATCTGTTTCAAAATCCGCCTTTGCAGCCTCAAGATTCTTTATCTCATCACTTTTTGCAATCTCCTCACCGAGAAGGTGAGCAAGCTCTATAATCTTTGTCATTATATTTTCCTCACTTTTCTGCCTCGCCCAAAAGATGATATGGGCAAGCCTTAGTTATTTTAACATCTATAAATTCACCCACAGGGGTGTCTGATTCAAAGTAAACAAGCTTGTTTGTCAGTGTTCTGCCCGAGCAAATGCGCTTGTCCTCTCGCATCTCAAAGGAATCAACAAGAACCCTCTGAGTGCTGTTTTCATAAGGCAAATTACCCTCAAGCGAAAGCTTGTCCTGTTCCTTAAGAAGCTGCGCCATTCGAATATCCTTTACATCCCTCGGAACTGCACCGTCCATTTTAGCGGCGCGTGTTCCCTCTCTTGGCGAATAAAGGAATGCGTATACGTTATCAAACTCAACCTGACGAAGAATATCCATCGTATCAACAAAATCCTCATCGCTCTCGGTTGGGAATCCGATAATCACGTCTGTTGAAAGAGCTATGCCCGGGATATTCTTACGAAGAGATGTTGCAATTTCAAGATAGCGCTCTCTCGTGTAGGTTCGGTTCATCTCCTTTAAGATTCGGTTACTTCCCGACTGCAGTGGCAGGTGGAAGAATGGCGCGATCTTTGGAGTATATTTTTTCATAACCGAAATAAGCTCATCAGACGTATCCTTCGGGTGGCTGGTCATAAATCGAATTATAAAATCGCCTTCGATTTCAGCAATTCTCGACAAAAGCTGGGCAAAGCTGATCTCGGATTTATAGGAATTAACGTTCTGACCAAGCAGTGTTATCTCCTTTACGCCCGAAGCGACGAGAGACCTGCACTCGCTTATAATATCCTCACTGCGACGGCTACGTTCTCTGCCCCTTACGTACGGAACTATGCAATAGGAACAGAAATTGTTACATCCATACATTATGGACACCCACGCTCTGTGTCTTTCACGTCTTACGGCAGGCGTATCCTCGTATATGTCGCCCTGATCCTCGCCGAAAACAAAGGATCGCTTGCCATCGGTAAGCTTCTTAAAAACAAGCTCGGGAATGCGGTGAAGCATATTGGGCTCTAAGGTAAAGCTTACGTAATGGAAATCCTTCTTAAGCGTATCGGCTCTGTGTGGCTCTGCAGCCATACAGCCGACCACGCCGACAACCAGGTCGGGATTTTTCTTTTTTTGCGCCTTAAATCTGCCGAGCAAGGAAAGTGCCTTAACCTCTGCATGCTCTCTGATAGCGCAGGTATTTATTACAATTATATCGGCATCGTCTGCATTATCGGTGGGAGTATATCCCATCTCGGATAGAAGTCCGAGAACTGTCTCGCTGTCCCTCTCGTTCTGCTGACAGCCGAAGGTTATTACGTGGGCGTGTTTTACCTCACCCGCGTTCATTTCTTTAACGAGGGAGATATACTCTCGAACGCTCGTTTCATTTATACTGTGGATCATAATCTCCCTCCTTTTTTTGTTAATCTCTCATTTTATCCGCAAGCTTTTCTGCCGAAAGCCCAACGAAATCGTATAGATCACATATAGTGCTAGGCGAAGCAAAGCTGTCGTCTATTGCGGCAATTCTGTATTCGATCTTGCTCATATCCATTCCGCGAAGAATAAGCTCCTCGCGTGTAATTTCTGCAGCGCCACCATTCTTTATACCTTCCTCGGCATAAACAACTCGCTTTGCAAAGGAAAGTATGGGAAGCAATTTTTCTGCCACTGGGCCGTAGGGCTTAAGGCACTCGAGAAGAATTACACCGACATTCATTCCTTCCCCCCGAAGAATATCCGCGGCAGAAACAACCTTTTCAACAAGGTTGCCGTAGGTCAGGAATAAATACTCGGGAATATTGTCAAACGAAAAATCTGCGCTAATTTTACAAACGGGATCGTTTGAGATAGGAATAAATCTCTTAAGAGTTTCTGTTTGCTCTGCTGCATTGGGATAACGTATTGCAACTGGACCGTTAAGGCTTACGGCAAGATCGGTCATCTCACAAAGTGAATTATAGCTTGCAGGAGCAAGGAGAGTCATATTTGGAATATGCGAGATGAATGACACGTCAAAAATACCGTGATGTGTTGCTCCGTCTCCAACGGCAAGACCTGCGCGATCTATCATAATCTTAACCGGCAGATTCTGAAGAGCGATGTCGTGAAGCAGGTTATCATATCCGCGCTGAAGGAAGGTGGAATAGATCGCCACAAAAGGAATTTTACCGCCTGCGGCAAGACCCGCAGAAAAGGTGAGAGCGTGAGGCTCTGCGATGCCTACGTCAAAATATCTGTTTGGATATTCTGCACCAAATCGGTCAAGTCCTGTTCCAATGCCCATTGCGGCAGTAACTCCAACGATTCTATCTTCATCGGAAGCCATAGACGTGAGCTTATCGGCAAAGGCGGAATGAAAGCTGCCGGTTGACTGTGACGTAGCCATACTGTGATAACCGTCGGGAGAGCTTTCGGCAGGCTCATAACCCCTGCCCTTTACAGTCTTGACGTGAACTACACACGCCTTGCCCATCTGCTTTGCAAGCTCAAGAGCCGCGCAGGTCTTAGTATAATCGTGACCGTCGATAGGTCCGATGTAGTATAGTCCAAGCTCCTCAAAGTAATTCGGCTTATAAATAGCACCCTTGACAAAATCCTTAAGAGCCGAGCAAAATCTGTGAAGCGGCTTTCCTATCAAGGGAATATGGTCAATAAAGTTTTTCGTATTATCCTTTAGCTTTCTGTATTCCTTGGAAACGCGAACGCGAGAAAGGTAAGAGGCAAATGCGCCCTTGGTAGAGGAGATCGACATTCCGTTCTCGTTAAGGATAATGACTAAAGGAATATCTCTCGGGCAGTTGTTAAGTGCCTCGTGAACCATACCACCGGTAAAAGCACCGTCACCTGTAACACATACAGTATGACATTTCTTGCCCGATAGATTATCTGCCGTAACAAGTCCTAGTGCTGCCGAAACGGAGGTGGAAGAATGACCTGCGCCAAATGCATCGTGCTCGCTCTCACGCATTGAGGTGAAGCCGGAAAGTCCACCCGGTACACGTAGAGTATCAAAGGACTCCCTTCTGCCTGTAAGAAGCTTGTGAACGTATGACTGATGACCTACGTCAAATACAATGTGATCGGTAGGCGAGTCAAAAACCGTATGAATTGCAAGAGTCAATTCAACTACTCCAAGGTTAGATGCAAGGTGACCGCCTCTCTCCTTGGCATTTTCTATCAAAAAATCTCTTATCTCATCGGAAAGAAGAGAAATCTCGGACTTATTCAGTTTTCTTATATCCGACGGTGATTTGATGCCGTCAAGCAACGAATATTTCATAACCTCCCCTTTCCCTTTTATTTCATATTATTCTGCGGTTGGAGATTTGCCAACCACCTTAACGTATGCCCTGTAAAAGGCTGAATAATCACCGAAGCCGACTCGTTCTGCCGCCTTTGATGCAGTAATTCCGGACTCAATAAGTCCCTTGGCATGAATGATACGCTTATGATTAACGTAAGAATGAACCGAGGTTCCGCTATAGCTTTTAAATGCTCGGCAGAGATGATACTTGCTGACGAAAAATCTGCGTGCCAGACGATCAAGGCTTACGTTGCGCTCAATATTTGCATTAAGATATCTTGCAACCCTTGCACCAAGCTCCTCGCCTGATTGGTTTATTCTTTCTCCGTTAGATGCAGAGAGGAGAATAATTATTTCAGTAAGTATCGCCTGCATATAGGCGTCTGCCTCCGCCCTGTCAAGTCGGACTGCCGTGGAAAAACGCTCAAACGCGCGGACAAGCTCATCCGAAATAAGTGTGTGTGGATAGACTATGCCTCGGCTGTTGTCACCGTCAATTATGTGCTCGAGCATAGCCGTTACCTTATCCGATAAAGCATCCTTGGAAAAATGGATACTGTACATTTCGATCGGACTTGCATCATCAAGATCTACCTTATGATAAACCACAGGGGGAATAAGCAAAAGCGTACCACGGTTAACCTTATGCTCACTGCCCTCAACTATATACCTGCCCGATGCTGAAAGGATATAGGTAATTTCATATTTGTCATGACAGTGATCACCGTTTACGTGATGCAAATTGCTATGGTCAACAAGATAATTCAAGTCGATCTTATCGCTTTTTATAGAATAACCAACGCTCACACTTATATCCTCCCTCGGTCAAATTTCAATAATATTTCATATTATTGTATCACATTTAAGCAATTTTTGCAAGGGTTTTTATAAAAACATTTATAATGTATTAGAAAAAGGAGTCTACCTCCCAATAAAGAGATGGTCGACTCCTTAAAAATGTTAAATTAAACAATATCAGCAAAATCTTCTCTTGATGCTCTCAAGATTCTTAAGAACCCTGACAGCAACGCCGACAACGTGAACCTTATCCACGATAATATCGTCAAGAGCCGCGTTCTCGGGATGAAGAATGTAGCGATTGTTCTTCATATCACGATAAAAGCGCTTAAGAGTGGCGCTCCAACCGTCGGAATACTCGTCCTCTACCATAGCAACAACGATCTCACCGTCGATAGCAGTAGTCTGCTTACGAACGTAAACGGTATCGCCGTCGCATATTCCTGCCTCAATCATAGAATCACCGCGAGCAATAAGGCCAAAGTACTCACCATATCCAAGCAAGCCAACGTTAATAGGAATATATTCCTCAACGTCCTCTATGGCAAGGATAGGCTGACCGCAGGATATAGAGCCAACGACGGGCATCATAACGTAATTTGAGCTGTCAGCCGTCTTCGTCTGATATCTTCCGTACTTCTCTATAAGCCCCTCCTCCTCAAGGCGAGACATATATTTTGACACAGTGGATTTAGCCATACCAAGTGTATCGCCGATCTCCTGAGTTGTGGGACAAACACCGTGCTCCGACATAAAGTCGTTTACGAAACGGTAAACCTCCATTTTTCTCTCATCATTTCTCTGTCTCATAACAATTCTCCTTATCCACTCACCGCGAACGGGAGTTCGGTTTAACTCATTATAACATACGAACAGGAGTTTGTCAATAGTTTTTTGAAATTAGTTGGGGTTTATCATTTTTAGCTTCATGCCCTGAATATCGGATACATCACATGCATTGGAGAAGATAGCGAGGGTTGCGGTTTTATCTATAAGCCACAAGCCAAGGATCCTGTCAAAATTATCGCACACAGTATCCCACTCTGAAGCCATAAGGATCATAGTCGCGGCAAGATACCCGTTATCTTCAACCCATTTAAGGTTATACTCGCCAATACCGTTCCACCATTTGATGTAGTTATGAAGATTTTCCATATTTTGGGGCTTAATATTCGGAAGAAACGCCATATAGATACTAACAG
>JBGVRO010000031.1:0-51401 GCA_045128515.1 Eubacteriales bacterium | reverse complement strand
GGGGATAGGCAGATTTGAGTAAGAAGCGTCGTTTTCCGCCCCGAAGGCGTATTTATATACGTCGAGAGGAAGGAAACGGCGGTAGAAAAAGACCATTAAAATTTAAGAAATCAGTATGATTTCAACCTTATATTGTCTCATTTACGATTCCTTTTGTATTTGTGACGATTTTTTATTATTTTCGGTCTTTTTCGGTCTTACCAAATGTGACAGCCCCTTTTTATTTGTAAATTAAATGACGATAATATTTTCGGGCTTATCTGTCAAAGTATCAAGATGCTCCTGTCCGCCGACGATGATAGTGCTTTCGCTCGACAGAACCTCGTCGATAATATCCGCAACGGTAAGCAGATCCTCGCAGGTCATATTAAGCATATCCTGACGCACCTTAGCATCATCCTCAGCACTCCAGCCGTTGAGATAATCCGCTGTCGCAATGGTGGTTGCGGTTCTCGGGGTGATAAGGGTGTCGTATTCGCCGATAGCACCGATAATAAACTTGGTTATATCCTCGCCCGAATTGACAAGCGAACGAAGATATTCTGCGCTTGATCTGTAGAATCCAAGCGATCTTGCGGGTGCGGGATCGCGATAAGAGTAGAATGACAGCGTTCCGTCTCTTCTGGGTACGAATCCTGTACCGTATGCTCCGCTTTGTACTCTTACGGTATTCCAAAGATATTCGTAAGAAAGTATGGATCTTGCAACACGCATTGCTCCAAGGTTTTCGGATACTCTGTCGCTCTTTCCGCCCATAACCGCATATGCAACCTTTGAGGGAAGCATAAAATATTCGCTGTTACTAGCGCAGGTGGGAGTGCTCTTCTTTACAGCCTTCTCGTTTTCGGGGAAGATAGAGATCAGTCTTGCGATAAATTCGTCATCAAGCTCGCCTGCGACCGAGACGGTGAGACGTTTTTTGTCGATCAGCTTCTTTAATAGATTTGATATATCCTTTGTAAGCTTAACGATCTTGTCATCGTTGCCATCTATATCCTTTAGAATACGGTATGCCTCGTAGCCGGAAAGATATTCCGCAATTGCACCTGCCTCTGTTCTGCTTGCCTGAAGGCGTGAGAGTGCGACAGATTCACCCGAGGAAATTATCATATCCTCCATGTGGGATCTTGCCTGAGAGACTATTCTGGATATTTCGGTCGTGTCGTCGATTTTGGACGTAAGAAGCAACTCTCCAACGAGTCTGATTATGTCGTCGCTCTTTGACTTCAGCGCCTTTGCACCGATCTTGAGATAGGGAATTGCTCCATCGGATCTTTCACCTACCGTAAAGGATGCAAAAAGATTACCTAAATTTGCTTTAATATCGTTCTGTAAGGACAGAGCATCGTGATGGGCGGTGGGGAAGTTTAACAGGGCTGATGACAGCATCGACAGGTTGATAAGCTCCTCTTTTGCAAGATCGGAGGCATCGAAAAGCAACGAAATGTAAACTATACCGTTCGTTTTGACAGGACAATCAAGGATTGTTACGCCGTCATACTCGCTTACGTTCGCCCCAGGTCTGCCGGATTTTTCGGGAATATCCGAAAGGCTAAGCTTGGGAAGAGAGTCTAATTCCTCATCGGTAGGCTCTGCCTGTTGCCAAAGGCGGAGGGCTTTTTCCTCATCCCTGATCTGACGAAGCTCTTCCTCGCTCATAGCCTTCAGGATCGCGTCGAGTCGCGCCTCTTCGTCTCTTGCATTTCTTTCGCCAAGAGTCTTGTCGGGAAGCATAATCAGCTTAGCTCTGTGAGAATTGCCGACGGTTGCATTATATAGAGTTTTTTCAAAGTGATCGCTTTCTATCTTTTCTCTTACAGAGCTTACAACGTCGTCGAGAAGCAGCGCATTTTCGGGCGCATCTCCCTGCATCCATGTGCCGTAGACCGACATTGCAAAAACTATACCGGTAGGCAGAGTTCCGTAATCTCTTTCGCGAAGTCTGAATTCTATGCTGTTAAGGTTTGAGGTGATCTTATCCTTTTCTATTCCGTTCTGAACGGTAGTTTTGATGGTTTCGTCTATTACCCTATCAAGCTCATCAAATCTGTTTTCATCTACGTCGCGCAGCTCGATAACAAGAGTATTTTCTCTCGATTTTACAACGTACATCGACACGTCCTTGGCAAGACCGCGGTCAAGTATAGCTTTCTTTAAGGGTGATGCGTTTGATCCGCAGAGAATGTCGCACAGCACCGAGAGTGTAAGATGAGTCCGGTTGTCAAGACAGTCGGAGCACACGTATCCGTACAGCACCCTTGCCTTGCCCTTCTCATCCTCGCCTTCGGATATTTCATACTTTATGGTGCTTGTGGGATGAATTTTCGGTATGCTTTTACCCTTAAGACTGATACTTTCGCGTCTGTCGTAGGAGTTGAGATGAGAATCTATTAGGGGAAGAATTTTGTCAAGGTCGATCCTACCGTCAAGGAAGATCTTTGAGTTCGAAGGATGGTAATGCTTTTCGTGAGTCGCCTTGAACTGCTCGTAGGTAAGCGAGGGAATAGAAATGGGATCTCCGCCCGAATCACAGCCGTATGCCGTACCGCCGAATAATATGCGGTTAAGCGCCTGACCGCCAAGCTCGTCGGGTGAGGAGTAAGCACCCTTCATTTCGTTGTAAACAACACCGTTGTAGCAGAGTCTGCCGCTTTCCTCATCATATTCGTAATGCCAACCCTCCTGTCGGAAGATAGACGGATTTTTCAGCATATTGGGTGAGAATACGGCATCCATATACACGTCAACGAGATTAAGAAAATCCTTTTCGCATCTGGATGATACGGGGTATATGGTTCTGTCCTCATATGTTATTGCATTAAGGAAGGTGTTGAGCGAGCCCTTAAGAAGCTCGGCAAAGGGATCGTTCAGAGGGTATTTTTTTGATCCGCAGAGCACCGAGTGCTCGATAATATGAAAGACACCTGTGTCATCGGTGGGAGGTGTGGCAAATCCGATTGCAAAGGTTTGGTTATCATCGTCGCGATCGAGATAAATAAGGCTTGCGCCACTCTTTTCGTGAAATAATTCGTACAGATTGGCGTCAATCTCGTCAAGAACCGCTTTTCTGACCAGCTTAAAGCCATATTTTTCTATATTGGTCATTTATTTATCCTCATTTCTTTTAATTCTGTGGTTGACATCGGTAAATTTATATACTATAATTATAATGGTATAAAATAAATAAGTCAAGTAAATAGTCTAAAACGGAGAATAATTTATGTTTGATTTTGCAGTAATAGGTGCAGGTGTGATCGGTGGTATGGTGGCAAGAGAGCTTACCAAGTATACCGACAGCGTTTGCATTCTTGAGAAGGGCGCTGACGTTGCCCTCGGTGCTACACGCGCAAACAGCGCGATCGTTCACGCAGGATATGATGCTGCGCCCGGAAGTCTTAAGGCACTTCTTAACGTGCGCGGTTCGAAGATGATGGCGGAGGTATGCCGCGATCTTGGAGTTAAGTACAAAAACAACGGCTCGCTCGTTGTCGGCTTTAACGATGAGGACAAGCAGACTCTTGAGGGGCTTTGTGAGAGAGGAAAAACCAACGGAGTTGAGGGTGTAAGAGTTCTCACACGCGAGGAGATACTTTCTCTTGAGCCTAATATCGGTGAAGGCGTTGTGGTTGCTCTCCATGCTCCTACGGGTGCGATAGTTTGCCCCTACGAGCTTTGTATGGCATCGGTTGGTAACGCTATGGATAACGGCGCTACACTTAAGCTTAATTTTGAGGTTAATAAAATCGAGTCTATGGACGGTGGATTTAAGCTTTCCTCCGATACAGATTCTGTTGAGGCGAGATACATAATCAACTGCGCAGGTCTGTATTCCGATGAGGTTGCTGCCCTTGTAGGTGACAAATCCTTTACTGTTCGTCCCAGACGCGGTGAGTATATGCTTCTCGACCGTGAGGTTGGCGGTCATATTACTCACACCGTATTCCGTTGCCCCTCTAAGATGGGTAAGGGTATTCTCGTTTCCCCCACGGTTGACGGCAACCTTCTCCTTGGCCCTACTGCCGAGGATATTGACGATAAGGAAAACACCGAGACCACCGCAGAGGGTCTTGCGAAGGTACGCGCACTTGCCTCCGAGCAGGTTAAGGGTATTGATTTCAGCAAGGTAATCACCTCCTTTACCGGTCTTCGTGCAACAGGTAGCACAGGTGATTTTATTATCGGTATGCCCACTCCCGGCTTCCTTAATCTTGCTGGTGTTGAGAGCCCCGGACTTTCCTCTGCTCCTGCAATCGCAGAGTATGCTGTTTCTCTGCTTAAAGAGGCAGGCTATGAGGCAAAGGCAAGAGATGACTTTGACGGACACAGAAGACCTATGCATTTCTTCTCCTCTCTTTCTGTTGAAGAAAAGAATGCGCTTATCAAGGAGCGCCCCGAATACGCTCACGTTATCTGCCGTTGTGAGACTGTTACCGAGGGTGAGATTCTCGATGCTATCCGCACCAATCCCCGTCCTACAGACGTCGACGGTGTAAAGCGCAGAACAAGAGCCTCTATGGGTAGATGTCAGGGTGGCTTCTGCACACCTTATATTATTGATCTCCTTGCCAAGGAGATGGGTGTTGATTATACTGCCGTTACCAAGTTCGGTGGAAGCTCCTATATCAATTTCGGTAAGACTAAGTAAGGGGTGAAGGATATGAAAAAGGAATTAGTAATTATCGGTGGCGGACCTGCAGGTATGGCTGCCGCTGTAGCCGCTTACGAGGCCGGTGTAAGAGATATTCTTATACTTGAGAGAGATAACGCTCTTGGCGGTATCTTAAGACAGTGTATACACAACGGATTTGGTCTTCATCGCTTTGGCGAGGAGCTTACAGGTCCCGAATACGCATATAAATATGAGACTATGGTTCGCGAGCTTAACATTCCTTATATGCTCGACACTATGGTTATAGAGGTTGCGCCTGACAAGACAGTTACCGCTATGAATCGCGAGAACGGTATCTTTACCGTTGAGGCAGATGCGGTAATTCTTGCAATGGGTTGCCGTGAAAGACCCAAGGGTGCATTGAATATTGCAGGACACAGACCTGCAGGTATCTTTACCGCAGGTACTGCACAGAAGTTTGTTAATATGAAGGGATATATGCCGGGTCGCGAGGTCGTTATCCTCGGTTCGGGTGATATCGGACTTATTATGGCGCGCCGTATGACTCTTGAGGGGGCGAAGGTTAAGGCTGTTTGCGAGCTTATGCCTTATTCGGGTGGTCTTGCGAGAAATATTGAGCAGTGTCTTAACGACTTTAACATTCCTCTTCATCTCAGCCACACCGTGGTAAATATTCACGGTAGAGAAAGACTTGAGGGTGTTACTATTGCACGCGTTGATGAAAATCGCCGTCCTATTAAGGAGAGCGAGGAATATATTCCCTGTGACACGCTGCTTCTTTCTTGCGGACTTATTCCCGAGAATGAGCTTACCAAGGGCGCAGGTATTACCCTTGACCGTGTAACAGGCGGCGCATCGGTTAACGGAGAAAGAGAAACCGAGATCGAGGGTATTTTCGCCTGTGGAAACGTGCTTCACGTTCACGATCTTGTTGACTACGTATCCGAGGAATCTGCTATTGCAGGCAAGGCCGCTGCCAAGTATATTCAGGGCAAGGCTAATAAGGAGATTTCAATTTCTCTTAAGACCGACGGCAAGGTTCGTTACACCGTTCCTCAGAGACTTACCGAGGTAGCTGATACCTCTGTTTACTTCAGAGTTGCCGACGTTTATCGCGACGCAAAGATCGTTGTTCGCGACGGTGACAAGGTTATCATTTCAAAGAAAAAACAAAGACTCGCTCCTGCCGAGATGGAAAAGGTGGAGCTGACGAAGGATATTATCGCATCGCTTTCGGGCGGCGAGCTTTCCTTCTCAATCGAGATGTAAGGAGGGGATATTATGGCAAAGGAAAGACTTTTAACCTGTATAGTATGCCCCAGAGGCTGTCAGATGAAGGTTACACTTGCCGATGACGGCAAGGTTGAGAGCGTAGAGGGTAACTTCTGTAAGAGAGGTGTTGTCTATGCCAATGATGAATGCACCAATCCCAAGAGAACCGTCACTTCTACCGTCAGATGCAAATCGGGCGCAGTTGTAGCGGTAAAGACCGACAGCACTATTCCCAAGGGAATGATGTTTGAGGTAATGGATGCGATCAATAGCGTTGTAGCCGATGACGGTATAAAGATCGGTGACGTTATTATTGAGAACGTTTGCGGTACAGGCGCAAACGTTGTTGCTACCGCTAATAAAAATTAATAAAAAACCGCCTTTTCTTAGGAATAGGCGGTTTTTTATATAAAACACTTGTACCGAGTCGAATTTAGTGTTATAATTAGATATAAAATATTTTAAGGATTATAATATGAAAATATCAGAAATCTTAAAAAGTGACGAATTGACTCTATCCTTCGAGGTTTTTCCGCCTAAAACCGAGTCTGCCTTTGACAGTATTAAGGCGGCAACCGAGGAGATCGCATCGCTGAAGCCTGCCTTTATGAGCGTTACCTACGGTGCAGGCGGCGGTACAAGTAAATATACCGTTGAAATAGCAAAGAATATTGAAAAAAGCTACGGTGTGCCAACCCTTGTTCACTTGACCTGCGTTTCTTCTACCAGAGCAGCCGTAAGAGAGAGAATTCGTGATATGAAGGATGCAGGTATCAGCAACGTTATGGCATTGCGTGGAGATATTCCTGCTGATATGCTTGGTGATGACCGCACAAAATGGGACTATAATCATGCAATAGAGCTTGTACGAGAGTTAAGAGAATCGGGGGGAGATTTCTGCATTGGCGGTGCTTGCTATCCCGAGGTGCATCCCGAGAGCCGAAACGCAGACGAAGATATAAAGCATCTTCTTGAAAAGGTAAATGCCGGCTGTGATTTTCTTACTACCCAGATGTTTTTCGACAACGAGCTGTTTTATGCCTTTTTTGAAAGGGCTCGCGGAGCTGGTATCAACCTTCCCATAATACCCGGTATTATGCCTATTACAAGGGCAAATCAGATCGAGAGGGCAATCAAGCTTTCGGGCTCGTATATGCCGCGCCGATTCATTTCGCTTGTTGATAAGTTTGGAAGTAATCCTGCGGCTATGACTCAGGCAGGAATTGCCTATGCAACCGATCAGATAATCGATCTTTTTGCTAACGGAATTACAAACGTGCACGTGTACTCCATGAACAATCCACGTGTTGCCTCGGCTATTTTGAGCAACCTATCGGATATATTAGGTGGATAATGAAAAGTATGATTTACATTTATAACCGTAAACCTTGTGAAATTGATAAAAAAGAGGTTTTGAGATATGCAAAAGCAGGAAATGATGATGCTACTCTTAATCTGCTTGATGAATGTATAAGAGAGTCGAGTGATGTTTTATCCTACAAGGCCTGTTACGCCAGATTTAGTGTAAAGGTAGAGGGTGATGAGCTTGATCTTGGCTTTACAAGGGTAAGATCACACTCACTTTCACTTTGCCTTGACGGATGCTGTGAAATAATTCTTTTTGCCGCTACGATTGGCGTGCAGTTTGATAGACTTATTGCAAGATACGGAATCACCGCTCCTGCAAAGGCAGTTTTGCTTCAGGCTCTTGGAAGTGAAAGAATAGAGGCCTTTTGCGATGAGCTTTGTCGGGATATATCAAAGCTTGAGGGGGAAGTTGGAAATACTATCCGTCCGAGATTCAGCCCGGGATACGGAGATCTTCCCCTTGAAATTCAAAGAGCGGTCTTCTCGGCGCTTGACTGTACGAAAAATATAGGAATCAGCCTTGGTGACAGCCTCTTTATGACTCCTACGAAATCTGTCACGGCTATTATTGGAATTTACAGTAAATGAGGAATTTGCATTGAAAATTACCGAATATATAAAAAATAATACCGTCTTTTTAGACGGTGGAATGGGAACTCTGCTTCAGGCAATAGGACTTAAGGCAGGTGAGCTACCCGAGGAATGGAATATAACACATCTCGAGGTCGTTCGTGGTATTCACAGGAGCTATCTCGATGCAGGTAGTAACGTTATCTCCACTAATACCTTTGGCGCAAATAGCCTTAAATTTTCTCTTGACCAGCTTGATGAAATTATCTTTGCTGCGGTAGAGAATGCAAGACGCGCCATAGATGAAAGCAAGGGAGATCAGCCAAAATGGGTCGCACTTGACGTCGGACCTACCGGAAGGATGTTAAAGCCTATCGGTGACCTTGATTTTGATGATGCGGTTGAAATATTTGCTGAGACCGTAAGGCTTGGTGTAAAACACGGAGTCGATCTTATTTTCATTGAGACTATGGCGGACAGCTATGAGACCAAGGCGGCGCTTCTTGCGGCTAAGGAGAACTCCGATCTTCCCGTGTTTGTTTCAAATGCCTACGGTGAAGACGGCAAGCTTATGACAGGCGCTGATCCAAGGGCTATGATCGCTTTGCTTGAGGGTATGGGCGCTGATGCTATTGGTGTAAATTGCTCGCTCGGTCCGCGCGCTCTTTATCCTATCGTAGAGGAATATCTTAAGTATTCCTCGCTCCCCGTAATTCTTAAGCCCAATGCAGGTCTGCCGAGAAGTGAAAAGGGTAAGACTGTGTACGATCTTTCATCCTCTGATTTTGCATCGCAGGTGGCTCGATTGGTCAATAGAGGCGTCAGAGCCGTAGGTGGTTGCTGCGGTACAACTCCCGAATATATCTGCGCCCTTTGTGATCTTGTAAAGGATATAGCTCCCCTACCTTTAGAAAAAAAGGATATAACCTTGGTTTCCTCGTATACTCATGCTCATGAAATCGGAGAGTGTCCTACGCTTATTGGTGAGAGGATCAATCCCACAGGCAAGCCTAAGTTCAGAGAGGCGGTTAAGTCGGGGAATGTTGATTATATACTTAGAGAAGCAATCGGTCAGCAGGACCGCGGTGCACATATTCTTGACGTAAATCTCGGAATTCCGGGAATTGACGAGGCAACCGTTCTTACCGATGCACTCTGCCGTATTCAGGAGATATGCGATCTGCCGTTGCAGATAGATACAGCCGATCCTGTCGCAATGGAGCGTGCTTTGCGTCGATATAACGGCAAGGCTATGATCAACTCTGTAAACGGCAAGGAACAGAGCATGAAGGATATATTTCCTCTTGCTAAAAAATACGGTGGCGCGGTGGTTTGCCTTACTCTTGATGAGAATGGAATTCCCGATACTGCCGAGGGTAGATTTAATGTTGCAAAGAAGATATATGACGAGGCATTAAGACACGGTATTGAGCCGAAGGATCTGATCTTTGATCCTCTTGCAATGGCAGTCAGCGCTGACAAAAATGCTGCTCGCGAAACACTTTTGGCGGTGAAGTATATCAAAGAAAGACTTGGTTGTCATACGTCGCTTGGAATATCCAACGTGTCCTTCGGTCTGCCAAGCCGCGATCTGATCAATGCTAATTTCTTCACTCTTGCTCTTTCAAACGGTCTGTCTGCGGCGATTATCAATCCTTATTCGGATGAGATAATGATGGCATATCAGTCCTATCTTGCTCTTTCGGGCGAGGAAGGCGGAATCTTAAGCTATATCTCGTCGGTTACAGAATCTGCCGATAAGGATCAGTCGGTAGGTGTGGATAGTCTTAAGGATTCGATTGTAAAGGGACTTCGTGACAGAACCGCACAGCTTATAAAAGAAGAGCTTGCTCATCGTGCACCCATCGATATACTGAACGAGGATATAATTCCTGCCCTTGACATGGTTGGCAAGGGATATGAGGAGAAGAAGATCTATCTCCCCGGTCTGCTTATGAGCGCAGAGGCGGCAGGAGTTGCTTTTGAAGCTATAAAAGAGGTTATGCCGAAGGGTGACGGTGTGACAAAACGTCGTATCGTTCTCGCAACCGTTAAGGGTGATATTCACGATATTGGTAAGAACATTGTTAAGATGCTTCTTGAAAACTACGGCTTTGACGTCACCGATCTTGGCAAGGATGTTTCTCCCGAGAAAATTGCCGATGCGGTAGTTTCGCTTGATGCGGAGCTGTTAGGCCTCAGCGCTCTTATGACAACCACCCTTCCTGCTATGGAGGAAACTGTAAGACTTGTCAGAAAAATTGCTCCAAAATGCAAGATTATGGTTGGCGGAGCGGTACTAAACGAGGTCTATGCCAAGGATATCGGCGCAGATTTTTACGGCAAGGATGCTATGGAGGCTGTTCGGTTTGCTAACACATAGGGGCTGTCACATTTGGTAAAACCGAAAAAGTCCAAAAATAAATAAAAAACCTCAACCAAGCAAAAACTTGTAACTGAGACTGTATTAGGTTGAAATCCTACGGATTTCTTCAACTTTAATGGACTTTTTCTACCGCTGTTTGCTGAACTCTCGACGTATATAAATACGCCTTCGGGGCGGAAAACGACGCTTTTCTTACTGCGGTTCGGTCACCTCACGGCTCTGGCGTTATTAACGCCATTCACTACCGTTCGGCCGCTTCGCTACCTCAAATCTGCCTATCCCCTTAACAAACAGAGGCTGTCTTGTTATAGACAGCCTCTGTTTGTTATTTATTGTTCCTAAGCTTAATGGGAGATACTCCATATTGCTTTTTAAATTTGTATGAGAAGTAATTTCCGTCGTTAAATCCACATTCGAAGGCAATATCGCTGATGGTTTTGTTCGGCTCGTTTACTATCATTTCCTCTGCTTTATGCAGGCGAAGCAGAGTAACGTATTCGTTAAAGCCAAGACCGGTGCAGCTCTTGAAGGTACGGGAAAGATGCTCCTGACTTACAGACTTCATTTTTGCAACGGTGGACAGCTTAATGTCGGTCATATAATTCTGCTTGATATACTTGACAATGCTGTCAATAAGCTCGTTGCCCGTTGTCGCTTCCTCAAGATCACCGGGATAGCGCAGCATAAGATAGAACATTGCGGCGGTATAGCACTTAAAGAGCGATTTGCTGAATATGTCGGTGTTCATATATTCGCGCTCTACCTTATTAAAGAGCTCCTCGATATTTTTGGCGATCTCCCTTGAACGGTAAAGGTACTTGGATTCGGAGAGGAAGGGAAGGGCATCCTCGGGAATAAATTCCTCGGTAAAATTAACGAGAAGGCGGCTGTGAACGTTTGAACCGTAATTTGTGCGGTGGATTACACCCTTTGGAATAAAAATTACGTCTCCTGCCTCAACGTCAAAGGAACGGTCGTCAATAAAGTAACGGCAGCTACCTTCTTTCAAATAGTAGATTTCAAAATGGGGGTGATAATGGGGCGTGGATTCGCTGTATTTGCGGTTTATAGCCTTGTTAAAATAATAATTGTCGATCTTGCCACTTATTTTCTGTTCTTTCTGTTCCATAATGATCCTTAAAATACATAAAATTATTTATTACGTATATTTTAGCATAGAATATCAAAAAAATCAAGAAGTGTAGCCTAAAAATGTTAAATAAATTAAGAAAAGGTCCTTTGGCTTAGCATATAAAAGCTTATGCATTGCCATAGGACCTTTATCTTATATTACTTTTTTATTATTACCTCTTCGCTGTCACCGTCGAATACGTATGCATTCTGGTAGGGAACAGAGAAGGTGATCTTTGTATCAAGCTTGGGGGTATCGTGGGGATCAACCTTAAGAATAAGGGTTTCCTCGCCAACGCTTACGTAAACGTTGGTGTTGTCACCGAGAAGCTCGGTGAGATCAACGTCCGCCTCAAATACAAAGGCGTTTTCCTGTTTGCCAAGAAGGATTCCTTCAGGACGGAAGCCAAGAGCAACAGGCTTGCCCTCGTGTACCTTGAGAGTATTGTCAGAAAGAATGTGACTGAGATCTACGTTGCTGCCAAGGGCTTTAATACATCCACCGTTTAAATTCGAGCGAACGAAATTCATAGGAGGCTCGCCGATGAATCCTGCAACGAACATATTAACAGGGTTGAAGTAAAGCTCGTAAGGAGTACCGATCTGCTGGATATATCCGTCCTTCATAACTACGATCCTGTCAGCCATAGTCATAGCCTCGGTCTGGTCGTGGGTTACGTAGATGGTGGTCGATCCAACCTTTCTGTGAATATCGGTGATCTCGGAACGC
This sequence comes from Eubacteriales bacterium, assembly GCA_045128515.1. Classification (GTDB taxonomy): domain Bacteria; phylum Bacillota; class Clostridia; order Oscillospirales; family CAG-272; genus UBA1740. The sequence continues at coordinate 39,314 of JBGVRO010000031.1, read as the reverse complement.
ATGGTAACTCGCTGCTTTGCGTCAAGGTTGGACAGCGGCTCGTCCATAAGGAATATACCAACCTTACGAATGATCGCACGGCCTACTGCAACACGCTGACGCTGACCGCCGGAGAGTGCTCTCGGCTTTCTGTCAAGATAGTCGGTAAGACCGAGAATCTTGGCAATATTAAGCACCTTTGCTTCAATCACGTCCTCATCAACACCCTGAAGGGTAAGACCGAATGCAAGGTTATCATAAACAGACATATGAGGGTAGAGGGCGTAGCTCTGGAATACCATAGCGATCTCGCGCTCTCTCGGTCCCATCTCGTTTGCGCGTACGCCGTCGATGAGGAAATCACCGTTGCTTATATTTTCAAGTCCTGCGATCATACGCAGGGTGGTGGATTTTCCGCATCCCGAAGGACCTACCAAGCAGATAAACTCGCCCTGCTCGATATCAAGGTTGAAATCGTGCACAGCGTGGAATCCGTTGGGATAAATTTTGTTAATTCCTTTTAATGAAAGATATGCCATGTTTAATCATTCCTTTCAGGTTGATTAATTTCGTTGATTTTACTGTGTAAGAAGGATACCGCGTATTCGATATCCTCTCCCGTCGTACCCTCCAGAACGAGAATCGCGTCGGGGTTGTGACTGTATATCGCCTTTAGTATTCTACCGTAGTCGAGTACGCCTTTGCCGACTCCGCATTGCTTAAGCTTGCCATCGCTTATCACGAAGTCCTTGATGTGAAATAGAAGTATTCTATCACCGAAAAGCTTAAGTCCACGGTCAAGAATGTCATAGGCTGTATTTACGTTAGATATGTCGAGGTAGTTGTAGAGGTCAAAGATTATTCTGATGTTTTTTCGACCGATGCGCTCTATCGCCTCAAGAAGCCTCTCGGGCGTATGACATACGTGTCCGAAAGCACCCTCCATACCAATGTTGATCCCGCGTTCTGCGGCGTAATCGGCAAGGTGACCGAAGGTAGCAACAACTCTATTAAGCGCTTCGTCGGAGTGGTTCATCGGATGATAGATCCAAGGATCGCCGTTGTATGAGCCTGTTTCGGATCCAACCGTGTCACAGCCGAGCTTGTCGGCTACGTCAATGTAATCCTTGAAAACGTCTATGCCTCGTTTGATTTTTTCTTCATTAGGATGTACGGGATTGAAGTACGCACCGATGAGGGGGACTTCAACTCTACCGTTTTTTAGCGTATCACCGATTTCCTTTGCACGAGCGGGAGTAATAGCTCCCGATTCGTACTTGACGTCATCGGTACATTTATAAACTACAAGCTGTATTCCGTCAAGTTCCTTATTATGAACCGAGGAAACAACCTGATTTTCGCCCTTAACACCAAGGTCGTGGGCGCGTATCATTAACTTCATTGAAAATTAACCTCTCGTCCTGAGTATCTCGGTGTAGCAAAGCACGAAGGGAGCAACACCCTTTGCATCATTCTCAACGACGGGCTCGGAGATGTAGTACTCATAAGAGCCGTCGCGTCTCGGGTTGTTTTCAGGTCCAAGACCTGCAACAAGACAGATGCCACCGAGGTTCAGTTCACCGTCCTCGTTAACGGTCAGATATTTGTTGCATATGCCGTCAAAGGTCGCCTTGCCAAGTGCGGCATAGTGAGGCTCGATAACACCGAGTCTTGCGCCCTTAAGCATAGCGTAGGCTATCATGCTTGATCCGCTGGTCTCAAGGTAATTACCCTGTCTGCCGGGTTGATCAACCACCTGCCAATAAAGTCCCGAGGGATCGCGGAAGGCGGTGATGCTTTTAATAAGATCGGCAAAGATCCTTGCAAGCTCGCCTCTTGCCTCTTCATCGTCGATTATCTCGATAATATCAACGAGAGCGACGGTAAACCAACCGATAGAGCGAAGCCAGAAGTTCTTGGAAAGTCCGCTTTCCTTATCCGCCCAGAATATAGATTTTGAGCAGTCAAGACCGTGATAATAAAGTCCTGTGGTCTTATCATGCATATATTTGTTTACATTTTTGATCTGATTAAGCATATCAGAGTAGTCCTTGCCACCGTATTCCTTGGAATAAAGTGCGCTGAAGACCTGCGCCATGTATATGCCGTCAAGCCAGATCTGATGGGGGTATATCAGCTTATGCCAGAAGTTTTGGGTATTGGTTCGAGGCTGACCGTCCAGCTGTGCCTTCTGCTTTTCTATTGCAAGACGGTATTTTTCCTTGCCCGTCTTTTTGTAAAGCTCAAACAGCACGCGTCCCTCGTTTACGTCGTCAAGATTGTACTTTTCCACGTCATAGCCAAGAATAGATCCGTCATCGGATACGTAATAGTCGATAAAGCTTTCTGCAAAGGCAAAATACTTTATCTCTCCCGTAATTTTCCACATCTGCAGAAGAGAGGTGATCATACAGCCGTCGATATAGTTCCAATGAGGCTTTTTGCCCTGTCTGATGCTCTCGATATTCCACATAGGCACATCGGGAGTAGACTCGGTTATAAGACGGTTGATATATCTGTCTATGTTTACGTAGGCTCTTGTATCCTGCATAGCTGTATCCTCGCTATTATTTTCTGATTAATTCACCAATATGGTCGCAAATAAGCTCCTCACCGTCAACACCCTTAAGGGTTACGTTGTCGATAACAAGACGTTTTACGTTGTCGAAGTACATTCCCTTGCGGCAGAATTCCTCCATAAACTCGCGCATTGCAGGTCTTGAGGGCTTTGCATTCGGGGAGAAGGTAAAGAGAATATTCTCAACCGTAATCTCCTCTATAGGACGCTCGGGAAGACCGTCACAGTAGCATGCCGCCGCCTGGCAATCCTCACAAACCATGTTTCTGAAGGTAAATTTGCCAAGATAAGGCGTTCTGTCATCAACGGGAAGATGCTCGCGCGACCAGACGTACTCGGAATGCTTGTCGGGGTCACAGCAGTTGTACCACATATTGATTACTATGGGGGTAAGGACACCCTCCATTTTAATGTTTTCAAACACTACTCCGTCAATAATGGCATCCTTGCCTCGTCCGCGTCTCGTTTTGATTCTCAGACCTCTGTCGGTCTGCTTGAAAACACAACGGTTAACGGTCAGGTTGGTAACACCACCGGCCATCTCGCTGCCAAGGGTAACTGCGCCGTGACCGAACTGCATAATACAGTTGCGTATGGTATGTAGATTTGCAGGCTGCTTGAATTTTTTGCCGATATCGATCTTACCCGATTTGATAGCAATACAGTCGTCACCTACGCTGAAGCGACAGCCGATAATATTAACCTTGTCGCACGCCTCGGGGTCGATAGCATCTGTATTGGGGCTATCCTTGGGGGCGGAGATAAACATATCAAGGAAGTCTACGTTGGTTGAGAAGTAGGGATGCATCTGCCAAGATGCCGCATCGCAGGCGTGAATGCCGTGAACACGTACTCTGTCGCAGCGATTGAAATACATAAGTCGGGGTCTGCCAACAGGGCGCTCCTGAAAATCGAGCCACCAGCCTGCTACGGGTGCATTTCCGTCAACGATTCCCTTACCAACTATGGTAATATCCTCTGCGTACTCGGCGAAGATAAGAGCCTGATGCATAGGAATTGCATTGCCCTCCCACGTGCCGAAGAAATGCTCCTCACCGCTAACCATATCTACTGTGAAACCGGGAATTACGGGATAGCGAGATCTGTCGGCAGAGCCGAGCAGCTTTGAGCCCTCGGGAATGTCAAGAGTTATATGACTCTTAAGGCAAAGGGGAGCAACGAGATATGTTCCATGGGGGAAGTACAGCCTTCCACCGCGAGGCAGACAGTTGATAGCGGTCTGCACCGCCATAGTGTCATCGGTCACGCCGTCACCCACCGCACCAAAGTCGCGTACGTTTATAGCCGCGCTCTCGCTGTTGGTGGTGAATTCAAGCTCGCCCTCAAGAGAGGGAGACGTAATTATATATTTTGTACCGGGAGTTAGGTCGAAGAGCGAGAAAACGTTGGTGTTTCCCGAATAAGCCTCAACTCCGTTAAGATAGATCTTATATTCCTCACCCTTATAATAGGCGAGATCGTTGTGCCACTCAAAGCACGCCGATGTGGATGAAGTAAAAAGTAGTTTGATCATTTAGCTGCCTTTTCCTTAGCATCTGTAATAATGTTTACGATAAGATTTTTCGCACCGATAAATATCATGTCTACGGCAACGTACAGAATTCCGAAGAGAACAGGCTCAACGCCGAGAAATATCTGTCCGTCTGTGCCGTTCCAGATATTAAGTAAAACGTTGGTCGCACTGTATATCCATGCCACGATCATAACGATCAGGATTCCGTACGCCATATTTGCGAAGAAGGTCCAGAACTTTTTTCTTGGGAACAGCATCCATTTATTGTTGCTGTCGGGTGTGACTGCAAAGAATCTGAAAGCATTGTTCACAAGAATATCGGTTACAATACCCATAACCAAGCCGAGCACTACTACCATATCAAGGGTGTCCCAGATATACATGCCGAGTCCCCAGTATATGAAGAAGCATACCGCGCCGTTAAACCAGAATTTGATAAACAACGCCTTAATAGGCGAGGGAATTCTGTCAATAAAGCTGTTGGAACGGTATTTTTTGCCGGGATCGGTCTTGGTTTTGGGGTAGGTTTTTTTGTCTGCGTTTACAAGCTTGTCAATCGCCTCTGTATTGATCTTATAGGGGCTGGACTTACTCTTTTGCTCTTTGTTTTGCGTATCTTTGTTTGACATTTTTGCGTTTTAGTCCTCGTCGACGATATCAATGTTGCCAATATCGCCGCTAACCTCAACCTCAATGGAGGTATTGATCTTCTTAAGAAGCTTTGCGATAATGGGCTCAAGAAGAACGAGGAGGATAGTAACACCGATAAGGATCATATGTACGGTTATGGTGTTGTATGCGTTGTATATGTATACGATAGCCTCGTTGTTCAAGCTTCCCGATGAGTAGAGAAGAACTGTATCAACCGTGTTGAGGTAGTGAATATCTGCAAAGATGATAGCACCGTAAAGCACGACCATAAGAATGATCATAGCAAGGTTGGGCTTCTGACGCTTCGGGAATGCATTAAGCATACATACGAAGGAAAGTATCATAAACAGCATAGTAACGAATGCCGCAAGACCCATATTTGCACCCTGAAGCTTTGCGGTGGTGTTAGATATGTCGGTCAGGTTCAGAGAATACTCAAGAAAGGCAACGCAAAGACCTGCAAGAGGAATAAACTGCGGATTTTTCTTAAGTGAAACTAAAAATCTACGTACAGACTCCTTGATCCTGCCGCCGATACGGGAGAATATTTTTTTCGAATTATTAGATTTCATAATTATAGTTCCTTACTGATTAATTTCTACTGCGCTTATCTTATAGCGTTGGTAGTTTCTTTATCGAAGAAGTGCATACGGTCGAATGAAACCGAAACGTTTTCACCCTGATCGTAGTTGCACCACTCACGGAACTTGGCGGTTATCTTGTGGCCGTTAAGATGACCGTGAATAAGCGTGGTCTGACCAAGATTTTCGCAGTTGTTAACGTTAAGTATGACGTCGTTACCCTTTACAACGTTTTCGGGTCTTACACCGAGGGTGATATCCTTGCCGTTGTAAGAGGAGAGTAGCTTTGCCTCAGCATCGCTGAGAGGGATCTTTATCTCGCCGTCAAGAAGAAGGTGATCGCCCGAGACGGTGGCGGTAAAGAAGTTCATGGGAGGAAGTCCGATAAAGCTTGCTACGAATACGTTTGCAGGAGTATCGTAGAGCTCGAGGGGAGTACCGATCTGCTGAACGTAACCCATAGACATACAAACGATCCTGTCTGCAAGAGTCAGAGCCTCGGTCTGGTCGTGAGTAACGTAAAGCATGGTTGCGCCAAGGCGCTTATGAAGCATCATGATCTCTCGTCTTGTAGCTCCGCGAAGCTTTGCATCAAGGTTGGAGAGGGGCTCGTCAAAGAGGAATACCTTAGGTGTACGAACTATCGCACGACCCATGGCAACACGCTGACGCTGACCGCCGGAGAGCTGCTTGGGCTTTTTATTAAGCTGGTCGGTAAGGCCGAGTATCTCTGCCGCCGCCATAACCTTTTCGTGAATAACGTTAGGATCCTCGCGCAGAAGGGTAAGAGAGAATGCCATGTTCTCGTATACCGTCATATGTGCGTAAAGCGCATAGTTCTGGAACACCATTGCAATATCTCTGTCCTTGGCGGGCATCTGCGTAACGTCCTTGCCGTCGATGATAAGCGTACCCGAGGAAATGTCCTCAAGACCTGCTACCATACGCAGTGTGGTAGACTTACCACAACCCGAAGGACCTACCAGAACGATAAGCTCGCCGTCTTCTATATCAATATTGAAATCAAATACAGCCTGAACGTTATTATCGTAAATTTTATTCAGATTTTTTAAACTGAGTGAAGCCATAATATGTAGCCTTCCTTTTAGACTTTAGTATCTGTTAGATCAGCCTAAGCCTGTTTCTTTTTTGTAGTTTTCAAGAGTAATGGTCTTAACCAATCCGATAACGCCCGCCGCGATACAGCAAGCTGATGAAATGATAAGATAAGCAACGAGCAGAGCAAACTGCTTATCGTCAATAACGCTGACCTCTACCTTGTTAATAACAACGAGGGTGTTGTGGGCATCCATGGGAATACCGAATATACGAACTATCTGAAGCGCACCGATGATTATTGCAAATACAGAGAAGCCCTTGCTGTAGTTCTTGACCTCCTCTGAGCAGAGGAAGGTGAAAAGCATAAAGAGAAGGTTGTAAACAACAGATATTCCTATTTCTATGGTATAGAAGTAGTTGTTTACGTCTGTGGAATAGATGTTGATGAAGTAAAGTGCGTTAAAGAGGATCGCAATATAGCAAAGTGTGCTGGACAGTGTGTTCTTGGTAAAACGCATTCTATCCTTTTTAATAATATTAACGTCTTTTGTGAGAGTTACTTCGTTAGCCATAGTTACGCCTCCTTTCCTTCTTCAAGAAGCTTGCGCTCGGCACGCATAAGTATGATTTTAAACACAAGGTTAAAGATGCTGATCGCCGTAGCGATAAGAAGGGGGATAAATACCGCAAGGCTGATATCAAACCAGAAGGTTGATTCGGTGTAGTATATATCACGGGCATATGCAACTTCTTTAAGCTTGGTGAAATCAATGCTAAGGAACTGTGCTCTATATGCAAATACGTTGATAAGCGCCCATACCGAAACTGCTACGTTAAGTACTGCGTTTAAACCAATCGTAATGTAATTGCCAATGTAATATTTTCTTCTTTTATGTGTGTTGAACACCATAAGAGATACAGCGGAAAGAATGAGAACTATTCCCGCCATGGTAAGCTGCTGGTTGAAGGGCTGCATTTCGCGATAAATTATAGCTCCCTCAACGTAATTTTTATTTGTTTCTTTGAATTTTGAAATCTCGTACAATCCGTTGTAGAGGTCGGTCATAATACCGAGAGAGTAAACGAAAACAAGCGCGGCTGTCGCCAAGAGAAGGAAGCTTGTTATACGCTGGAGAGTCATTTGCTTTCTGTACATAGTCTGTCTCCGTAATGCCATCTGGCAGTATTTTCGTTGTCCTATATGCCGACAACAGGCAGTGGTTTTTTGTTTGGGCTAGGGGGAGCGTAAGCTCCCCTTTGCCCTTTGTATTTGCTGAAAAATTGATAGTAGATTAAGCGATCAATTACTTAATGCTGTCGTAGTACTCAAGAACGAGCTCGTAAGCCTCCTGCTTGTACATGAGGTAGGTAGAACCACCCCAACCGCCATCGTTCTTCTTTGCGCTTACAAGGTTGATAAGCTCTGCTGCGGAGTTTACGTTAACATCCTCAATATACTGATAACCGCCAACAATAATGTCGATAAGGATGTTGATATTCTTGCTGGACTGAGAGAATTTACCGGTGGAGCTAAGCTCTGCAAGAGCGGAGATCGCATCGTTTGCTTCCTTAGAGGTAGGAAGAGTGGTGGGAACGATGGAGTACCAGGGATTCTCGGTAACTGCAAGCTCGGGGTGCTTGATAGTGCCGTACTTGATAGCGTTAGAGATCTTGCCTGCGCCTTCCTTACCAACCTCGTGTGTGCACTGGAACTCGAATGCCTGGCTCTTTACGAAGGAAAGAGTAGAGCCGAGGAAGTAACGAGCGTAGTTGGTGTAGTTACCGCCTGCCTTTTCCCAAAGCTCATCGAAGGTAGCCTGTGCGATAACGGGCATCTGCTTGCCGTTGAAGTCGAAGGTCTGGGTGGGATCGATGAATGCATCGGGACCGTAGGACATAAGGATCTGACCCTTTGCGGAGTATGCGTAGTCAATAAGTGCAAGAGCTGCGTTAAGCTTGTTGGTATCGGAGCCAACACCTGCCTTGGAGATTGCCCAACCGTCGGTCTTAACAGATCTCCAGGACTCGGTAAATCTCATGTAAACGCCACCCTCGGTGCCGTCGAACCAATGAGCAACGGGAACCATAACTGCCATGTACTTCTCTGTGCCGTTAGGATCCTTAACGGGCTTGTCGTCGGGACCGGGGATAAGGTTAAGAACGGTCTCGTTGAATACAGTCTGAGTCTGGTTGTAGTCGTAGTGCATAAAGCCTGCGTCGTTAGTAAGCATGGTCTTGGTATCGTTGGTCTCGTTCTTTACGAAGGAAGAGGAAATGAGACCTTCCTTAACCATTGCGTTCATTCTTTCAAGAGCTACGTATGTTTCTGCCTCCTGACGAGCGTCGTGAAGCATGCCGTCGGTACCTACGTAGAGGTAATCCTGTCTGGACTCAAGACCGCGTACGCCGAAGAGAGTACCTGCAAAGCGGAACATATCAACTCTTCTCTGGTTGTTCGCGTCTTCTCTGGAGAAGAGACCCTGAACGGTATCTGTGCCGTTGAGAGTCTGGGGGTTAGCAACTACGCAACGGAGAAGAGCTACAAGCTCGTCTGCGTCCCAAGCTGCGTTCTGACCTACGAAGAGGTTGGAACGGGTTGTGCCGTAGTAGCCGCCGTATGCTTTGTCGATGTAATCACGAAGCATGTTAACAGCCTCAACACCGGAGATGTTTCCTGCTTCGTTCATTTTAGCGATGATGTTTCCTGCTGCGCCATAGTTCTTGGTAACCTTCTCGGTACCGGAGGCATCGAGCTTAACAACGTCGATCTCTACCTTGCCGCTGGTGGGCATGTAGGGAGTGTAAGCTGCGTCTGCAAGGTTCTTAGAAGCTTCTGCGGTGAAGTCGCCCTCGCCGTCAAGGAGCTTAACAACCCAGTCGGTTCTCATAAGGGGCATACGCTCGATGTCGTTAACACCGTCGAAGTAGGGGGAGAAGTAGATTGCGCCAAGCTCGCCTTCTGCATCAGGGCTGGTGATGGAGAGGAGAACAATGGGGTTAGCCTCAAGATAAGCCTTGAAGTTGGGCATCTTGTCGAGGTAGTCAGCGATGTTGATAAGATCGCCTGCAGTACCTGCCTCAGAAAGAACAGCTGCAGAGCCTGCAACCATGTCAACCTCGTTGAGCTTTGCCTTCCAAGTGTTAAATTCAGCCTGTGCGCTGCCTGCACCGGTGAACTTGTCGGTGATCTTAATGTTCAAAATGTTCTGAACCTCAACCCAGGTGGGCTTAAGGTCGCCTGCACGGTAGGATTTACCGTCAGCGAGTGTGATAACACCGTCTGTACCATATTCAGCTACAGTACCAGCGTCAAAGGAGAGACCGGTGTTGATCTTGTTGTAACCGGTAGCCATACGAAGCTCGGTGCCGTTTTCATAGGGGAGAAGAACAACGGGATCGTCGTTTGTGCCGGGGTCGGTTGTTCCGCCACCGTCAGGGGTGGGAACAGGGGGCTTTTTACAGCTTGTGAGCACAAGGCTCATTGCCATAACAAGCACGAGTAAAAGTGCGAGGATTTTGCGGGTTTTCATTGGGGGACCTCCTAAAAAAATTTTATTATTATCGCGACCTGCGCGTAATAACCGTAGTAAAAAGAATTAAGTAGTAATAATGTAAAGAAATATTTACTTATTCCTTAACACCGCCCATATTTACACCCTTTGCAAAGTATTTCTGAATGAAGGGGTAGATAATGAGGATGGGAATGATCGAGCATACGATAAGAGCGTATATTGCGGAGTCGGTTGCATAAACCTCGTTCCAACCAACCATCTGCTCGGAGTCCTGGAACTTCTCGAGCTGAAGTCTGATAAACACCTGCAGAGGATGCTCGTTTGAGTTGCTGATCATAAGCTTTGCCCAGTAGTAACCGTTCCAACGGGAGATCGCAAAGAAGAGCGCGACCGTTGCAATGGTGGACTTGGACATGGGGAGATATACGTTGGTAAGAACCTGCATCTCGGTAGCGCCGTCGACGATTGCCGCCTCTTCGATCTCTGAGGGAACACCCTCGAATGCGTTACGAAGAAGGATAATGTTCATCGCCGCCATACCCATGGCGATAACGACCAGCCACTTATCATCTGTGATGCCTATCGACTGGAACACCTTCTGGGTATCAAGGTAGTTGAGATACTGGGGAACGATACCTGCAGAGAACCACATGGTGAATACGAGGAAGAAGTTAAATCCCTTGCGGAAGAGCAATCTCTTCTTGGAGAGAGCGTAAGCACCGAGAATTGCTACAAGCATTGCCCAGAGCGTACCGTAGAAGGTGAGGAACAGGGTGTTTGTGTAGGAATTCCAGAACATGTTACTTGTAAACATGGATTCAAATGCTTCGAACTGAATATCCTTGGGGAAGAGAACAATCTGTCCGTATTCAACCGCCTCACGACCACTTATCGCAGCCGAGATAGCGTAGAGGAAGGGATAGACACAGCAGATTGCGAAGATAGTGAGGAACAGATAGCTTAAAATCTTGAATATAAGCTCTGATATTTCTAATTTTCTTTTCATATCCGTCTATTCCTTTCTTAGTAAAGTGAAACGTTGGATGCCTTACGCGAGATGGTGTTTGCTCCTATAACGAGAAGCATACCCACTACGTTGTTAAGCATTTCCGCGGCAGACGCGATGCTTATACCCGTACCCTCGATACCGTATCTGTTGGCATATGCGGAAACAACCTCTGCGGTAACGTAGATGTCGGGGTTATAAAGAAGAAGTACCTTTTCGTATCCTACGTTAAGAAGCGATCCGATACGTGTGATAAGCATAATAACTATGGTAGAGAGGATCGAAGGAAGAACGACGTATCTCATCTGCGCCATCTTGCCTGCGCCGTCGATCTGTGCCGCCTCGTAGCTTGTGGGAGAAATAGCGATTATTGCGGCGAAGAATACGATGGAGTCGTAGCCTGCAGTTTCCCAAATACCGCTGATCTGATAGATCGCTCGGAAGAACTCCGGCTGATACAATAGACCTGCATTACCGACCTCGGGGGTAATAGCACCGATCGCAACCAGCATCTGTGAGATTATACCCATTTCCATACCTGCGATGGGAGATGCCTTTCTTACCAGCATGGTGATAAGTGAGGTCATAACAACCGTGGACATGAACTTGGGGAGATATGTAGCAACCTGATAAATACTTCTTGCAATATCCGACTTGATCTCGTTGAAGAACAGCGCGATGATTATCGGCATCGGGAAGCCGAAGCAAAGTCCGTAGAAGGATATTACGAAGGTGTTTCTGAAGGCTCTCCAGAATTCGGTGGACTTTAAGCCAACGCCCGAGAACAGCTCCTTGAAGAAGGCAAATCCTGCGTACAGCTGATCTGCTACGTCAAGAGTACGGTCATTTACCTTGAAGGCGCCGAGAAGCTCGTACATGGGGAAGTATCTCCAGAACAGGAATACCAGAAGCATGGGGATAAGCATCAGGTACAGACGCCAATCCTTCAGCACTATACGTGCTACGTTCAGCCAGTGATGCTTTTCAACGTCATCTCTGACCGCCTGCTCCGGATCCTCGTGATATTTTCCTGTGGCCTCGTCGTACACAAGATAATCGGATGCAAATTTTTTCATAAACGAATTCCTCCGTTGTTAATCTTACTAAGTTAAAGTGAATTACTGTGCGTATCCGCCGTACTCGTCGACGGTGCTTTGCGCCTTTGCCTCTCGCTCGCGCTGAAGTCGGAAGAGATATGCCTTCTGATCCTCAAGCATGCCCTCGGTGTTCTTCATGATCATCATTACAACCACGGTGAACAAGAGAGATATGATATCTGTCAGCAGATAAACCAACAGTGTATCAAGCCTTGCGTTGAAGGGAAGCGAAAGCAACCATCTGCCAAGCTGCATAGCAACGTATGCGCTGGTGGCGAAGATAAAGGTTTTGAAATAACTACCGCGTATTTTATCCTTGCCCCAGATCTTAAACCAAATCATGGCTGAAAGAGCTGCACAGTTTCCGATGACGTAAACCAGATATTGCTCGGGATTAGCGCCCGATGCGATGCAGAATACCAGTCCGCCGACACAAGCGGGGATCAACGCGCCAAAGCTCCATCGCATCATAACGATACAGATGAATACCAGCGTGGTCGAAATTGCGACCGGCTGAGCGTCGAACCAGACGTTCGTTGCAACGGTAGTGATCGCCTCGGAGATCACAAGCAGAAGGGCAAAGATTGAGAGGTCAATATTTCGATATTGCTTAAAGGTTAAGTTGTTCATTGCGTTTTTAAGCCAAATACCCCTTATATATTTTTACTAATTTTATACTACTTTCAATAACAGTGCCTTAATTTTTTTGACAGACATTGTTTTGTGTCTTTGATTTTTTGATGTTTATATGCAAAATTTAACCTATCGCGTAGAAAAAAACAAGATGTTTTTGTACAAAATAGCCAAAAGATTTCGCATTCATCGTTTTTTTGTTCCTTTATTATTATAAAAGGGAAAACAAAAATGCGGTTAAAAACGACTCTTAACCGCATTTATCCTACAAAACAGTGTATGTCAAAATTTTATAGTTTAGAATATGCCTGCCAGCTTCAAAAGGAAGGAGGCTACAAATACCGTAAATGCCGAGGAAATGGTGGTGAATACTACGAGTTGACCTGCCAGCTCTGCGTCGGCGCCCATCTCCTGAGCCATGGGAACGCTTGATACGGCAACGGGTGTGCAGAATACCGCGATCAGCGATGCAAATTGCGCTCCGCCAAAGCTGTTTCGAAAGGCGAGAAATGCAATTCCGATTCCAAGGATCGGAACGACAAGGCTACGTATAACGGTTCCGCATATTATCTCTCGCTTTAGGGAGGATATTGCAGAAAACTCAAACTGTGCACCCAGCACCAGAAGGGCGAGAGGTGTTGCAATGCTTGAGAGATTTTTCATGGTGTTCCATACTGCGGGGATATTGGAAATTCTGAAGGAAATATCGGCATTTACAAGAATTGCGCGAATTCCGAGGGCTACAAGACCTGCCGCAATACTCAGAATAAGCGGATTTTTTGCAATTCCAAGAAGCACTTTTTTGAAATTCGGCTTTTCACCGTTGTTGTTGAAGATAGAAAGAGCGATTACCGCCAGAATGTTGAAGGCGGGAACGACGAACGCAGATAACAGGGTAGCAACCGCCGCGCCCTCACTTGGGAAAAGCGAGGATGCCAAGGGAATTCCTATAAATGCGTAATTTGAACGGAAAACCGACTGCAAAAGCGCGCCTCGACACTCTTTTTTGTTTGTAAGAAGCGTGACCGAGGGAAGCGCAACGGCAAATATAATAAGCAGGGCTATGAGAGAATAAATAACGTACCCCATATCCACCGCTTTAATATTCTCTATGCTGTAAATGTTCATAAATAGCATTGTGGGAAGGAAAACGCGGAAAACAACCTTGTTTGCTTTCTTTGCAAAATCCTCGTTCATCATTCCGATTTTTTTAAGCAAGTAACCAATTGCAACCGTAAGAATTATGGGGGCAACGGCATTGAGTGCAAAAATAAAGGATTCCATAACGGGATAAAATTCCTTTCGTTTTTTTGTCTTAAATCAGCTGAAAACCGGAGTTACGCAGTAACTTCCGGGAGATGACAGAGCGTATATTTCTCCGGGTTTAACTCTCGCAAACTCGCTTCCGTCATCGGTATAGATTATCCACTCGCTAATAGTATTTTCATTGTCTCCAACGTATGAAAAGGTAACGTACAGACAGCTTCCTACGGAATATTGCTCGACAACTGACATATCATTTACCAGGCAACCCTCATCGGCTACAACGGTAATATAAGGAAGCCGGTATCCGCATATATCACAAACGTAGTTTTTCTGCTCGTCGGTGCACTGTGTAAGCACCTTTTCACATATGTCGCAGAGGTGATCGTGATCTGCGTCCTCGCAGACGGAAAGCACCTTTAGACACACGTCGCACAGGTGATCTCTGTTTTCGTCACCGCATATGCTTGTAGATACTCCACATAAGTCACATATATGGTCAGCAGGGTCGGTATCTTCACAGTAACTCAAATTCTTTTTACAGAGTTCACAAACATGGTTTTTATCGGAATCCTGGCAATTTGTAAGCTTAAGGTTACAAAAATCGCACAAATGGTCGTTGTTTTGGTCCTCACAGTCAGGGAATGGTAGACCGCAATAATCACAAACGTGCGAATTATCTTTATCGTAGCAGTCGCCGACACGTTGGTTACAAACGTCACAGACGTGATCAAAGTTCTTGTCTGTCGGGCACTCCGTACAGATCTGATTACATTGATTACAGATGTGATCGTTATCGGTGTCCTTACATCGGGTTATTGTTGCCTGACATACGTCACATTTATGGTCGCTATTAAGGTCTGTACATTCCGAGCTGTTCTGCTGTCCGTTATCGTAGCATCCCGTTGCGGTAAGCAAAAGGAGCGTAATAAATATCACAGCAAGTGGAAGGTATAATGATGATTTATTCTTTAAAACGCTCATAACTTAATCCTTGGTAATTCGGATCTTTTTATTTATCATTCCACCGGTCAGCGCAGGCATTACCGTGTTGTCTACCATGTCGTCGATCTCTTTGTCGGTCATACCGTTGAACATAGCCTTTAAACCAAGGAAATTGGATATACCCATAAGTATGTATGCTACAGATTCGCTGTCCTGAAGTGCCAGATCACCGTCGGACTCAAGTCCCCTGGAGTAGCTTTTTGCAAAGGAAACGTAATAGTCGATGAACATTTGCTTGTCAATGGAAAGGCTGCCCCATATGATATTGTAAATGTTCGGAGCGGATACGGCGTACTTTATAAAGCATTTGATACCCTCGCGCTCCTTGTCGTATCTGTTATCGCAATTTTTAATGCTCTCGGCAAGTCTGACCTTGATTTCCTTTTTGTAGCTTTCCATAAGGTATCTGTACACGTCTATTTTAGTCTCAAAATATATGTAGAAGGTTCCTACCGCTGTACCTGCATGCTTGCAGATATCGGATATTGACGTGCCGTAGAATCCGTGTGTGGCAAAAAGCTCCTCCGAGGAGGACAGCAGCTTTTCCATCTTTATTCTGCCAAGCTCGGTTTTAGGAATATTTATGCCCTTGACCTGTAGGATTTTATCTTTCATGCTGATTTCCTTTTTAATAACGTAAATTTTCACAAATGAATGCTCCTCATTATAACATTTTTCTCGGCTTTTTGCAATAGGAAAAAGCAACATTTTTATGCAAAATTAACAAAATATTTTTTTAAAGGAACTTTTACATATAATATATTGACAATCATATTTAAATTTGTTATAATATTAACATAAGAAATGTGAATAATATTCATATTCAAATAAATGGAGGAAAAAATTATGACATTTAGCGAACTTTACGTAGGACAGAAGGCATCTGTACAGAAGACCTTCACCGATGCTGATCTCAGAGCATTTGCTGAGGTTAGCCTTGACACAAACCCCATTCATCTTGATGAGGAGTATGCCAAGACAACTATCTTTGGTAAGAGAATCGTACACGGTATTCTTACCTCCGGTCTTATCTCGGCGGTGCTTGCTAACAAGCTTCCCGGTCCCGGCACTATTTACCTTGGACAGGAGCTCAGATTTACCGCTCCCGTATTTCTCGGTGATACCATCACTGCAGAGTGCGAGATCGCAGAGATCCGCGAGGATAAGCACATCGTTAAGCTTAACACCACCTGCTATAATCAGGATGGCAAGGCTGTTATCACAGGTGTTGCAACCGTTAAATTCTAAAATTCAAGGAGAAATAGAAAAATGGCAGATTACAAGTCTATTCTGTTTGAGCAGATGATAAAGGACTTTGCTGAGAATGAGGTTAAGCCTCTTGCTCAGGAGGTTGACGAGCAGGAGCGCTTCCCCGCTGAAACGGTAGAGAAGATGGCAAAGCTCGGTCTTATGGGAATTATCGTTCCCAAGCAGTACGGTGGTGCAGGTGGAAATTATCCTATGTACATCTCTGCTGTTGAGGAGATTTCCAAGGCGTGCGGTACTACCGGTGTTATTCTTTCGGCACACATGTCACTTTGCGTTGCTCCTATTCTTGAATATGGCACAGAGGAGCAGAGACAGAAGTATCTTCCCGACCTTGCAAGCGGTAGAAAGATCGGTGCATTCGGTCTTACCGAGCCTAACGCAGGTACAGATGCTGCAAATCAGCAGACCACCGCGGTTGAAATGGATGATCACTACCTTCTTAACGGTAGCAAGATCTTCATTACCAATGCAGGTTATGCTTCTACCTACATAATTATCGCTATTACAGGCAAGGGCCCCAAGGGTCCCGAGATGTCTGCGTTTATCGTTGAGTCGGCGTTCGAGGGCTTCTCTGTTGGTAAAAAAGAGAAGAAGATGGGTATCCGCGGTTCTTCTACCTGCGAGCTTATCTTCGAGAACGTTAAGGTTCCCAAGGAAAATCTTCTTGGTAAGCGCGGTGACGGATTTAAGATCGCTATGAAGACTCTTGACGGCGGTCGTATCGGTATTGCGGCACAGGCTCTCGGTATAGCAGAGGGTGCTCTTGATGCAACCGTTGCTTACGTTAAGTCGAGAAAGCAGTTTAACAGACCTATCGCTCAGTTCCAGAACACTCAGTTCGTTCTCGCTGACCTTGCGACCAAGGTTGCTGCGGCAAAGGCTCTTGTTTACATTGCTGTTGACGCAAAGCAGAACAAGCTTCCTACTCTTTCTGTAAATGCTGCACAGGCTAAGCTCTTTGCAGCCGAGACCGCAATGGAGGTTACTACCAAGTGCGTACAGCTTCACGGCGGTTACGGATATACCCGTGAGTATCCCATAGAGAGAATGATGAGAGATGCTAAGATTACCGAGATCTACGAGGGCACATCAGAGGTTCAGAGAATGGTAATCTCCGGCGCACTTCTCAGAAAGTAAGGTGAATAGATATGAAAATTATAGTTTGTATTAAGCAGGTGCCTAACACCACCGAAATTAAAATCGATCCCATCACCAATACGCTGAAGCGTGACGGTGTTCCCAGCATTATTAACCCTGACGATAAGACTGCTATTGAAGCAGCTCTTCAGCTTAAGGAAAAGTGCGGTGCGACCGTAACCGTTCTTACCATGGGTCCTGCACAGGCAGAGAAGGCCCTTCGCGAGGCTCTTGCTATGGGCGCTGACGAGGCGTTCCTTCTTACTGACAGAGCCTTTGCAGGTAGTGATACACTTGCAACCTCTACCATTATTGCTGCCGCTATCAAGAAGCTTGGCGCAGATATTGTATTCTGCGGTAGACAGGCTATCGACGGTGACACAGCTCAGGTTGGTCCTCAGATCTCCGAGCATCTCGGTATTCCTCAGATCACCTATGCGGCTGCTATTGATTACAATGCAGAGCGCGGTTCTCTTATCGTTAAGCGTCAGTTTGAGGACAGATATCAGACCCTTGAGGTTAAGGGTCAGTGCCTTATCACCATTCTCTCCAGCCTTGATAAGCCCAGATATATGAACGTTTGGGATATCGTTGATCAGGATGAGAAGGAGATCGGTATTATCACTTTTAACGACATTGAGGTTGACCCTGCCGCTATCGGTCTTAAGGGATCTCCCACAAAGGTTAAGTCCACTGCTACCAAGCAGTTTGATAAGAGCATCGAGACTCTCGAGCTTGATCCCGAGAGCGCGGCTAAGGTAATCGTTGACGCACTTAAGGCGCGTCATATGATATAAGGAGGTAAGGAAAATGGCAAATAATATTTGGGTATTTTGCGAGCAGCGAGATGGCGAGCTTCAGAGCGTAGCGCTTGAGCTTCTCGGTGTAGCGCGCGAGCTTGCTGAAAAGACCGGCGAGAAGGTTGGCGCTATCCTCCTTGGACATAAGATTAAGAATAAGGCGGCAGATCTTATCGCACACGGTGCTGATGAGGTTCACGTTGTTGATGATGAAAAACTCGGTATGTTCGTTACCGAGCCCTATACACAGGCTATTACACAGATCGCAAGAGAGTACACTCCCTCTGTTATTCTCTTCGGTGCTACCAGCATCGGCCGTGATCTTGCTCCCAGACTTTCTGCAAGACTTAAGACAGGTCTTACTGCAGACTGTACAAAGCTTGAGATGGACGAGGAGGGCAACCTCTATATGACCCGTCCTGCATTCGGTGGCAACCTGTTTGCAACCATTATCTGTCCCGATCACCGTCCTCAGATGTCTACCGTACGTCCCGGCGTTATGAAGAAGCTTGAGCGCGATGATTCCAGAACAGGTGAGATCGTTGAAGAAACTATCGCTTGGGATGAGTCCAAGTTTGCCGTAACCGTTCTTGAAGAAGTCAGCGAGTGTCAGACCTGCGGACAGATCGAGACTGCAAAGCTTCTCGTTTCCTGTGGCCGTGGTGTTAAGGACGTTGCTCCTGCAAGAGAGCTTGCTCTCAAGCTTGGCGGCTCTGTTGCATCCTCCCGTGCTCTCGTTGACATTGGCGTTATGGAGCACGCGTGTCAGGTTGGTCAGACCGGTAAGACCGTTCGTCCCCAGGCATATCTTGCATTCGGTATCAGCGGTGCTATTCAGCATCTCGCAGGTATGGAGGAGTCCGAATTTATCGTTGCTATCAACACCGATAAGAACGCTCCTATCTTCAAGGTTGCCAACCTTGGTATCGTTGCTGACGCAGCAGCGGTTCTTAAGAATCTTAATAAGCTTTTGTAATAAATTTTAATAATACAAATAATTATAAGGAGAAAAACCCTATGAACAAAGTGTATTTAGTCAGCGCTAAGCGTAGCGCTATCGGATCCATGCTCGGCTCACTGAAGGATCTTTCTCCCACATATCTCGGTGCGCAGGTTCTTAAGGCGGCGCTCTCCGAGGCAAAGGTTGATCCCGCATGGCTTGATGAGGTTATCGTGGGTAACGTTCTTCCTGCAGGAATCAAGCAGGGTCCCGGCCGTCAGGTCGCTATCGGTGCAGGCGTTCCTATCGAGATCCCCGCATATTCTCTTAATATGGTTTGCGGCAGCGGTATGAAGGCTGTTATGAACGGAGTTCTCTCCATTAAGGCAGGCGCAGCAGATCTTGTAGCTGCCGGCGGCACAGAGGTTATGAGCGGTGCTCCCTATCTCGTACCCGGAAAGACCCGTTTTGGTGCAAAGATGGGCGATATGAAGATGATCGACCATATGATCTATGACTCTCTTACCGATGCATACAGCGGTCTTCACATGGGTATTACTGCAGAAAACATCGTTGAAAGATTTGGCATCACCCGTGAGGAGCAGGACAGCTTTGCTATTCTCTCTCAGCAGAAGGCAATCGCCGCACAGGATGCCGGAAAATTCGTAGATGAAATAGTTCCTATCACCGTTAAGCAGGGTAGAAAGGAATTCGTATTTGAGGCTGATGAATATATCAACCGTACTACCACGCTTGAAAAGCTTGGCACTCTTCGTCCCGCATTCAAGCCCGACGGATCTGTTACCGCAGGTAATGCTTCGGGTATTAACGACGGCGCATCCTTCGTGATCCTTGCATCCAAGGCTGCTGTTGAAAAGTACGGACTTCAGCCTATGGCAGAGATCGTAGGCATAGGTCAGGGCGGTGTAGAGCCCGACGTTATGGGTCTCGGACCTGTTCCTGCAGTAAGAAATGCGCTTAAAAATGCAGGAATGAAGCTGCAGGAAATCGAGCTTCTTGAGCTTAACGAGGCATTTGCGGCACAGTCTCTCGGCGTTGTAAAGCTTCTTTCCGAGGAGCACGGTGAGAGCCGCGAGGACATTCTCGCACGTTGTAACGTAAACGGTGGCGCGATCGCTCTCGGTCATCCCGTAGGCGCAAGCGGAAACAGAATTCTTGTTACCCTCGCACACGAGCTTAAGAGAAGCGGTAAGACCTACGGTCTTGCATCTCTCTGTATCGGTGGCGGTATGGGTACTGCAGTGATCATCAAAAATATTTAATAAGAAAGGTGAAAAGACAATGAGATTACAGGATAAAGTAGCAATAGTTACCGGTGGAGCAAAGGGTCTCGGCGGCGAGATGGCTCAGACCTTCGCAAGAGAAGGCGCAAAGGTTATCGCGGTTGATATGGCACCTCTTACCTATGAGTGCGAAAACGTTGAGTTCTATCAGCTTAACGTTACCGATAGCGAGGCTTGTAAGGCCCTCTTCGAGTATGCCAAGGAAAAGTACGGTAGAATCGATATTCTCGTTAACAACGCAGGTATTACCCGTGATGCAATGACCAGAAAGATGACCGACGATATGTGGGATCTCGTTATCGACATCAACCTTAAGGGCGTATTCAATCTTACCCGTTACGTTGGTCCCTTTATGGAGGAGATCGGTGGCGGAAGCATTATCAACATTTCTTCCGTAGTTGGTGAGTACGGAAATATCGGTCAGGCTAACTACGCCGCTTCCAAGGCAGGCGTTATCGGTCTTACAAAGACCTGGGCTAAGGAGTTTGCAAGAAAGGGTGTTCCCGTAAGAGTAAACGCGATCGCTCCCGGCTATATCATGACCGATATGATGAAGACCGTTCCCGAGGATCTTCTTAAGAAGTTCGCAGGTCTTACGATGCTCGGCAGACTTGGTCAGCCCGAGGAGATTGCTAAGGCGGCTCTCTTCCTTGCATCCGATGATGCATCCTATGTGACAGGTCACGTGCTTTCCGTAAACGGCGGTATGCGCCTCTAATATAAAAAATAACAAAAATTGCTCATAATGCAAATTTAAGTTTGCAAAAAGAAAGGAAAATACTATGGTAAACGTAGGAATTGTTGGTATTGGTACATACCTTCCTAAGAAAATAATGACCGCAAAGGAGATCTCCGATGCCACAGGTGGCGTGTGGAGTGAGGATGCAGTAAGAGCAAAGCTTGGTATAAATCAGAAATACATTCCCTCATCCGATCCTTGCGACGGAACCCAGGAGATGGGTGCTCTCGCAGCACTTAAGTGCCTTGAAAATTGCGGTGTTGATCCCCTTGAGATCGACGTTATCCTTTGTATCACCGAGGAGTGGAAGGAATATCCCCTTACCACCTCTGCCTGCTACGTTCAGGACAGAATCGGTGCAAAGAATGCATGGGGTATTGACGTTCAGAACCGTTGCTGCACATGTGTTTCTGCTATGAAGCTTGCAAAGGATATCCTTATTGCAGACGATGAGGTTAATACCGTTCTCGTTTGCGGTGGATACCGTAACTGCGATTTCCTTGATTACACCGACAGCGGCGTATCCTTCATGTTTAACCTCGGTGCAGGCGGCGGCGCAATTCTTCTTAAGAAGAACTATGGCAAGAACCTTCTTCTCGGCACTCATCTTATGTCCGACGGTTCTGTTGTTCACACCTGCGGATCTAAGGTTGGCGGTATTCTCGAGCCTGTTACTCCCGAGAACTACAAGGAGTTCGGTATGCTTCGTCTTATGGATTCTCCCAAGATGAAGGGTCTTCTTAACACCGTTTCCATGCCTAACTGGTATCACTGCATTGACGAGGCTCTCCGTAAGAGCGATATGACTCGCGCTGACATTGATTTCCTTGATATTCTTCATATCAAGCGCTCCGGTCACAAGGCTATGCTTGCAGATCTCGGTCTTACCGAGGATCAGTCCATCTATCTTGAGGATTACGGTCATATCGGTCAGATCGACCAGATCCTTTCTCTTGAGCTTGCTCTTCAGCAGGGTAAGGTTAAGGAGGGCAGCACCGTATGTATGATCGCTGCAGGTATTGGATATACATGGGCTGCGAATATCATTAAGTGGGGCTAAATTTTGGTGAAAAACACTGCGTTTCTTTGATTTCAGGGTTTGACGTGAAACTATGTCTTGTACCCTGAAAGCGAAGATTTTCGCTCAAAATTATGCACCCCCGTTATATCAAATACTATAACTCACTCCTTTTTAAGAAAGGAAAAATGCTTTTATGGCTTATTTTCTTAACACACTTTTCGGCTCGATAGTCCCGATGTGTATTACGGCGTTGGTAACGATGGCGATCACACTGATCTTTAAAACATCCTTTACCACCAACTTTGCTCAGGGCGTAATTTCAGCCTTTGGCGCATACGTTGTTGCCGAAATGCTTAACAATGCGGGATTATCGCTTTGGCTCAGCCTTCCGATAGGAATGGTTGCGGCTATGCTGATTGCGGTGGCTGTTGACGTTGTTATATTCCGTAACGGACGCTATGTTAACGCGCTCGGTAAACAGATTATAACGATGGGTCTTATTTCCATAGTAGTTGGTGTTATTCCTCTTATCTTTGGACTTAGTGACCCTGCATTCAAGAGCTTTGTTAAGGGTAATATTACCATTACTCTGTCGGACGGCAGTATTGCCACGGTTACAAAGAACTCGCTTGTATGTCTTGCACTTGCCGTATCGGTAATTACGATTATCTTCCTGCTGCTCCGCTTCTCCAAATGGGGTCTGTCGGTACGTGCCACAGCCTCTAACGAGTATATCGCAGGAATGATGGGTATAAATACCCACGTTGTAACCGCTATTTCATGGGGTCTTGCAGGTGCGCTGGGAGCTCTTGCAGCTACGATAAACGCATCCTCGGGAACAATTATTGGCGGATACTTTATGACAAACTATCAGGTTTATGCCTTTTTGGCAGGTATTCTCGGTGGATTCTCCACGTTCTACGGTCCTGTATTCGCTGCATTGATGATTCCTCTTGCGAACAATCTTGTGCAGTATCTCGTAAACGTTATGGGTCATCCCGAGCTTACCGGATGGTCGATGGTAATTGTATATGCGGTTGCTCTCGTTATCATCTTCTTCAAGCCTCAGGGCATTTTCGGTAAAAAAATAGCAAGGAAGGTGTAATGATATGAATAGCTTTGAAAAATACACCTTGTTTGGTAAAAACACCGTTAAGCAGGATAAGCTTACCTCCAAGCTTCAGGGCGTTGTAAAGAGCCCGTTGGCTCAGATACTGCTCTTTGCAGTCGTTATGGTGGTTGTAGGTAATCTTGCTATTGAAAAGGTACTTCCTTATTCCTGGGCATCTGCATTTGCTTCTACCTTCTCATACGCTATTGCGGCGGTAGGCTTCTGTCTGCTTATGGGATATTCGGGACTTGCATCTCTCGGCACAGGCGGATTTATCGGCATAGGAACCTACTCTGTTTATTACATTATGGCAGAGTCGGGCTTACCCTTCCTTCTCGCTGTGCTTGTGGCGATTCTCGTTGCTATCGTTATCGGTGCGATAGTAGGCTTTATTTCGCTTCGTATAGAGGGAATTTATCTGGTTATCCTTACTCTCGGTCTTTCTGAGATATTGCGTAACCTTTATATGGTGCTTGAGGATAAGATATCCTTCACCAAGAATCCCGTTATACTCGGATTTACTATTACCCGTCAGTTCTCGCTGTACGTGGTCGTTGTGTTGCTGTCGATCGTTATGATAATCACCAGTAACATTATTAACAGCCCCACAGGCAGAGCAATGCTGGCTATGAAAAACTCCACGGCAGCTGCGCAGGCAATGGGTATCAGCCTTATGAAATACCGCCTGCTTGCATTCATCATTTGTACCGTATACGCATCTATATCCGGTACGATGCTTATGCTTGTGGTAAGAAATGCGATGGCATCGCAGGGAACAGGCTTCTATGCTCTCATTACCTCGCTTAATATTCTCGCGGCTGTAATTATCGGTGGATATAAATCCATATGGGGAGCTGTGTTTGGCAGCTTTATTATGTACGGCCTTCAAACCGTAGTTCTTAATAATATTAAGTTCCTCGCAGAGAACCCCGTAATCATAACCTTCGTTTCGGGTATTCTCGTTATCCTCGTGGTAATGTTCTACCCCGGCGGACTTGCACAGCTGATGCTGGAGGCAAAGACAAAAATAAAGGTTCTCAGAACTAAAATGAGGGAGGCAAAGTATGGCAAAAATCTTGGATAAGCTTGCACCCTCTACCGCTCAGCGCACCATAAAGCTTCGTCAGGAATACGATTGGATAAATATCGAGCTTTCCGAGCTTAAAGGTGCGTATGAGGCTAAAAAGCAACGTATACTTGACAAAATAATCATTAAATCCAACAAAAAACTTGCAGCTCTTGCAAAAACCTGCTACGTTCAGGACTATGCAGCGGCGGTGATGGATGACAAGCTTCAGCAGTATGACGTGAAGATGTATCTTTCCCACAGAGCCGCAAATCATAAGGCTGCAAAGAGCATTTTCAAGTCCATTAAATCAGGCGAGGATTGGTCGGAAGCGATTAACACTCTTAAGAGTGAAAACGATGCTCTGATTACAAAGAGAGCAGCGTACGTAGAAAAGCTTGAAGCCAATAAGGCTGCTATGATCTCTAAGAACAAAAATGGCGATCCTTCGGCTTACGAGGCACTTCGCAGTCAGCTCGAAGCGACCTATAACGAGATGAAAGCTATGCTTGATGAAAAATATTCATCCTTTGAGGCTGTAAAACGCGCATCCTTAGAGAGAAAGCTTGCGGCTGTTTCGGCAAAGATCAATGAGAATAAGTCCGATGCGGTAAAGCGTCAGCTCGCTGATGACGTTCTTCTCTCGGTAAAGGGACTTAAAATGTATTTCGGCGGACTTAAGGCTGTTGACGATCTCACCTTTGACGTTAAGAAGGGCGAGATATTCGGCCTTATCGGTCCTAACGGTGCAGGTAAAACCACCGTATTCAACTGTATCACTCGCTTCTACGATGCTACGGGAGGCGATATGTACTTTGAGAATAAGTACGGTGAGGTGGTTGATCTTCGAAGCTATAAGGTTCACGACATTATTCTGCAGGGTATTACCCGTACATTCCAGAATATTGAGCTGGTAAAGGAGATCTCGGTTTTGGATAATCTCCTTATAGCAACCACGAGATCCTATCGCTCCGGACTTCTCGTTCATATGCTCGGACTTCCTGTTCTTAAAAAGGAAGAAAAGCTTATGCGACAGAAGGCTATGGGTATTCTTAAGTTTATGGGTCTTGAGTCCTACGCTAATTGGCTGGCATTCGGTCTTCCTTACGGTATTCTTAAGAAGGTTGAGATTGCCCGTGCATTGATGGCTGATGCGAAGCTTATTATCATGGATGAGCCTGCGGCAGGTCTTAATGATTCGGAGACTGCGGAGCTTACCGAAACCATACGTAGAATTCGTGACGAATTCGGCGTTACCATACTTCTCGTAGAGCACGATATGGGCCTTGTAATGAACGTATGTGATACCGTATGTGCAATATCCTTCGGACAGATGCTTGCAATAGGCACTACCGAGGAAATTCAGAAGAACAAAGCCGTTCAAGAGGCTTATCTCGGTGTAGAGGAGGACGATTAAATGAAGGAACTTCTTAAAATAACCGACCTGAAGCTGAATTACGGTATGATCTCCGCCATTAAGGGAATAGACCTTACGGTTGGAGAGGGACAGATCGTAGCCATTCTCGGTGCTAACGGTGCAGGCAAGACTTCAACACTGAAGGTTATATCCGGCCTTTTAAAGCCTACCTCGGGTGAGATAGTGTTTGACGGAGTAAATATTGCAGGCAAGCCTGCCCACAAGGTGGCAAAGCAGGGAATTATGCAATCTCCCGAGGGACGATTCGTGCTTGTAGGTCTTACGGTTGAGGAAAATCTCCGTGTTGGCGGATACAATATTAAGGATAAGGCAGTGCTCGCACGCAACTTTGAGCGAGTATACACGCTGTTTCCCAGACTGAAGGAGAGAGCAAAGCAGCAGTCCAGCACTCTTTCGGGCGGTGAACAGCAGATGCTTGCCATTGGCAGAGCGCTTATGGGAAGCCCAAAGCTGCTTATTCTTGACGAGCCCTCTCTCGGTCTCGCACCTCTTCTCATTAAGGACATATTCAAAACACTCCTTAAGATCAAGGAAGAGGGTACAACGATTCTTATAGTAGAGCAAAATGCTCTCGCAACTCTTAAGATCGCCGATTATGCCTACGTTCTCGAGCTTGGCAAAATCAGTATGCATGGCAAGGCAGAGGATCTGCTTAAGGACGAGCGTCTTGTTGCCGCATATCTTGGCGGTTAATTTGCTTAAATAAAGCAAAAATTGTTTTTTAACATTTATTTCATTCCACCGAATGAGAAATGTAAATATTATTAAAGGAGAAACACAATGAAAAACCTTATGTTAAAAGCCATTGCGCTTTCACTTGTATTTGTGCTTTGCATCGGACTTGCTTCCTGTAAACCCGGCGGCAAAAACGATGGTATCAGCACCGATGTATATGAGGGTGACGTTATCTACGTAGGTAACACAGCTGCTACTACAGGCGCACTTGCTACCATCGGCGTACCCTTCAATCTTGGTATAGAGGCTGCATTTGCAGCTTACAATGCTAAGGGCGGCTTCAACGGCAAGACCGTTGCGCTTAAGCACTATGACGATATGGGTGACACTGCTCAGGCTGTTACCCTTATGGAAAAGCTTATCCACGAGGATGAGATCTTTGCTGTTGTAGGTAACTACGGAACCTATGCGGTTGCGGCAAACATTGACATTCTTAAGGAAAACTGTGTTCCTATGGTATATGCTGCCGCAGGTAACAACGTACTCTTTAACGCAAATGCAACCGAGGACGGTGACAGATGTATCTTCCCCGTACAGCCTCTTAACCAGGCAGAGGGTCAGATGCTTATCCTTCGTGCGTTCGCTCCCGCCTTTGAGGGTGAGACATATCTCGGTGGTCTTGGCGGAACCAAGGTTGGCGTAATATCCAACTCTGATGAGGCGAGCCAGGCGATGCTCGCAGGTATTAAGGCTGAGGCAGAGAAGTCCGGTCTTTCCAACGTTATCTATCAGAACGTTACTACAGACGACTATTCTGCAGCTGCATCTGCTCTTCAGGCGGTAGGCTGTGACGTGGTTATCGTTACCGTTGTAGGTACTCCCTTCATTTCCGCTCTTACAGCGCTTGCAAACGTAAACTACGACAAGAACGTTCTTACCACCTATAACAATGCTAACGCAGCTGTGTTCAACAATGAGGGCAACACTATGACCGAGGCAGGTCTTAACATCCTCTCTAAGATGACTGTATATGCTCAGGCATGGCTTGATATAACCAGCCTTGACTATTACTTCAACGAAAAGGATGCAGCTCTCTACAAGTATTATAGCATGGTTGTTCCTCAGATGCTTCAGAAGGATGAGGCAGGCAACGTACTTGGTGTTCCCGGATTTACCGAGAGCTACTGGGAGGTTGCAAAGAATATTTACAACTATGTTGTTTCCATTGGACGTGATGACGGCTTCAGTATGAGTTATAACTCCTACGCACTTGCAGGCTACATTGCCGGTAACCTCTTCTGCCAGGCACTTGAGGAGATGGAAGCTCAGGGCAAGGAGCTTACCAGAGCAAACCTTGTTGATATTCTTGAGTCTAAGAAGTTCCAGGTTGCAATGGCAGACATGATCTCTTATCAGAATGGCGAGCGCGCAGGCGTTCAGTCCTTCTCTCTTACAGTATTCTATGATACCAATACCGTTACTAACGACGGTAAGCACGTAGCATCCAGCATGACCGTTCATCCTCTTACCTCGATGGACGAATACAGAGCCCTTATCGGCAAGTAATCAATTTAACTGATCTTATCCTCTGCCCAACACGGGCAGAGGATATAACAAAAAACGTTTCAACAACTACTTAATACAACAAGAACTGAATTTGAATATAACACGTCAAAGACGTATGAAATATAACATAATTAAAAAGGAGATATAACTATGGCAAAGTATGTATCTGTTAATGAGGCGCTTGAGCTTGTAAAGAGCGGTGATTATATCGTAACCGGTCTTGGCTCGGCAGAGGGCAGAGAATTTATGACCAATCTTCACACCATCGCTGATAGAGTGAAGGGTGTTCTCGTATCCAACTGTCTTCCTATGGGCGCATATGAGTTTATCGTAAACCCCGAGTATAAGGAAAGCTTTACTACCGAGGGATGGTTCTATACCCCCGTTCTCAGAAAGGCGCACAAGAACGGCAACATTTCCTTTATTCCCAACCACCTTCACCTTGCGGCAAAGAAGAGACTCTTCTACCGTGAGCCTGATATTTACGTTGGTATCGCATCTATGCCCGATAAGCACGGCTACGTATCTCTTTCTATTTCTAATACTTATGAGATGCAGATGATCAAGAAGGCAAAGACTGTTATTCTTGAGATCAACCCCAATGCTCCCAGAACCTTCGGCGACGTTCAGCTTCACGTAGATGACGTTGACTATCTCGTTAAGGTTGATTATCCTATTCCCGAGATCGCTGACGTTGAGCCTAACGAAAAGGATCTTGCTATCGGTAGACTTATTGCCGATATGATCAACGACGGTGATTGCATTCAGCTTGGTATCGGCGGTATTCCCAACGCGGTTGCTGCAAGCCTTTACGGCAAGAAGAACCTTGGTGTTCACACCGAGATGCTTACCAGCGGAATGGTAAAGCTTGCTAAGGCAGGTGTCATTAACGGTAAGTGCAAGCAGATCAACAACGGTAAGATGGTTGCCGCATTTGCTATGGGTACCAAGGAGCTTTACGACTTTATCGACGATAACCCTGCGGTTGAGATCCTTGACGGTGGATACGTAAACGATCCTTATACCATCATGCAGAATGACAACCAGGTTTCTATCAATACAACCCTTGAGGTTGATATTACAGGTCAGTGTGCATCCGAGTCTATCGGTTCTGTACAGTTCTCCGGCACAGGTGGACAGTCTGATACCGCAGTTGGCGCACAGAAGTCCAAGAACGGTCGTTCTATTATCGCGCTTTACTCTACCGCAATGGTTAAGGATCCCAAGACCGGCGAGAGAGTTGAGACCTCTAAGATCGTTTGTCAGCTTAAGGCAGGCGCGGCAGTTTCTCTTTCCAGAAACGACGTTGACTATCTTGTAACCGAGTACGGTTGCGTATCCCTTCGCGGTACCAGCCTTGCAGAGCGCGCAGAGCGTATTATCTCTGTTGCTCATCCCGATTTCAGAGAGCAGATCAGAGCAGAGGCTATTGCTCTCGGTATTATCGTTAAGTAAGGTGCGCTATGGCAGAATTTCTTTATGAAGGTAAAAGGGTTTATTACGAGGTTCACGGTGACCACGGTCAGCCTCTCGTAATACTCAATGGAATAATGATGTCCTGCGCAAGCTGGAAGTCCTTTATTCCTAACTTTTCGCGTAACAATATAGCAATTCTTGTAGATTTTCTTGATCAGGGTCAGAGTGAGAGAATGACCGAGAGCTATGACCACTCTATTCAGGTTGGCGCTCTTGAGGCTCTGCTTGATCTTCTTCCATACGAAAAATATAACGTAATGGGTATCTCTTACGGTGGCGAGGTTGCCATTCAGTATGCCGTAAAGCGCCCCGACAGACTCAGAAGCCTTGTTCTTGCCAACACCTGCGCGCGTACGTCGGATTGGCTGCGTAAAATAGGCGACGGATGGAATGCTGTTGCTAAAACAGGTGTAGGCGAGGCTTATTATCTCACAACCATTCCGGTTATTTACTCCACCGGGTTCTATGAGAGAGAGTCGGCGTGGATGGACAGACGAGAGGGAGTGCTTATTCCTTATTTCTCCCGTCCCGACGTGCTTGAGAGCCTTATCAGACTTACCGACAGCTCTCGTAACTATGATTACACAGACAGAGTAAGTGAAATCAGCTGTCCTACTCTTATTATTTCTTGCTCTGAGGACGGACTCGTTCCCCCTACCGAGCAGATTCTGCTCCATGAGAAGATCAAGGGCAGTCACTACGTTACCATAAACGGCTCAGGACACGCCAGCATGTATGAGGATCCTGCATCCTTTACCGCTCTTGTTCTCGGCTTTACCAATCTTCTTGACGAAGAAATCAAAATCTGATTTTGGAGAATTATTATGGAAAAGAAATTTATATCTATAGGCAAAGAGGAGCTTGCATACCTTGACGTTGGACAGGGTCCCGTTGTAGTTATGGTACACGGAAATATGTCTTCCTCTATCCATTACGAGCCTCTTATCAGCCGTATTAAGGACAAGTACAGATGTATTGCCGTTGACCTTCGTGGCTTCGGTGACTCCAGCTACAACAACCGTTTTGATACTCTCGAGGAGCTTGCAGACGACGTTAATCTGTTTACCGAGGCTCTCGGAATTGACAGCTACTATCTTGTTGGATGGTCAAACGGTGGTGGCGTAAGCCTTAAGCTTTGCGCAAAGTATCCCGATAAGGTTAAGAAGTTCTTTGATATTGAGGGCGCAGGTCTTAAGGGTTATCCTCTTTACAAGAAGGAAAATTATCAGTCCACCGGCAAGCCTTATGCAAACAAGGAGGAGATGGCACAAGATCCTATGCAGGTTGCTCCCGTGCTTGCTATCTTTGAGAAGGGTGATGCTGCTATGATGACCTCTATCTGGGATGCTACTATTTATACCGTAAATAAGCCCACCAGAGAACAGAACGATCTCTGGATGAGTGAAACTCTTAAGCAGAGAAACCTTGTTGACCTTGACTGGGCTCTTGCAACTCTCAATATGTCTGATGAGTATACTCCCTATGGCAAGGGTGACGGAACTATCAAGAACATCAAGTGTCCCGTCGCGCTTACTATGGCAGAGAAGGACATTGTTGTTCCCGATTACATGGTGCTTGATAACTACAATGCACTTGGCGAGCTTGCAACCCTTCTTCCTTATGAGAATTGCGGTCACTCTCCTATGGTCGACTGTCCCGACAGACTTGCAAAGGACGTTGTAGAGTTCTTTGCAAAGTAATAAATAAAAAAGGGCTGTCACATTTGGTAAAACCGAAAAAGTCCAACAATAAACAAAAAAGGTCTCAAATCAAGCGAAAACTTGTAAATGAGACAGTATTAGGTTGAAATCCTACGGATTTCTTCAAAATAGATGGACTTTTTCTTTTGCCGTTTGCTAAACTCTCGCTGTATGTATATACAGCGTCTCGTTGCGACTCGGTCACCTTCGAGGGAAAACGATTATCAATCGTTTTCTAACACTCTCAGGACGCTTCGCTACGATCACAAACGACAAATTTTCCTCAAATCTGACTATCCCTCTATCAAACTGAAAAGGCTGTCTCAAATTTTGCATTTGAGACAGCCTCTTTGCTTTAACCAAATATTTTTCCTGCGTGACTGTTTTTAGGCAGTCACGCATTGTTATTTGTATTAAGGAAGAAGGTTGCTGGATACGAGGATGTATGCAGAGCGAGCGGGAATGGAAATTGTACCACTGCATGTACGAATGCTGGATGTTCCTGCCTTTTCGCCATCGCAAATAAGCTGATAACTACCGTCAAGGGTGTAGCTTATAGATCTGCTTGCATCGGGGTTAACGATAACGTATGCCTTGCCGCCGTTTCCGTCTTCGATTACGATAGAGAATCCGGAGTTGTCGCCGTGAGCATAGGTTGTGAACGAAGTGTTGTTAGTAAAGATGTCGATCTTGGTTCTGATAGCGCAAAGACCAGCATAGTACTGGAACATCTTGTACTCGTTAGAGGTGGGAGTAAGTTTATCCCATCTGAGGTTGTTAACAGCATCGCTGGAGCTGTAGCTGTTACGGTCAAAGCCGTTGGGATCATCGCTGTTAGGCTTAGAACGAAGCATTTCCTCACCTGCCTGGAAGAATACGATACCCTTGGAGGCGAAGAGAATGGTAGCACCGAGACGGTTCATCTTAAGTCTCTCATCAATGCTGTCGTACTTGTTGGAGATAGCAAGCTTATCCCAGATGGTAGAACCGTCGTGTGCGGACATGTAGTTAACTACCATTGCGGTGGGAGTGCTCCAGTTAGCACCTGCACCCGAACCAACACCACCGTTAACACCGAAGAGAACTCTTCTTCTGGTGTAATCATCGGTCTTGCCGGTGAGGTAACCCTTGGATGTATCATTATCCTCGCCCTTAAGACCTGTACGGATAATATCGTTGAATACTGCGATTGCGCCGATACCGCCGTTGGTAGCCTTAATACGGTTAATGTTGTCCTGAGTAGCAGCTCTGAGAGTCTTGTTGTAGGAGTGCTGCATCATAGTCCAGCCCTCGCCGTAAAGAACAGCCTGAGGATCAATTGCGTGAACTGTGGACTCGATCTTCTGCATTGTGTTAACGTCGTGGAGACCCATAAGGTCGAAACGGAAGCCGTCAAGGTTGTATTCGCTGATCCAATACTCTACGGATTCAACCATAAACTTACCGTACATGTATCTCTCGGATGCAGTATCGTTACCACAGCCGGATCCGGAGGAGTTAGCACCGTTGGGCTTATATCTGTAGTAGTAGTTAGGAACTATCTTGTTGAAGCAAGCATTCTTATCATAGGTGTGGTTGTAAACAACGTCCATGATTACGCCGATGCCTGCCTCGTGGAGAGCCATAACCATTTCCTTGTATTCCTTAACTCTTACCGCACCGTTGTAGGGATCGGTAGAGTAGCTTCCTTCGGGAACGTTATAGTTCTTGGGATCGTAGCCCCAGTTGAAGCCGCTGTCAGGATTCTCTTCCTTAACTGTAGCATAGTCATAAGAGGGAAGAAGGTGAACAAAGTTAACGCCGAGTGCCTTAAGGTAATCAATACCTACGGGAATGCCGTGCTCGTTAACAAGGCCCTCCTGAGTGAAGGCAAGGTACTTACCCTGATACTTGTCGTTAGCTTCCTTGTTACCGAAGTTAATGGTGTTGGAGAAGTCTCTGATATGGATTTCCCAGATAACAGCATCGGAATAGCTGTCAATACCGGTAGTAAACTTCTGGTCGTTAGCCCATCCCTCGGGATCGGTGAGAGCAAGGTCAACTACCATACCGCGGTCACCGTTAACACCTGCAGACTTTGCATAGGGGTCAACAGCCTCCTGTGTACCTACAGAGGTAGTAACAGAGTAGGTGTAGTATGTTCCGTGGCCAACGGGTGCTGTGTAGGTCCAAACACCCTTTTCACCGCGAGTCATATCGAAGCTCTTATCCTCGGGGTTAGTCTTATCCTTACCACCCTCCTTGTAAAGGTTAAGAACAACCTTAGAAGCGGTGGGTGCCCATACCTTAAAGGTAGTAGTTCCATCAGCATTGATGGTTGCGCCGAGATCTGTGCCGTCATAGTGATAGTTTTCTGCAAACCATTCGGAATCGAAGACCTTGGTGGGAGTTGCTACTACTTCACCAAATCCATCGATGTGGATGGTATAATTCTTGGTAATATCAAGATCTGCATCAACGGTGATCTTACCGGAGTTGGTGGTCTTGTTAAGGTTTGTTACCTTGGTGATAGCAAGCTCCTTATCGCCATCCATAACCTTAATCTGGTTAATGTTTGAAAGCTTGGTAGCGGGAGTTATGTAATACTCAAGTGTGTGGCTGTCGGTAATACCTACCATGTTGAACTTCTTGATTACTGTAAGGGTCTTACCGTAGTCGGGGCTGTGGTACTGGTTAGAATCGCTTGCGCCGCCTCTAAGGTAGATGAACGTTTCATCACCCTCGATTGTTGCGAAAAGGTCATCGGGACCGCAGTCCTTTTCTGCATTACCCCAGGATGATCCGTTACCGGGCTGAGTGCAGTACTTACGAGCAATAAATCCAACCTCGGTTACATCCTCAGGAACGCTGAGTGTAACTCTTCCGCCGTACTCGCAGGGTTCCCATACGATAGCATCGCTAACGTCACCGTACCAGAACCAAAGGTCACAGTTGGACATATCCTTGATAAGAGGATTGTTCCAGAAGAAGGTGATAAGGTTGTAGCCTTCCTTCTTTTCGGCATAGCTTGCGTGTTCGCCGGTGCTGGCAGAATCGGTGCTTCCACCGTTACCGTTGTTTCCGGAATTGTTATTGCCTCCGTCTGCAACGCCGTTGTTTCTGTCGGGATAATATTTGTTCAAGTAATCCTCGCCAAGGTTTTCCTCGCCGATAAACTCTTCAAGCTGTGCGCAGGATACTGTGCTGACACAGATAGCGAAAAGCATAACGAATACAAGAACAAGAGATATTATGCGCTTGGTCATGTTTTTGTTTCCTTTCTTATGTTGAAAATTTTAATATTAATAATAATATTACACAAAATTATTTAGTAGCGCGATTGTTGCGCTCGGTCATCTCTCTGATCTTGTTTGTAAGAGATGCGGTTCTGTATCTCTTGGACAGACGCCAGTTCCAGTTGCCCTCTGCAACCGCAGGAGTGTTCATTCGACCCTCCTCGTTGGTAAGCTCAAGATAATCCTGCATGGGAATTACCGCAAGGTTAGCAATAGAGGACATAGCAAGCTCGATAACGTCGTAGGTGCGGCTCTGACCCTTTCTCGAAGGACATTCCTTCTTGAATCTCGCCTTAACTGCGCTCTCGGAAAGGTTCTTGATCCAGCTCTTGGTACAGTCTGCATCATGAGAGCCCGAGTAAACTACGCAGTTGGAGTGAGGATATACTCTGGGAAGATATTCTGCATCGTCATCATAGAATGCGAACTGAAGAATCTTCATACCGGGGAATCCACAATCCTTAAGAAGCTCTACAACGTCGGGTGTGATAAAGCCAAGGTCCTCGGCAATGATCTTTGCCTTGGGGAAGTTTCTCGCAATCGTTCTGAAGAGCGCAATACCGGGCGCGCTGTCCCACTTGCCGTTCTTGGCGGTAGCCTCGCCGTAAGGGATGTTGTAATATCCTGCAAAACCTCTGAAGTGGTCGATACGGAGAATGTCGTAGATCTTGAAGCTCTCCTGTACTCTCTTCTGCCACCAGGAGAATCCGTCGGTCTCCATCAGATCCCAGTTGTAAATGGGGTTGCCCCAAAGCTGACCGTCGGGAGAAAATCCGTCGGGGGGACAGCCTGCAACAACGGTGGGGTTGAAGTCCTCGTCGAGCAGGAACTGCTCGGGAGCCTGCCATACGTCCATACTGTCGTGTGCAACGTAAATAGGCATATCACCAATGATAAGAATTCCCTTGGAGTGCGCATAGGCGAGAAGTGCCTGCCACTGGGCGGAGAATTCATACTGTACCCATTCCCAGAATCCGCATTCAGCCTCAAACTCTGCTCGGCAAGCTCTCGCCTGCTTTACGTCCTTGTGCTGATCTGCCCAGGATGTCCACACCGCATAGTTGTAATGCGCCTTGAGAGCCATGAACAGAGAGTAGTCGGGAAGCCAATGAGTATTGTTCTTCAAATATTTCTTATATGCCGCGGTCTTGTCGCCACCCTTCTCAAGGAATCTCGCATATGCCTTGCGAAGCAGGGGGTATCTGGTGTTGAACAACCAACCGTAGTCAACTCTGACGGTGTCGTGTCTGTTTTCCTTAAGCTCTTCCTTGGTAAGCAAACCTGCCTTGGCAAGAATGTCAAGGTCGATAAAATAGGGGTTGCCTGCTATTGCCGCAGGAGACTGATAAGGGCTGTCACCGTAAGAGGTGGGGTTAAGAGGCAGAACCTGCCAGCATTTCGTTTTTGTTTCGGAGAGAAAATCAACGAAGTCGTATGCATTTTTGCCAAAAGAGCCGATTCCATATGCCGAGGGCAGAGAGCTGATGGGCATCAGAATTCCACTCTTGTGACTAAAGCCAAAATTTTTCTTTGAATCTATCATAATTACGCTTATCCTTTCCGCCTTTTTACGGGCGCGCACCAAATTACATTCGGTCTCATAATATTTTAACATTTAAAATTATTAATGTCAACATGTTTAAGCGATTTGTTGAACATAAGTTTGTGAAAAATAGACAAAAAACAGGGTGTAAAATTGGTACTTTAAGAGCCACTTTCAGTTGTAAAAATCGGTAATGTGTTTTTTAGCGATTGAGATTGGTTAGCAGTAGAAAAAAATCATAGCCAAATTAAGATAATGAAGGAAAAAGTCTTAAAAAAATTTCGGTTGCATTTTTTGTCCTGTTATGATATAATGATTGTGTTAATGATAAACTGGGTTAATATGGCCCGAAAGGATTTGAAATGTTTAAAAAGATACTTGCTCTGATCGAAAAGCACGACAGAATCATTATCCACCGTCACAAAAATCCCGATGGAGATGCGCTCGGTAGCCAGATCGGTCTTTATCACGTTTTGAAGGATACTTATCCTGAAAAAGAGGTTTATATGGTGGGAGATATGACCCCCAGATATGCATTTATGCTTACTCAACCTATGGATGAGATCGCAGACGAGCTTTACAGCGGTGCTCTTGCAATCGTGCTTGACACCTCGGCAAAGGCTCTTATTTCGGACGACAGATACATTCTCGCCGAGGCAACCGCAAGAATGGACCATCACCTGTTCGTTGAGCAGATATGCGATGAGGAGATAACCGCAACCTCTTACGAGAGCTGTGCCGGTCTTGTTGCTGCTATGGCAGAGGCTTGTCAGCTTGTTGTTTCTCCCGTTGCTGCAAAGGCTCTTTACACCGGAATGATAACCGACTCGGGTAGATTCAGATATGATTCTACAAGCTCCGAGACCTTCCGCGTTGCATCCTTCCTTATGCAGCGCAAGTTTGAGACTAACGATATTTACAAGAATCTCTATGCGGACGAGCTCTTCTTTATTCAGCTGAGAGCTAAATTTACACTTAAAATTCAGCTCGCTACCCCAAAGGTTGCATACATTTACACAGATAAGGCAGAGGCTGATTCCTTCGGCGCAGACGTGTTCACAATGTCCCGCGGAATGGTAAACGTAATGGGCGAAATCCGTGGCGTTGATAGCTGGGTCAACTTTACCGAAAGCGACAGCGGAGTGCTTTGCGAGATTCGTTCCAATACACACAACATCAATCCCATTGCAGTAAAATACGGCGGTGGCGGACATCAGAAGGCAAGTGGCGCTACCCTTAAGGATAAGGAGGAGGCAATGCAGCTTCTTTCGGATCTTATTGCACAAACTACGGAGGTATAAAATGAACTACGAGATCAAAAAGAGAATACTTGATAAAATCAAGGAATATAACAAGATCATCATCTTCCGTCACAAGAGACCCGACGGAGATGCAACCGGCTCTACAAAGGGACTTCAGAGAATTCTGAAGCTGACATATCCCGAGAAGGAGATCCTTCTCCAGAATAGCGATTTCGCTCAGTATATGGCATTCCTCGGCACAGAGGATGCTCCTATTGCCGACGAGGAGTACAAAGATGCTCTTGCTATCGTAATTGACACCGGAACAATGGAGAGAGTATCTAACCAGAAATTCACTCTCTGTAAGGAAATTATCAAGATCGACCACCACATCAATATTGCTCCCTACGGCGATCCTATGTGGGTTGAGGAGGAGAGATCCTCTGCTTGTGAGATGATAGCAGATTTCTATGCAACCTTTAAGGACGAGCTTAAGATCGACAGCCAGGCGGCAACCTATATTTATTGCGGTATGGTAACAGACTCGGGCAGATTCAGATTTAGAGATGTATCGGGTGAGACTATGCGCCTTGCAGGTATGCTTCTTGACGTTGGTATAGACACCGATACTATGTATGCAAACCTTTATATGAAGGAATTCCACCTCTATAAATTTGAGGCGTATGCATACGGACAGATGCAGATCACCGAGAACGGTGTTGCATATCTTCACGTTACAAAGGAGATGCAGCAGATGTTCGGTCTGTCACAGGAGGATGCCTCTTCTTCGGTTTCATTGATGGACTCTATCAAGAACAGCCTTATCTGGCTTGCATTTATCGACAACGATGACGGCAGCATCAGAGTTCGTCTCCGTTCCAGATTTGTAACAATCAACTGCATCGGTGAAAAGTACAACGGTGGCGGTCACGCTTGCGCTGCAGGTGCAACCGTTTACTCGGTAGATGAGATGAATCAGCTTATTGCCGACGCAGACGCACGACTTAAGGAATTTAAGGAAAATAACGAGGGCTGGCTATGAGAATTCTTATAACCAACGATGACGGAATATTTGCCGAGGGCATAGCCTTGCTTGCCGAATGGGCGAAAACAAAAGGCGAGGTTACCGTGGTTGCACCAAAGGTAGAGCAGAGTGGCAAGAGCCATGCTATCGACTTTACAAGACCTATCGAGATCAAAAAGGTTGATCTTATGGATGGTGTGCGAGCATATTCTATGGATTCAACTCCTGCCGATTGCATCAGATTTGCCGTTCTCGGCATGAATGAGAAATACGATCTTATTTTATCGGGTATAAATCGCGGATTTAATCTTGGTAAGGACATCGTTTACTCAGGTACTGCAGGCGCAATTTTTGAGGGCGGCAGACTCGGTATCCCGGGCATCGCCTTTTCCACAGATCCCAAGACTCTTGACGGCGCAAGGGCGCATCTTGATAGAGCTTATAATTTCATTATGGAGAATAATCTGCTTGATGAAAATATGCTCTACAACGTTAACCTTCCCAACGCACATGGCGAGATCAGAATAACCAAGCAGGGCGGTATATACTTCCACGACGAGTTCAAATATCTCGGTGATGACATCTGGGAGCAGACGGGATATATCGTTAGTGAAAACGAGGGCGACCCCGAGCTTGATACCGACAGTGTGAGAGACGGCTTTGTGTCCATCACACCTCTTGTTCACGGCAGAACAAATACAACTGTTTTTGATAGAATTAAGCACATTTGCAAATAAAAGTTGTCAAAATAAAAGAAAAAAGACGAAAATCTTTAGAGCAGTGCTCTAAAGGACAGTTTTCAGAAATACGGTATATCTCGAAAGAGGTATGCCGTATTCTTGCATTTGTGTCCACAAATGCAGTGCTTGTCAGGAAAAACAGATAGACTTTCAGGGCACACAAAAAGCCACGACTCGTTTGAGACGTGGCTTCTATTTTATGGTGTTTTCTCGACAAATTGGAATTTGACTCTCCGTCAAACTGAAAGTTGTCGCTCTACTTTCAAAGATATAATTTTATCCTCTATTTATCTTTCTCTTCATATGGTTTATCCCAAGAACCAATTTCAATAACATTACCTTCTGGGTCAG
>JBGVRO010000030.1:0-7418 GCA_045128515.1 Eubacteriales bacterium | reverse complement strand
TGGACATTTGCAGCGCACCGTGATATAATGAGGGTGGTCAACGGCAAGTGTCCAATTCGTGCTACTACATTAAGGAGGTAATTATTATGGTAGCAGGACATCTGCAAGAGAAAAAAGGTTATTTTTATATGGTATTGAACTACACCGTGGGCGGTAAGCGCAAAACCAAGTGGATACCCACGGGAATGGTGGTGAAAGGCAACAAGAAAAAGGCTGAAGCATTGCTTTTGAAAACCCGACAGACCTATGTACCCGAGGTTGAGGAAGAAGCGGTCGAGCTTTCCGGCGAGATTATGTTCGTGGACTTTCTCGCAATGTGGCTTGAAATAGCCAAGAGCACAATCAAACTCACTACATACGCTTCTTATGCGGAAATGACGAATAAAATCATCATTCCTTATTTCAAGCCGTTGAAGCGTAGGCTCACCGAAGTAACGGCTGCTGATATTCAAAAATTCTACCTCGTTCAGCTTGAAAGAGTATCGGCTAACTCGGTCATCCACTATCACGCAATCATTCACAGAGCTATGAAATATGCGGTCAAAACAGACTTGATTATTTCCAACCCCGTGGATAAGGTGGACAGACCGAAGAAGAACGAATTTCAAGGCAGCTTCTACACCGAGGACGAGATACAAGACTTGTTTGAGGTGGCGAGAGGAACGAAGCTTGAATTGCCAATCGTATTGGCAGCTTTCTACGGACTTCGCCGTAGTGAGGTTCTCGGACTCAAATGGGATGCTATCGACTTTCAGCAGAATACCATCACCATCAAGCACACACTTACATCTTGCAAAATCGACGGCAAGAAGGTAGAAGTGGCGACCGACACGACGAAAACCAAGTCGAGCCGCAGAACACTCCCTTTGATACCTCAATTTAGAGCGTTGCTTTTGCAAAGATGGGAGATGCAGGAAGAATACAAGAGAGTATGTGGTAGCTGCTACAATACGAAATATCTTGAATATATCTGCGTCGATGAAATGGGCAATATCATTCCACCAAACTATTTGAGCGAAGCCTTTCCGAAGCTCCTTGCACGTCACGGTATGCGGCACATCAGATTTCACGATCTCCGTCACACCTGCGCTTCCTTGCTACTAAAGAACGGTGTGCCGATGAAGCAAATTCAAGAATGGCTTGGACACTCTGATTTCAGCACAACAGCAAACATCTATGCACACTTAGACTACAACTCCAAACTCAACTCCGCCGAAGCTATGGTGACGGGAATGAGGGCGGCTCTGACCACGGTTTCATAAGTCGAAAAAAGGCGAAAAAAATGAGCCTGCAAATTGACTTTGCAGGCTCGGTGTGGCGGAGAGAGAGGGATTCGAACCCTCGTGAGATTGCTCTCAAACGCATTTCGAGTGCGCCCCGTTATGACCACTTCGATATCTCTCCGTGTTTATTTTAGCTCTCTACTGTTCTTATTCAACCTCGGAAATTGGAGAGAACAGTAGGAGAGAACTAACGTATTAAGTTGTATTTGAACTGCGGAAAACCCTTATAAATCAAGGGATTTAAGGTGGGAGGTTCCAAAGTGACTACAAAATTTCGAGTCAGCCCCGTTATGACCGCTTCGATACCTCTGCGTATTGAGTTTTCGAAATAGATTTGCTTTATTTCGCACCTATAAAGTATAACACATTTAAATTAAAAAATCAATACCTTTACAACAAAAAATTGTTGTAATTAATCCGAATTCTATTGCCGTTCATATGAAAAACTTGACAAACCAGCCTTTTTATAGTATAATATTCTAAAGAAGAATGTCATTATGATATAGTTTGTCATATTTCCATCTTCTTCGATGATTTATTTTATTTCAAAATGCAAACAATGAATAATATATCTTATTTTTTGTTAGTATGGAGAATAGAATGAATAATTACGTAATTTATACCGATTCCGCCTGTGACCTTGATCCCGAAATGCTTCGTAAAAGAGGTGTTTATTACTCCTCGCTTTCCTTCAGCTTTAACGGAGGTAAAAACGTGTATTCGGATAACCTGATGCCAACGAGGGAGTTCTATCAAAAAATGCGCGACGGACAGATTGCAAAAACATCTGCCGTAAACTCCGAGAGCTTTGCTTTGGGATTTAAGAAGCTTTTAGATCAAGGGTATGATATTCTTTATCTTGGTTTTTCATCGGCGCTTAGCACCACCTACAATTCCGCACGACTTGCGGCAGAGCAGCTCAGCGATGAATATCCGGAAAGAAAGATAATTACAGTCGACACTCTTGCCGCGTCAGCAGGTATTGCCCTGCTTATAGATTTGGTTTTGGAAAAGAAAAAATCGGGTGCATCTATAAACGAGGCAAAAGAATACGCTGATTCAATAAAGCATAAAATCTGCCAGTATTTCACTGTTGACGATCTTGAATATCTTAAACGAGGTGGCAGAATCAGCCCGAGCGCAGCATTCTTTGGAAATATGCTGGGTATAAAGCCGTTATTACACGTTGACAACAATGGGCGTCTCGTAAATCTTGCAAAAATCAGAGGCAGAAAAACGTCGATCATAGCTCTCTCCGACAAATACGGTGAAATGCACGATGACACTGCGCCAAAAGAGGTTT
The DNA here is from genome assembly GCA_045128515.1 of Eubacteriales bacterium. GTDB lineage: Bacteria > Bacillota > Clostridia > Oscillospirales > CAG-272 > UBA1740. Next base: position 4,832 of record JBGVRO010000030.1, on the reverse strand, counting down.
ATATTTCGCACGCAGACTGTAAAGATGAAGCCGAATGGCTAAAAAAACATATTGAAGAAAAACACAACGCAAAAGCCAAGCTGATGACAAGCGTTGGTAGCGTTATCGGGGCTCATTCCGGTCCCGGCACAATAGCACTCTTCTTTGTTGGAAAGGAGAGATAACACATAGCACTGTCGCAGGACAGAAGGAGTTTTTATGTCTGATACTAATAAAGATATCAATACTGAAGTCACTATAGAAAATAATGATACACCTTCGGTTGCAAAGCCTAAAAAAGCATCTTTATTCAAAACAACGGTTAAGAAGGTGACTAAACCTCCCAAGAAAAAGGAGGATAAGCATAAGGCTGAAAACAAGTCCGATTCTGAAGAAAAGAAAAATAGCGAAGCAAAGGACACAGAGGATAAGGCGGCTACGGAAAAGACCGCCGCAAAGAAGCCTGCAAAAGAAAAAACGGCAAAGTCTAAGCCTCAGAAAAGTGAAAAGAAAAAACCCAAAAAGGCAAAGGAGGCTGCTAAAAAGAAAAAAGCAAAGCTTCCCGAAAATATAGACGATACTGAGGTCCTTAAGGAAGGCGAAGCGGTAGCAACCGTAGACGATACCGTTGTGGTTGAATCCACCAAAATTGAGGAAAATATTACAGAGCCTGAAAACAATGGTGACGAAAAAAAGAAAAAAACAACCAAGGAAAAGCCGGTAAAGGAAAAGGCAGACAAAGAAAAGTCTGCGAAGAAGCATAAAGAAAAGGATAAAAAGCCCAAGGAAAAATCGGAGAAGAAACCAACAGACGAAAATCCTGATAAAAAGAGCCCCGACAAGAAAACGGAGACTCCGAAGGCCGAGAAAAAAGCTCCTGTTAAAAAAGAAAAGGCAAAGAGCGAGAAAAAGCCTGCGGCAAAACCCGAGAAGAAAGCAAGTGAAAAATGGAGCATAAAGCAGCTTGGCGGTTATCTATTTGCCAAAATGCTTCGCGGCGGCGCAACCGAGCTACATGCCAAGGCTGATGAAGTAAACAAGCTCAACGTATTCCCTGTTCCCGACGGTGATACAGGTGACAATATGTCTATGACCATTGAGAGCGGTGTTGCATCGCTTGACAACATAGATACCGACGATCTTGCAGAGGTACTCAGAGTTGCTTCGCGAGGAATGCTTCTCGGTGCAAGAGGAAACAGCGGAGTTATTCTCTCCCAGTTCTTTGCCGGAATGGCAAAGGGACTTGAAAACGTGGAGACCGCAGACGCCAAGAAGCTTGCACACGCATTAGAGCTTGGTGTTCAGCAGGCGTACACATCGGTTATGACACCTACCGAGGGTACAATACTCACCGTTGCGCGTGAGGCAGTTGAGTACGCAGTAAGCCGAGTTACTAAAAAAAGTACCGTACAGACATTGTTCTCCGACCTTGTTAACGAAATGAATGCATCTCTTCAGCGTACACCGGAAATTCTACCCATTCTTGGCGAGGCAGGTGTTGTTGACTCGGGTGGAGCAGGTCTATTGTACATCATTGACGGTCTTAACCGTGTTCTCAACGGAGAAGAGATCGAAGATAATGACACGCCCCTGCTCTCAAATGCTAAGCCCATAGCGATTAACAAAGGAGGCTTTGGTCCGGATAGCACTATGGAATACGGCTACTGTACCGAGCTTCTTGTTCAGCTGATAAATAAAAAGACCGAAGAATATCCCTTTGATCTTGACGCGCTTAAGCTATATCTCGCTTCCTACGGTGATTCAATCGTTGCATTCCAAACCGAATCGGTTGTAAAAATTCACGTTCACACCTTAAGACCGGATAAAATTATGCGCTATATGCTAAAGCGCGGTGATTTTATATCGGTTAAGGTTGAAAATATGTCCCTTCAGCATAGCAGTCTTATCGAAAAAGAGGAAAAGGAAAATAAGATTGAAGAGCCTGTTGAAATACCCAAGAAAAAATACGGTATAGTTGCGGTAAGCAACGGCGACGGCATATCCAACCTGTTCCGTGAGCTTGGCGCAGACCAGATCGTTGATGGTGGACAAACGAATAATCCCTCAACCAATGACTTTATCGACGCATTCGATAAGATCAATGCGGAAAACATCTTTGTATTCCCAAATAACGGTAACATTATTATGGCTGCAGGTCAGGCTGCAGAGATCTATGAAAAGGCCAAAGTATACGTTATTCCCTCCAAGAGCATTGGCGCAGGATACGTTGCCATGTCCTCTATGAGTTTTGATTTCTCCGAGCCTGATGATCTTATAGCCGAAGCAAACGATGCTATCGGCAGAATAACTGCTGCCTACGTTTCCCCTGCCGTAAGAGATGCTGATATGAACGGTGTGCATATTACAGACGGTGATACTATGGGTATTATAGGCAAGGAAATTGTTATTTCTGGCCCTGACAAAATGGTTTCCACATACGGTCTTATTGACATACTTCTCACCGATACAGATAGATTTATGATCACCATATTCCACGGTAAAGACGCAACGATAGAAGAGAGAGATCAGCTCGCCGAGTATATGCTCAACACCTATCCCTTAGTTGAAGCCTACTATGTAGACGGCGGTCAGGATATATATCCGTTCCTATTTGTTGCAGAATAATCAAAGGATAATTTTGAGCAGAACAAATTTCAGCAATAAAAAAGACCTGCAGGCAATGCCTTGCAGGTCTTTACTTTTCTTAAATAAGCTTATCCTTAGACTCAACGAAATATGTTGCTTCGCTATCCGCGGTAGAAAGCGCAAACGCAAGTGGGAACATCTCAAATGCCGCGGCAACGTTTCTTGCATCCTCGGTTGAAGAATAACCCATGTGGTATCTGATTGCAAACGCCTCCTCACGAGTAAGCTTCATATATCCTGAAATGATATAAACACTCTTTTCACCGTGACCGTAAGGAAGTCTGTCGTCATACTCAAAGGTATCAACTCTCTGCCATACTCCCCTTTCGTCCTTCACGTTACGGAAGCCCTTTTTGTAAATATTCACCTTACACAGATCGTGAAGCAGAGATACGATAGCAATACTTTCATCGCTGTACTCAAATCCGAAATTCTGCTTTACTCTGTCCGACTTAAGATAGGAATCAAGGCACTCATATACGTTTATAGAGTGATCGCAAAGTCCACCCTCATATGAGCAATGGAATCTGGAGCTTGCGGGAGCAACAAAGAAATCGGATGCGGGAGAGAGGAGATATTCCAAAAGCTTATCTGCTCCCTCACGAGTAATGTATTTGTTATAAATTTCAATAAATTTTTCTTTTCCTGTCATGTTTTTTCTCCTTTACTAAGGTAAACGTACCATGATACCTGCGCCTGCATATTTTGTTACGAATTCCGGAACGTCCTCTGCAGAGAGCAGATAATCTACATCACTTATGCCACACTCTGCATCGTAATAGAACAATGTAGGGTCTGTATCAAACTTTGAGTAATTAGTTTTACTATCCGGCTTGCAGCTATTAGAAACAACCTGATTACGAGAAGTTGCTATGACAGCACTTCCCTTGCTAGAATCTATGAAAATATCACCATAGGATTTTACCGCCGAGGAATCAATTCCAAAGGGATTTGAGCAGCCGTTATAATAATTTGCCTCATTGAATAAATAAGTATTTTTTCTTATACTAGCACAGTTCTTACACTGGTCAAAATAATTGTTATAAGAATGAATATTAGAATTTCTGCTAAGAGGAAGTCTTGACTCAACCTTATAGAAATAATTGTGATGCATGGTGAAGTTCATGCATGCGGAAGAATCACCGCTACCAAAGAGCATAGTCTTCTTACACTCGTTGAATTTGTTGTATGCAAGTGTAGTACTAGAAACATTGTTAAAGTCAATAGAACCATCGCCTGCATACTTATCGCGCTCACCCGAGATATCCCACGCATTATATCCACGGTTAAAAGTACAGTTATGAACCCAATAACCGCCGTAATTTGCAAGATCGGACCTGTTACCGCCAAGGAAATTAAGCGCATCCTCGGGATAATTTGTAAATGCAATATTCTTGATCTCTATGCTACTTGATTCCTCGAATCCAATTCCAAACTGGAAGAACTCTGCATCTGTACCAATACCCTCAATGGTAATGTTCTTTGACCCCTTTACCTCAAGCATATTGTAGTAGGAATCGTCCTCGTACACAGTCTTACCTTTTAATGCAGGGAAATCACTTCCCTTATAAATTGTAGTACTTGTTCCACCGTTAGTAATTCTTACGTCGGTAAGACCGTCGGGAGTTGTTTTGTAATTATATGTCTGTCCGGCGCCGTTAATACCACCGTTAAACTTCATTTTTACAATAAGATTAGCAAGATTCTCGCCATATTCGGTTGAGAATGTGTTTTCAAAAAATGTGGGATCAGCATTTGAGTTATCAAAAAGACGAGGCTCAGCGTTCTTATAATTCCACTGATTTGTAGTAATCTTTCCTATAACTCTCACAAGCATAGGTGTATCAGACTTGTACTGTGCCTGCAGAATGTTTACAAGACCAACGTATTCTGTTCCGTTAATCTCAAGGGTAACGGTATTTTTGTTCTCGTTGGTAACATAAACGATCTTTGTTCCGGCCTTAATAGTACCGTCGTTGTTATATGCACCAACGCCCTCGTTGTTGTTAAAGTGAGCGTAACCGCTACGGTCCTGTGCTGCAACCTCTATATTGTCAATCTCCTTGGTCGCAACAGTAGTTCCACATTCTGCCTTGATTTTTATCTTATATTCCCCAGCTTTTATACCAAGTATGTAACACTCAACCTTGTCGGCTGACTTAATAATCAGCTGATCATCAAGCTTAGTGTAGTACTCCTCATCCATA
>JBGVRO010000029.1:0-97780 GCA_045128515.1 Eubacteriales bacterium | reverse complement strand
ATCCAATGCTTGCTAAGACTGATAGACACTAAGGCAAGTTGATTTTGGGCGTCCAAAAGCAGTGCTTGCTAAGAGTCGCAGACACGCAGCGAGCACATTTGGATAGACAAAAGCAGTGCTTGCTGAGAGTGACGGACACTCGTGCAAAGGGATTTGTCATTACAAATCCAATGCTTGCTAAGAGTGAAAGACACAAAAGCAAGCCAAGCGCCGTTGTAATGACAAAGGCAGTGCTTGCTAAGAGTGACGGACTCTCTGCAAGCATCAATTGTTGGCGAGGATACCCACTCGGTATCGCACCTCCGAGCCGCAAGGCGAAGCCCATTTTTCTCCTTCCCGGACGGTAGTTTCCTGCGATTTTTAAGGCGCGATATGTAAGAAAGAAGCGTACTTGATACGCAAGATTAGCGTTGATCGATGATAAGATGTCCCCTCAATTGGTAGCCAACGAAACGAGGCACAAAGGGCAAGTTGCTTGAAATTTTCTCGAAAGTTTTTACAATACCCCTCACTTATACAAAGGAATTCAGAAGGCGTTGCACAACCAAAAAACAACTCAATTTACAAATTGTTTACGAGTTACCCTCTACAATACAAAGGTAACTCCAAGAGGTTTTTGGTGGGGTGATTTGCAAAAGTTTCCTCACTTAATAGCCACGAGAATGGTGTTTTGGTAGGGTGCTTTTTTGAAAATTAAAAGTATATTTACAAACACCCCTCTCAACTAATAGCCTTGAGAAGAAGCAAAACTTAAGGCTTCAAAGAAATATCCTCATCTATTGCCATAAAACTGCCGTTTTTGGGGGTATATCTTGAAAATTTATCCCTCTACTTATGTAAAAGTAGGTTTTTGAGAAAAAGTTCACCCTCTAAAGCAAAAATTCAAAATATGTTTACAACCTCACCTCTCACTTAGTAGCCGTGGAAAATGCCAAAACTAAACGGGGTGAGCGAAAATATTCTCTACTTAATAGCCTTGGCAAAGGGCAAATTCGTAGGCGCTTTTCAAAAATGCCTTCATATAGAAGCCTTGGAAAAAGCAAAACCGTGCCCCTATTTTCAGAATTTACCGCCCGCAAGCAAAAAGAAAAAGCCGCTATCGCGGCGTGGTCATTACGCTTTGATAGCGGCTATAAGATATTCATTTTTTGAATTTGGGATCAGAAACCGTAGGAAGTTTAGAATTTAAACTACATACAATTGCTTTTTTGGTTGAACTGTCGGGATAAAAATAAATACGTCCCGGTATGTCTCCACCCGTATATCGTATGTGGTAACTAACGAGGATATCTTTGCCATTCCATTCATATGTATGTTGTGCCTCGTAATCCGTTAGCGTCTTAGTAGACTCAGGAGAGATAAGTCTGTTAGGAAATGCATCTCGCTCAAACTTTCCTCCATCCCAAGTAGAAAAGTATTGTTCCAATATCATTAATCGTTCCACAATTGTGGGGATATTCACTGGATTAACTTGATTTTGCATTTGCTTTAAGGCATTGTCGTGAAAGCATAGAGACGGATATAAGCTCTTATAGTTTGCAAAAAAATCAGTAGGTGTTTTAATTGCATCCAATCCTTTTTCCAGTCTCAATTTCATCCACTCAAGATTCTCTAATATTCTTGTAGAATTGAAGAAATTAATCAACTCAATTGTATTTTCTTCGTCCTTTTCTAAATCGTGCATTTTACAAGCAATCTTAGAGTTTTTCCATATATCTGAAAAGGCGAAACTGATAATCGGGAAATCTTGTTCAAATGCCATTTGAATTCCGTCGCCAGTATTTCCTTGGCATTCGACTAACATATTATCGTTATAGTTTGGAGTAGTAATATTTTGCCTTTGGCAAATACCCAAAAATCGTCTGACATCATCTCGATCAACTTCTTTGGAATTACGCCACTCAGCTATATAATATCCTGGCACTAACTCAATATTATTAAGATCAATTGGTGTACACACAGTTCTTGCAAATCCAGGGTATGCTGTCTGTAATGCAGAATAAGTTTTTAAGAACTCACTTACAATGCTGTTAACTTCTTGCTTACGATATACATCTTTAGATAGTGATAATTCATTAAATGTCAATTGCATATATGTACCCCTACACAATCTCGTCTAATGCTTTTTCCCACTCATCAAAAAAGCCATCTGGCCAAAAATCAAACCTTCCATTACTCAAAATTCGAGGCATCTCTACGCTATGAGAACCGTCTTCTGAAGCTTCTGTATTACTGAAAAAATAAACTTTTACTTGGTCATGATCAATAACATTCTTCTTAACACAAATTCTTATACCATTCATAACGTGGTCGCTATGTGTTTCCAAAAAGATTTGCACTCCGCGACTTGCACACTGTGAAATCAACTCGCCAATTTTTCTTTGTCCACGAGGATGAAGATGTGCTTCTGGATTTTCGATAACCAATATGCTTCCTTTTTTAGCCTTAAGCAAAGCCGTAATGATGGGTAAAATATAGGATATGCCAAAACCTACATTTGTAGGACGATATTCACGGGTCTTTGTTGAATCTTGCAAACCAGTATAATAATAGTTTATCTGTGCAAAATCAGCATTGCTGATTTCCGAAACATTAAGTTTGACATTCGGCGAAATTTCATTCAACCAGTATTGTATTCCATCTTTTAGGGTTTTATAGGGAGCATTATCAATGATATCCACGGTATCATCTTGATGCAAAGAGAGATAATGTGCTGTATATTGCCCATATATTCCAAGTTGATTGTTATTAACATATTGGCTTGATTTCTCGTAAATTGTCTTAGGTGCTAATCGCTCAGCATTTAAATATTCAAAATCCGCATTGAACGTAGGACACAAATTAGAAATATCGTCGTTTAATACTAAGACATCAGAGTGAGGTTCGTATCTAAGTTTTAGGGGCACAATAACATCGTCCTCGTAATATGTTAATTCGATGCTTTCATCAGTAGCATTTTCAAACAAAACATCTTGTCCTGTTCCCAATGCAACATATTTACCATTAAGAAAGACACGTTTTAATGGCTCACTTTGTTCTATTGATTGTTTCAAAAGCAACAACGCTTGTATAACTGTGGATTTACCCATTCCATTCAATCCGGAAAAAATATTAAGGTTGCTGAATTGGATTTCCAAATTAGAGAAACACTTAAAATTAGTCATCGATATTTTATCAAGCATTTTTCAACACCCTCTCTATTAAATTCTGTATCTTGTCAAATCTCTTTCTTACCGAAGAAATTTTACCACTACCAATCGAATTATAGAATTCATCATCTTCTGTGAACATAGGCATATAAAGGGCTTCCAAAGTTTCTTTCCTATTTACCAAGAGCTGTAAATCGTCCAAGGAATACTTTGCCAATATTGATGTCCATGTTTCAAACAAAGCTTTACTTATAGTTCTACGTTTCGTCTTATCGGGCATTCTTCTAAAAGCAAATCTACCAAATAATTGTTCACACGTATCCAATACAAGCATAAACTTCCTTTCAATTTCTTCAGAATATGAAATGTTACACTTGTATTTGGTATTAATCAGTTCCATTGCTTCATTCAGATAGTCATCTATAACGCCGTTATATTTTTCCACCCCTAACTCATAAAATGCAATAAATCTAAGAACAAACTCTCTATCTAACATTCTATCGGTAGGTATGGAATATCCAGTTGTCGTCTTGAATGTATCGCAATCAGCCAACTTTTTCAAAAAGCTTGTCGAGTATCCCTGAAATAGCGCGTGACGAATTTCTTGTGGTTCCAAATGCAATCCGCCTGTATTGATGCGTTTGAAAATATTATATTTGAGATTAACAGGAGCACCCGGATTGATAATATAACATATTATCTGTGTCTCTTTCATTCTTCTCAAATATACTTTGGGCATATTATCACACCCAACACCATTTAGGTCTTTTAAAAACTCCAATCCTGTTAATTTTAATGTTTTATCCAAGAAGAATTCTTTCAATGCAGTAAGTCTTTGCAGTCCATCAATGACAATCCACCGATCATTGTCAGTACCGTCAAAATAAAACGCTGGAAGCGGAATTCGCAAAATGAGAGATTCTATAAGTTGGCTCTTTTGTTGCTGTGTCCATAAACCTGCTTTTCTTTGAAAATCAGGCATCATGTCTATTTCATCATTTTCTATTCTGCCAAGCAAAATGTCTAAAGATTGATTTTTGGGGGAAATATCAATTTGAGATGGATCATATGGTTTAATTTGTCCAATATACTCGCCATCTGCCGTTTCTTCGACATCTTCGACATCAAACAAATCCGAAACAATTTTTATTCCCTGCGTTTCCAAATATTTTTTGGTGTCAGCGATTTTTTGCGGGTCTTTTCTTAATGATTGTATTACATCAATCAATAAAGATTCGCTTATGACACCTTCGGTATATTTTTTCCCGATTTCAATTAGATTGTCAATTTCTTCTTGTGTCTTTTTATTAAATATTATCATCATTACACTCCTTTTAGCGAGGTGATTCCTATTTACAGCATTAGCATAGGTTTGATACCAGAAACATTCAATCAAATTCCATACTATTCCTGGTGTATTTTAAAAAATAAGAATAATAAATTCATAAATTGCGGTCACGGTTGGGCAAAAAGTATAGGCGAAGCTGCCTCGGATGCGTACGCTTATTACAATAAAGTTGTAGTCAAACAGCATTGACTTAAATCCACTCAATATAATTCAACTTTTGCTATTTGTTCCGCAATCCTTTTGATTATAGGAATACAAACAGAATTTCCAACTTGTTTATAAGCTTTGCGCATTGTAGTTCCTTGCGGAAATTCAAAATCATTTGGGTATCCTTGTAACTTCAAACATTCATATGGAGTCAATCGTCTGATACCATAGTCGTCTAAAATAATCGGAACACGCTCATGATTACAAACTTCCATATATGCCGTCAAGGTCGGACATATGTTATACGCCTTTTGGGATATTCCGAAATCGTAGATTCTATATACGCAATCCTTCCTTGTAACAAGGTTTTTAAGCCCCTCATAATGCGCATTAGTCTCAGTATAATAATAGCAATCACTATGTTTAACACTACGATCAAACAAGGACTCTAAATTTTGGGTTAGCGGAATGGGCTCGGGAAATGAAAATCTTGAGCAAAGCTCATCGTCAGAAAACCCCACAATAAAAACGCGTGCTCGTTTTTGAGGAACATTTCCGTATTCACAAGGCTCTAACACTTTATACTTAAAAGAATATCCAAGAGGTGCCAATGCATTGTATACGGTCAAAAAGGATTTTCCGTCGTCGTGCTCGATTAAGTTTTCTACATTTTCCAAAAAAATCACTTTTGGCTTTTTAGCTTCTACCACTCTGACAACTTGAAAAAACAGATTGCCGCGTGAATCATCAAAGCCTCGCTGCCTTCCGGCCGTTGAAAAGGATTGGCAGGGAAACCCTGCGGCTAAAACATCAAAATTCGGGATATCCCTAACATTGATGTTCTTAATGTTGCCTACCACAATAGTATTTGCCCCTAAATTATGTTTGTAGGTTGCCGCTGCGCCTTTATCTATCTCGTTTGCCCAAACAATGTCAAACCCTGCTTGGGCAAATCCGAGATCAATTCCGCCGATCCCACTAAAGAGACTGCATACTCTCATACTCAATTTGTTGCAAATTTATTGAGTGTCAAATCAGAGATTTGCTGACTTATGTCAGTACCCAAGTTGTTGACAATAATGTCGTCAAAATCCTTGTAGTCAATATCCCTAATCTCATGGAAAATGTGGTTGTACAAATATTCAGCAAAAGTACTTGCCAATACGATAACAATAGGGGTACCTTTAATATCACGCTTTGTCGCAGGCACATAACGCGAGGTAACAACTATGGTATACTCTCCGCCGATTTCTTCTCTGTGCTCTCTCAATCTACCAGCATTTATACCTAACAGCTTATTGGCTGTGGATTTGGACTCAACAGCAAACTTCTTTTTCTTTGAGATATAAAGACACTCAATATCTGTATGTGCTGCGCCACCGCGCTTATTAGCCTCAACATTATAAAACATATTGAAGCCCTCGGTAAGAACATTTTCAAATAGATAAGCTGTATCATTTTCGGGATTGTTAGAATATTCTTCGATCAACTTAGGAAGCTCCAACAACCTGCTGAGCTCATCCGATTCTCCAATTTCATTAAGTAAAAGTTCCGGATAAAAACTGTACACCTCTTTGATACAATCAATGGTAAGTCTCTCGGGATCGCTTAACGAAATAGGTTTATCAAAACAAGAATACTCTTTCATCATTTTCTCGATAAACTGTTTTACAGCAGAATTTATCGTAATATAACCAAGGGTAGCTTTTCTTCCCGTAGGCAAACTCTTAGAATTAGTTTTAGTAGGATGATACAATTTGCAAATCAAGTCACCCTCAAAACGATTGATTATTCCTACTTGTTCCAAAAGTGTTTGAGTATAATATTCCCATTCATAAACGCTTTTCACATACGTGTGCTCGTCCGCTTTGAACCGGATAGCCATTTCGGCTGTTGAGAGCTTGCGTAAATCAAGAATATCATTTACAAGCTTTTCGTAAGAAATGGGAGTAATGCCCGTTTGGAATACAACCAAATATTCCACTTCATTGTTATACAATCGTCCGTTCAATCTCTCATCTAACAGCAGTTGAAGAATCAACCTGAACGGATACAGTTGAAAATCCGGACTTGTTCCATTGGCAGGATGCTGAAATTGAATAGCAAACAGCATAGCGGTGAAAATCTTCTTCAACTTGCTTTCATCAGATATGTACTTTAAAAACAAATTTCCTAACGGGCTAAAAATAAACTTATTTTCGTCTCCAATTTTATTTTCATAGCCAAACATCCAAAATTCCAAGGTGTTTATTCTATGATTGATTGAATCAAGAGGCTTATCTTTAGGATTGCGAGTTTTATATAAATCCAACGCCGCCAAACGATCTTGCATTCTATACCGTTCCACATCGGAAATATCGGTCTTGCAACTGTTTTTAACATCCAAAGCTACTGCTTTCACCATTTCGTAGTTGCAAGTATGTTTATAGAGAATCCATTTATTACTATCAACTTTAGGCATACAATCACCTTCCAATCTGATTGACTACTTCCATCATAAGTCTCGGAGGAATAGCTTCACCTATTACTGTACGAATAAATGTGTCTGTTGAATCCTTCGGGAAATCAATGGTTTCTGGAATAGAGGATACGATAAACGTTTCCAACAATGTTAAAACTCGTGCATCAGAATATGTTCCGTCGGGCAACTTGTGTCCAGGGTGAACATTGTTATGAGAACTCATACTTCCACTAAACGTGGTTCTTGCGGGGCAAGGCTGATCCCAAACCATTCGCTTGAAAGTATTGTGAAAGCCTTTAATTCTTGTACCATCTTCTTTCTTGGGGTAGTACACTTCGTTTGCGATAGCACTCTTGCCAGGCGCAGTATGTTTCAAAGCAATGACGGCTCTCTCGTTATGTTCCTTAGCATAGTGCCACGGGATTCCCGAATCTTCGCCTGCTTCCAGCGAAGGCAGATGACCTATCGCATCGGACAACGGAATTTCAGCTTGTTCGGTTGGCCAAGACCATTTCAAACCATGCTTGTACATTTTGATAATGGCACGAGGACGAGATTGACAAATTCCATAATCTTTCGCGTTCAGTACACGAATATCTATCTCGTACTTGTCTGAATATTTTCTTTTCAGTATTTCTTCCAAAAGAAGATACTCCTCTTCATAGGGGAAATACATTTCAATAAACTTAGGGACGTTTTCAATCAAAATATAATCAAAATCACACGCATCAACAACATCTAAAGCCGCAAGTATAAGAAAATTGCGCTTGTCCTTTTCATAGTGAGTTTGTGTCTTGTTTTTCCCAAGGGTACTCAATCCTTGACACGGAGGCGTTGCAATCAGCATTTTTACATTATTGTTTTTAACTTCCGAAATCATTTGATTTTGAATCTCTTCAACAGTAATGTCGCCACAATGCATTCTTGAGTTGGGATAGAAATGTTGATAACACTCGGCTCTTTTAGGCAACAGCTCGTTGCCAGCGATTACTTCTACATTTGTATTATGCAGTAATAGTTCTCCTATTCCCGCACTTGAGAATAGAGAAATTGCTTTTATCTTGCTCAATTTTCAATTCCTCCTACAATCTTCTTAAGCATAAGAGGCGGTATCGACTCTCCAATGCATTGTCTAATCAAAAGTTCCGGCGTATCGTCCGGGATGTTCCATTCCACAGGCAAAGAGTTCAAAATCATAAGTTCTAATGGAGTAAGAACTCTTGCATCTGAATATGTACCATCGGGCAATTCACGGCCCGGATGAACATTACGCTGCGATGCTATGCAATCGTTTCTAATTGTAATTGTCGGTGCGGGTGCATCCCATCTAATTCTTCTATAAGACGATTCGTAGCCCTTGATTTTAGTTCCGTCCTTCTTTTGCGGGTAATATACCGGATTAGAAAAAGCAGACTTTCCCGAAGGTGTGTGTTTCATCCACAATATATTTTCTTCTTTGTGAGGTCTCGCAAAATGCCACTTGATATTGGATTTTTCTCCCGCTTCAAGTGACGGAAGATGCCCTATTGCTTCTCTAACGGTAACTTTTTTATTATCGATCTCAGGCCAATTCCAAGTTTTATCAAACTTATGCATTTTGATAATAGCCCGTAATCTAACCTGCGGCACACCGTAATCTGAAGAGTCTACCACCTTGCTGTCAATATCATATTCATTTCCAAATTCTAATTTAAGAATATCTAAAACAGTACGGAGATCACCTTTATAGTTCAAACAAAGTTTCAACAGCGCAGGAACGTTTTCAATTAAAACATAGTCCGGACTTGTTCTTTGTATTGCTTTCACAACGTATGTAATCAAATAATTTCGCTCATCTGCCTCCATTGTATCTTGACATCTATTCTTGCCCGCAACACTCATTCCTTGACATGGAGGTGATGCAAGAAGGAAATCAACCTTTTTAGGCGCAGATGAGATGATTTTTTCAAACACTTCATCCTTGGTAATATCACCGCAAACCACGGTTGTTTCGGGAGAAATGGCTTTATATAACTCTGCTCTACGTTCCAATAATTCATTGGAAACCATAATATCTATTCCAGCATCTTTGAAGTATGTTTCGCCGATGCCTGCACTTGCAAATAGCGAAATTCCTTTTAGTCTTTTATTTATCATAATACCACATCCATAACATCGCCGATATTGCATTTCAAAGCAACACAGATTTTAATCATTACATCCATCGAAACCGGTTCATCGTTGGTCAACTTGGTTAGAGTTGTTGAACCTATGCCGGTTAATTCTTTTAGCTCTTTTTTCTTCATATTAAGGTCAATCATGAGCTTCCATAATTTGTTATAACTTACCATAAGAACCTCGCCAATAATAGTAATTGATTTATTATAACACGAATTGACCGATATTTCAAGTGCTTTTTACGATATTTAGGCTTTTTTCACCGATATATCGGTTACAAAGTAACTTTAAAGCGGCGAGATTTCTCCCGCCGCAGTGGATTATTCGGTTAATGTTTCAATAGCGATCTGCATACCGAGTTTGAAAGCATATTCAAAGATTGATGCTTCAGCCAAGCTCATATACTCGCTCCAACAGTCATGGAACTTCTCGAAGGTTTCTTTCTGCTCATCGGTAAAGCTTTTCTCCAAGTCCTCGTGGTGGCGTGACATATAGCCAAGAAGTTCTTTCATTTCCTTTGAGTTCGTCCTGCTATCCTCTTGCGGTATGATGTTTCCGTGCCAAAGCTCATTGATAATCGACTTCATTGATAGATCACCTCCCGCAAAACGATCTCTTCGGCGCTCGCCTTGATGTTGTTCATCTCAGCAACCCATTTGAGGGGATCAGAAGCCTTTAATTCTTCGTCTATGCCGCGTTCGCGGGCAAGGTTAGCAACTATGGCTTCAACCATCGAATTGGCTTGTACGTCGATTTCGTGAAGGTAGGAGTTTAATTTGCCCTTGGTCAAGAGAGAGGTGTATCTGCCTTTGCGGTGCTGCTTGATGTAGTCGAGGTGAAGAAGTCCGTATTTGCCGATTTTGTGTTCTTTCTGCTCGGAGATTTCAAGCATCGGGTAGTATTGCTCTCCGCGAAGCTCGTATTTAATGCTGTTTTGAGTGATGTACTTTTCCATAATCATATTCCTTTCGTGTTACAAAATTCCTTGTAAACACAAGCATTTTCAGTACTTTGGGAATATGTTTCGACCACCTCGGCACTATGCCGTAATATTAGGTCTGTTATGAACACTCGTACCAAATAAGACCAATCCGAACTAAGGATTGGTCTTATTTTTTGAATGTAATTACGCCATCAGGTGTGAATCTACCGTCAAAGAAGTTCATTTGAGGAGTTCCGATAAATCCTACAGCAAATGTTTGATAGGATAATCGTAAAGCTCCTGAGGTGCGCCGATCTACTGAACGAAGCCATCCTTCATATCGTAATCGTCAAATCCGGTGTATTCCTCTAGTCCTGAATAATTATATAATCGTACATTTCTTCCTTATTATTTTCAAACACATAAGGAAGCTTATGTACCATAAGCTTATCGCCAGAAACATAAAGGTCCTTTGCATAGCTGAGAGCCACATCAATAACACCAACCCATCTTGAATCGGTAATATACTCTTTGAAATATTTGCAAAGGTTAGGAATAAGAACAACTTCACCCGCAATATCGTGATAAATGCTCTCAACCGAAGGCCACATTCCGTGATGTGCTATTTGAACGATGTCGGTCTTTAAATACGCTCCCCAGAGATCGTGAATAATAGGTCCCGATGCATAACAGGTATCGTTGAGGAAGATCAGCGAATCCCCTCCGATTTTTATTCTGATAACCATTGAAGAATCGTTGGGATTTGTTATAGGTTCAGGAATAATATCTTCCACAGTATAAAGAATTTCCACAGTTGCAGATCCGAAGGATATAAGCTGTCCTGTATGCGCCTTGAAAACAGGAATATTCGGCGCATACTTCTCTAACGTCTCATAAAATGCAAGTACATCAGCTACCGGTATAGGATCAACATACTCTGCACTGGTCGTGAGCATATCAATGTGGCCGTAATTATGGATAACTCTTTCCACTGTTACATCACTGTCTGAGGAGTGGTTTTTGATAAAATCGGTAAATGCAGGATAGTGATCTGCGTGAGGATGACTGATGAACCAGGCGGCAATTATGACCTCCTCATCTCCGACAAGCTCTCTCAAGGTGTTGTAAACACGGTCATCGCCCTCGTATCCGCCATCTTGAATGATGAATCTGCCGTCAGGCAACCTAACGATGTAGCCCTCTCCCATTTCAGGCTGAGGAACGGAGGCAATGTAAGGAGTTACTTCTTTACCCGTACAAACACTGTAATCACCGAGAAGCAACGACTGAGCAGGTCCTGTCATAATGCGCATTTGCTTATTGTAATCGGTAAAATAAACGTAAATATATTCACTTTCATTCATAAAGGTAGCAAAGAGATTGTTTGCTACGCTTCTCTTGAAAATCAAAGCCCCCCCCTTCTCTGCCACTTTGTTGCAATAATCGTTGAAATCGTCTGCCGTTGCGTCTGATATATGTATCATACGGCTTTCATCTCCGCAATCAACTATGCTGAAGGTTTCATCTTTAAAAACTGCATTAACGCACTCATTCTCTGTATCCGTTGGGTTCAAAATATTACGTCCGTTTTTTTCGTTATTATCCATTTTGATCTCCTTGAAATAGCTGTTTCAATCTAACACAATTATACCTTTATCTAATATATTTGTCAAGTAGATTACATTCAGCATCTGCAAAAACGAGGGTGTTTGTGCCTTGTTTTTTATATCAAAATGTTATAGCTAAAATAACGCGTATAAAGCATCACTTTTATTTTTCAAACTATTGAAAAGAATCACAAAATATGTTAAAATTGGATTAGAAAATGCTGAAAGGTAGGTACGCATTTCAATGAAAAAAATACTGACTTGCTTTTGCTACACGGATATTCA
Organism: Eubacteriales bacterium; assembly: GCA_045128515.1. Classification (GTDB taxonomy): domain Bacteria; phylum Bacillota; class Clostridia; order Oscillospirales; family CAG-272; genus UBA1740. The sequence goes on along the minus strand of JBGVRO010000029.1, from coordinate 85,704 downwards.
TAACCAGCAATCGATGTTGGATTATCCAACAACACTTAGAAAATCTGTTATACAAGCAAAGGATCTTGCAATCGAAGAGTTTGGGCTCGCAGACGTTGCCATTGTCGGCGGCGATAACGTATCCGACTACCCTCATTGGAATATGTCGTGCCGTCTGCCAAAGAAGAATTTCCTTGACATTAAAGAAAAGATTCACAAATGCATTTCAGAAAGTGTAAAGGACGGTAAGGTCATATACGTTGCAGGAAACAACGATATGATATTGGGTGACATCGGAACCGAGGAAAACGAGCCTTATAACACCACAGAGTGTTACGATCAAATGGACAATGCCTTTGGCGAGCTTCCCGAGAGTGAGAAATTTGAGGTATTCTCGAAAGAAAAGCCGAACGAGCATTATTTAGGTGCTTTTCATTATGTTGTAAACGGCATCGATTTTATTGGAATCAATATACATCCCGATACCGCATTTAATTCTCACGAAGGATATTATAGTGACGAAACTATGATCTGGGTCAAGAAAAAGCTTGACGAGATCGACCCCGACGGCAGAAAATGTGTTTTCGTTGTAGGACATTTATCGGCAATATATTATTTAAATGACGGCGAACTACTCGAAACTATGATAAATGGAGACAGAGACCTGTTTTACAGTATTTTTAAGGGACATCAAAATACATTTTATCTATACGGTCACCTGCATGGTGAGAGAGCTTGCTTTAGAGATTATTCTTCGGGAGCTGTTTTGCATCTTGATAACAATAATATGCCTCTTGACGCAAATCTTAAATCTAAAAATTCTTTGGGTAAGGAATATGCTTATTCCTTAGTACACATGGGTGGACTCCGACCGTTTTGGGAGGAGCATTTCGAGAACGATGCAATCGAAGGCTACGGTGGATTAACAGAAAAGAGGCTTTATCCCCATACCGGCACACCGCTCATTGCCCAGTTCTTAGTATTTGAACTCTATTCGGATCGCGTAGTTTTCCATATCAGGAACACCGGAAAGCATGAATTATACAACAAAAAAGATAAATTACAGGAATATACGGTGTATTTAAAGCAGTAATATACTTAAGAAAACTAAACTCCATAGGAGATGCTTATGTTAACCAATGCTAAATGGATAAAGTCACCGATCGATATGAAAATGGCGACAGCCGAATTCAGAAGGGACTTTTCCATAAAAAATAAAGTAAAATCAGCAACGCTTTACGTATCAGCGGCAGGAATTTACTGTCCCAAGATTAACGGCAAAAAAATAACAGACGCCGTGCTTATGCCGGGTATTACGAGCTACAAGACGAGAATTTTATATCAGGAATACGACGTTACCGAGTTTATTTCCGAAAGCAACGAGCTTTCCTTTGGTGTTGGTCCCGGATGGGCAGTAGGCCACTATGGATATTCGCGCGAGCGTCAGCTGTACTTCGACGAGATAGCTCTTATTGCAAGACTTAATATCGTATATCAGGACGGCTGTGAAGAGGATATACTCACTGACTCAAGCTTTGAGGTATTCACAACACAAGTCACCTCCTCCGATATTTACCACGGTGAAACAGTTGACCTCACCGCAGAGATAAAGAGCCTCGGTGCTGCTATTGAAACTACCGTTAATACCACCCTCGTGCCTCAAGACGGTGAGTGGATAAAGGAAATAGACAAGCTTAACGCAGCCAAAATTATCAAGACCCCAAAGGGTGAATACGTTATTGACTTCGGTCAGAATATGACCGGATACGTCGAGGTAACCGTTAAGGGTAAGCGTGGCGAGCGTATCGTTTTGCATCACGGTGAGGTGCTCGATAAGGAAGGCAACTTCTACAACGGCAATATGAGATCTGCAAAGAACGAAAACATATACGTTCTCTCGGGAAATAACGACCTGTTCAAGCCTACCTACTCCTTCCAGGGATTCCGCTACGTTCATCTCGTTGAATGTCCCGAATATCTCATTGACAAAAAGAATTTCAAGGCTATCACCGTTCATTCGGATATAAAGCGCACAGGCAGATTTGCCTGCGGTAACGAAAAGATAAATCAGCTTTACCATAACATCATCTGGGGTCAGAAGAGCAACTTCCTTGATATTCCCACCGATTGTCCTCAGCGTGACGAGCGTCTCGGCTGGACAGGTGACGCGCAGGTGTTCTGCCGCACTGCATCTATAAACTACGATACCGAGAAATTCTTCACTAAATGGCTTACCGACGTTGCCATCGAGCAGGGCGAAGACGGTGCTGTTGTTGGTGTTGTTCCTCGCGCTCGCAAGCATGGTGTTACCCGTGTTTCTGCCGCTTGGGGCGATGCTTCGTGTATTATTCCGTGGGAGCTTTACCTTTCGTACGGAAACAAGGCATTGCTCAGAAAGCACTTCCCTATGATGAAAAAATGGGTTGAATATATGCACTCCGCAGGAAGCGAAGAATATCTCTGGCTTGGCGGCATGCATTACGGTGACTGGCTTGCTATGGATGCCGGCGCTGACAGCCTTGTAGGCGCAACCGCAAACGACCTTATTGCAAGCGCGTTCTTTGCACACTCAACGAGCCTTCTTATAAAAGCTGGCGAAGTTCTCGGTGAAGATATGACAAAATACCGTGAGTTATACAAGAATGTTCGCACAGCATTCAGAGAATATTTTATGGAAGACGGTATGCCCAAAGCAGAATTCCCTCTCACCGAGGTAACACTCCCCGGCTACTCCGTAATAGATACCGTGCGTCGGGGTATGACGCAAACTGCTCTCGTCCTTATTCTCAACTTTGGTCTTTATGAGAAAAACGAGAAATGTGCGCTTGAGGATAAGCTCTGTGAAATGATCGAAAAAAACGGTAACAGAATGACCACCGGCTTCGTTGGCACACCTTACATACTCCACGTTCTTACTGCCGCAGGCAGAACCGACCTTGCGTACAAGCTTCTCTTCCAGGAGCAGAATCCCTCTTGGCTCTATTCCGTAACTCACGGTGCCACCACCATGTGGGAGCATTGGAATAGCATTAAAGAAGACGGTAGCTTTTGGAGTGACGAAATGAACTCCTTTAACCATTATGCTTACGGTGCAGTTTACGATTGGATATTTTCTACCACGCTTGGTATCACTCCCGTTGAATCGGCTCCCGGTTACCGTGAGGTCACTATTACTCCTCATCCCTGCCGTGAGCTCGGCTTCGCTAAAGCATCTATCGAGTCTCGCTCGGGTAAGATAACCTCGCATTGGTATTATGAAGGAGATACCGTGCACTACGAGTTCGAGATTCCCGAAGGTGTTACCGCCCATATCACTCTGCCCGAAGGATTCACCAAAACCATCGGCTCAGGTAACTACGTATTCGTTGAATAATTTTTGTAAAAAACCACACAAAAATGAAGAAATCCGTCGATTTTTCGACGGATTTTTTCATTTTTAGAAAATTAATTTATCTCAAATTCAATAACTTCATCTTCAAGTCTCGGACAAGAAATTTTAACATTTGCCTCTCCTTTTTCGCCCGTAGTTTTAACGTAGAAGCCTAACATTCCTCCACGAAGAGAGAACATATCGGGACCAATTAATTCTATCGGACCTTCCGCAGTTAATTTAATCGCTTCATTACTATACGAAAGAAGGTTGCCGTTTTCATCAACTGCGCGAATTCTTACAACAGCTACGTCATAAGAAGTTCCCTCATGAAGATTGGTATGTGATACATTGATTTCAAGGCCTAAACGGTTCATTTGAGTTTTAGTAACAGTTTTTACTATCTTGCCATTTTTTATTGCATCAAAACGGTAAACTGTGCCCTGACTACCCAAATTGCCAACGTATTTCGCGTACAAATTGACGATTTGATCGACGGTCGTATCGTAAACTGTCAGGCATTTATGTGCCATTTTTGTGGGCATAGGAGTGATGTTTGGGTATCCGTAAAGTGCGATGAAGTTAACCGCCTTAGCAATGTATCTCGCTTTTTCGGGTGGCATTTTTTCTTCTGTTTCAAGCAGCTTTCCGACGTAATCGTCAATCAATATCGGTGACTTTACCATACTTGGAAAATGCTTGTTGTGAGGTTTATATTCTTTGACAAAGCTACCGTTCTTATACATTCTAACGCTATCTGCATTAGTAAATATCCATACTTTTCCGTTAATCGATGCGGGATGCTCACCAATATCCATAGACGAGCTGATCTCAAGTACATCTTCATAACTTCCCTGTGCCTTATAAACCGAAGCAGCCGTTTTATGATTACGGAACATATCCGTAACTCCGTGATAACAAATTCTGTCACCACTGCCAAAATCCCTGTGGGTGTTATAGTCAGCCATACACCAAGCAAAGCTACCGCAAATATCAGAGTGAGATGCAACGTCATTGATCACTCTCGCGTGACGAAGCGCCTGCTCAAGCCTACGGTCCTCATTGTCAAAGCTCTTGGTTGGGAACATATGACCGTTATTTTCGGTTATCAAATAAGGCTTGTCCATATTTGAGGTGATATCTGCCTTAGGCTCACATCCTGCCTTCTTTCCGTCATGGAAAAAGTCGTTATACGTATAAACGTCCTCTAAAAGCTCACTCCTACTAAAGTTACGAACACCGCCCGTTTGTCTTGTGGGATCAAGTCTGTGAGCTGTCTCATTGGTGCGAACGTAAAAATCGTGATTGTCAGGGGATTCGTTAATACGAACTCCCCAGATAATAATGGAGGGGTGGTTTCTGTATTGGAGAACCATTTCTTCCACGTTTTTAACGGCTTGATCTTGCCAATCCTTGTCACCGATATGCTGCCAACCGGGAATTTCGGTAAACACAAGCAAACCAAGTTTGTCGCACTCGTCAATAAAATACTGCGACTGGGGATAATGTGACGTTCTTACCGCATTAACACCCAGACCCTTCAATACGCGCGCGTCATCTCTTTGCACAGATTCAGGCATTGCGTAACCAACATAAGGATAGCTCTGGTGACGGTTAAGACCTCGGATCTGCACACGTCTGCCGTTTAAAAAGAATCCGTCCTTAGTAAACTCTGCTTTTCTAAATCCAACATTCACCTCGTGAACGTCTATAATAGTACCGTCAGCAATAAGCTCTGTGCGTATTAAATAGCGGTTGGGGTGATCAATATCCCAGAGTTTTAGGTTTTCAATGAAACCGCTAATTGAAAATTCTTGTTTGCCGACTTCATTTTCTGCAAGTAAAAATTCATTTTCACACCCCTCAAAAACAGCTGTTTGTCTAATTACTGCATCTCGAGGAATTCCACCGTTAAGCGTAATATCACTAACTATCGTGCCTGTAATTTCGGGTTTTACAAAAACGTCAGAAATATAGCAATTTTCTTTGATGTCAAGATAAACGTCACGATATATTCCACCATATGTCATATAGTCGATTACGTTACCAAAGGGAGGAGTATTCAAATTTTCTCTACAATCGAGCTTTACAACAAGAATATTTTCTTCATCAAATTTAAGTTTGTCCGAAAGTTCAAGTGAAAAAGCGGTGTAGCCCGAGTAATGCTCCCCGATTTTTTCACCGTTAAGGAACACCTCGGCATAGTGTGCGGCACCGTCAAAGGTAAGAACAACTCGTTTATTCGACCATTCCGAAGGCGCAAAAATCACCTTTCGGTAAGTACAAAGCATTTGATATTCTTCCTCGGAAAAATAATTGAACGGAAGCTCCTTAGTTGTGTGAGGAATTCTCGCCCGGGTCATTCCTTCATCAATATTTCCGAAAATATATTCCTCTTTAAAATTTGTGGCAAAAAGCCAATCGTTGTTAATATATATTTTGCTCATAAGGTTACATTACCTCACTCACACATATTTGTGCATAAATTTTTTCAATATCTTCTTTCCTGGGTGGCAAAGTGCCCTCTGTCAAGCAAGCTGCCGTTCCATAACTCACGGCAGATTTCAGGCATACCATCGCAGTTTCACCTGCATAAGCTCCTGCAAGAAAACCTGCAATCGTACTATCGCCTGCGCCGATGGTGGAAACAGCAGAGATGACAGGACAGGTTGCTATATATACATTATCTTGGGTCAGCAGTGCTGCGCCCTTATCACCAAGTGTTACCATTGTATTGGTGATGCCGTGTTCGGTAAATACAGCCGCTTTTTCAAGCACCTGCGAAAGTGTTTTGATTTCGCAACCCAAATAATCAGATATTTCTTCCTGATTTGGCTTAATTAGCCAAGGCTTAATCTCAAAAATATCTTCTATCGTAAAAGATTTGGAATCCAAAACAATTCGCACACCCCTCCCCTGAAGGGCCTTTAAAAAATCCTTTGCCTTGTCTTTACTGACACCGACAGGAATACGGCCTGTAAACGTAACGATCGTATCATTTTCAATTACAATATTGTTAAGCACCTCTTCAAGGATGCTATCATCCACAGAAAAACCGGAAAAGCTGATGCGCGTTTCGGTTCCATTTTCATGATGGAAGGTTAAATTCTCTCGAATTCTCCCTTCTTTTTCAAGCAAAACGCAATCCATCGCGGAGATAGCATTTTTAAACTCATCTCCATTTTCTTTTCCCAGCACGATAATAGCTGTATTAGGAATTTGACCATTGCAAAGCGCACGGCTTATATTAACACCTTTTCCCCCAGCCTCACGCGACTTAATCTGTGCCAAATTTTCGCAGTTTAGCGCCAAGCTTTTCACAAATGCGTGAACATCATAAGCCGGGTTCAAAGTCAATGTATATATTTTCATATTATCTCCCCTTTTTACAGACGAGGTGCATGCTCCAGTAAATACTTCTCTGCCTCATCGCACCATAAACCACCGTTATTTTTAACAATAACAGCCAGCTCGGCATACATCGGATTGTTTTTTCCAAGCTCATCCAAGTCATCAATGGCAATCAGCGGAATATCAAGCTCATTGTAACATACCTTCTTAGCTCCGCTGGGTTTTTCCATCGAGAACAGTGTTTCAGGCACTGCCTTCATACCCAAAATATGGGAAACAAGTGCGCCGGCATTGATTTTGTTATCCTTAATTAAGTCCAAAATATCTGTCATATCTTCGGGAATGCTACCCGCAGTTCCAACAACGTGAATACCGTCGTAGTGAACTCGATACAGATTCAAGCTACCGGGCATATCATGCACAGGAGGACCGGCAAAGAAATTAATACAGCCATCCTCACGACAAATTTTTTCAGACATGGTGAACAGGGCCGGAACAGGCACCATAACAAACACGTCGTCAAAACCGCCGTCAGAGATCTGTTTCAAATACTCTACAGGATCTTCTACATTTCCTGTATTGATGAACTTTAGATCTACCCCTTTTTCCTTGGCTTTTGCAGGATCGCACATTTTTTCAGCATAATCAAGGCGCTCCTGGTTCAAATCGGTTACCACTACCTGAGATACACCGGCATAACCCACTGCCAACTCTACGCAGCCAATACCCATAGGGCCTGCACCGCCGAGAATGGCAATACGGCCATCCTTTTTAGCGCCATCTGTACGCACGTAATTGGTGTAGTCTGTATGATAGAAGCCTTTATATCCGCGGATACAGCATCCAAGTGCCTCTGCAAGCGAGCCTGCAAAATAGCTATCGCCTTCGTAAGGAAGCAAGCAGCCACGTTCCAACACAACCTTGGGAACTACTGCATACTGAGTATTGCCACCAATATAAGGATACGAGTATCCGGGGTCATAGCCGGTGGGCAGCTTCAAGGCAGGCTGAATAACGATTTTTTGACCTTTTTGCCAAGTTTCCTTTACATTTTCGCCAACAGAAATGATTTCACCACACATTTCATGACCGATAATAATGGGATTTTCTGCCACATCATTTGGTACACGCTTGTGGGCACTACCCTGCTTAATAGCTTTATATGTAGAAGCGCAAACCGAGTCGCTGACCACACGGATCAGCACTTCATCGGCGGTAATTTCAGGCAATTCAAATTCTTCCAAACGGATATCATCCGCACCATACAAACGAATAGCTTTGGTTTTCATTGTAATACCTCTATGATATATTCTGATTCGTACAAGGGTAAGTTTTGTCGAAATCTCACTCAGCGTGTTTTTTCATTGATTTGACGGACTCTTTCTACATCTACCTTCGGCTTGCGATCCGGTGTCAAAAGACCGTTGATCTCCTGCATAATATCGGTTAACTGAGTGTAGCAATAGCCTTGGCAGAACGGAATCTCTGTTATAGCTTCAGTGCAAGCTTCATAGCGTGCAAAGAAGGATTCTTCATCGGATTCCTTGCCGTGATAACCCCACGTCTCCATGCCGCCAAGCTCCCCTTGCAATCCAATATTAGCAAAAGCGATGCCTCCATACTCGGTTACCATAAATGCCTCTTTTCCTGTAGGCATATAGCCATCTGCGTAAGCACGTCGGCCGTCACAGGTATTCTTTTCAATGAAATCGCGATCTGCAAAATGCTCCTTCAACACTTCCTTCGTGCTATTGTAATCGTGTAAACCGCAAATGTCGGTGTGCATCTGTTCCCAACCGTCATTTCCGGAACAAATTCGAGTGCCGTCTGCCGATTTGGTTAAATAATATAGCATCGATGCCGTATTCTGCTGACGCTTATTAGAAACGATTTGTGGTACGCCCCAGCTTTCATTCAAAGGTACCCAAGTAATAATGCATGGATGGTTAAAGTCGCGACGAATAAATTCCTGCATCGTAACCGTCAGATTTTCTACCGTTTCATCGGTAAAAGCAAAGGCGCTGGGAAGCTCGCCCCAAACAAGAACGCCCATCTTATCTGCCCAGTAATAGTAGCGAGGATCTTCGATCTTTTGATGCTTTCTTGCTCCGTTAAAGCCAAATTTCTTCGTCCATTCCAAATCCTCACGGATTGCCTCATCGCTGGGTGGAGTGATCATTGTATCAGGCCAATAGCCCTGATCCAAAATAAGCTTTTGATAAATGCGGTCGTTGTTGAGATATACCACGCCGTCCCGTACCTCTACCTTACGCATACCGAAATAGGTATCCACCTGGTCAAGCTTAAGTTCTTCATCTAAAAGTTTTACTCTAAGATCATAAAGTGAAGGATTGCCCGGCGACCACAATGCCACCGGTATAAATGTATCCCTTGTATCCATATCGATCACGATCGTTACGTTTCGATTGATCGTAGTCGTTGTAACCTTTCGTATCTTCTTCTCTTCCAGCTTCACCTCCAGATCAAGAGTCACTTCCCTCTTTGGAACTCTGTTAAGCAAAATCTCTACCGAAGCCAAGCCTTTGTCAATGTCCGGCGTAACATGGATATAGTCAATACGCAGATCACTCGCTGCCTCCATATAGACGGTTTGCCAAATACCGCTGCTGGCAGTGTATAGGCAGGAGTATAATCCCTGTTTCCAGTACTGCTTTCCGCGAGGCTGAATGGGATCAGGCATATCCACTACTCGAACGCACAGATCGTTTTCACCCTCCTTTAAAAAGGGGGTAACGTCGAGCTGAAAAGGCGTATAACCTCCCTTATGTCCACCAACGGCCATCCCATTTACATAGACCATAGCCTCATAATCTACCGCACCAAAATTCATCAATATGCTTTTATCCTGCATTTCCTCAGGAACGGTAAATTTTCGGCGATACCACATAATCGGGTGAATTTCGTCAGTTGGACCAATACCACTTGCCGCACTTTGATAGCAAAACGGCACAGTAATGATCTTATCAAATTTATAATCGGGCTTATACCAGCCTTCTTTTAAACCTATATTACCATCGTCAAAAGCAAATTCCCAAGCACCGTTCAAATTGTGAAAGGTATCTCTCATAAAATCGGGACGGGGATGCTCTGGACGAGGAATATTACAATTCATATGCTCGCACATAATAAACCTCTCTGTGCAAAAAATATTAATCCAGCTTAAGCAGCATGTTCAATACACGCTTTGCGCTGATTTCTAATGTTTCTCTGGTAATTGCGCCTTTTCCCAGCGCCATAAGCAATCGATCCGGGAAGCCACCGGGCATACGGATATCATTGCCCGCATTGATTTCTACGTAGTGTTCAGAATGGGTGTGCCAGTCGGTACTTACTATACCGTCAAAGCCCCACTCTTCTCTCAGTATATCGGTCAGAAGCTCAGCGCACTCCGATGCGCGAACACCGTTGATCAGATTATAGGAGCTCATGATATACCACGGATCAGCAGTTTTTACAATAATTTCAAATGCCTTTAGGTAAATTTCACGGGCAGCACGCTCGGAAACACGAGAATCACTCTCTTTACGATTGGTTTCCTTATTGTTGAGTGCAAAGTGTTTAACAGATGCCGATACTTTTTGAGATTGGATGCCTCGCACCATTCCTGCAGCCATCATACCTGCAACGAAAGGATCCTCGGAGTAATACTCAAAGTTTCTGCCACACAGGGGGCTTCTGTGAATATTGATCGCAGGCGTCAGCCAAATCGCCAAGTTGTTTTCCTTAAGCTCCTTTGCACCTGCTTCACCGATTGCATAGGCAATTCGGGGATCCCACGTACAAGCAACCTGTGTGCTGCACGGAAATGCCGTGGTGTACACGCCACATTCCTCTTTGATGCGAACACCGGCAGGACCGTCAGCCGTCATCGCGTTGGGAACACCAAAGTCAGGCAAATTACCGAAACCACAGGTATTGGCAACACCAAAGTTAGGCTGACCTCCGAGCATATGGCAAATAGCTTCATCGGGAAGCTGGGAAACGAATTCATCAAGTGTGATCTTGCCCTCTGCCACCTCGTCGAACCAATGTATATCACTTTCAACTCTACCACGTGGTACGGTTGATACAAGTCGCATCGGTGTGTACACGTTGTCTAGCACCTCTATGGGTACTTCCGGCATAAAATCACAGGATTCTATCTTTCTTTCAAACAGAGGAAGTTCCTCATAACTGCCGTCAGAAAGGAGTCGTTTTTTCAAGGCATTAGGCTGTAACTTCGTGCTAAGCTGCTGTACGATTACATCCTCATCCAATCTGTATACATATTCGCTACGAATAGTATTGCGCACCGAATTACCGATGTGGAAATTATATTCGCCCTTTTCTAATATATATGCCGCTTTTGCTACCTTGCCCATATCATCATAGGATGCCATTGTCGACAGATCCCAAGTAAGGGTTAACTCCTGGGTGCAACCGGGCTCTAAAAACTCTGTTTTTTGGAAAGCGATCAAGCTACGACTTGCTTTTCCAAGCTTGCCCTGAGGCGCGCTGACATAAACCTGAATAACCTCTTTGCCCGCTACGTCTCCAATGTTCTTAACAGAAACCTTAGCAGTAAAGGTTCCATTCTTTTGCTCTACACCATTTATTTCCCAATCAAACTCTGTATAAGACAGACCGAAGCCAAAGGGATAATTGACCTTTTCTGCCACGCCTGGTATAGTCTCAAAATAGCGGTAGCCGACATAAATGTCTTCCGAATAATCAACGAAATTCTCCGACTCATGGAAGTTCTCGGTTGAAGGATAGTCTTCGAGGCGCTTTGCAAAGGTATCTGTCAGCTTTCCGCTGGGGTTACCAATGCCACACAACAGCTCTGCCGCCGCAGTGCCGCCTTCCATACCTCCCTGCCAAGCCATAAGCACCCCCTGAATATCATTTTCGCTACAGAACCATTCGGTATCTACCATACCGCCAACGTTCATAACAACAACTATCTTTGGGAAATGCTTCTTTACCTGCTCTACCATTGCCCTTTCGGCATAAGAGAGGTAGAAATCTCCTTCCTCGTACATGGGATGTCCTTTAAGATCGCGGTCCCAGCCTTCACCTGAGAAACGGGAAATAGAGATTACCGCAGTATCGGTATACTCGCGGACGCTTTCGCACAGCGCATCCGGAAGCTCAGGCTCAGGCTTTTGACCCGGCCAATAAAATGTATCGGATATTTCCTTTATGTAATTGCGGTAAAAGTCTGCGAGTTCCTCGCAAACCTCTACACGGTCATTAAGCTTCTTAAATCCCTCGTAAAGATCCGTCGTGTAGGAGACCGTTACATCACCGCTACCTCCGCCACCTTTGACATAATCAAAAGTAGCAATACCAAACAGAGCCAGCTTTGTACCCCTTGCAAAGGGCAAAATGCCACCATTATTCTTTAACAGAACCATACCTTCCTTAGCAGCGTTTTTAGCAAGCTCTATATGTTCAGCGCAGGCAGTAACACGCTGACCGTTTTCGCATAAGGGTAAGTTGGGATGATATAAAATTCTTCTCCATTTTGTCATCTTTACGTCCTCCTGTATTGGAAATCAGATTAATTAGACATCAATCAAAAATAACACCTGCCATAAGGATAGAAATTATTTTTCAGTGATGTCCTTTGAAATAAGGGGCGGCGATGCCGCCCCTCTTGGTTTGAAAATATGCGGTTTTTATTTTACTTCATAGGAAATATCAACATATTTACCCTTGTTTCCCTGATGCTTAATGTCTATAGAAGCGATCTTGTCTTCAGCGGTGATACCGTTCATGGTATAGGTATCCACTACTTCACCGTCTACAGTGAGAACAAGTGTATTAGCGCCCTGACGCTCTACCTTAAATTCTACACCCTCTGCAGTAATCTTGGAATCAAACTTAGAAAGATTCTTCCAATGGCTCCAGTCTGCGCTTGTATCACCAGGGTTCTGGATACCTGCACGGTTATATGCGGTGTAGCCGCCCTTATCAGTACCAATACGGAATGTGTAGGTATTGCCGTTTTCCATAGTTACGCGCAGATAAACGAAGAAGTTATCTGCAGTCTCTCCAATAGGCAACTGATTCTGTACATTTATAGCAAGTGAATTATGGTTTCCCTTAATAGCCATCCACCAGGAGTCATTATTGTTGGGATAATAAGTATTCAATACACCATGAGCCTGGTTGTGGTCATCCCATCTGCCCCAGTCACTGGGAGCAAGGTTAAGACCGTTCTCAAAGGAACCGGTGATTTCATAAGCATTTTCAGTAGCAGTAAAGCTATATGTAAATGTCTTCCAATCAAGCATCAAAGGCTCGTCGTTGATGTAAAGCTTCTGGAAATATCCGCCTGCAGGAGCGATTGTCAAGGTAACGGTATCGCCAATCTTGTAGCTTTCCTTATCTGCAGTAACTGTGCCGTTAGCGAATTCGCCGATGGTAAGAGTTACGTCATCATTAGGTACAGAAGGCTCTTCCTCAACAGTAGGAACAGTAAGTGCGAAGGGGATCTCAACGTGCGCACCCTTGTTTCCATAGTGAAGCAAGCCAACAGAAACAACCTTGTTATCAGCGGTAACACCGGGAATTTCATAAGTTTCGAGAACTGCACCTCCAAAGGTAATCTGAATATGATTGCCGTCAATACGCTCCAGCTTAAATTCAGCACCGTTGCCATTCAAAGCCGCAGTTGCTTCTGCGTTCTTGTCAGAAAGGAGGCACCAAGCACCACCCCAGCCGGTAGTAGATGCTACACCGTCAATATTGCCGCCAAAGTGGTTGTAAGCATATACCTTGTCCGCATTAATCCACATGCTGAACGCATAATAGTTTCCGTTATCAAGCTGCATATAGAGTGCAATACGCCAACCGCCATCAGGACCGCCCTCATAGCTATTTGCTATCTCTCTGTAGTTCTTTGCATTGATCGCGAAAGAGCTGTAATCGCCCTTGATCTTGAACCACCAAGCGTCATTGTTGTTGGGATAGTAAGCTGCTAAAACACCGTGAGCCTGGTTGTTGTTATCCCATCTACCCCAGTCGCCGGCATATACTTCCAATGTGGGTTCAAAAGAACCGTCGATTACATAGGTGTCCTTTTCAGCAACGAAGCTGTAAGTCTTGGTCTTCCATTCAAGCATCAGAGGCTCGCCGTTGATGTAGAGCTTCTGGAAATAACCGCCCGCAGGAGCGATGGTCAAGGTAACGGTATCGCCTATAGCGTAGTTCTTCTTATCAGCGGTAACTTCACCGTTTTCGAAAGCAGGAATAGTAAGAGTGATTGCTTCCTTAGCAGCAACAACGATCTGAGTACAACCATCGTTAGTACACTTAACAGCAGTGGTTACGTCGCCGTCATCTGCTTCGGGGTTATGGCTCAAAGCCTCTACAAAGATATAATCACAGCCTGCGTTAGCACACTTAACTGCGGTGGTACAGTCGCCGTCATCCTCGCTAGCCTTATGGCCCTTAGCGGTGATAACTTCCTGAGCCAGGATAACACTACCGCAAATAGAGCACTTCTTACCGTCGGTAAGACCGCTCTCAGTACAAGTTGCGTCCTTACCTTCAACGATTTCTTCAGCGTGATCGGTGCAAAGGTTAGCCTCGCAAACGTCACACTTGTAGTTCTTGTCATCATCCTTGTGGCCGTTCGCAGGAATTTCGTTGTGCTCTACGGTGGTAACACCGCAAACAGAGCACTTCTTACCATCTGTAAGACCTGTCTCGGTACAAGTTGGAGCCTTGCCTGTAACAGTTTCTTCTTTGTGGCCAAGTGCGGAACCTTCATCAGCTATGGTGTTCTTTTCACCACAAACACAAGTTCCGGTCTTAGTGCCATCTTCAGTACAGGTTGCATCATTATTAGATACGTAGTCGGTATAGGTGTGCTCAAGCTTTCCACCCATAGTCATACCACATTCAGAGCACGTCTTGGGTGCGGTACATGTTGCATCCACCCAAACGTGATCACAGCCATTGGTCAGCACGTAGGAGATATCAACGTATTTGCCTTTATTTCCCTGATGCTTAACGTCAACGGAAGCGATCTTATCCTCAGCGGTGATACCGTTCATGGTATAGGTATCTACTACTTCACCGTCTACAGTGAGAATAAGTGTATTAGCGCCCTGACGCTCTACCTTGAACTCTACACCCTCTGCAGTAATCTTGGAATCCAACTTGGAAAGATTCTTCCAATGGCTCCAGTCTGCGCTTGTATCACCAGGGTTCTGGATACCTGCACGGTTATATGCGGTGTAGCCGCCCTTGTCGGTACCAATACGGAAGTTGTAAGTATTGCCGTTTTCCATAGTTACGCGCAAATAAACGAAGAAGTTATCCTTGGTATCAGCAATAGCGAACTGATTCTGAACGTTTACGCTAAGAGAATTGTAATTTCCCTTGAAAGCCATCCACCAGGAGTCATTATTTGCAGGATAGTATGTAGTCAAGATACCGTGAGCCTGGTTTCCGGTTTCCCATCTTGCCGCATCGGAAGGATTCAGAGTCAAGCCCTGCTCGAATGTACCGTCAAGAACATAAGTGTCCTTCTCAGCAACAAAGCTATAAATATTGTTATTCCAATCAAGCATCAGGGGCTCACCGTCGATGGTAAGCTTCTGTGCATAACCGAACTCAGGATTAACAGTCAGCTTAACAGTATCGCCGATAGCATAGTTCATCTTATCTGCTACAACTGCGCCGTTTTCAAAAGTAGGAATAGTAAGAGTGATTGCTTCCTTAGCTTCAACGAAAACAAAATCGCAACGTTCGCAGGTAACTGCGGTCGTTACATCGCCATCGTCTTCGCCTGCCTTGTGATCCAAAGCCTCGATAGCTGTCTGCTCTACGGTAGTTACACCGCAAACAGAGCACTTCTTACCGTCGGTCATACCTGCCTCGGTACAAGTAGCCGGTGTACCTGCAACAGTTTCTTCGGTGTGTCCGAGAGCAGCAATAGCAGTCTGCTCTACGGTGGTTTCACCGCAAACAGAGCACTTCTTGGCGTCAGTCATACCTGCTTCGGTACAAGTTGCAGCTGTGCCCGCAACAGTTTCTTCGGTGTGACCGTTAGCCTCACCGTCGGTTGCGCCACACAAAGAGCAAGTCTTAGGAGCAGTACAGGTTGCACCGATCCAATCATGCTCACAAGTGGTTTCTCCACCGAGCATACCCATAACGTTGTCAATCGCGCCGTCTATCGCGGACTGAAAACCTTCGGGTAGATACTGGCAGCTTGCAAGACAGAATACCATAGCCAATGCAAGCAAAAGGGTTAGTAGTTTTTTCATAACATTTACTCCTTTTTTATAAATTTATGACATTAAATAAACGCCATTGGTAACATGTTTATTTCCTTGCCTGCATCTGCAATGCATATGCAGGCATTAGGTATAAAATTACTTGGAAATAATTGCTGAAATGCTAAAAGGAATTTCTACAGGAGTATCGTTGGGAATCCATGCATCCATGCCAAGCTGTGCAGTCATATCCGCATATTCTTCGCTCAGTGTCTCTTGTACTACCTGAAGACCGTCAATATAAATCTTCACGACGTTACCCTGACGTACAACCTTCAGTTTAACGCCGTCAGCGCTTTGGAGCTTTTCAATTTGACCCACATTAAGTCTGTAACGGGTGGGCCAACCTTCAAACAAGCTATTGCCCAAGGTTGCATACTGCAATCTATATGCACCGTCCTGGTAAAGCACGTCTATATACCATTCCTTGCCGTCGGCAAATACGATACGCATACCCATACGCTGCTCTTTGTGGTCAGCCGAGCTTCCGACACTTGCCATCTCGGTATCATATTTGAGTGTCATCTCAAAGGTAAAATCACCAAAGCTGTCATTAGTAAGAGCACATGCTCTGCCGGGCTTCTTAATAAGGGTGCCTTCATTCTGATCATCCAGCGCCCAATTTTTGGCATTGTTATCATTGTAATGGAAAAGATTGTATTCTAATTCCACATTAACGTTAACATCGCGATTAAGGTAAACACCGCGAGTAACAGATGTATAGCCGTTCTTTTCTGCGCAGAGTTCATAGTAACCGGGAGCCTTATCCTTCAGCTCGAAATTACCATTTTCATCAATCGTCACAGGCGAACCGTTACAGGTAAAGGTAACACCGTCAAGGCTATCTGCAAACAGCGCATTTTTGAGCTTCAACTGACCGCTGAGTGTGCTGTTGCCTTCTTTCATAACCTCTGCAACCGCAGAAACGGTAGTATCTTTTGTAACATTGTTGATAATCAGCGTTGCGCTACCGTCACTGTTATATTTGGCATCGCTAATGCGATCCTTACCATCAACCAGCACGGAAGTGATGGAATAGCCTGCTTCGGGAGTTACGGTAACCGTAGCGCTCTTGCCGGATAGCACAGATGCCCGACCCGAAATGCTGTAGTGCTCACCGTTAACAAAGGTAACGGGAACTGTACCAACAGCACCATTCTTGTCGAACTTATATAAACGATAAACATCGTTAAAGCCGGCGCCAATCTGCTCTGCGAAATGGTACCAATATCTGTCTATATCGACATTCGTTCCAGCATAGTTGAAAGACGTAATATGGGCGATATTAATAAGAGCGTGCTCCTTCATCTTCTCCACATCAACGTCCAGCCACTCTAAATAATCCCATGGGATAAAGAGTTCCAAAACATAGCCGTAGCATTCATTTGTATTAACAGCACCACCCTTTGTAGTAGCACCAAGTCTAGCCATTTTATCGTTGGTTGTTTTTGCATCGACATAGCCCCATCTACCGTTAGTCATCTTAAAGACCATATCACCGGTGGGCTGAAGGTCGATTTCAAAGAAATTATTTTCTCTGTCATTTTTAGTACCGGCAGGTGCCAAATACAATTCAATACCACTATTTAAAACAGATGATCTATTAGGGTTTACATAAATTGGAAAGCTTTCTGTTACGTCGAACACAAAGTACATTCCCTGCTGACCAAAGTGACTTGTAACCGCGATGTTTACGTTGTTACCTTCGCCGTTGTTGTTTAAGTACAACCACTTTGCATTTGTGTAGGCTTCTTCATCTGCGATACCGTCGATATTAAAACCGGCATCTGGCTCTGCCAATTTGGGCTCGGGATTTGTAAATGTATATTCTTTGTCAGTCGGCACTTCCTTAATGCGTAAATTAGCACAGCCTACAAGGCTCATAACTAACATCGCAAATGCAAGCATAAGAAGTACACGTTTGGAGATCGTAATTTTTGTTTTCTTCATAACTACCCCTCCTTACTTACCCAAAACACGAATTTCAGAAATACCCACGGAATCCTGATTTGCAGGTACATCGATCGTGATTCTGATAGATTTTACATTAAGCTCATCAAACTCTGCATAGGCAGCCGCACCCGGAGAAATATAGAAAATAGATCCGTCATAGTCATTTGCCTGATAGCATTCTGCACTGAGCTCAACATCCTTGATATAACGAACAACCTCTTTGCCGTCTTCTATGCATACAAACTCTATACGTGCTATTTTAGCAAAAGCAGCAAGCTCATCTTTAGAAGCATAGACCATAACCGCGCGCACTGCTCGTGCTTCTTCAAAATCTAAAGTGAAGGTAGTGGTCTTGTCAATTACAGTCTCCTGAATGTATTTGCCAAAGTCCTCATTAAGATATTTATAAACGGAAAGCAGTCCATCGTTCAGGTACTTAACGTCATCGTGACCGCTTATAGTTGCCTCGTCGGCAATGTTCTTATAGTCGGAAAAGGCTTCAATCTTGGGTTGCACTGTAGCGGTAGGACCGTTTGCATACATAACTTCAAGATCGTTGCCGTTTTTATCCTTAATAGTAATCCATTTAATCTCATCTATTGCGGGATTACGCGCACCTCCACCCACAATGGGATCATTGTGACGGTGATAGATCATAAGAAGCTGATCACCTGCCTCAACAAAGCTATGGTGACCGGTACCGGTAATGTCCTGGCTGCCGGAAAGCTCGCCGGACATCAATATAGCACCTTCTTCCATGGTCAGCTTACGGTAAGGACCTGTCAAGCTGTCAGAAACAGCCTGCACAACCTGATAGGAGTTGTCGCTATATGCACCAACGGAAAAAGTCAAATAATACTTGCCGTTGTGCTTAAGCACCGCAGGACCTTCGTTGATAGAAGTTCCAAGCAACTCATACGGAACATTTTCAACCGTCTTACCATCAAGAGATGCGAAATAATCATCTACAGTATAGAAGCTATGGCAGGCGAGGATCTTGGCAGTAGACCAATCGGGCTTTAACCAGTTTTCCATTTTCACAACAGAAATACGGTCAGAACCGCTACTATCTACCCAAAACAGGTATTTATCGCCATTCTCATCCACGTAAGGATGGGGATCTATGCCACCTTCGAATCCGCCGCGAGCAAGACCTCTGAAGCCGCCGTTTGCTTCTGCAAATGCCATATACTCTGCAGGATCAAAAAGCAGATACTTGGCAAAATAATGAGGCCATGCAGGCATATATTCTCCGGTTTCAGGATCCTTAATGCCGAGAGTAGTATTAAAGTCGTGCAAATTCTCCTCACCGCAGCTTGTGGCATCCATAAAGTTTACCGGTACAAAGCCGTGGTCGGGATAATCCGAAACGGCAACCATCATAAGTTCCTTATATGATCCCTGCATTACGCCATTGCCTGCTGTAACATTAGTATCCGGATCAGGTGTAGCGCTAAAGAACATATAGTATTTGCCGTCACCAGGATCATATACTACTTCGGGTGCCCAGATATCCTTCCATACGGTTCTACGTACCTCACTGGGCTGATTATTTACATAGTCCTGAATATCAAGAGCGTTACCAACAGGCTCCCAATTTACCAAATCCGTGGAACGGGAGCAGAAAATATCGCCATGGGTACCGAAAAGGTAGTAATAGCCATCCCTATCGGTGTTATCAAACACAAAGGGGTCAGCGGCAACATCTACCTTATGATCATTGCGATAGAAAAGCTCTTGATTAAATTCCGCTTTGCTCTGACCATCCTCAGGCAATCCCTGATAGCTCGGGATCTCATACTGCACCTGCAACTTACATCCGGTAAGAAGTATGCAGGGCAAGAGCATGACCATGATCAAAAGCAACGCTATTGCTCGTGTTTTCTTCATATAAATTAAAGCACCTCCATTTATTCCTTGACACCGCCTTCAGCAATACCTTCAATAAAGTATTTTTGCAGACAGCAGTATATGATAACCAGCGGCAACATTCCCAAGATCGCAGCAGCCATATGAATGTTCTCACTGCCAAGGCCGGGAAACAGCCCTCTGATCTGACTCAGGTAAAGCTGCAGGGTTACAAACTGTGGCTGGTCCTGTAGATAAAGCTGCGGAGCCAAATAGCTGTTGTAGCCACCTACAAAACCGAAAATAAACTGAGCGATAAAGGCAGGTTTTGCAAGCGGGAACATAATTTTTGTAAAGCACTGGAAAAATCCTGCACCGTCAAGCATTGCCGCCTCGATTAACGAGTTGGGTATTCCATCAAAGAATAGACGAAGGAAGAATAACGTTCCCAAGCTACCCAACATACCGGGAATCAGCAAAGGCAAGAAGCCCTTGTCTCCCGTCCAACCGATTGCTGAAAAGAACACATAAGAAATAACACTAAATGCGCCCAAAGGAATGGAACGGATGATTACCGAAAATTTAAATAGTTGTTCCTTAAAAGGAAAATTCATTTTTGAAAATGCATAAGCAGAAAAGCCGGAAACAAATAAACCGATCACCAAAGGAACAAGTGTCAGCCACATTGTGTTAACAAAACCGAGCACCAAACCGGGCATACCGGTCAGGTCTGAATAAAAATCATATTCAAAAATTGCTTTATAGGCATCAAAAGTAAAGTTTTCGGGCCACCAAATAAAATCAGTAGTTCCTGCCAATTCCTCCGACGGAGTAAATGACGTAATTAAAACCGTGAAAATGGGAAAGAACAGAAACACTGTATAAAGGAGCAGCGCTACAATAACCAAAATTTTTCCCAAAGAAAATTTCTTTTTCATCTTTTTCGCCCTCCTTTACTCCAAGCTCTTTTCCCTGAGTCGGAACATGATCATAGATATCGTACCGGTCACAATGAAAAGCATCCAGCTGATTACGCAAGCGCAGGATACCATATAGCTAACACCATTAGCATCGCTGGTAGATGAATTTGTAATCAGGTAATATACCAAACGAATCAGAGTAAGACCCATAGATCCAACACCTCCGGGAGAGCCCCAGGCATCAGGAATGATCAAAACCGCCAGATCATAGGTCAGCAAGCCCGCCATTGCGCCCGCCTGTAACAAGAAGAACGTGGTAGGGCCAATGCCCGGCAAGGTTATATGACGGAATTTCTGCCAAACGTTTGCACCATCCACGTCTGCAGCCTCGTACAAAGATTTGTTAATGTTGGTAAAAGCCGCCTTGTACATAACAATACCGTAGCCCGGTGCTTGCCAGATAATGGCTGCGATGATCGTCCAGGTAATTGTCTCCGGGTTGCGAAGCCAGTCGATATCTGTGCCCAGAATGGCATTCAAAATTCCACCGTCGCTGGCAAACAACCATCTCCACATTAAGGAAACTGCAACCGTAGAACAAATATAAGGTATAAAGAACAAAACTTGGAAAATCTTTGCACCTTTAGGTTTTTCATTCAAAAGTGTAGCAATAAAAAGCGCAATTACAAGTGTAATCAACTGCGTGGATGCGATCCACGCAGTTATAATTACTGCCTTGTAAAAATATTTTGCTAAATCAAAATAGAACAGTTCATAGGCATGTCCAGGGATAAATACAGACTTGAAACCCTCAAAATTATTCCACTGGATATTTGTAAGATCATAAAGATCCACATTGCAAAACATACCTATAAAAGATATCAGCAAAGGAAAGCCATTAAAAACGACAAAGCCAATTAGCGGAATAGATGCAATAATAAATGCAAAAATCTGTTCCTTTTTCCACTTTCGCTTTTTGTTCTGCAGGTTCTCCGTGAATAACTTATTTTGGGTCATGGATTATCTCCCTTTGATATAAATTGTCATACCCTTCAACAAGTTGTTTGCCGTATCCTCATACTGCTTAAAGAAATCAGCCAATGTCATATTACCCTCACGAACAGTGGTATTAAAGGGTACAGACCATTCGGTAATCCATGTTGTAGAGGTGAAGTAAGTGTAGTCACCAATCTCTGCGTGCTGAGCCATAAAGCTACCTGCCCACATGTTAGAGATAAGGCGGTCCGAGGACGAATTATAATCATCGCCCATGCCGATAGAGGTCTGGTTGGGAACATACTTATTGCCCTTTGCCAAGATTGCCTGGCCCTCAGGACCTGCTACCCAAGATGCGAACTTGAATGCTGCGTCGTAATTCTTATTTTTAGTGTTTTTAGGAAGGAAGAGACCTAAAGACTCGCTTTCGGTTGCAGCCTCACCAACAATGGGTGTTCCGTTTTCCATATGCAATTCGCCGGTGTAAACCTGACCGTCGTATGTCTCACCGATAACCTTCAAATATTCCTTGCCGTTTTCAGTATAGGTGCTGCCACCAACATACTCACGGTACTGCGCGGTAACAGCCATACCCAATCCGTTACCAAGTACGTTCTTGAAGGACTGGATGTTACGGAAGTCCTCAACAAGCATAAGGCACTTGCCGGAAGTAAAGAGCTGATTACGACCCTCTGTGGTAGAGGGTGCAACGCCATAACCGTTAACGCCGCTCTCGACCTGCTTACCCGAAGGAACACCCAAACGAGTGAATTCCAAAATTGCATCATAAGTAGAAGGTAATGCGTAAACCTTGCCGCTCAAAGCTGCAAGCTCGGATGCGTTGTTGTTAAGGAAGGTCTTGTCCTCATAGTGAAGTACTTCGCCCTTGCTGTAGCTATTACCGTTCACGGTAATGTTTTCCAAAGCCAAGTAACCGGGCTGCTTGTCGCCGAGAGTAATCTTATAGTTGTTAGAAGCGGGGTCCCAACCGATACAATCCGCACCAACCGAGAAGCCCATATTGAACCACCATTCACTAACAAAGCCATACTGATCGGACGTTGTGAATGCACTGGCAAGACAACGCTGCTCTTCCCAGCTCATACCGATGCTCTCGTTAAATACCTTATAAACAGTCTTGCCAGCCTGATTGGTGCTGCTCTTAGCACCTGCAAAGGGAGCCTCTTTATACTCAGCATAACCGTGAGGCATAAGATTTGCGCCGTTAGCAGTATTATACGCTGCAAGTTCGCTCTCGGGAACAGAAATTATGTTGATACCGGCTGCACTCATCATATTCTTATTATAGAATAGCATCTGAGGATCGCTACCATTGGGGAGAGCCAAAAGGCTTGCGCCTTCGCCTGCCTGGAATTTGCCGTTTTCAGACTTAGTTGTGTTCAAACGATAACGGTTGATCAAAGATTCGGGAATATCGCCCCAGCTCATCTTGGTCTTAACGTCATCTGTCAAATAGCTGTTCAAATTAACAAAGAAATCGCCGTTTGTAGCCAATGCCTTAAATGCATCGTCCTTCAACTCGATTACATCGTACTGATAGTTGCTGCGAAGTGCACTTTCCAAACCGGAAATTACACCGGGATTTGCACGGAACTGTACATATACACCGTCAGTAACACCCTGTGTTTCGTTATAGGTTTTTACCATTTGATTATAAGCATCCTGCATCTGTGCATCTACAAAAGCAGCCGCATAGTGAATAACGGTTCTGTCACCGGCTTCAGGGGGTGTATCAGGCTTCTTGCAAGCAACCATTCCTGCCACCATAACCAATACCAGCATCAACGCCAGTACTCTACTTAATGTTTTCTTCATACTTTTGCCTCCTTTTTTGATAGTTTTTATTCATTGCAAAACTATCAAAAATAAAATTAAGAATTTATTATTAATGCTTTTTTGAAAAAGCAATTTATAATCCAACCGATTTAAGCCATCAAATTGCAAACAACTACAGTACAATTTGTACATTTTCGGAGCTTAATATCTCTATTTATTAGTATTTTACTACAAAAGTAACAAATTTTCAATAGAAAATATACCAAAGATATTGCATTTGACCAAGATATGTGCTACAGTATTACTGTACCTAATGAAAAATCCAGGGAGAAAGCGAATGCACGAACACGATAGTGACTTTATTGAAGATAGCAAAATAATATATGATATTGAGGGCACCAAGGATACTACAAACCTCGCCGCTTTTGGCAAAGCACTCTCATCCCCCGTACGAATACAAATGATTCGTTTGGTTAACAAGAAGAACATGCTTGCGTCCGAGATAGCAGCAGAGCTTAATCTACCGCTTTCATCAACCATATTTCATCTCAATATTCTGGAGGATGCGGGAATTATACAAAAAAGCTTCTCCACCAAGGGAAAGGGTACCCTTCATTGGTATACCTACGCCACAAATATAGCCGTGATCCGTTTTCGAAATTCAAACGGACACCTTAAGGCGGAAAACCGAGCTCCATACGTCCATCAGATCAACATTGGAGAATATATTGATGCCGAGTTTTCGAATCAATGCGGAATTGCTACAGCAGAAAAGCAAATCATGAGTGAAAACCCTCACAACGCCTTCGTCGCAGGACGTCAAGACGCCCAGGTAATTTGGTCTGAGGGCTACGGCTCGCTTCTCTATGCTATTCCAAACAATTATGCACAGCAAGGAAAGCTTAATGAAATCAAAATTTCTCTTGAAATTTGCTCCGAAGCACCGGGATTTAATAACAACTACCCGAGCGATATTACCTTCTCAATAAACGGAATTGAAATTTGCACATTTATTTCCCCGGGAGATTACGGAGATCGATACGGAAAATTTACACCGAGCTGGTGGTATCCCGAAAGTACAAAATACGGCATCCTCACCAACATAAGCATCAGATCGACCGGCGTATATCTTAATGAAAGATTAGTAAACAAAAGCATTTGCCTCGACGATTTAAGACTTGAAGAAACCAACAAAACGACGTTTGGCATAGAGGTAAAGAAAAATGCGCAGCACCCCGGTGGATTTAACATTTTCGGTAGCAATTTTGGCGATTATGGTCAACATATAATTTTCACCGCAACCTATAGATTATAATGAGCGGAGCGCTTTTTCGCTTCTGTTATACATAAAACCGCGAGCCACCAGGCTCGCGGTTTTATGTATATATGGGATATGCTGTTTTACATTACTCATTCCTGATCAAGCCAAGGGGCAAGCACCTCTGATAATTTAGTATAATCGTCGATGGTTACGAATTTAAAGTCGGATATATATACGCTTTCATCATTGCCACCTATGCCGTAATCGTCACCGACAAATGCTACCTCACCGTGTTCAAATCCGTTCTCCTTGCACCACAAATCAAGCGCATAATACTTGTTGAACGGCTTGGGTGCCATATCAAATGAGGAAGAGCCTCCAACGAATACATTATAATCAGGAAATGCCGCGCAGATCTCATCATAAATAGCGCGACGTTTTTTTCTATCGGGATCAAACTTCAATTTATCCTCATTTCGAGCTGTGGTTCCAAGTATGGGGAATGTTAAGCATCCCGAGGCATGATATTCAACGTTATCACCTGAAAATTCAGTAAATCCGTATTTATCTCTAAAGCTATAAGCTATTTTTTCAACGCACTCGCGATCCTGACATACAACGCCATCGTCACGGACGATCTTAAGTTCTCCGTTTTCATACTTGGCATATTGCATTCCGTAATTTCCTATAACGTCAATCGGAAAGCCACCAAGCTGCTTATGTATGCGCACACAATTGCCTGCTCCTACCATTAAAAGCTTATATCGTTTTGCAAGATTTTCAAGCACCGCACGATTTTTATCATCTATAGGTGTTTTATGCTGTGTTAAAGTTCCATCAAGATCAAATGCAAATACCTTAATCATTACTTATTTTACCTTATAATTATTTATTTTGAATATTTAACGTATCGAGCAAAGCATCGGTAGCCTTTTCTGCATACTCTTCAAGCCTGCCTTGGTCGCGCAAATAGAAAAGAATAGTATATCTATCTCTCATAATGATCGCGCGGTGAATGCCGTCAATGATTATCTGACGATCCGTAACAGTTGGAGGAACATTCATCTTAACACAAAATTCTTCAACCGCATCAAAATACGGAATATATTTGGAAATCAATTCCTTAAGATGACTGTCGCTCGTCTCCTTGTAAAGCATTTTATACATTATCGCAACAAGGCGGGTAGCCTCGCACACTTCAAGTCCGTGAAGATGAGGGTGATTACCGTGCTCAATATCATAAAGCTCCCACGCGTGAGCAATTATATGCTCAGAGCCCGATGCAGGGCGCGAATTTCCTGTATATGCCATTCCAAGTCCTGTAACGAGGAAGCCTTCCATAACGTTCTTTATGCATTCTTTATCACGCTTTGCAAGCTCATATCCGTTCTTCAGACATTTATCAGTCGCATCAATAACGTCTTTAGCGATTTTATCGCAGAAATATTCTCCCGAATAATCTCTTGCCAGCTCCCAGTCAAGAATTCCTATGTATTTACCAAACATATCACCAATTCCCGCAAGCATCATCTTGAACGGTGCATCCTTGAGAATATCCAGGTCTCCTATAATATATTTGGGGGTTGTACACTGAATGGTCGCCTTTGAACCATTGAAGAGAAATGGTGTACCTGCAGATGCATAGCCGTCCATAGAGGGTGCTGTCCCAACAATTCCGTATGGAAGGTTCAGACGGTAGCTCGCAAGACGGCAGGAGTCATTTATCGTTCCCGAACCAACTGCCAAAATAAAATCAGGCAAATCGGAATAAGCAAATATATTGGGTTTTGCGGCAGGATCGCTTGCATTAAGAATAATTTTTCCCAAGGTATCTGCGTTCGGCAATATTACTTCGCCTTCAAGAACGCACGTGCGATAATGCTTTCCTGCTTCTTTAAGAATTTTCTCAACAGCCTCTCCCGCAGCGGCATATGTATTGGTGTCCGCCACCATATATACCTTACTGTAATCCTTAAGTATTTGGGGTATATTTTTTATTGCTCCCGATGAAATATCGTAGCCCTCCAAGGGAGCTTTGTGAGAACCCATTGAACAACCACATTCAAATTTTATCATATACTTCTGCCTCCTATACAATTTTTCGCCATTACTTTAAATAATATATTTATAATAATTTGTAGTTTTTTTTAGCCCAAAGTGGTGCTCATATCTCGCAGTCCATTCAAAATTTACAAGATGGCAAAATTTGCTCTAAAATATTTGCCGATATTGGTCTTCCCTTCCACTATTTCAAACAAGGTAGTGTATGGATGCTACCGAGCTATGCGCATTGATAAACGGACATTTGCCTTTCGATTAATAATCTTTCAAGCATAAGGTTCATCTCCGTTTTTAATAATATTATAACGGTACACGTTATATTGTCAATAGTTTTTCAATAAATTTATGTATCCCCCTCTCCATCACCCCCAATTCGTTTGAAAATTGAGAGCATGGCGTTGGTAAAACGGACTGACTGTGTCAATGTTATCTATAACGGGTCATCATTGTTTATTTGCAAAATAACAAAATTTATGTGCCAAAACATCTAAAATCTCACCCATCGGTAAGGGTAAATTGGTATTTAACGCTTGATCTATTGTTCTTTGCGATTCGATTATGCCTTTGAAAAATTAAAGTTCGTGCGGGTCGGGTAACATAGCTTAATCTACCATCTACTGAACAGCTCTGACAAGAGGAAGTTACAAAATCGTGAGTATGCTTTGATTCGATTATATCTCCACAAGTTTTACACTTAATTGCGTTGCGTTTTATTTTAGGATGTGACATAAGATTTCCTCGTTTTTCTATGTTTTTATGCTCATACGCAAACATTACTTTACATTATTAGACTTTTGCGCGCAATAAATAGCTATTGTTTTTGAAGCAAACTCTGCGCTTCCCTCTGTATTATTTTTATCTATATTTTTGAATCTTTCGTCTGCTACGTACATTTGACCAAGACCGGCAAGAGTTTCATCGGTACAAGTGTAATAATACTTTGTTATAGTCTTCTGAAGTTTCACAACTAAATCTTGTGCTTCAATGGATTAAGGCTCTAATCCAGCTTTCTTAAGATCTGCAAACTCTGAAAATACAACCCAAAGGGCAAGATTATTAGCAACCCATTTCGCTTCACCATATCCCTTAGTCTTTGATTTGTACTCTTTATATACAGGTGTATTACTATATTTCTATTTAATCTCTGCATCGTAATCATAATGCAAATAGCGGCGATGTAAATTATCTTACATACTTTTCTACCTCCAACCTCTTCTATGTATCCTATTGTACCATAAAAATGAAATCTTTGCAAGTTTTAAAATGCTTGGATGTTTCAAAGAGTTTTTCGGTATAGTCAGTAAAAACTGTTTCAAAACATGGTTCTAAATACCACAAGGATTTTAATAAGTAGGCTGTTTTTGGGGCATTTTCAGGCATTTTTCGAGGTTTTGAAAGTGTGCAAAAATGAGCAAAAATTGAGCTTGAAAATGACAAAAATATCGTCTTTTAGGCGAAAAAAATAAAAAGTTCCTATTACGTAGTAATAGGAAAACCAAGGGATTTGGGTTGTATCAAATTAGGCTTTGTCACTTAGACCAAAATCGGACGTGGTGCTATTCTTCGTAGCCCCGTCCGATTTTCTTTATATATCAAGGCTTTAAGGGCATTTGGGAGGAAACTCCCAAATGCCCTCTTTTCTTTTCTGTTACGCAGTTTTTATGAGAGGTGTTACGCAATTTGCTACGCAGATTTGTGGAATACCCTTGTTTTTTAGGTATCTGATAAACAATTGTCAATATCTTGCCACAAAAAGCTCCTTATATCACAATTTTTTATTGGGCCACTGAAACTTCAGAAAGCTGTGCTCGTTCAATCAAATGATTGGCAAAGATTATGAGTTGTAGAGCCCTTTCCTCGGTGTCTTCCCAATCGGATTCGTGAGCCCTCGGATTTCTAATGCCTGTCATACAGCCTGCAAAAATTTGCATATAACCATTTTGTTCATCCATTTCAGATGGCGTCCCCCCGGCATTCAACTTCAAAATCGGCTTGTTTGGAGTAAAAGCCTTCTGCATCAAAGCCGAACCCGTTGTAGAGGATTGACTCATGCCTGCCTTGTTTTTTACAATATTATCCAACAATTTATACGCTTCTTCTACAGCTCTTGCGTGGTGACCATCTTTAAATAGTTTCCCTGTCTTTTTACGCAACGTTTTATTAGTAACAAGTTCATCAAAAAAATTCGAAGAACTTTTTCCATTATGCGCGGCATCACAAGAGAAACCTAAGAATATAAGGTCTTGCTGTATTTTTTGCGTTATAATCAAAACGTCAGAAGGATTATTCATTATTTACCCTCTCCATACAAGTGCTTCGCCATGCTCGCAAAGATGCACTCTATTTGCTCGGGAGTCGACTCAGGTGAAATATGTATTTGCAAGTCAATGTGCAAATTAGGACGATTACTTACAGGAGCAGAATTTTGCACCGTTGGTTCTACAACAAGAGATTCAGCATGAATAGCTTTTTCTGTACGAGTAGTCGTAACTTTTTTAGCTTCTTTTGCGGAAGTTGTAGTGTTTGTTTTTTTAGCTAGAGACGTCTTTTTATCCTTTACTTTTCCCTCTTTCAACAAAACAAACAACGCTATCATCTTATCCGCAGCAGCTTGTCCTACGCCATTACTCATAAACCAAGTACGTGCAGAATTTTTATCTACTACTTCATCCGGGAATAAATCAAGCAGTTCTATTGGGTAGACAGCTTTAAGCATCGTTTCGCACGCCTTTCCATACGTATCATCGATTCTCCACTGATTTGCCAATGCTGTCGGCTTGTTTTCTTCATCTATCAAACCCAATCGTTTCATCGGAGTGATAACATTGCTATTTGCAGAATTATCACTCGCCATCGACAAAAGAGATTTTACATATGTAGGTGAAAAAGAAGATGGTAATGAAGCCTTGAATTTATCTCTAATAATCCACCATGCCTTTTCTGAAATTGCGGGATATCCAATATTAATTTGATCTGCCATATTTTTAATTTTCCTTTTTAATCTTAGATTTTATTTCGCCCACCAGCAAGTGAACTGTGGTTCAAGGACACATTTCGGAGGGCTTGTCCTTGCAGTTAGCCCTATGCTCAGCAAATTTTCGTTCAGCCAACACAACAATACAACAGGTCCTAGTGGATCACCCAAGAAATTGATTTTTCCTTTATGAAATGATTCGACTCGTCATGGCGTTGCTATGTCGGGCGTTAATAAGTTAGACAAAAAAACTTTTGCATCAAAAACATTGGATTCGCCCCTTTCTGCGATTTATTTTTGTATATATTACGGACCATAGCGACAAAATTCTTCAAAATTCGTAAAAAATAATAAAAAATATTTATCATTGATTAAAACGTCGAAATATGCTATAATGAGTAGAATAAAAATAAAAACAAGAGGTTATCATGTTACAATTTCTATTAACACTTACAGATGAGTCTAATCACGGGAAAATTGAACATCTGTACAACAAATATCACGACTATATGATGAAATGTGCGGTTACTAAATTCAAGTCCTTAGGAAGGAGCAATTACACATACGATGCTGAGGATGCCGTACAAAATGCCTTTATGAAAATAACAAAGTACATAGATAATATAGACTTTTCTCGCGACGAGAAAGATGTCAAAAATTATTGTTTAGCCATATTAAGTAACGAAATTTGTAACGTATTGAGTGACAATCAAGAAAATTTTGAATTTGATGAAGAATTTAGTTCTGCAGGAGAGTATAACTTTATAGAAGAGCTTAAAATGAAGGAATGCTATGGTGAAATAGTCAAAGCGATCGAAAAGCTTGACGATAAGTACTGCACCACCCTGCAGCTCTTTTTCTGCAAGGAGATGACCCCAAATGCAATTGCCGAACTGATGGGTATTTCTCCAAAAACGGTCTATACCCGACTTGCCAGAGGCAAGAAGCTCTTACTCGAAATCTTGAAAGGGGCAAAGATTAATGGATAAAAGCAATCTGGAATTATTCAAACAAGCATTAAACGAAGCCGTCAGCAACAAGTTTGACAAAATGGCTGACGAGTGTACCGAGGAAATAGTCTACTCCGAGAAACACAAACTTGCTATGCGAACGATTATCTATGGCAAAGCTGACACAAAACGCGTTTGGTCGCCCAAGATGAGGCGCATTATTGCTATCCTTATTGCAGTAGCACTTCTTCTTACCAGCTGCGGTATTATCTTCCGCAACGAGATCCGCGAGGTGTTTGAGGAGTTCTTTGTGAAGCTGACTTATGACGGAGACGATGAATCCGCCGAGAGTATCAAGGATGTTTATTGCCTCGGTTATGTGCCGGAAGGATATACTTTGAAGCGCGAAATAACAACCGACTTGTATAATAAGTATGAATTTGAAAATCAAAAAGGTGAATTTATTTATTTCGAGCAACGTGCAATAAGTATTTCTGAATTTTACATAGATATTGAACAAGGGTATTCGCAAATAAATGAAATAGAAAACTACGAAATTTACTATAGGACAGCAAATGATTATCATTTTTACGTATGGAATGATAAAGAATATTCACTACAGATTAAATCAAGTGTCATTTTATCAAATGATGAGATAGTTCAACTTATCGAAGGAATAGAAATTAAATAGAACACCAAAAAAATCCTGAAAAATTTTTCAGGATTTTTTTATTTTTTGAAGAATCTATTAAAAGACATTTGTAATATATGTGAGTTTTGTTTCAAGAACTCGAAAAATATTATTTAAAAGGAGATTTTTTATGAAAAAAATCACAAAAACACTGATAGCTGTCCTTCTTATAACTGTAATGTCCATGACCCACGTAGTTGCTTTTGCAACAGAAGAAGGAATATCCCCTCGCTTATCTCACACTAGTAATGGAGGCTTTTCCTTTGCTGCCAGAGATAACGTAGGATACATAGGTGTCACATACTACGGTTATGACAGCTTTGTACGAGCAGATCTTAACGTTAAGGTACAAAAGAGATTTCTCTTAGTATTCTGGAACGACGTTTACGAATGGAATGCTTCATCCACCGAATTAAACGGAGATTTTTATCATGAATTTGATATTAATAATGGTAGTGGTATGTACAGAGCTAAATTCACTCTGTTGATTACAGGTAATGATGGAACAGTTGATACAGTTACATCAACCATTGAAAACGAAAACTAAAGCTTTTGTAACTCAACAAGTGACAAAGCAAAACACAAAGCGACCATTTTTTAGTCGCTTTGTGTGACAAATTACTACATATTTAACCTTTTATAGAAATTTATTATCTTGCTTTTAGCCAAAAATCTTTGGCTTTTTTCATTTTCTGTCGAAACATAGGTACGCCCGATTCTAAAAGTGCGGGCTTATTGATAGAATTTTCTTCCGTCTGTGGTAGGAAATATTATCATTATGATCAGATATGATTTAACACAAATCTTAGGCGAGGAATTACGGTTCCTCGCCATAAAAACGAGAGACCGCCTTAATCTTACGCAAAAGGAAATGAGCGAAATACTTCATATGAGTGAAAGCTCATATTCCGACATCGAAACCGGTAAAAGCAACTGCGGTACATTAACCACCGTTCTGCTTCTTAGTATTCAGGAAGATCCGACGCATTTTCTTAGTACTGTTAATGTGGAATTTCAAAAATGGTACGCAAAGGAGATGATGCCAGTATGATAAAGGTCACTTATGGCATCGTTGAAGAAAGATATACTCTTGGAAATGAAAGCAGAGTTTCTTATGGTATATCGGCATATTCAGATGCAAATGAAAACGGCACTGCAACAATTGTATCTTCTGTTCATGATATTACGTCGAACAAAGAAAGCTTGGCTCGACTTGTTGATGACTGCAACCGCTTGAAGCTTTCTACCGTACATCTACACGATGTCGTGGAAGATTTTCTGTCAGATTAGTGTACAATAAAAAGCAAGTATAGGAAAATTTACATATCTCAATTTCTAAAGAAAGGATTTTCCTATCACGGATAACCTTGCTTTCCTCCGAGACGGCTAACGTCTCGGAGGTTTTATTATAAGCGTGGATTTTCTACTATGGAAATGACAAAAATGTCGTTAACCATCGCTTATAAAAAGAAAAATCCTATTACATAGTAATAGGAAAATGCATTTGCATTATTGGCTTTGCGCGGCTGGATTTTGTTGAGACCAAATAACATAGATAGCTTGTTTATCTCGGAAAGGCGATAAGCCGGGCAATAGTTAAAATATTTGATGGTTTTTTTCCACCTTGGTTGTACGTTTTAGCGTTGATTTCTTTGATCGCGCCCTCGGAGCACCGTCAGAACTGAAGCACACTAATCAGATATGGCAGCTTAAGGCGTTGTTCAATGCTCTCGGAGTAGCCGGATTCTTTATGTTCATAGTATTCTTCGCGCTTGCTCTCCTTGAGCTTCCTTACTTTGCAATTCTTAAATCCGAGACAGAGGTTCTTCCTTGGTCCGCGCTTGAGGACAAGGCGAAAAAACGCTATTGGAACAAGAATATCTGGGGCTCGGTGCTCAGTGTTCCCTTCTATTTCATAGGCTTTATCATCGGATTCCTTATGTCGTCGTTTATAGGAATCTGGAATCAGGGCGCATCTCTAGCAATCGGTGCATGGTCGCTGCTTTGCGGTCTCTTCACACTTGCTACGATCCGTGGCAACAACAAGAAATACCCCATTGACCCGGAAGAAAGAGGCGTACGTATAGGAAAGGAAAAGATGATACGCACAATAGTGCTTGCACTTGTGGTCGTATGCGGTGCGTTTACTCTCGTATTCCTCTCCGATTATCTGTTCCTTACCGACTACCGTTTGTGGTGCTTTGCAACCATCAGAGCCTTTGATGCGAAGCATTTTGTAAAGATACTTTGCTTCCTTCCCTTCTGGTTGGTATACTATATTGCAACGAGCGTTGCAGGAAACTGCTACAACTACACTCAAATGGGCAAAAAGTCCTGGACAAGTGTTGTATGGCAGATGTTCTTCGTGTTCATCGGCCCTCAGTTTATGATTATGGCGCAGTATTTAAAGTTCTTTATAACAGGTAAAATGTTCCTTGATCCCATCACGGGTATTATGGGCATCTGGCTGTTCCCCATCGTACTTATTTTGCCGCTGTCGGTACTGATAAGCCACGTAATTTACCGCAAGACCAAAAACCCATATATCGGTGGTATAATTATGGCAATAGTGGCTTGTATACTCACCGTAACAAACACTCTTACGGGCTAAAATTTTAGTCAAAAAATAAGACCAATCCGTGTTCGGATTGGTCTTATTTTTTGCAGAAAAAGGTTTTTTAGCCCTCTTTTTTAGCTTTTTTACTATTTTACCTATGATGATATGGTTTTCAATCTACCATGATCTTCCCACTTATTTTGAGAGATTACTGATAAATTCGTTGATTTTCTGCGACTGATAATCACCCTCGTAGCTTCCGTCAAGAAGCTTGGCAAAACCAATATCCATAAACTCGATCCAAGATTCCCTCTCAAAATTCACCTTGATCGGATAATAAAATACCCCATTTACCTTCGCCGCGTCCATATCGCCGGGCGCATCTCCGCACATAACTACTTTTTGGGGGTCATATCCCTTCTTAAGCAGCTCCTGAATACAATACGCCTTCGTACCCGCATTCTGTGCCAAAACTAAATCTACGTGGGGAAGCAGATCATATCTTTCCCATTCGTCCATGATTGCGCCGAGATTTGCGCTGGATACGATCGCAACGTCTGCCTTTTCGTGAGCGAAGATCAACGCCTCCTTTACCATTTCAAAGGGAACAACCTCCTCCTCAGGCAGTTTCTTGATAGACTCGTTTACCAGATTGCTCCACGACAAGGCTTTTTTAAGACAAACACCGTCAGGCTTCGACTCTATGGCTCTTGTAAGTGAGCTGTTAGACAGCTCGTTTGTAGTTTCAACCCAAGCGGCAAATTCTTCAAGACCTTCGATCTCAACGTACTTTTCGTTTATTTCGCGAAGTGCCACAAGCAATCCCTTGAATCTGTTGATGCCTCTTGTAAGCGAATATAAATTTACATAGTTCCAGCTGTTGAGTATTTCCTCTGCCCATTGATGAAGATTCCACTCGTCAATCATTCGAGGACCAAAGCACCTAATGTGCTTTATATTCATAGAGTCGATGGCGCAACCGTCACTGTCAATGCAAACCAAAAACTCTTTATTTTTCTTAAAACTCTGTAGATCCATAACCCTACAATACCTCCGTCTCATACTGGACTGGTAAAATTATAGCCATAATTATCCATTATAACGTATTTAAAGTTTATACTGTCATTATACACCATAAAAATGTTATTTTCAATTATTTTCATAAAAAAGCACCAAAATGTGTGCTATAAGCGGTTTTGAATACGCATATCAATGATCTCATCAAAAAATCGGAGGCTCGGTCGAGCCTCCGATTTCAGCATTATCACCAATCAGACTCTCTGACAGGCTTAACGTTGTAAAAATCAAGAATAGGTATAAGCACGAGTGCTGTAAGTCCTGCGCTGAAGCCACCGTTGTAAAGAACGAATCCGCCGTGCATTTCTGCGGTTACGGCACAAATAATTGCGCTCATAAATCCTGCCAGAACTCCGTAACGGAATCCATACTTTCCGGCAATTGGGCAAAGTCCGGTTGCAAATGCCAATCCATTGATATATGCCTGAGTGGACAGTGTCCAAGGAATATCATGCTTTGCGACCGTACAAATAACGCTTACAAGGACGAATAAGGAAACATATCCCACGGCAATGGGGTATACGTTTTTAATATGCTGTCCGTCAGCGGCAAACGTAATAGCAGCCAGAACTATTCCTGCAGTTGCACCGGTAAAACCAACACCGGTGGGAAATCCCGAAAATACTGAAGGAAGCACAAACACCAAATTCAGATATGCAAGAATTGCAAAACCGTATATGGAAATATTTATCATACAAACCGGCATTCCGAATTTGTCGGTAAAATCGACTCCGTGACCCGTGCAATGCAACAAATCACGGTAACCTCGAATACTATTTTTGTTAAGAACAAATCCGACGATAAGAGTTACGGAAAACAGGATTATGTAAAAAACATTCATAAATCCGCGGTAACCGTAAGGAAGCGCATAGTAGGCCTCGTTATCGATGATAGTATTTTCAGGTCTTTGCACACCCAGTGTACTATACATAAAGGCATTAAGGAATATACCCAAAATACCAATAGCAAGTCCTGCCTTGTAAAGGCTATAACCATGGTGCATAGCAGAGGTTCCGGGCAAAAGCGCAGGAACGACAAATCCAATGGCTAATCCACATACAAGAGAAAGAGCTACGCCGACCCAATTTACGTTAACGACAGCTGCGCTGTAATTCTCCACGGCATATCTGAAGCACAGTTCACTGACAAAAGGAGCTAAGGCGGTTGAGAAAAATGCAATATCAATATTTTCTCCAAGCTTTTTCTTCGTAACACCGCAGTATAAAACTATGCCAAGAAGCGGCGGCCACATATTAAGAAAGTTCAAGCCGTAGAAGCAATGCGCCACCACAAGCATATATCCTGCAAGAATAGCAGCATTTGCCTTGGCGCGGCTCAAATACATGATAAGATTGGTGATCAATCCGCAAATTGCCACGTTAAACAGTGTGCTGCCAAGACCGCCGAGGGCAAAATAATCTGTAACGAGTCTGCTGGGCGAGGTAATGATCCTCACAAGATTTTCAAAAAAATCCCATTCCTCGGTGTAAATAACAGCAATCGGAGTTGCCGCTAAAAAGAAAAGACTGATAAACAGTGGGTAAAGATATATAAGTCTTTTATTCAGCTTTTCCGACACAAATATCGACATCTATATTTTCACTCCTGAATAGTGATTTGTTTTTATTTAAGTAGCTTTCTGTACTCTATTGCCGCAAAGATAAGGGCAGCTACACCGTAGCTCCAATTCTTGCCGAGAGGGATCATCTTGTAACCGAGCTTCGGTAACAGAGGCAGAGGAATTGTAGGACCGCTGATCTCGGTCATATATACCCCATCGTCGCTCTCTTCTATTGCATTCACGCATGCCTCGAATGCCTTGATAGCAGGCTCAAGGAATTTCTCATCAAGATAGCCGCATCTTATACCGTGAAGCCAACCCGCGCTGATAAGCGCAGTCGCAGAAAGCTCGCGGTATGACTTATACTTAAGCAGAGTGTTGAAGGTATAATCATCTCTCATACATTCGAGAAGCGCCTCGCTTGTCTGTCTGAACAAACGAATGATCTCGGGTGCTTCCTTATGATCAAGACCGATGTTATCAAGTATCATCGGAAATGCGCAAATAACCCATCCGTTACCGCGTCCCCAGAACAGATCTCGCTTTGGGAAGGCGGTCTTCTGATTTACCCAATAAGAATGAGCCCAAAGCCCCTTCTCCTTATCGAGCATCATAGAAGCATACTGCTTCGGCTGACGGGCGGCAAAGTCAAGAAGCTCCGCATCACCACTTTCGTTTGCATAAAGAGATGTGAATACAGAGAACATCATAACGCTGTCGATCCACACGCTTTTAGGATAAATTTTACCCTTTTTGCTACATCCGAGGTGGTTTAAGCAATCAAGATACAGTCTCGGCTCATAACGAATGTAATCAAGCACCTTGTCGGTAAGCCTCTTATACTCCGCGTTTGCCGTTCTCTTGTACATAGCATAGGTGATAAGGCCCGGCGCTGCTGTATCCGACTGATCCACCGCAGGATCTGCCTTTGCCCAATAATCACAGTAGCTACACAGAAAATCGGTATAGCTTTCCGTGCCGTTTTCCTTATCAAGCTCGTTAAGGGCATAGCCAAGAAGAGCCTCGCCCCACATCCATTTCATCTTAGGATCGGAGGTTTTGGTGATATAGTCGGCAAGTCTTACGACCTTCGAATAATATTCCACGTTAAAATTCATTTTCCACCTCACGAAAGCGACTTTTTAAGGCTCTCAAGCTCGGATGCCTCATCTGAGGAAAGCTCGTCAAGTCTACCCTCGCGCTGATAAGCAAGGTACTTCTCTACCTGCTTGTTCTTCTCTGCCGAAAGAGCATATCTCTTAGCCATTACGAAGCCGAGGACCATAAATATGATACAGGTAAATGCCATAACGTACTTGATGCCATTCTGTGCCGAGGGGGGCTGAACGGTAAGATCTGCGTCATAGCCTGTGAACTGAAGCACAAGCGAGAAGAGGAAGATTACAAGAGCAGAGCTGCTCTTTCTTGCAAATGTCATGATCGCGCTGCATCCACCACTCTGACGCTTACCCGAAATAAGCTCTCCTGCATCAACGGCATGGGGGAACATGATCCAGCTTGTAAGCTGAGCGCCCGCAAAGCCAACCGCAACGAAGAATACGCATACGTAAGCTGCGTAAAGATTAGATCCAAATATCGCAAAGGCAATGAGCGCAACGATGGAAAGAGGCAGACCAAAGCCGTATATCCTGTTGATGTTGATCTTCTTTATAAGCTTGTTGATGATGGGGAATGCCAATAGCTGAACCGCAATAAAGATACCGAGAAATACGGTAGTGCTGCCCTTGGGCTTGGTAACGTACATCGCAAAGATAGCCACGCCTGTGGAGAATACGTCCATACAGAGCGCCTGACCGAGATACATTCCCACAAGCTGTCTGAAGGGACGGCACTGCATAGGTGTAATAATTTCTTTGATAGAGAATTTCTTCTTTTCCTCGGGAACGTCAACTCTCTCCTCAACGAAAATAGCGCAAAGCACAACAGGCAGGGCAAAGAGCAGACCAAATCCTATACCCACGATAAGGTAGAATGTGGTAACGTCTATCTTACCGCTGTTATACGCATCGATAACAAGAGAAGGGAGAAGCGTACATACCGCAGCGCTGGCAGTAGAAACCACGAGTCTTAAAACGTTGGCAGAATCGCGCTCCTCGCTAACCTTACTTATCTCTGCCGACATGCTGCTGTAGGACACGTTTATCATAGTGGAAATACAGTTGTAGAAGAGATATGTAGCTGCACAGTAAACAAATCTTACGATCTGACTCTCTGCACCGATGGGGAAGAAAATAAGCGCAAAGGCTACCGCAAGAAGGCATCCGCCTACGAGAATGTAGGGACGGCGACGGCCCATCTTGCTCTTAGTATTATCTCCGATTACACCCATGAGAGGGTCGCTGATAGCATCCCAAATCTCGGAAATAAGTGTAACCGCACCTGCAAACGCAGGCTGAAGTCCAACGATATTGGTAAGGAAAACGAAGTAAAGCACACCTATAAGTGCCTGTCCACCGCCACCGTAAAAATCGGCCAAGGCAAAGAACAGCTTTTCGCCCTTTTTCATGGTTTTAGTTTGATTACTCATTCGAATTACTCCTTTGATTCGGAACTGATTTTCTTAAGATTGTTAAGACTAAGCTCGATGTCTGTGTAGGGAATCTTAGATTTTTGCTCGATAACGGTGTATTCGCAGCCAACCTCGCGCGCCGCCTCAAGAACGGCTTTAAAGTCGATAACACCCTCGCCTACCGCGGTGTCGTGAGGCACAACGTCAAGAAATTTCTTCTTAAATGCCAAGTCGCGCAGGTGAATACCGAGAAGTCTGTCACCAAACTCCTTTATCTGTATAGCGGGGGAAACACCGCTTCTTGCCGTCCAATAGGTATCGTGAACGAATTTGATCTTCTT
This sequence comes from Eubacteriales bacterium, assembly GCA_045128515.1. Taxonomy (GTDB): domain Bacteria; phylum Bacillota; class Clostridia; order Oscillospirales; family CAG-272; genus UBA1740. Next base: position 46,194 of record JBGVRO010000029.1, on the reverse strand, counting down.
CGTTCTCGAAATCAGCTCTGCCATTCTGGTATTGCCGTTTGAGAGACGGATATATTCCCAGTTGTGGTGATGATATGCAAGGGTAATACCCTGATCTGCGTATATATCATACATTCTGTCAAGCAGGCTTACGAAGGTGTAAAATTTCTCCTCACTTCCGAGAATACAGCTAAACGGAAGCATTGAAATAACAACGTTTTTACAGCCTGTGATCTTGCAGAAGTTGATAACTCCCTCGGGATCACCGAAAACATATTTCGGCTTTACCTGGATGGATACGGGGGTCATTTCATAAGAGCTTAAAATGTGATTTACCTTGTAGGCGTTTTTCTCGCTGAACTTTATCCTTGCAATTTCAAGCGAGGAAATTCCCATTTCCTTAAGGACAAGATATGCAATCGCCATATTTGACTTTTGCATCTTTCTGATAGTAAACGTCTGTACTCCAAATTCCATAATCAGTCCTCTCTCGTTCCTTCCTTGTAGTTCAGAGTGAGAGTCTTTCCGTTAAATGAAAGTGTAATTATTTCCGCATTCCTTTCAACCAATCCGTCAACATAATCGTTCTCATATCTTGCGTAATCAGTGTCAACTTTCTCGCCGTTTATCATAAAATGCACATTATACTTTACATTAAACGACTTTTCGCCACTTTCATAGCTAACAGTCATGTCTTTATACTCATATTTATTTGAGAGCATTTTCTCAACGAAAGCATCGAAAGAGCCATTGTCAGCAACACTTCCAAGCTCGGTGATCCATGCGTGAGACCTGCCACCCTCAAGGATAAGATCATAGCGAAGATCACCGCTCGCCTCGATCATTTCACGAACGTTGTCCTTGATCTTAGAACGGTCGTTTGCCATTTCATCATCGGTAACACCGGGCATATCGTTCTTAAACATAAGACTGCCCTCTCCGTCGGAAATCGCATGAAGCATAATGTAGCTGTCACCCTTGCGACCGAAGATAAATCCCTCGTCAAGATGATCGGTAACCACCTCGTCAAAGAGACCTACGGGGAAATAAGCATGGGTGTACTGCACGATATGAGGCTCGAGCATACCCGTCTTTTCGGGAATTGTGTAGATAGAAATATTAACGTTCTCGTCCTGTACGGAGTAAGGAAGACGGCCATAGCCAACCCAATACTGACCGCGAGTGCTGTTTCTCATTGGCTGTGCGGTATAAACCGAAAGATCCGAAGCCAAGGTGCTGATATTGATCTGATGCTGATCGGCATAGTCGCCTGCAAAATGCTCCTGAGAAGTGCTCATGGAATAGTAGGGGGTCTGATATGTATAAACGTTAGCTCGCTGGATAGCCTTTCCGTTAGTAGAGGGATTAAGAAGTCCGGAAGCAAATCCAAGACTGTCTGTAAGAGTGAGAGGCCAAAGGTTTACAAGCTTGAAATCATTTAAAAACTCGTTGTTGAAAAGCTTATTCTTATTAAGATAGTCAATGGAGTTATCAATAACCTCCTTGTTGGAGAATGCCTCCATACCCATCTGCATCATGATCTGACCAACCGACTGACCGATAAATCCATCGGCTACAAGCTCGGAGATAGTAATACCGTTTGAGGATTTTACCACCTGCTTTTCGCTTGTATCGTTAAATATTTCCTTGATAACCTCAGGAAGCTGATATATAGGCTCTCCGTCAATCTCTGCCTCATACATTCTTCTAAAGCAAACGAAGAATCTATTACTGTTAGTCTTGTAATCCTCACCGTTTTCAAGCACAAGATTTATATAGGGACGAAGTCTGTTGCCTGTATCGTCGCTGGACTTGTTGTCCATATACATTCTTCCGCTGGCGGAGATAAAGGCGTACTGTGTATTTCCCTCTCCGTCGGTGTATTTCCAGGACTGAGTAGCTATGTCGATCCATATGATATCCATAACTATCTTCATACGGTCAATCATATCACCGTCCTCGCTTCTTGCAAACTGAATGAAGTTTGCCATAGGAGCAATATCCTCGGGATAATAGTTGTTGGAGTAGTATTCGTTAAAGCCGTAGTAATATCTCTGCGACATCCACGCTTCAATTCTCTCCTTTGCCATAGCAACGTGCTCTTCACCCTTCTTGCCGTCGGCAAAGATAGCATCCGGCCACTGACAGCCTGCAAGATATTCTGTCGTAGCAAAGAGTATCTGATGGTTTTCACTCCAATGGCACATACTGTCCTTTCTGCCATCGTACTGATCCATCCAATACTTAAATCCGGTAAGACAATTTTTTATCTCCGCCTTGTTTTCCTCTGCAAGACGGTGCTCGTTTTCAATATAAAATCTGATAAGACCGCAGGCTGTAAAGTCTGCGCAATCCTCTCTTATATCGATTCGCTCTATAGCTCCCTCGAGATTTGAGGAGACAAGTGCTACGTCATCAAAGTAGGAATCCTCGAGAAATTCCGACTGATAGAGCATTTCCGTAAGCTTTCCGTCACCGATGGTGGATTCAGCCGCAAACGGCTGAACGAAAAGCATATTGTAGCCGAACTGAACGATTATACTGCCAAAGAAGGCTATAAGCAGTATCAAGGCAGCGATTTTAATAATTTTCATGTCAATTTTCCTTTATTGAAGAGATTTTGTTTTTTGCAGGTACGCTTAACAAATTCCTTATAGAATACAACGCACTGACCGATATTAGAGATTGCGATATGCTCGTTGGGATTATGAATCGTTGCAAATTGTTTTTTATTAAGGTCTATAGGTGCAAAACGCAGAATATTATTTGCCACATCGGTAAATCTACGTGCATCCGTACCTGCAGTAAGCAGGAAGGGAGCAACGATCACGTCCGGGAAATTGTCATTAAGAACACTCTCCACAAGACGGAAGGCATCACCGTTAAAATCGGTAGGCTGACAGTAATCGCGTTCGATCTCCTCAATTGTAACACCGTACTTTTTGCCAATTTTCTTTATTTTTTCAAGACCACGATAAAGATCATCCTCTCTTATGCATCTGATAAACATAACCGACTCGGCAGTTTTTGATCTGAAAAGAGGCTGCGCTTCATCACCTGCGAAAACTGTGGTAAAGGAAACTGTTGTAGAAAGCATAGCACTTGCTGCGGGAATTCCCATCATAATTTTCTTGATAATGGGAGAAAACAGGGTCATATTGCCAAACAAAAGGTTCATAGGGAATGACATATAAGGTGCATGGCGCTCAAATGTCGCTCTAACCTCCGGATAAAAGTTTCCCTTGTAAATCTTGGCAGCCTTTACCTCCGAGATAAAGCGGCTCATATTTTCTGCCGCACTGTCAGCAGCCTTGCCAAATCCACCGTGACCAACCTGGGTAGAATCTAATTTACACTTGAAGTAATGTCTGCTCTTTTCGTGTACCGCAACAACGGCACTCTTGCTTTTCACACCCGGAATCTGTCCCTCGGTGATAGCTCCGCCCTCATCAAGAACAATATCAAATCTGATACCGTTAGCCTTAAAATACTCGGTAGCAAGAACCATTCCGTCACCTGCCACCTCCTCGTTGTTAGAGGAACCGATGTAAAGGTTTATGCCATTAAAATCATATCCGTCTGCTAAAAGCTCCTCTGCTGCCATAAGCTCGGCAAAAAGAGGTGTTTTGGTATCGATAGTACCTCTACCGTAAAGATATCCGTCGCGCTCGGTAGCGAAGAAAGGATCACTGTCCCAGCCTTCTCCACCATCAACTACGTCGTGGTGAGACATAAGCAGAATATTTCTTTTAGCATCGCTGCCCTCAATTACGTAGAAGAAGCAGCCCTCACCGAACACAAGCTTCTTTGCCTTTGCAGCAACATTAGGAAAAAGCTTTTCTACCGTGGCATAAAAGCGCTGAAACTCAGCAAGATTTTCACCGTTTTTTGTCCAAACTGTTTTGCAGTTTATCATCTGAGTGAGCTTTGCTGCATACTCCTGATTTTTCTCAGGAGAAACACCAAGTCGCTCGGACTCATCTTTTAAAATTCTCTTTTTCATTAAACCTTCTCTTCCTTTCTGTGCTCCTCAATAAAGGCGGTAACGCCCTTCTCATTATAAATCATAAAGAAGATCAAGGACACAAGGCTGAAGATACCTGCAAATACACCGGTAAGCTTTACACCGAGCATGCCAACAGACTCACCCTCACCTGCTCCGATTGTAAGAACGCTCGAAACAACCACCATTGCAAGAGAGTAAGCAATCTTCTCTATAAATGTCTTGGTCGCAGAGAAGAAGCCCTCGCGGTTAACACCGTTTTCAATGCTATCCTTCTGAATAATATCTGACATACAGGACTGAGGAAGAATGTTGATTGCCGCAAAGGGGAATGCAACTACAACACCCATACAAAGGCCGAGAACAAGCTCGTATCCTACAACAAGGGTCGCAATTTTGTCAGCAAAGAAGATAAATGCAAATACGATAGTAAAGATCACGCTTGCGATTACAAGCATGGTTTTCTTGCCATATTGCTTACTAAACTTTACAATCATAGGGAAAAGGCAGAGAGCAACACCTATTGCCGAGATCATTACAAGGAATGACTGCGACTCGGGAACGTTAAGAAGCATAGTGATATAATATAGCATTGCGGTCTGGAAGAACGCCATAGAAATATAGCTGAAGAGATCGCCTGCAAAGAAGGTTACAAAGCTCTTATTCTTGAAAATAGTCTTTGCAGAGGAAAGAAGCGACTGACGAGGCTTTACACTCGACTCAACATAATCCTTCTCATCAAATGCGGTTGCACCAAGGAGCACACAAGCAAGACCGATTACCGCAAAAACGGTAAATACGATTCTCCACGCACCGAGTGCATCCACACCGAGTCCCTTGATAAGATTAACAAAGAGTGTTGCCGCATACATAAAGGAGCTTGAACCCATAAAGAAGGCTGTGCTGATGCCGTAATATCCTACTCTATCCTTGGAATCGGTAATTACCTCGGGCACAAGCGCGTTACGAGGGATAAAGAAGAAGGTATACGAGGTGTAATAGGCGATAAGGAAGAAGCCTACCCAGATGGCATTTGCAATCGAGCCCTGCTTAAAGGGGGCCATAAATATCATAAGCACAGATACCGCATAAGGAACTGCCGAGTATTTAAGGAAGGGCATTCTGCGACCTTCCTTATGAGTGCATTTGTCGGAAAGACTTGCAACCCATGGGTCTGTAATAGCATCAATAACCTTACCGAGGCCTGTAATAAGTGCCATTACGGTGATAAAGCCAAGAAGTTTGTTCTGTGGAAGAAGATTAGGCAAGCCGCTTTTAACGGTAGGCTGGAAGAAATAAAGAAGATAGTTGCCTATCATACCGTTAAACAGACCCTTCGCAATATCGGAAAGGCAATAACGGATCATTTTGCGTTTGGTTAATGTTTTTTTCATAGTATTTCCCTTTCATATTTTGATGCTATTATATCACACAGGCCGTCAAAAAGCAATGTTTATTGACAAAAAAGCTGATGAGTTCAATTTCTTTCCCTCATCAGTTTTTTTATTTTATTATCAGATGCTGTGTAATGCGTCGAAAACGATCTTGGCAATATCGCCTGCTGCCTCGTCAACAGATGCGGTTGCCTTGAAGCTCTTATCTCTGGAGGATATCTCAACGATATTCTGCTTCATATTTCTGGGGCTTACGATCACTCTGTAAGGAACACCGAGAAGATCGGCATCAGAGAACATAACACCTGCGCTGATGTTTCTGTCGTCATAGATAACCTCAACACCGCGGCTCTTAAGCTCGTCGTAAAGCTTATCTGCATATGCCTTTACCTCTGCATCATCAGAACGAACGGCGCAAAGGTGAACCTGCCAGGGAGCAATGGAAATAGGCCAGATAGGACCGTAATCATCGTGGTGAACCTCGCAAATTGCAGCTGCAAGTCTGCCGACACCGATACCGTAGCAGCCCATGATAGGATGCTGTGTATTACCCTCGGAGTCGGTATAGATCATACCCATAGACTTGGTGTACTTTGTACCAAGCTGGAAGATGTTACCTACCTCGATACCGCGAGAAATAGTAATAGCCTTCTTGCCGCAACAGGGGCAGATGCCACCAACCTGAATCTTTGCAAAATCATGGAACTCAGCAGAGGGAACGTCTCTGTCCATATCAAGACCTGTGAAGTGGTACTCGCTCTCATTTGCGCCGCAAACAAGGTTGTTCATACCCTTAAGAGAGCTATCGTAGAGAACGATGAAATCGCCCTCAAGACCAACGGGGCCGATGTTTCCTGCGCTTAATCCGGAATCAATAGTAACGATACCGGGATGAATATCAAAGCCAAGATAGTTGGTAAGCTTGGTCTCGTTAACCTCAAGGTCACCGCGAAGGAAGAGAACAACGTACTTATCGTCGGAGTTACGCTGATATACAACAGCCTTGCAAGAAGACTTCTCATCGCAGTTAAGGAAGGAACAAACCTCCTCAATAGAATGAGCGTTAGGTGTAAGCACCTTCTTAAGCTCCTCGGAAACCTCTGCACGGTTGTTTTCGGTAATGTTGGCAGCCGCCTCCATATTAGCGCGGTAATTACACTCGGGACAAATAACGATAGAATCCTCACCGATATCGGTAAGAAGCATAAACTCGTGAGAGATGCTACCACCCATCATACCCGAGTCGGATGCAACCGAAACAACCTCGGGAATACCCGCTCTTGCAAAAATACGCTCGTATGCCTTGTGGCACTTATCGTAATACTGCTCAAGATCCTCCTGGCTTGTATGGAAGGAATAGGCATCCTTCATTGTGAACTCACGAACACGGATAAGACCCGACTTGGGACGTGCTTCATCACGGAACTTGGTCTGGATCTGATAGATCATAAAGGGATACTTTACATAGCTCTGACCGTACTCACGAACGAGCTGAACTGCAGCCTCCTCGTGTGTCATACCGAGAACAACGGGGCTACCGTTTCTGTCATTAAAACGAACGAGCTCCTTGCCGATGCTGTCATATCTGCCCGACTCCTGCCAAATAGATGCAGGCATTACTACGGGGAAGCTAACCTCCTGACCGTCGATCGCATCCATCTCCTCACGAAGAATATTTTCAATTTTCTTAGTAATACGCTTAAGAGGGGTGTAGGACGAGAAGATACCGTTTGCAACGTACTTCATGTATCCGCCTCTTACCATTAACGCGTGGCTCTCAACCACACAATCCGAGGGCTTTTCCTTAAATCTTTCGCCAACGAGCTTTTCCAGTTTCATAATAGACCTCCATCTACGTTTATGATAAATTTTAATAAAAAACAAAAAAACCTAAACCGATCAAAAATCAGTTTAGGACGAGCAATTAGCCCGTGGTACCACCTAAATTCGGATAAAATCCGCACTTATCGGTATTGAAACAATACCTATCTCTGTAACGGGAGACCCCCGGCAAAGCTTACTAAGGTTCGGCTTGCGGCTCAAAGACGGGTTCAACATTCCTTCCGCAAGGGCTCGCACCAACCGCCCTCTCTCTGTAGCATCGAAAATGCCTACTATTTCTTGTCATAGCCTTTAAATGTTTATTTTTTTGTATTTTAACATAAAAACAAAATCTTGTCAATACCTTTATAAAAAATATGCGGTCGCTTATTATCACAAAATACGTCAAATTCAGCATTAATTTACAGTACCGATAGGACTCCGCACGTATTAATTCACGCTTTTTTGCTTTTTTACTTTACTTTTAAGTTAATTTATGGTATAATGACAAAAAACGATTGTTATTTACCGACATTTCGGAGGATCAACATGGCTCAAAACAAAAAGAACAAGAAGCAGATAGGCAAGGTCAATCCCCTGCTCTACGGTGCTTTGTACGCCACCCTCGGAACCTATTATAGGATAAAATATCGCATAACCTTTGACAAAAAGATTGTTAAGGACATCAAGGGACCTGCAATCGTGCTTGCCACACACACATCGGATCAGGACCACATTCTGTCAGGCATGACGCTATATCCAATTCGCCCAACCTATGTTGTCAGCGAGCACTTTTTGCACAAGCGTGATACCGCAGGATTGCTGAAGCTTATGCACGTTATCAGCAAGAAAATGTTCACACCCGACGTTTCCACCATAATGAACATCCTTCGCGCTAAAAAGGAAAATGCGGTTATAGTCATCTTTGCCGAAGGCAGACAGTCCTGCTACGGACACACCCTGCCCATTGCGGACGGAACTGCAGAGCTGATCAAAAAGCTGGGTGTCAACGTATATGCTTGGAAGGCAAACGGAGCATATCTTACCTTCCCAAAATGGCGTAACAAGGGTGATGACCGAATCGGAAAGATCCATTGTACACTCAAGCAGGTTATGACCTCTGACGAGGTTAATAGATTGAGCATTTCGGAAATTCAGGAGATTACCGAAAAGACCGTTCTCCACGATGACGAGCTTGCAATGGCTGACGTCGAATACAAGAGCAAAACCATGGCAGAGGGCGTAGAAAAAATACTCTTTAAATGTCCTGTATGTCACGCGGAGGATAAGATCACATCCGATGGCAATCACATCAGATGCGAATGCGGACTTGATGCAACGCTTGACAACGAGTACAGGCTTCACGGAGCACCCTTCAGCCGTATAAACGAATGGTTTGAATGGCAGCAAGCATCTATTGACGTTGAAAACAAACATCTCGAGACCAAGGCAAAACTTGGATGCTGCGGTGAGGACGGATTTATGGATCCTGGTGCAGGTGAGGGTCAGGTATATATGGACAAGGATATTTTCCGCCTGTCGGGTAAACTCCACGGCGAGGAAATCGAGTTTAGTATTCAGTCCGACAAGATTGGCGCATTCCCCATTTCCCCCGGTGACCATATTGACATTTATCACAATGGCAGACTGATCTATATTTATCCTCAGCCCAACAAAAACGACTCGGTAAAATGGGTAAGCTTCCTTGACAAACTTACCGAGCAGATAAGACAGGATAATACCAATACATAACATATTTTCGTGGGGCTGTCACATTTGGTAAGACCGAAAAAGACCGAAAATAATAAAAAATCGTCACAAATACAAAGGGAATCGTAAATGAGACAATATAAGGTTGAAATCATACTGATTTCTTAAATTTTAATGGTCTTTTTCTACCGCCGTTTCCTTCCTCTCGACGTATATAAATACGCCTTCGGGGCGGAAAACGACGCTTCTTCCTCAAATCTGCCTATCCCCCTTGTCAAACCTAAAGAGGCTGTCTCAAATTTTACATTTGAGACAGCCTCTTAAAATATTATTAATTTCAGTTTGCCGCCTTAACGATAGCACAGAACTTGTCGGTTTTGAGAGATGCGCCACCGATAAGTCCGCCATCAACGTTTACCTTTGCAAGAAGCTCTGCCGCATTAGCATCGTTCATAGAGCCACCGTACTGAATAGTAGTGCTCTCCGCAACCTCGCTGCCATAAATTTCAGCAAGAGTAGCACGGATCACACCACAGGTCTCATCAGCCTGCTCAGGTGTTGCGGTAAGGCCTGTTCCAATTGCCCAAACAGGCTCGTAAGCAATGATAACATTCTTCATTTCCTCGGCAGAAATGCCCAAAAGGTCAAGTTTTGTTTGCATTGCAACCACTTCATTGGTAATTCCGTTGAGTCTTTCATCCTTAACCTCACCAAGACAAAGTATAACCTTAAGGCCTGCTGCAAGAGCTGCCTTAGTACGAAGATTAACGGTTTCGTCGGTCTCGCCGAAGTACTGTCTTCTCTCAGAGTGACCGATTACAACGTACTCTGTACCGATCTCAAGAAGCATCTTTGCACTGATCTCACCGGTATATGCACCGCTCTGTGCAAAGTGAACGTTCTCTGCACCGATCTTAATATTTGTGCCCTTTGCAGCCTCAACTGCAGTAGCAATATCTACGTAAGGAACGCAAAGCACGATATCGCACTTGTCCATTCCCTCTACCATAGGAGCAAGCTCTGTGATGAATGCCTTTGTCTCGGCAGGAGTCATATTCATCTTCCAGTTGCCTGCGATTACTGTTCTTCTCATATTGTTTTCCTACTTTTATTGTATTTGATAGAATATTGACAATGGAATTTTTGAGCAGAAAGCGTCGCTCTCGGGTCGAAGGCGTAGTTACCTACGTCGAGCCTGCCCGAGAACGGCGGTTTATGCCGAAAATTACTTGTCAAGAAGGCAGCTGATACCGGGGAGATCCTTACCCTCAAGGAACTCAAGAGATGCACCGCCACCGGTAGAAATGTGAGTGATCTTGGAAGCATAGCCAAGCTGCTCGCACGCTGCTGCAGAGTCGCCGCCGCCTACGATAGTGATAGCAGAGCTATCAGCAAGAGCCTGTGCTACTGCGATAGTACCCTTTGCAAGAGTGGGGTTCTCAAATACGCCCATAGGACCATTCCAAACAACGGTCTTTGCGCCAAGAACAGCCTCTGCATAAAGAGCAGCGGTCTTAGGACCGATGTCCATACCCTCTTTATCAGCAGGAATAGCATCGAAATCAACGTACTCAACCTCGATGGGAGCGTCGATAGGATTGGGGAAGTTATCTGCAACTGCGTTGTCGATGGGAAGAAGAAGCTTTACGCCAAGCTCCTTCGCCTTAGCCATCATCTCCTTGCAGTAGTCGATCTTGGTCTCATCAAGAAGAGACTTACCTACACCGTAACCCATAGCTGCGTTGAAGGTATATGCCATACCACCACCGATGATAAGAGTATCAACCTTGGTAAGAAGGTTATCGATAACGTTGAGCTTATCTGCAACCTTAGCGCCGCCAAGGATTGCAACGAAGGGTCTCTCGGGATTCTGAAGAGCCTTGCCCATTACGGAAATTTCCTTCTCAATAAGGTAACCGCAAACGGCAGGAATGTAATCAGCAACACCTGCGGTAGAAGCATGAGCTCTGTGAGCTGCGCCGAAAGCATCGTTTACAAAGATGTCTGCATAAGAAGCAAGTTCCTTTGCAAGATCTGCGCCATTCTTGGTCTCGCGAGCATCGAAACGGGTGTTCTCAAGAAGAACAGCCTTGCCTGCCTCGAGAGCAGCAACCTTAGCCTTAGCATCAGGACCGATGATGTCCTCTGCGAAGGTTACAGTGCCCTCGCCAAGGAGCTCGTTAAGTCTAACGCATACGGGCTTAAGAGTAAGCTTCTTCTTATCAGAAACGAGAGCCTTTGCAAGGTAATCTGCGGTAGCAGCTGCCTGCTCCTCTGCAGGAAGAGCCTCAACAGCCTTCTTCTCCTTCTTGGTAAGACCGAAGCCCTCGGTAAGAATAGCATGGGGCTTGCCCATGTGAGAGCAAAGAATAACCTTTGCGCCCTTGCCGAGAAGATACTGGATAGTAGGAAGTGCGCCGATAATTCTCTTATCAGAGGTAATAACGCCATCCTTCATAGGTACGTTGAAATCGCAACGAACCAGCACGGTTTTGCCGGCTACGTCGATGTCTTCAATGTTTTTCTTGTTGTAAGTTGCCATTTTATTTTCTCCTTAAATATTTTCACACAAAATATATGATATCACAATAATTCAACAAAGTCAATAGGGATTGTTAAATATTAAACAGTATTTTACTTACCCGCAACGCTTAAGTCGTGGATAAGCACCGCGGGAGCTCCGAAGGTAGTGAATCCACCTGTGATAGCTACCTCAACCTTATTGGAGAGTGCGACAATGGATTTGATAAGCTCGAAGAAATTACCTGCGATGGTAAAGGACTTAATAGCCTCTGCCTTTTTACCGTCAACGATCTTGAAGCCTGCGGATTCGAGCGAGAAATCACCTGTTACAGGGTTAGCACCTGCGTGAAGGCCCTTAAGTTCGGTAATATAAATACCGTTGCCAACCATAGCGAAAAGCTCCTCCTCGCTATATTCACCTGCCTCAAGGCAGAAAGCGTAGGGGCTAATTGCAACAGGAGAAGCATAGCTACCCTTACTTGCGTTGCCTGTGCTTTCAACACCTGCAACAGCGGCGGTTTCCCTATTGTGAAGAAGTGTCTTAAGAACACCTGCCTCAACAACAGACTTGCGATATGCCGCAACACCCTCACCGTCAAAGTTTGTCTGTATAGAAACGCCCTCTCTCATAGGATCGTCGGTAATGGTTACGATGTCCGCGGCGATCTTCTCACCCTCTTTTCCGGCAAGAAGAGACATACCCATCTGAGCCATCTTTGCAGAGAATGCAGAGGAGTAAACTGAAAGAATAGTGCGCATCTGCTTTGCGCTGATAACGGCACTGTACTTACCCGATTCTACGGTAGTGGCATTAGCCTTAAGAATTGCTTCCTCAACAACTCCACCTGCAAGTGCGGAAAGATCGATATCCTTATCCTTGATCTCCTCGGCATCATATGCATTTTCATATTTACCGTCATCACAGATAACAGCCATTGCCTGAAGGAGATTTATACCGCACTTGGTCTTAAGATCAAGACCGTGAGAATTGGAAAGACGGATCTCAAAGGAGGCGGTAACACCGTAAGTTGCTGTACCACCGGTAACCTTATCGCTTGACTCGTAAAGTGCTTCTGCAAGATCCTTGGTAAGCTTCTTAAGCTCGCCTGCGCCCTTGGGAGTAAAGTCTGCATTTTTCATTTCCGCATAGGACTCAGATCCCTTGAAGATACCTACGGTATCAGGCTTCTCGGTGGCGATAGCATTCTCCTTGGCACGGGAAACGAGAGATCTCATCTCGTCCTCCTCCATAAGCTCGCTTGCCGCATAGCCGATCTTGCCCTCGTGAAGAACGCGCAGACAGATTCCACCGCTATTACCGGATGAGAAGGAGTTGGATTCCTTGTTAAGAGTGTCAACAGAAAGCTCCTCGCTGGACATATAATAGATCTCGTACTCGCTGACACCCTGAAGCTTTGCTTCATTTTCTATTGCTGATTTAAGTAACTCGTAATTCATATTATCTTCCTCCTACGGTAATCTTAGAAACTCTGATGAGAGGCTGACCCACGTCGGTGGGAACGCTGCCCGAAGAGCTGCCGCACATACCCTGTGCGGTATCAAGGTTCTGTCCTACCATGTCAATGTCCTGAAGAATTTCGGATCCGGTACCAATAAGAGATGCGCCTCTTACAGCCTCGCAGATCTTTCCGTTTCTGATTATATAACCCTCGTTAACCGCAAAGTTGAACGCACCGGTAAGGGGATTAACCGATCCACCGCCCATGCTCTTGGCATAAAGTCCGTATTCGATCGACGCGATAATGTCCTCATTCTTATCGGGGCCGTTATCGATAAAGGTGTTAGTCATTCTGGAGGTAGGCTCGTAGGCATAGCTCTGACGACGGCTGTTACCTGTCATAGGCATACCCATACGGCGAGAGCCAAGACGGTCTACCATGTAGGACTTAAGAACACCGTTCTCGATAAGCACGTTGCGCTGAGTAGGATTACCCTCGTCATCAATATTTACCGAGCCCCATGCGTTAGGAATAGTACCGTCATCGATAGCAGTCACCTTCTCATTGGCAATCTTCTGTCCCATCTTACCGCACATCTGTGAACGGCCTGTACCAACAGAGGTTGCCTCAAGCGAATGTCCGCACGCCTCGTGGAAGATAACACCGCCAAAGCCGTTTTCAATAGCAACGGGCATCTGACCCGCGGGACAATAGTCCGCCTCAAGGTTAGTAATCGCCTGAGCCGCTGCAGTTCTACCGATCTCCTCGGGTGCAAAGAGGTCAAATACCTCAAGACCCATACCACGACCGGGAGAGCAGGATCCGTTCTGATTCTCACCGCCGGAGGATGCAACGGCACTTACCGCCATTCTTGTACGAACGTGACGGTCGGTTTTGAAAAGACCCTCGGTGTTAGCTATCTGAATAGTATGATCAACAGTAATAAGATTACCTACCGACTGAACGATACGGTTATCATATGCTCTTGCCGCATCTGTCGCAAGGCGAAGCAGATCGCACTTTGCCTTATTATCCGCAGTAAAGGGATTGATCTTTACAGGGTGGATATCTGCAACAGTGGTAGGCTTAAGAACAATATTCTGCTCTGCCTTTCCCTCACCCATAGCCTCGGCTACTGCCTTGGCACACTTAATAAGTCCCTCTCTCGATATATCCGACGTAGATCCATAAACCGTTCTGGTGCCAAGAAATGCTCGGATACCGACACCCGACACGGTGTTATCTGCGATCGCATCTATTCTACCACCCATAAGAGTAATAGTTCCGTTTCTTGTAAGCTCCCAGTATACCTCGGCAAAATCTGCACCGGTGGATACGGCAATTCCAAGAATTTCTTCAATAATTTTCTGATTGTTGATTGCCATATATTTTCTCCTTTGAAATAGAAATAATAGTATTTTTACAATATATAGCATAACACAAAAATATGATATAATCAATATTATTTTCACACATTTTTATCATTAATGAACATTAAAAGCACTTTTGGTAATTATTTTACTGAAATAACTTGACATTTATCGACCAAAGATGTATAATTATAATGGAAAATGTTATTTAAATCCGAAAAGGAGATTGAATCATGTCGGAAAAAGAAGATCTTAGAGTCAGAAAAACAAAAAAAGCGCTCTTTGACGCTTTTATAAAGCTTCTCTCACAAAAGCCCTTTGATGAAATAACCGTAAACGAGCTTTGTGACGAGGCAGGTGTAAGAAGAGCTACGTTCTACAAGCACTATTCGGATAAATTTGATTTCCTCACCGCTTACGTTCGTTTGCTCAGAGACAGAATCGACAGAATGATCTGGAAGGATGAAAAGCCTCTGCTCACCAACGAATATTACGCGGAGTATGCAAAAAGATTTATTTATTTCATGAGTGAAAACAAGACTATCGTAAAGAACATTTGCAAGAACAGTCTCTTCCCTTCCGTTCTGGCAATAATTCTTGTGCAGAATTATAAGGACACCTGCGAGCGACTTCATATGAGTGTCGATGCAGGCATAACTCTCACTGCCACTATCGATACGATCGCCCTGATGTGTACAGGCGGTGTTGCAGGCTGTATATACAACTGGATACAGAACGATCAGATGGATGATCCCGAGGTTATTGCCGAAGAGGTTGGCATGGTTATTTCCAAGATCGTATCATAAAATATCAAAAAAACGGCTTGCCGAGAACCGCTGCGGTTCATTCGGCAAGCCGTTTTTTTATTTATTTGAATCAATATAAGGTAAATATGCCTTAAGATAATCAATTCCCGAGAAAATCGTGGTGAATGCCATAACCGCCATTGCGATATACGAAATAATGTGGTTGTCTGCAATATATGAGATAACCGAATGATCAAATACCATAGGAAGAGCCGGCTCTAAAATTATGAGTACGGTTCCAACCATCTGTGAAACGGTCTTGATCTTACCGAAAATGCTGGCAGCAACGACGATGCCGCTTTTACCTGCAACGACAAGTCGAAGGCTGGTAACACCCAGCTCACGAAGAAGAATAACGAGAACCACCCAGACGAAAACGATGGCAAGTGTTTTAGCATCGCGAAGAAGCATCCAGACAAGAATGGAGATCATAGAAGAAAGCACCATAAACTTATCTGCAAGAGGATCTATGAACTTACCAAAATCCGTAACGAGATTATATTTTCTCGCTATCTTGCCGTCAAGCATATCGGTAAGAGCCGTAAGTCCGTAAATTGCCGCCGGAATGATAAACGCCCATATACCGCACTCACGCAGATATAAAAGAGCAGCAACAAACACAGGAACCAAAAGGCATCTGACAATCGAAAGTATATTAGGAATATTCATCGATGATTTTTTCATACCGCAGTTTCCTTTCTTAGACTATCGCCTCTCCGACGAGATCATAATCGAGCGCCTCTGTGATCTGCACCTCAACAAACTCACCCGATGGAATGTGCTTTGATGATTTAAAGTAAACTCTGCCGTCAACATCAGGAGCATCGGCAAAGGATCTGCCGTGATACACCTCGGAAATTTTGTCATATCCCTCGCAAAGAACGGTAAGCCTTGAGCCAACGCGCTCAGCAGTCTTCTCCTCTGCAACGGTAAGCTGGGTCTGCATAAGACAATCATATCTGTCCTGCTTTACCTGCTCGTCGATCTGTCCGTCCATTTCTGCGGCCGCAGTTCCCTCCTCGGGAGAGAAGGTGAATGCACCGAATCTATCAAATCGGGTCTCCTTAACGAACTCGCAAAGCTCGGCAAAGTCCTCCTCCGTCTCACCGGGGAATCCAACCATAGCGGTAGTACGAAGAATTATACCGGGAACACCGTCGCGAAGTCTCTTGATGGCGTCAACAATAAGAGCCTTGCCACCATGGCGGTTCATTCGCTTAAGAACGGGATCGGCAATATGCTGAACCGGAATATCCATATACTTAAGAAGTCTGTCATTGTTGCGAAGCTCATTGATAAGCTCATCGGTGATCTTGTCGGGATAGCAATAAAGCATACGGATCCACGGAATAGAGGTTTCCTCGGTAATAGCACGGATAAGCCTTGCAAGGCTATATTCGCCGTAAAGGTCAAGACCGTATCTTGTGGTATCCTGGGCAATAAGGTTAATCTCCTTTACACCCATAGCTTCAAGATCCTTTGCCTCCTTAACGATATCCTCAATAGGACGGCTTCTGTGCTTACCGCGGATAAGAGGAATTGCACAGTAGGTGCAAAGGTTGTCACACCCCTCCGACACCTTTATGTAGGCGCTGTGAGGTCCGGTAGTTATAATTCTGTCACCACCGAGAGACGAAGTTTCCTTGTTCTTAAACGAGGTGTATTTCTCACCGCGCATTACCGCCTTGCATGCCTCGGCAATATCGTCAAGGCTACCGATACCGACAAGCGCGTCGATCTCGGGCATCTCACGCATAACCTCTTCACGGTAACGCTCTACAAGACAGCCCGTAGCAATAATGTGACGGCACTTTCCCCACTCCTTAAGAGAGGCAGCATCGAGAATATTCTCAATAGCCTCCTGCTTTGCGCTCTCAATAAAGCCGCAGGTGTTAATTACGATTATCTCTGCCTCCTCCTCATTGGGAGTGATCTCAAATCCGGCAGCGTGAAGATTATATAGCATAACCTCGGTGTCTACAAGATTCTTGCAGCATCCGAGCGAAACAAATCCAACTTTTGTCATATTTTGACTACCATTCTTTACATTTTATTGATTATTTCAAAAATTTCTTAAATCTCGGTCTAAGCTTATCAAAATAAAATCTTACCATAACCATGATAAAGAAATCATATGCCAAAAAGGCAACATTGCTGAGCACGTAGGTAATTATTGTGATAATCGTACCACCCTCCTCAAAGAAGGGAATGCCGAGCAGAAGCTCGCACACGCAGAAAATACCCCATATTACAGCATTTATATAGACAAGCTTGACTATAAGCCAGGACCATCTGGGCAAGCGCTCGATATATGCCTTGATTAGGGGATAAAGTCCGAATATAAGCGCATACTCTACCCAAACCGCACTTCCCGGATAGATAAGCGCAGTTGCAAGAGTGGTGCAGATCCATACAAGCCAGGGATAATATGAGCCGATCTCAAGGTATATAAAGACCACCAAAAGAGATGCAATGGCGCAAACGCTGAGATCCAGCACCTCGATGACTGCACCGAGAAGCATTATTGCCGTGCTGAGGGCAACCATCATTGCCGACAGCGTGATTTTTTTAGTTTGTCTCATATGCAACGAATAAGGTCTCCGCCAAGACACTCGCAAAGGCAGTCAAGACAAATGAGATTCATACAGCAATCGCAGGCATCGTCGCTGGAGGAGCGTCCGCGGTATCCTCCGCCGTAATAGGTGCTGCCATAGCCACGAGATGTGGTGTTAAACATCTCCTTCGCCTTCTGGTACTCAATATTACCCGGCTCCATGCTGCACGCCATCTCAAGCTCGCGCATAGCGTCGTTTACGTTACCGCGACGCATTAAGAGAACACTGTTGAGATAATGCCATTCTGCAGTTCTGTCACTGATGGGCACTTCAGCAATACGGCGCTCGGCCTCGTGGTATTTACCGTTATTGATGCATTTTCTGATCTCAAAATAAACACCCGACGTACTTCCCGAACCGCTGTAGCTCTGATAATAGGTTCCGTTTCCTTTATATGCAGAGCCGCCTGCAGAACGCATACGCTGAATTTCGTCATAGGCGGAGTTTATCTCCTGCATTTTTTCGTTTGCAAGATCCTTAAGAGGATTATCGTCGCCGTAGTTATCGGGGTGATATTTTCTTGCTAAAGCTCTATAAGCATTTTTTATTTCCTCGTCTGTGGCGTCGCTTGAGACACCGAGGATGGTGTAAGGATCCTTCAATGGAGCTTCTCCTTTCGGTTATTCACTTCCCCGTCAAGAAATTCTATGCGCTTAACGAGTCCGAGATATATTACGTTATTAACAATATTTTCAATAGTTGCTCTTGTTCCAAAGGGAAGCAGGTTTACTGCCGCCTCAATTTGCTTACATTCAAGTAAAAGAGCGCATTTTATATTCTGCTTGTTCTCCTTTGTCAAGGGTTGACCGCCGTAAAGAAGAACAAAGGGATTATAGCTGCCGTTTTTCAGATCATCGTTATAATCCTCCGCGGCATCGGCGGCATAAATGAATTTACCAAGGTGATAGCCGACCTGATAAGGCACAAGCCTATCGGACTCTGGCAAACCATATGCAAAAATTTCGCCAAGCAGCTCACCAAACAGGGCCGCGGGGGCATCAACGCTCTCGCACCTTGAGTCTTCAAGGGCGGTGATCCTGTCAAGTCGGTCTGCTACAAGCTCGGAAAGATCGTCAAGTGCTGCCTTGGAATTGGCAACCGAAACTATAGGCTTTACCGCGGTTACACCAAGTCGTTTAAGACCGCTTTCATCGTGAAGATCATCCTTCAGCTTATGATAGGTCAAAACCGCGAAGGCACGTGCGGTGTATTCAATAGCCGAATTTTCCTTTAACATAGGGCGTTTTTTCGCAGGATGTGCAATACATCTTCTCTGCTCGGCGGCAAAGTCACCGTCGGGTATGTACAGCATCCTGATAAGCGCAAGGAAAACACTGTCGTATGATAAGGTGACGTTTGAAAGTGCCCCCGTGTGCTTTTTCATAGCACGGCAGATTCCGCAATAGGTCGCCTTATAAAACTCGTGCTCTCGCACAAGCATCTCGCCCACAACGGGCTTAACGTAACCGAACATAAACCTCTCCGCATCAGCTCGAGCAATACGCGCGAACATATTTCTTCATAGTATTATACCATATAATTCTATCTTTTTGTTAAGTTTTGTGAAATTTTTTAAAGATTTTTTATAAAAATTATATTTTGTTAAGCCCGGTGTAGAAAAAGATTATTCTTTTTTGAAAAAAGTATTGACAAAAGAGATAAAAGTTGCTATAATATTATGGCAAGTTAATAAAAGACTTCACACGGAGATGTACTCAAGTGGTGAAGAGGCGCCCCTGCTAAGGGTGTAGGTCGGGTAACCGGCGCAAGAGTTCAAATCTCTTCATCTCCGCCAAGAAGGAAAAGTTCAGAATTCCCTTGATATATAAGGGTTTTTCGGACTTTTCCTTTTCATTTTTTAAGGGGTAAAACAGGCTTTTACCCCTTATTTTACCCCTTATAGCTTTTTTATGCGTTAATTCTGTCGAATAATGCCTGTGCTCTGTTGGCACTTTCATTCTTCATTTTCTCTGATACGTGACCGTACACATCAAGCGTGAAGCTTGCGGTTGCGTGACCGAGATTGTGCTGTACTGTTTTGAGGTCATCGCCCTCTTGAATAGAGTTTGTTGCGTATGTATGGCGAAGATCGTGGAAACGTGCATCTGCTCTGCCTATCTTCTCGGCAATCGCCTTGAAGCGTTTATAGGCTGTTTGAGGGGTTATATACCTTCCCTCTCCATTTGTAAATACAAGATCCCACTCGTTTTTCCAAGCAGAGCCTAAATGCATTTTATTTATCATCTGCTCTTTTCTAACTTCTTTCAGAATATCCAATACAAAGGGAGCAACGGTTATCACTCTTCCCTTGTTGTTCTTTGGTCGGTCAATGTAATGTTGACCGCCTTTTTTCTTTTCCCGGCATAATTGCTGTGATACACTTATTGTGCCTCTCTTGAAATCAACAGCCTTCCAAGACAGACCGCAAATTTCGCCTTTTCTCATACCGGTAAACAAAGCAACGATAAACATATTGCCTAACGGCTCTCCCTCTCGTGCCTTCTCTATAAATGCCCTCATTTCATCCTCTGTGAGAGGGTGCATCTCCTTCTTTTCTATGCGTGGAAGGGTGCAAGCATCAGCAGGGTTATAACCTATGTACCGGAGCTTCAGAGCCTGTGTAAGCGATTTGTGGATAATGCCGTGTATGTTCTTTATTGTTTTAGGCTGAAGCTCTGCCTTGTTAAGAAGATCGTTGTAAAAGCTTTGTAAATGTGTAGGATTAAGCACGGTGAGCTTGATTTTAGCAAGAGCCGGCTTTATTCGTGATTGTATGCGTTGGTTATATGTTTCGTAGGTGGAATATTTATTTGAGGTTTTAACGTACTCTTCAAGCCATACATCGAGCCATTGACCGTAGGTGATCCTCGTAGGCTCAAAGAAAATGCCGTCATCACAATTCTTCTGTGCTTGTCGCATCTCTTTCAGAACATCAGCTTGCTTCTCTCCGTAAAAGCTTCGCCTTTTGCCGTTAATCGTGCATCGAGCTTCCCATGTTCCGTCTGATCGCTGCCGGATAGAGCCGTTGCCTTTGGCATTACGTTTCATTCTTTTTTTGCTCCTTCCTGTTTTAATACGCTGTATTTAGTATTGTTTAACCTTGTAGAAATGTCGCTAATAAACGAGTTAATCAGCAATTCTCTAATCTGCATGGGAATAATCATAAGATCACCGTCTTTGGCTATACCGCCAAGAAGAGCGTTTTGCGGAACAGCAAAAGCCTGCCCCCCTTCGTGCAATTCAAAATGATCCATAGAAGCACAATCGTAATATCTCTTCAGTAAGTCTATCAGCGATCTTTCTGCATATTCATCGGTATTTGCCATAGATTTTGTCTGTGCAAGAATTAAATCATCAATCAATCGATTGAAAACAAAGCTAACCTCATCTGATATAGCATCAATTATAACAAGAGCCTCGCCCTCTCTGACTTCTTCACGTTCTTCTTCAGTATCTCCAAATTCTTCATCCGGCTCTGTGGATAGTAATTTCTTCCATTGTTTAGCTATGGTGGAGGTATCATCGGCAGAGAGTATTTTCACAGCCTCTTCTGATAATCCCAACGTGGAGCATAATTCTTTTGTTGCCTTGTTATTGGTTTTATAATCGGTTAAGCCTAACAGATAATCGGTAGATACGTTAAATGCCTTTGCTATTTTATACACCGTTTCTGCTGAAGGTTTTTTATTTGGATTACTACCAAATTTGCCTTGCGAACGAATATCAGAGATTTTTCCTTGTACTAAACCTGTCATATCAGCAATCTGCTGTTGCTTCATTTCTCCAAAGAGATCGCACGCTCTTTCAAAGAAAATAGTATTGCATTCGTGATAATTTGTTGCCATTTTATACGCTCCTTATTTGTGGTGAGATACTTTGCAAAAAGCCTTGACTTTCGCTTGTTTTTGTTGTAGAATAATCACAGACGAGATAACATCAACGATGTTTATCACACTCATTATAACACACTAAAAAACACTTGTCAACACTAAAATGCAAGAAAAACAAAAAAAGGGGTGAATTTATGCAGAGAGCAAACGAAAAAATCAGAAGAACGATGGGAGCAAACGGTGTCAAACAGTGGCAAATTGCGGAAGCTATGGGGATCAGAGAGGAAACGCTTTCACGAAAGCTCCGCACCGAGCTTAAAGATGATGAGAGGGAGAAAATTCTTTCAATCATTGAAGAGATCGCAAATAACGAGAGGGAGAATTGAGTATGACCGATAAGAAAATCACCGTATCCGTGGAAGAAATGGCGGAGATGTTGGGTATATCTCGTTCTGTTGCCTATCAGATTATCAAGGAGAAGGATTTTCCGGTGGTGCGTGTATCAGAGCGTAGATTGATAATACCGGTAAAGAGCCTTGAAAAATGGCTCGAGGCAAGGGCGGTGCGTTAATGGCAGGAAACAGATACACAAAGTTATACTATGATTGGGTTCCGCCTTTATCGTTAATCCCGGCAAACGATTTTAAACCGTTGGTGCTTGCCTTAGTGGCATATGAAAGGGGTGAGATCGGTGATGATCAAATCCCGAAATTCAAAAGCGATCTTGCCAAGCAATCTGCAATGTTCATGTTTCCGCAAATAAGCAGAGCAAGAATAAATGCAGAAAACGGAAGCAAGGGTGGAACTAAAACGCAGGAAAAGCGTTTTGCTTCAAGCGACGGTGTAAGCGACGGTGCAAACACTAATACAAATACCAATACTAAAACGAATACAAATACTAATACCATAACCAAGCCTATGGCTGATATATACGAAGAAGAATTCGAAAAGCTTTGGAAGATATATCCCAATAAGAAAGGCAAGGCACAGGCTTTACAGGCTTACATAAAGGCTCGTCAGAAGGGCGAAAGCTTTGAGGCTGTGGAGAATGGTATAAATAACTATATCAAGCAAATACAGGCATTAAAAACCGAGCCTCACTACATTAAGCACGGCTCAACGTGGTTTTATCAGAATGCGTGGAATGATGAGTACACAACAAATAATACACCGGTCTATCCGCCAAGCGAGTTAGATGAGGTATTCTAAAGGAGAAAGCTATGTCAACTATGGTAAAAAGAGAAGATATAAACGGCTCAGCATTTGCAAACGTGATTGAGAATACAATCGCAAAGGCAAACGAAGGCATTGTTGCAAGAGAGGGAGATTATGAGATTGACGGTATTTTGCATTGTTGCAAATGCCATACACCGAAGCAGAAAAGAATAGAGCTTTTCGGCACGGTGAGAAAGCCTATGTGCCTTTGCAAATGCGAAGCAGAGATTGCAAATGAAAAAGCTCGTAGAGAGCAGATTGATATGTTGCGATCACGTTGTATTCCCGATGCTTCAATGCGAAGCTATACGTTTGAAAACGATGATAAGCAGAATGCCGGGATTATCAATATAGCAAAGGAATACGTTGATAATTTTGACGAGAATTTTAAGAATGGCAGAGGTCTTGTGCTGTTCGGTGGCACAGGATGTGGCAAAACATATGCTTCTGTCTGTATTGCTAATGCTCTGATCGATAAGGGTATGAGATGCAAGCTCACAAGCTTTCCGCAAATATCGAGAGAGTGGGAGGGTATGTACGGCAGAAAAGAGGAGTATCTCATAGACTTAAACGCAAATGATTTACTCATAATTGACGATTTAGGCGTTGAGAGGGATGCTCCAATCGTTTATGAAATGATGTATGCTGTTATCGATAGCAGAGCAAGAGCCAAAAAGCCTCTGATAATTACAACAAACCTTACATCTGACGAGATCAAAAACACCATTGATAAGCGTATTTTTAGCAGAATATGTGACATGTGCGATGTTGTGGAATGCAAAGGCAACGATCGAAGAGTAAAGGCTCTCATTGATCGTCACAAAAAAGCTGTTGAGAAATGATGAGATCATCAGAAGGCAAAGTGACGGCAAAACGGTGGCAGAATAAGTAATATTTTATATTCAGAATTCTTCCATAAGAGGCTTAAAAACTCAGCTAAATTATTATGTAAAGGTCAAGCTATAAAGCAAGCCAAAACCAAGCCAAAACCAAGCCAAAATAACGAGAACAAAATTGGCACAAAACGGACACAAAACGGACACAAAAAACAAGGCTTTTCTTGTTGTGCCGTGTTCATTGAGAGGAATACAAACAGACAGCAAGCAGACGGCAGAAATCAATACCACAAACTTGACACAAAAGCACCACAGAGGCAATATAAATCTATGGCACGAGAGGGATATATCTTCCCTCTCACAATGCCTTAAATTTCGCCTTCTGCGTGGCTTTTATTGTCGAGAGGGAAGCTAATATTACCACGGCTTTATCACGGCTTATAGAGGCTCTTAAAGGCTCTCACAGGAAGGATGAAAAATGGAAGAAATAGTGAGGAAAAATAACGAGTTAGACGATAGTGATTGGGATATGGAAGATTGCTCTTTTGATATAACCTTTTCTTATGAAGAATGGGAAGAGCAATTCGGAAAAATGTTGGAAGATTTTAGGAAAAAATGGGAGCTATAAAAAAAGAGAACCGAGCTTCAATGCTCGGCTCTCCCTCTCAACGAGTTCTATAAATTCTTCTCTTCTTCCCTCATCGCAGAGCTTCTGTGCTTTGTTTAGGAAATCCTTATCGCCATACAGGGTACATATCAAGAGGTCTGATATAAATGTGAACGCCTCTTTTGCCTGATCTTCCGGGAGCCTTGATACATCGTCAAGGATTTTTGCGAATTCAATTTCATTCTTTGTCATTGTTGTATATCTCCTTATGCAATAGAAAACCTGCGTGTAATGCTTGTCTTTGTAAACTGTTCTGCAAGATCGGGGAGAGCTTTCTTGAATGCCGTGGTGTCAAATCTCTCGCTTTTGACGGTAGTCCAACGTACCTTGTAAACATCAACGGTCATTTCCTCGGTATTCTGCTCGGTCATTTGAGCCTTAAGCTCGTCCTTGATTGCCTCTGCTTCTGCCTGTGCCTCTGCGATAAAAGCTTCAAGCTCCTTGAGCGTTCTAACCTTTGCACTCATTTCATTCATACACATTTTCAAATTCTCCATTCTTTTTGTTGCTTTTTTGAAAAGGAGCCGGTGGCATTAAACATCTATTGCTCTGCAAATCTCACTCTCTCTTATCCGTTCCGGCTCTTACGTTGCGTTCTTGACTTCCCTCTCGGTACTCTCGTCCGCCTTCCCTTTTCTGATACTATTATATCATACTTGTGCAAGTATGTCAATATGGAATGATGCACAAACTTTCAAGGCGATTTTTGTTGAATTTGCCTACTTGTGCAAGTATGAAGAATGTGATATAATTTTGATAACAAACAAAGGAGATAATAAACATGTCAAAAACATCATCTGCGGTTAAGAATAGATACAATGATAAGGCTTATGACCGTATCAATTTGACCGTTCCTAAAGGAGAAAAAGATAAAATCAAGGCTCATGCCGACAAATATGACGGTGGAAGCGTAAACGGCTTCATTCAGCGTGCGATCAGAGAGGCGATCGAGAGGGATAGCAACAAATAACAGGATATAGGAAGCACCGATTACAATGCCGGGGCTTCCTTTTGTTTTTAATCTCAGGTTTTTTCAAGAGATCTACTGTATATCCCCCCTATACCGATAATAAAGAAATATGATCGTAATGCAGACTTAACATATCACATACAAGCGTAAAATTTATGCTTTTACATTGGTTTTTTGGAAGGTAGATATATCATATATGCTTATACCCCTAATTTTACCCCTTTTTCTACCCCTTATAGTACCCCTTACCCCTTATCACTAAAAAACACTTAACGAGAGGGAGAAAGCCGAAAAGCCTTGATACATAAGGAAATAATGACAAAAGGCATCACTCAAAAATACTCAAAAAAACGTACAAATTAAAATTCAAATCTCTTCATCTCCGCCAAAGATACGGAATGTCCTTTCGGACATTCCGTATCTTTCTTTTTGGCTGGAGATGAGGAGATTTTCATCTTTTGCCCGTCGCCCGCGACGGCAAAAGAGGGAGCCGAGCAAAACAACTAAATGTTGTTTTGTGACAGCGACAAGCTACTTTTTCTTAGCGACTTCGTCGTCGAGTGTCGCAGACGGCAGAAGAGCTTAGAAACTGTGCGCGTGCAACGGAACGCAAAGCCTTCCTAGAGAATCTCTTCATCTCCGCTTGGTGAAACTGTTTCTCAACTTAATAGTTTTTCTTTATGAACTTTTTTGAAAACTTTTTACACTAAGTATTGCTATTTTCGGCATTTTGTGATATACTATCATTAGAAAACGTTTCATCAAGAGCCTTAGAGCTCATTACGGCTATTCTTTTAGCTGAAGATGGAACGTTTTTTATTTCACCAATATTATGTTCCATTATTTGCTGGCAAAGATAAAGATAAAAAAGCACCCGAGTGGGTGCTTTTTTATCTTATGTAGGTATTCTGTGCTATTGAAAATCACTGATCCTCGCCAAAGTCCTTTATGTATGCCTCAATAAGCTTTTCGGGCCAATCAGAGACAGGCTCCAGCTTACCTGTGAAGAAACGGAGGGTCTTGGGCTCATGAACGAAGCGCAGACCGCCGATAAGGTGTCTGTGATCGTAAAGCCACTTTACTCTGTCGATAACATACTCTGTCTGCGAGAGAGTGAACACTCTTCTCGGGAACGCAAGACGAACCATCTCAACAGAGGCGATATGCTCTGTGCCATCGGGATTTCTCTCCTCGGAGAGAGTGCCTCGCTCCATACCGCGGATACCGCCACAAAGGTAAAGGGCAGCTACAAGAGATCCCGCAGGATACTGCTCGGAGGGAATATGACTTACTACTGTACGGGCATCGATGTGTGCTCCGAGACCACCGCCGGGTGTGATCATGGGTACGCCGAGAGAGTCAAGAATGGTTACGCAATGGTTGATAAACTGAGGTCCCTGAGAAATAATATCAAGATCCATAGTTTCCTCAAAGCCGATGATAAGCGCCTCCATCTCCTTAACCGACATACCGCCGTATGTAAGGAATCCCTCAAACATTGTGATATAGTCCTCAAGCTCGTGGAAGAGTCCCTCGTCACGAACAAGGATTCCGCCGCCACGACCGAAGCCGAACTTTCTTGCGGAGAAATAAATAACGTCGAAGAGGTCTGCGATCATTCTCGTGATCTCGGATATAGACTTATCCTTCATCGACTCCTCGCGCATTTTAATGAAATACAGGTTGTCCTGAAGCAAGGATGCGTCAAGAATGGTAGGAATACCAAAGGATTTTGCAAGCTCTGTGGCTTCCTTCATATTAGCATAAGAGATGGGCTGACCGCCGATAAGGTTAGTACCTGCCTCAAGTCTTAAGTAGGCGATGTTCTCTGCCCCCTCTTTGGCAATGCAAGCCTTCATCTTGTCAATATCAATATTGCCCTTGAACGGAAGGGTGCTCTTTACCACAAGACCCTCGTCGCGTACAAGCTCCTCTACATGACCTCCAAGGCGAGTAACGTGCGCCTTTGAGGTAGTAAAGTGGTAGTTCATAATAACGCAACTGCCCGGCTTTACAAAATGCTGTGCAATAATATGCTCACAAGCACGACCCTGGTGAGTGGGAAGAAGGTACTTAATACCGAAAATCTCCTCAAGCTTATCTCTCATACGGTAGAAGGTTTCACTACCTGCGTATGCGTCGTCTGCTCGAAGCATGGCAGACTGCATATTGTCACTCATAGCATTTACGCCAGAGTCGGTAAGCATATCCATAAAGATGTCACCGTTATGAAGCAAGAAGGTATTAAAGCCAGCCTCCTTCATCTTGTTCAAACGCTCTCTCGCAGAGAGAAGGGTAAGCTTCTGAACGATTTTCACTTTATGCATTTCAATCGGCACAGGTGCGCGATTATAAAATTTAATTTCCGGCATTTTATTTTTCCTCCAAGTATTGCCTTTTTTATGGAAGTATTATATAATATATCCAAGCATTAGTCAAGCGAATGGTTTTGATGTTTGCTATCGAAAATTTCGATGATGAGGGACACGCTATGGAATTAAGAAATCTGATCACTTTTATACACGTTGCAGAGCTTGGCAGCTTTACCCGAGCGGCGGAGCAGCTTGGCTATTCACAGTCAACAATTTCCTTCCAGATAAAGCAGCTTGAGGATGAGCTTGGGTGTATGCTATTCGAGAGAATAAACCACACTATCACCCTGACTGAAAAGGGTCACGAGCTTGTCTCTTACGCGCACAAGATACGCACGTTGACCGAGGATTTTAAGGAAACGCTTACCAGTGACGAGGAATATCGCGGTACTATTCATATAGTAACGCCCGACTCGGTCTGCGAGGAAATAATATACTCCCACTATATAGATTTCCACAAAAAATACCCTCATATCTCTATAAAAATAACGACGGCAGATACAGCGATAATGCTTGATATGCTTGACCACAACGAAGCAGATCTCATAATTACTCTTGACAGCCATATTTACCGCAAGGACTATATGATCGTAAAGGAAGAGCCTCTTACGATGCATTTCGTTACGGGGGCAAATTCCAAATACAAGGGTAAGCGCCACCTCAAAATAAAGGATATTGCCAAGGAGCCGTTTATTTTAACCGAATACGGACAGGGATACCGTCGTGTGCTTGACAAGGATCTTGCCGCAAAATCGCTGTATATTACTCCTGTGCTTGAGATCGGAAGAACGGATATAATAACCCATATTCTTGCCGAAAGTAATATGATATCCTACCTACCCGATTTCGTTACCAAAGAGCTTGTTGAGTCGGGAGAGCTTTGCTACCTTGACGTATGCGACGTAAAGACGGATATATGGAAGCAGCTTATATATCACAAAAACAAGTGGATGTCAAAGAGTCTGAAAGCATTTATCGACTACATAACCGAAAAGGAATTTACAAACTGACAAATAAAAAGCAGAGGTTATTGTACCTCTGCTTTTTATCATTTACTTTGCATCATCAAGAAGTCTCTCGTACTTTTCAAACACTCCGTCAACAATGCTGTCGTCAAGCTCGACCTGAAGGGTTTCCGAGCCGTCGCGGTCTCTTACGATCTTAAATACGATAGCCTCGTTATCCTCCATACCAGGGAGCAGCTCCACAGGCTGAAGAATAAGGTAATATCCGCCCTTGTGATTGATCTCTGCTACCGCTATAAAATCGATGTCCTCACCTGTAGCACTGCGGAGAGTGATGATCTCATCCTGATTGTTATCCATATTGCTCATTGCTTTTCTCCTTGAATTTATTTGCAGCAATAGGATAGCATATTTAGTCTAAAATGTCAACTTTTTTTAGCTTAATTTGATCGTTCAGTTAAAATCAGGGTGTTTTTCCTTAATAGTAGCGAATGCCTCGCTGTCGCAGACGACCGTCAGCTCGCCTTGGTAAAACTGAAGTATCGATGCAGGCACATCAGGGGTGATCCTGCCGAAAAGCGCCTTTTCGAGAATATCTGCCTTTCCCCTACCCGTTGCGAGAAGAAGAATCCGCTTAGCGCGGAGAATCCTTCCTATCCCCATTGAGATCGCCTGTTTCGGCACGCTTTCTATCGATTCAAAAAAGCGAGAATTTGCGCCGACGGTCGAGTCGGTAAGGCTGACAAGAGTGGTATCCTTTGGGAAATGAGTGTCAGGCTCGTTAAATGCGATGTGTCCGTTGTGACCGATGCCGAGCAGCTGAATATCCACTCTGCCGATCCTGTCAAGCAGTCGGTCATATCTTTCACATTCAATCGACGGATCTGTGGATATGCCGCTTGGCAAATGTGTATTCTCGGGCATAATGTCTATATTATCAAAGAGATTTTTCGACATAAAATAGGCATAGCTTTGGCTATGAGTAGGCGCAAGACCTACGTACTCGTCGAGGTTAACACTTCTTACCCCTTTAAATGATATACTTCCCTCTCTATACATTCTGACAAGCTCGGAATACATATTAAGGGGTGTAGAGCCTGTGGCAAGTCCAATTACGGCATCGGGACGGGAATTTATCACCTCTGCCATTATTTCAGCGGCGCAGATCCCCGCCTCCCTCTCTGTTTCGGTGCATATAAATTTCATCATAAAGCTTCTCCTTAAGTCACTAATAAAAAGTTATGATTCACCGAGAAAAAGTGTGAAAGCGCCCCTGTCGGTTCTTGACATTCAAGTCAAAAAAAGATATAATATTTTTGTAAAGAAAAATGGAGGCGTAAAAATGAAAATATTACATACCTCAGACATACATCTCGATTCGCCGCTGACCTCAAGACTGAGTGCCGACAAGGTCAGAGAAAGAAAGCGCGAGCTGCTTTGTGGCTTTGGCAGACTTGTTGACGAGGCTAAGGCTACCGGGGCAGAGGCTATAATTATCGCAGGTGACCTTTTTGACAGCGGAAGAGTGTCAAAGAGAGCTATGGACACGGCTATTGATATAATTGAGAGAGCGAGTGGTATAACCTTCTTCTACCTTGAAGGAAATCATGAGGGTGATGCACTTACCTCATCGGGCAAGGCTCTGCCCGATAATCTAAAGCTTTTCGGTGACGATTGGACCTGTCACGAGATAGGTGATGTCAGAATAGTCGGAAGAAATACTATATGCGAGGGAATGTTTGATTCTCTTGCACTTCCCCAAGACAAGAAGAACATCGTTGTTCTTCACGGCGAGCTGCGTGACAGATGCGCTGCCCCCGAGACTATTGGTATCAAGGATGCGGCAGGCAAAAATATAGATTATATGGCGCTCGGTCATTACCACAGCTATATTGCCGAGGCAATAGACGACAGAGGCGCGGCGGTTTATTGCGGAACTCCCGAGGGACGCGGCTTTGATGAGATCGGTGACAAGGGCTACGTGCTTATCTCCACCGATTTCGGCAGACTTCAGCACAGCTTCCGCAGCTTTGCGAAGCGCAGACTTCACATCATACCCGTAGAGCTTGACGGTGCGGTAAGAAGCAGTGACATCAGCGAGCGAGCTGAACGTGCGCTTCGTAATATCCCATACGGAGATATAGTTAGACTCGAGCTGTGCGGCAGATACTTCCCCACCCTTTGGAAGGACACCGAGGCGCTCGTGCATACGTTTGAAAACAGATTTTACTATTTCGAGCTTAAGGACACCTCACGTATTGCAATAAATCCCGAGGACTATAAGCACGATATGTCGCTTAAGGGTGAGTTTATCAGAACGGTAAGTGCCGACAGCACTCTTGATGAGGCAACCAAGGAAAAGATCATTGCCTGCGGAATCAACGCGCTGATGGGCGAGGACTTATTTGAAAATTAAAAGGAGGTCAAAATGAAGCTAATAGAATGTTACGTTGAAAACTTCGGAAAAATAAGCAAACAAAAATTCAGCTTTAAAGACGGCCTCAACTGTATTACTGCAGATAACGGCAGCGGCAAGACCACGCTTGCGGCATTTATCAAGGTCATGCTGTACGGAATGAGCGATACAAAGAAGACAAGCCTTGAGGAGAATGACAGAAAACACTATCTTCCTTGGGGCGGCGGTGTTTGCGGAGGCAGTTTGACCTTCAGCGCAGGCGGTAAAACCTATCGCGCTGAGAGAAGCTTCGCTCCAAAGGCGGCAGATGACAGCTATGCTCTCTACGATACCGCAACGGGCAGAATATCCACAGATTTTCCCGAGGGACTTGGCGAGGGTCTGTTCGGTATAGATGCAGACGGATTTGAGAGAACGGTCTACCTTTCCGAGCGCGCACTTACACCGAAAAGTGACAACAAATCTATATCCGCAAAGTTGTCCGACCTTGTAGGCTGTGACGGTGATATTGGCGGAATGGACGATGCGCTGAAAGTGCTCGAAGAAAAGCGCAAGTTCTACTATAAAAAAGGCGGATCGGGTGAGATAGCCGATACGAAGGCTAAAATTGATGCAATCACGAGAAGGCTGGAAAGTCTTGAGACGGTAGAAAAATCTGCAGAAGAAAATCGCAGAAAAATGCAGGAAATAACGAAAAATATCATTGCCGCCCGAGAGGAAGCAAAGGTTATTCACGGGCAGCGCGAAGAAGCCGTTCGCCGAGCAGCAGAAGTCGGATATGAAAAGCAATATAATGAAATGAAGGCTTCGCTTGAGGACTCGATAAGCAGAAGAAATGCTATCGGTGAGATTTTCGGAACGAATATTCCCTCTCATCAGGAGATCGATGAGGCAAGCTATAAGGCTGTTGAGGCAAAGCGTATTGCAGAAAGCATCACAGAATCATCGGAATCAAGACAGCTCACGTCCATGTCGGCAAAATTTGACGGCAGAGTGGACAAAGCCACGATCGAGGGGGCAAGAATTGCTCTCGCAGAGCTGAAAAGCAGACAAAATAAGGAGTCCGATCCTAACCTTGCAAGAGCGAAAAAGATCTTTTCGGGAAGAGTGCCTGCCGAAAGTGAGCTCGATCACATTGAGACTCTGATTAACAACAAAAAGTTAAAGACTCCTATTGGATGCATTATCGGTTATATACTGTCCGTTATTTGCATCTGTATAGGACTTATCCTTGAGCAACGTCTTATTGCAGTGGGTGTTATCGGAAATCTTCTTTCGCTGATTGCCGAGATTGCGATAAAGAATAGGTCGAACCAAAGACGCAAGGCGGAAATTTACAACTTCTTCGGTTATGTTTCGGGAGCTGAGGTTAAATCCGATGAGGAAGCCAAGGCAAGGCTTGACGATATGAGAAGACTTCTACCTTTGATGACCGAATCGGATAACGACGGTGATACAGGGGTGCTCTATGACAGACTTGTAAAGCTCGTCGCTTATTTCCCCGAAAAGGGCGGAATGGATATTATTGCTGCAGCAGAAGGCATTATAGCAGAATACGACAGATACACCGAGCTTGCGGTTGCCGAAAGATATAAGGCGGGCGAACGTAATGCATTGGTCGAAAAGGCCGCGATGCTTAAGGGTGAGGTTGATAAATTCCTTCTTAAATACAAGACGAAAACCAACGATCCCTTTGGTGAGCTGCGTCGCGCTCTCACCGAATACGACAGACTTACCGCTGACATCGTTGCAAAGCGAAGTGAGATGGAAAGGCTCGAGAGTCTTCACAAAATGGGCGAAGGCAGTCAGCAGCTGGCGAAGGCAGAACTTGCCTCGCTTGACAAAAAGCGAGAGGAAAACGAAATGCTGATAGCCAACCTTGAGCGTGAATATGCTCTGACCGAGAGAGCATATTCCTCCGAGATCTACGAGCTTGACGGTCGCGAGGAGCTTATGATGCGAAAAGACGAGCTTGAGGAGCTTCTTAAAAAGCATATCGACAGATATGACACCGTTGTGCTTACTAAAAAATATCTTACGATCGCGAAGGACAATATGACCTCCAAATACCTTGGCAAGACCAAGGCAGGATTTATCGGATATACCGAGAGGATCAGCGGAATTACAGGCGAAAGCTTTGAGATGGACACCGACTTTGGCGTAACCAAGCAGGAGGGTGCAACCACAAGAGCCACAGATGCATACAGCCGAGGAACAAGAGATCTCTTTAACCTAGCGGCAAGGCTTGGACTTGTAGATGCACTGTACGAAAGAGAACGTCCGTTTATTATTCTCGACGATCCCTTTACCGCCTTCGACGATAAAAAGACGGAGGCAGCGCTTAAGCTGTTAAAGGAGCTTAGCCGCGACAAGCAGATAATTTACTTTACCTGTGCAAAATCAAGAAGCATTTAAGGCTTGACAAACAGGACTAAATAATGTATAATCATTGATTGACCGAGTGGGGCTGTCGCGCCGTATGTTGGCGAAAGCTATTACGACGAGGAAAGTCCGGGCATCATAGAGCAGGATAACGGATAACATCCGCCCGGGGTGACCCGCGGGAAAGTGCAACAGAAATAAACCGCCACAGTTGTTTATAATAATGCAGAAAGTGAGTCTGTGCCACAGCCGTTTAGGGTGGTGCAGAAGGCGAGAATTTTATGCCGATAGGCGTAGAAACCTACGTCAAGGCTAAAATTCGCGACTAATAACCCCTCGGATTATGTTCTGCGATATCATAAACGACTGTGGTAAGGATGGAAAGGCGAGGTAAGAGCTCACCCACTCCTATGGCAACATAGGTTTGCTGTAAACCCTATCCGATGCAACACCTTGATTTTCGGGATTCGTCCCGACGAGCTGCTCGCTGCGTTTCATGGTGGCAGAGCCTTTTGGCTTGAACTACGGAGTAATTCGTAGTGAAGATAGATGACGGCTGCACGCAAGTGTACAGAACCCGGCTTACAAGCTCGGTCAATCTTAATTAACTGAAAAATCGTCGAATTCATATATTGAAGGCGGCGGTTTTTTTATTTTTCTGAAAAAACTTGACGGACAGGTAAAAATATAATATAATAAAAGGTGGTTCATTTTCGTGTTGTTATCAATGATAAAAAAAGGCTGTCGGGTTGGATTTTTCGGGCTTGGATGCTCAAATGCTTCCCTGCTCTGCCGTCTTCCGCTTGATAATTGCAGAGTTACCCTGCGCTCTGACGGAGTAATCGATCGAGAGAGTATTCCAAGTAGAATTCGGATCGAACGGATTTTTGAAGGAACATATGCCTGTCGGGATATAGATGAGGATATTCTTATTTTTTCACCGTCGGTAAGGCGAGACCGATCCGAATTCTGCGAGGCAAAGGCAACTGGCGTTATATTCACGTCCGACGCAGAGCTTTTTTTCGAGAATAATAAAACTCCCATAATCGTAGTTACAGGCTCAGACGGAAAAAGCACTACGGCAACACTGACACATCTTTTGCTGACAAAGGGTGGGTATGATGCGCCGCTTATCGGAAATATCGGTGAGCCATTTATGAAGCATTACGGCAAAAAAAGCGACTTTTTAGTCTGCGAAATGTCAAGCTTTATGCTACAGTACCTGACACCCAAAACGATGGCTGCGTGCATCACGAATATTACCCCAAATCATCTAGATTGGCACAAAAGCCTTGAAGAATACAGAAAAACAAAGCTGTCTGTCAGGAAGAAAACCGACCGGCTGATAATATCCGATGATTTGGTGGATACTCAGGGCGCTTACGGAATTATCAGCACCGAGAAAAGCATTGACGAACTAAAAAATATTTACAAGGCCCATCTGTATATCACGATTTGCGACGGAAAAATATGCAAAAATGGAAAACCGTTGATTGAAATAGCTAATATCCCGAGAAGCGAAAGGCATAATCTAAAAAATCTGATAATGGCGATAGCTCTGACCGACGGACTTGTCAGCAACCAAGATATTATAGACGTTGCAAAGGATTTTCAAGGACTTAAGCACAGATGCGAGCGTGTTTTTTGCAAAAACGGTATAGAATATATCGACTCATCAATCGATTCAACACCTGCGAGGACTAAAGAAACCTTAAAATCGCTTGACAGGCAAGTGGTAATAATCCTCGGTGGACGGGGAAAAGGGCTTGATTACAGCGAGCTTGTGCCCGAGGTTAGAAAATACGTAAAAAAAGCTATTATAACAGGCGAGAATTCGAAAGAAATATATGAGGCAATCAGCGAGGTGGCAGATTGCGAAATAATAGAGGATTTTGAGAGAGCCGTCTTACAAGGCAAAAGCTGTGCTGAAAGTGTTGGAACACTACTGCTCTCCCCTGCCTCAACCAGCTTTGACAAATTCAAAAATTATGCCGAGCGCGGCGACAGATTTAAGGAGATTTTGCTTAAATCACATTAATATGAAAACATTAGTTTACAAAATATAGAAGAAACGAGAAATAGAAGTGAAACAAATTTATCTTGACAACAGCGCAACCACAAGAATTTGCGACGAGGCACTTGACAAATACGTGGCGGTTTCAAAGGAGTGTTACGGCAATCCTTCATCTCTGCACGGACTTGGCTTTGACGCAGAAAAGCTGCTTGACGCAGCGAGAACAGAGATATGCAATTCTCTCGGTGCAAAAGGAGCGACGGTCATATTCACCGCATCGGGCACAGAGGCAAACAACCTTGCTATCATTGGTCGCGCTATGGCAAAGGAAAGATATAAAAAAGGCGCAAAAATCATCACCACTATGGGCGAGCATGCATCGGTTGACGGACCGTTAAATATGCTTGAAGGTATGGGATATAAAATCGCAAGAATCCCCACACTCGGCGGTGAAATTGATATGGATGCGCTTAAGAAGGAGCTGACAGGCGACGTAATTCTCGTCAGTATGATGATGGTCAACAACGAGACGGGTGCACTGTACGATTCAGCAGAGGTGTCGAAGCTTATGAAAGCAAAATGCCCCGAAGCACTCTTACATATTGACGCGACACAGAGCTATCTTAAAATTCCCTTCACCAAGGCAAAGTGCTGTGCCGATATGATCACCATATCCTCACACAAGATCGAGGGTCCCAAGGGTGTTGGTGCGTTGGTCGTTGACGGTGGAGTTATGAAGGCAAAGGGACTTGCGCCAATTATTCTCGGCGGCGGTCAGGAGGGCGGAATGCGCTCGGGAACCGAGAACGTACCCGGAATTGCGGCATTCGGCGAGGCGGTAAGGCTTGGTTCTATGGCGGTGCGTCAAAGATATGCTCACCTTTGTGTACTTAAGGCCTATTTGATCGAACAAATCGAGAGCGACGAGGCTCTCTCGGAGATCTCTATTACAAAGCCGAAGGCAAGCGCACCCCATATATTAAACATTACTCTGCCAAAGATAAAGAGCGAAACTATGCTACACTATCTTTCGTCACTTGGCATATACGTTTCAAGCGGATCTGCCTGCTCATCAAACTCTGCACACCTATCCTCTGCCCTGACCGCGTTCGGCAGAACCGGCAGCGAGGCAGATAGCTCTATTCGTATCAGCCTTTCACACAGAAATACAAAAGAGGATATTGACGGACTTATTGAAGGACTGAAAAGCGGTCTTGCAAGACTGTCGAGGATAAGATAATGGCAAACATAACACTTATAACCGTCGGTACACTGAAGGAAAATTATCTAAAGGATGCGGTTGCCGAATATAAAAAAAGACTCTCACAGTATGCAAGAGTTGACGAGATAAATCTTAAGGAAGAGCGAATTGTCAACGAGGACGATGCAGCCGAGGTTCGCCGCGCGCTCGAAAGCGAGGGCGAAAGAATTCTGGCGGCAATTCCCAAGGGCTCTGGCAAAATTGCCCTCTGCGTTGAGGGAAAGCAGTATGATTCGGTGGCTCTGGCAGGGCTTATAGGAAGAATGGCTGACGAAAGCGGCAAGATCACGCTTATAATCGGCTCATCTCACGGTCTTGCCGACAAGGTTAAGAAGAAATGTGACGTAAGACTGTCGGTTTCGGCTCTTACCTTCCCCCATCAGTTGATGAGAGTGGTGCTATATGAAGCATTGTATCGCTCTTTTACTATTTTAGCAGGTAAGAAATATCATAAATAATTGAAGGGGCTGCTTCATTTAGGCATAACCGAACGAAAATCCAATAAAAATAGAGAAAACCGAAGGTTTTGACCTTGATTTTCTCTAAACAGATATTATTTAAGGCAGAGGCACTTACAAAATTGTGCCCCTGCCTTTTTCCGTTCGGTTTTGCCTAAATGAAGCTATCCCCCAAAGGCGCTTCGCATTAAAAATTCTGTTTTTATTGTATCATAAAGCTTATTTGTATTCATTTTACTGAATTCTTAATGACTCAGCTCCTTTGTCATATAAACAGAATCCAAATAAGCTTTGAAACAACGTGAACCCCTGCGTGAGTCAGCATCGCGTACTGAATACCGTATTTGCGGTACATTCTACCGAAAATCAAACCAAATCCGCCGTTCATAACAAAGCATCTGATAAGGATTATTGGCGTTATGCCAATCGACACAGCCGTTGCAGGCAGATGTCCTAAAGCAAAGAGAAGCGATGACAGGATATTCGCAATAATAAAGTGAGTATCGGTAGCCGTCTTATCCTTTGAGAAACGGGAAATAACAAAGGCTATAAGCGACATAAAGAACAGTCGAAGCATAACCTCCTCGACAACACCGCCGTAAGTAATGCTTGCGATAATATAATTCAAAGTAGGCTTTACCAAATAGGAATCAAGCACAGGGGGAATAAGCTTGGCAAACAGCAAAACGTCTGCCAAAATAAAGAACGCGCCGCCGATAAGAGAGACTACTACGGTATAGATAAGAGGCTTTGCTTCAAGGGGAAACACATCGCGCCAAAGACCTATTTTCTTTGAAATAAGTATACCTATAACACCGAGAGCTACTGCGTAAAGAAGGCTTTGAACAGTGGAAACAAGAATTAGGATTTCTATACTGCCAACCTGAGAGACCGCCTGCTCCAACGCATTGGTATCAAGCATTTCAACAGAATATAACGCGGTGAAATAACCGCCGATCAAACCGAAGATGGCGAGAAAAGTAATAAATTTAAGATTTTTCTTGATCATTGCTCTTATCCTTCTCCCGTCTGTAAAGTACGTAGGCGAAAATAGTAATGGCAGGCAAAACCACAGCAAGTGTAACAAGCATAATTATCATTGCCACAGTACCCTCGAAGATAATGCCGCCGAGAATCATGATTATACCCTGAATAATCATTGCTATGCCACCGACAAGATTAGATTTGCGCCAGGTAACATCGTTAAATTTGGTCCAAGAAAGACGGAATCCAAATGTAGCATTGTTTTTCGCCTTAGGCATGAAGTTGCCGAGGAGAATAAAGCTGATACCCATAACTATCGAAAGGATCTTAAGAAAATCGATCTCGCCGACGTCAGTTGTGTCAAGCTGTGAATAGGAGATATAAAGAGTTAATCCGTTAATTACGGCAAACATAAGCGAGGTGATGATAGAGGTGATCTGCATAACCTTAAGATTTGATTTTGCCTCTGCAACCTCTTTTTCATCAAATGAGGATTCAATTTTCTTCTTATAGCTTGCATCTATTCCAAGCCAAAAAGCAAGCATTGCCAGCATACATCCGGGCATAACAAGCATCTCATACTTTGAGCCCCATCTGTCCGCAACACCATGAATGTCAAAATGCACGGGTACGGTGTCGGGCATAATTGAAAGCACGACGAATGTTGCTACAAGAGTAACCACTAATATTATAATATTGATCAGTTTAATTTTCACTTTTTTTACCTCCAAACTGTCCCACCCAAAGGATAAGCTCCTGTAAAACGGTGGTGTTGATTTCATAATAGACGAAATTCTTGCTTTTGTACTCGATGACAAGGTCTGCACTCTTTAAAAGCCTGAGATGATATGAAAGTGCTGCGGGAGTAACCGACAGTCGCTCGGCAATTTCACCGGCAGAAAGTCTGCCATCCTTAAGCATACGAAGAATTTCACGGCGTTGCTCATCGGCAAGCACCTTGAAAATACTTGATTCGCTCATTCTATCCTCCAATCTATTTAAAAATTTCTTTAAATACATTATATACCGTAAAACCAAAAATGTCAATAGGTATTTAAAAGTTTTTTTAAATAGTTGAAAATCGCATTTGTTTATGTTATTATATATGTGTATTAATATTTAAGGAGCTTATTATGAAAAAAATAGTTTGCTTAACATTGATTTTGGCAATTATAGCCTCGCTTGTAAGCTGTGATTTTGGTTCCGGTGCTAAAGGAAAAAATACGATCAACGGCGAAAAGCTTACCGACTACTCCATAGTTTATTCCGACGAGGATCTTGACTACTCCAAGAGAGCCGCAGAATACATACAGTCCCAGATCCTTGCCCGTACAAACATTGAGCTTTCTGTTATTGAAGATAGCGAAGAGGCGGTAAGCGAGAATGAGATCGTTGTCGGTAATACCGACAGAGCTATTTCAAAGAAGCTTGACGCAAAGACCGAGGGCCTTGAGTTTGCAATTCTTGCAGAAGGCGGCGACGTTGCTCTTGAGGGTGAATACTTCATCATCGCAGCGGCAGCATACTTCTTCATTGAGACCTACGTTCCCGAGACAGATTTTGATGCGACCGTTCCCGAGGAGACAGCCGTACACTCCCCTATCGTTAAGGAGGCAAAGAACTTTATTCTCCTTATCGGTGACGGAATGGGAGTAAATCACACAAAATCCTTCGAATACATTAACACCGATGTTGAGTACAGCGACGGCGAGGATATTTTCTACGGATATTATCTCCCCTATCATGGTTATTCAAGAACCAACTCACTCTCGGGTGTAACAGACAGTGCGGCAGGCGGTACTGCCCTCTCCTGCGGTTGGAAGACCTATAACGGCTACGTTGGACGCGACAAAGATATGAAGGATATCAAGTCACTTACCGAGCTTGCACACGAGCTTAACATGGCAGGCGGTGTTATGTCCACCGAGGTAAAGACGGGCGCAACTCCTGCATCCTTCTCTGCCCATGCAGATGCACGTACCGACAATGCCGAAATTCTTCTCAGTCAGGTAAATGCTGTTAATGCCTATGGCACAATTATCGATTGCGGATTTGACCGTTACGATAAGAGAAGCATTGATAAAATCGTTGAAAAGCACATAACCGATACGCTGACCAAGCTTGAGGAAAACGAGAACGGTTTCTTCCTTATGTACGAGGAAGCGCATATTGACAAGCACTCTCACAACAACGAGCTTGAAAAGATGTATAAAGCCATAGTTCGTTTCAATCAGGCAATCGGTAGATTTATGGAATATGCCTTCTATAATCCCGATACGTTCGTGCTTATCACAGCAGACCATGAGACCGGTGACCTCTATGCTAATGCAAGCGATGTTCTTGAGTATCATTCAGGCGATCACACAGGAAAGAACGTGCCTATTTTTGCATACGGTATGGGTGCAGAGCTCTTCGACGGCAAGACTGTTGAGAACATTCAGATTCCCCAGACCATTGCATACCTTATGGGTGGAATCAAGGACTTCGGTGATCAAAGCCAGTATAAGCATTTAGGTGAATAATTAAAACAACAAAAGCGTATACGGCAATAACAGAAAAAGCAGAGGTGCTTATTAATGTGTGATGTTCTTAGCGTAGAATTTGAAAACTGCCGCTAAGTGCGAGCATCGCATTTGACCGGACAAATGCTTTATGGTCTAAGCCCAAACCCCTATAACGACAGAAAGAGAGCAAGAGTACAAGGAGAAAATCCTTATATTCTTGCTCTGTTTGCTTTATTGATGAATTGATGCTGACGCATCATGAATTGGCTTTGCCATGAATTCTCGCTTCGCTCCATGAATTGAATTGCAACCAATGTGCCGCAAGGCACAATTCATGCCGCAGGCAATTCACGAAAGCATGGCTTTCAATTCACGCAACCGCAAGGTTGCAATTCATTGCGTGTTCTCCGTTAAGGATAACACGCTAAAGCGCCTCTGCTTTTTTATTAGAGAAAATATAGCTTATCTATCTTGATTCTCTCTTTTGAATTTTTGAACTTGAGTATTTTTTACTTAATTGTCACGGTAAGCACAACCAGATTATCGGTAGAATTAGAAACCGAGAAGGTTGCATCGGTAAGAGCTATCTCTGTACCAAGCGAAATCTCGCTGCCGTTACAAATCACTGTAAGCTCGTCGGCACTCTTAACTGCAACCGTCTTGCCGATCTCAGCAGAGAATACGACCGTTTTGCCTGCATCAAGACGGATCATAAACTGACCGTCTGTGATAGGTGCAGGATCATCTACTGTTGCGCCATACATAGCAAGACTGAAGTCTACGGGAGTGATCTTGGGCTCATCCTCCTCTGCGGTTGCTTTGACGTTCTCATCATCGGGTGATACGTAAGAAACACCAAGCTTGATTTCATCACCTGCTGTTACGAAGATATATCCGTTTTCAGAGGTAATGGTGTTTACAATGATCTCCTCGCCGTCAACTATCTTAACGATGTTTCTGGTCACAAGGATAGCGCCGCCCTCGGTGGTGCTGGTAACAACGAGAATGCCATCCTTTTCAGCGGTATAAAGATAATATACAGTACCCTCCGAAGTCACCTCGGCTGTGCCACTATTTTCTGTAAGCTCATAGGGGTTGTCATAAGAGCCGGGAGGCGCATAGATCTCCATAATTGCGCTTACGCTATTGCCCGAAGTATTTCTAACAAGGAATATAGCAGGAGTTTCAACGTCACCGGAAGCAACGGGAACAATAATTGCACCGTCATCCTCGGAATATGTATAGGTCTCGTCGTTATAAACTACCTCAAGATCTCTGCTATTGATAGAAACGTACACAAGGCTTGCCGCGTGGCAGCTATAATAAAATTCATCGCCGGCATTAAGAGTGATCTCGGGTTCTTCTGCGTTTGCAGGAAAAGGCTTGTTGATTGAGCCATCGGGACGGTTGTCAATAACGGTAACAGTAACGTTGGTAGTGGCCTTTTCTATCTTGACACCGGGAATGTCGATCCAGCAATACTCGGGAAGTGTCTCCGCATCATAGGAAAGAGTATATGACGTAGGAGTAATTGTCAGCTTGGCAGTACCGTCAGATCCGGTTGTGAGAGAATATGTTTTCTCTCCACGGGTGAGAGTAAGCTTAACCCCCGACAAAGGCTGACCGTCTTCAAGAAGAACGGTAAAGGTTACCTCAACGTCGTTGTTTTCCTCCGGCTTAACCTCATCGCCGTCATCAAAATGCTCGCCACAGTTATCACAGAGATAGTCGTCATCAGCATCTACGTGACCGGGACACTTATTGCCCGAGAGAAGTATAATAACAACTACGATAGCGATTACTGCAACCGCGCCTGCTATGATTCCAATAAGAGCACCCAAGGGTAACTTCTTCTTAGGATCGGTATTTATTTCAACATTTTCTTCCGTTGACTCTTCGGTTGGAAGATTCTTTTCTTCGTTCATTATAAACACTCCTTTTTTTCAGATAAATCATTATACCATTTATTTCGGTTTATTTCAAGCCTTTTTGAATAAAAATGCGCCTATCTCAAATGATCAGTTTGAGATAGGCGCTAATCAATAAGACATATGCTGATTAACCGAAGACGTATTTACTAATCGCAATAGGATAATGGGTTAAATTACATCGTAGGAAATGATATAAGTTCCAACTGTCTTTCCGCTTGTGTAGAAGCGAATAGTCTGTCCCTCTTCAAGTACAACGTAGAATGAACCGCCGTTTTCCTTACCGGAAACCTGGAAGTCAAAGTAAGCCGGAGGCTCCTTTATTTCCTGCTGAGACTCGTTGTTCTGCACCATTTCTACGTACTCATCGTACTTATCAGCATCCATAAATCCGACACCTGCGGGAACGTTGAAGTAATACTTACCTGCCTCGGTAGCGGTAAAGGTGATCTCGTTTGCCCACGTGTAGCTTTCGGTAATCTTAACCAAGAACTCGTTTTCCTCAAGCTCATAGTTCTCCTCGTCTACAATACCTACGCTGATCTCGACCTCATGAATCATCTTGTCTCCAAGATAGATCTCGAACTTAAACAAACCGTCTGTCTTGGGTATGATCAAGAACATTCTCTGTTCTCCGCTGAAGGTAAATTCAGCATAAACCTCATTATTGTCATATGCGTTGGGATTTTCAATTTGAGTACCGTTTCTGAACACCTTCATAGAAACCATCTGATGAGTAAAGTGAATAGACGTTCCTTCGGGAGTGCAATTGCCAACGTAAAGATAAATTATTTCTCTTTCCTTAGCCTGAATCATGTTACCCTTGTACTTATTCTCAAGAGTACCGTCGTCGTTAAGCTTGTGGAAGAGATCGAAGTTCTCGGGAACGAACTTAGACTGACTGTTGGGGTTCTCCTCGGTTCTCTCACCTACAGTCTGAGTTACGTTAATAACGTAGGTATCGGGAGTACGCTTGTCGGTGGGGTAAGCCTTCCACTCACCGTCCTCATACTTATACTCAACGAAGGTAACCGTATCGGTTTCAGGATCGTATACGATATCTGCATCGGGATAAAGGAAGCCGTAACCGTCTGCAACACCAGGATCGTTAGTGTAGCAATCAACAGAGATCATAAGGCTTGTAAGCGCAAAATCATCGCTATAGGTAAAGGTTACCTCTACCTCAAACTGATTTACGTTATATACCTTGCTGCCCGCAGGAGTATCCTTGTCACCTACAGCAATCTCGGATTCGTTAATTAAAACAGTCTTGTAGTTGTACTTAAAGGTTACCTTGTTTTCGGCAGTATCGGGAATAACCTCAAGCTCGTTCGTAGTCTCGGCAATAGCAGCCTCATAAAGAGCATAGAGTGTCTGCTCAACACCGTAATCGCCTGCAAGAGTAGAAAGTGCGATATAGTATCCGTTAAGCTTGCCGGCATCGGAAATATCGAGAGCAAGGGGCTCACCGTCCTGAGATACAACGCCAAACACCTGATCTG
This sequence comes from Eubacteriales bacterium, assembly GCA_045128515.1. Lineage (GTDB taxonomy): Bacteria > Bacillota > Clostridia > Oscillospirales > CAG-272 > UBA1740. The sequence continues at coordinate 2,209 of JBGVRO010000029.1, read as the reverse complement.
CGCCCATAAGCTGATGCCAGGTTTCAAGAGTACCGCTACCCTCAACACCACCGTTATTAATGTTAGTGCTTACGTTTGTATAGGTATAATTATCCTTACCGAAGATATATGTAACAAGCTCGTTTCTAAGCACCTCATAATCAGATGAGGTATTACTTCTACCTGTAAAGCTGTAATCAATAGTACCGCCGTTTACAAGTTTTTTCTGCTCAAATACAGCATTAACGATATCGTCAAGACTTGTTTCATCGATCTCTCTTACCTTCTCGCCGCAATCTGCATACTTACAATAGCCTGCACCGTTAACGTTATGAACGTGGCCGAAGCATATATCGCATGCGCCGTCAAGATTCTCATCTAAGTGAGTGCTGTAGCTCTGCTTTTCTTCTGTATGAGAGCAGGTCGCAGCATGCCAATGGTGAGTATCTGTAATAGTCCAATCGCTGTTATATGTATGAGTATGTTTTACGTCATATTCACACACGTCGCAAAGTCCGTTCTCATCAGCATCGACGTGAGGAGCAAGTCCCGATCTTTCGGTCTCGGCATGCTCGCAGGTTGCAGGATGCCAATGCTGTGTAGCATCGCTGTACCATTTTTCGCTAAAGGTATGCTCACACTTCTTTTCGCAGGAAGCAAAGGCTACCGTGATAAGCGAAATAATACAGATAAACAGTATCAATTTCTTTTTCATAATAAATCCTCCAAGTTATTTGCTTAGATAAAACATTTACCTATAATACATTATAAAACAAAATGTTATTTTTTTCAAGCATTAAATAACATTTTATATAAACATTTGCTATTTTTTGTTGATCTCAGCAGGAAATGATCTTGACATAGCGGCATTGGAATATGCCTTGTCCCCTGTAACCTCTGCGACAATTTCTATAAACGGTGGAAACTCCACCTGCACCTCTCTGCTTGAAAGCTCAGTTTCCATTATGGCTGTACTGTGCCACTTAGGATAAACGTCAATCTCAAACAGCTGACCCATATAGACGAAGGTGTAGCGCGTTTTTACAACAGGACTTGTGCCGTCGGCAATAAGAAGGGAAAGCTCGTTGTATTTTTCCTCGCTGATCTCCCCCTCAATTTCGGTAACCGACATCTCGTCAATGCGTATTTTTCGTGTTTCAAAATAGCTTGTTTTTTCGAGATATTCACGACGTCTTATGCGATGAGTTTCGCCCTTTGGCGAAGCAAGATATATCTGAATTATGTCACTTTTGGTATATTCATCCTGCATGGAAATTCGACTAAAGTCAGGCATTTTAATAATATATTTGCGTTCGATTTCGAGATTTGTTTTGTATTCAGAGGTCATTTCTCATATTTCCCTTTACATTTTATATAAATTGTAGCATAATTTTAAGCGCATTTCAAGTGTAATTAAAGAATACTATTGACTTAGATAAAAAAATGTGATAGAATGTTAAGGTAATATTAATGCTATTTACATTCGGAGGATTGTTATGGAAGACAAGATTCTTGAAAACGAAGAAGTTATAAATGAAAATACAGAGGTAGTAGAGCCCACCCCGGAAGAGCCTGCTGTCGAGGAAGCTCCCGTCGAGGAGGCCCCTGTTGAGGAAACTCCCGTTGAGGAATCCCCTGTTGAGAAAGCTCCTGCTGAGGAAACTCCTGCCGAGGAAGCTCCTATCGAAGAAACTTCTGTCGAGGAAGCTCCTGTTGAGGAAGCTCCCGTCGAGGAAGCTCCTGTTGAGGAGGCTGTAGCAGAAGAATCTGAGGTTGAGCCTACAAAGGAGCCCGAGGTTGTAGCAGAAGAGCCTGAGGTTGAGCCTACAAAAGAGCCCGAAATCGTAAAGGCTGCTCCCGTTCAGGTTAAGGAAAAGAAAGAAAAGGTAAAAAAGGAAAAGGTTAAGAAGGCAAAGAAATCATCCCGTAGAGATGATGAAGATGATGACGATGAGGAAAGAGTCTACGACGAAGACGGCAGCATCTTCAATACCAAGGCATGGAAAAAGATCTGGGACAAAATCTGCCTTGCACTTCTCCTTCTCGCAATTCTTGTTCCCGTTGGACTTCTTGCATACATAATTCTTCAGTTCTTTAAATAATTAAAATGTAGAGGCTGTCTCAAATGCAAAATTTGAGACAGCCTCTTTATGTTTGACAAGGGGGATAGGCAGATTTGAGGAAGAAGCGTCGTTTTCCGCCCCGAAGGCGTATTTATATAAGTCGAGAG
>JBGVRO010000028.1:0-17593 GCA_045128515.1 Eubacteriales bacterium | reverse complement strand
TGCGACTTGGATAAAAAAATCCAAGTCCGAAGACTTGGATTTTTTTGGAGCGGATTACGGGGCTCGAACCCGCCACCTCCACCTTGGCAAGGTGGCGCTCTACCAAATGAGCTAAATCCGCGTGGTTTATTATGTTTTAACTTGGCGACTCGGATGGGGCTCGAACCCACGACCTCTAGCGTGACAGGCTAGCGCTCTAACCAACTGAGCTACCAAGCCGAGTAGTTAAAATGAAGCTTGGAGCATTACGCTCCAAGCTATGGTGGAAAGTACAGGGCTCGAACCTGTGACCCTCTGCTTGTAAGGCAGATGCTCTCCCAACTGAGCTAACCTTCCGTTAAATGCTATACAATTATAGCAGACTTTTTTGCGTTTGTCAAGAGGAATTTTTATTTTTTTATCTTTTTTTGTAAATTCCCTTTTAACAAACAACCAGACACGAAATATAAAAACAAAACATTGCTCTAATGTTTTTTACAAATATTCTTGACATTGTTTTATTCCTATGATAAAATTAATGAAAACAAAAGAATAGGAGCAAGTTATGAGCGAGCAGGTTTTTATCAGTTATAGACGAGATGGCGGAGATGCACAGGCAAAACTTATTTGTTCGGAGCTTACACGCAGAGGATACAGCGTATTTTTTGACTATGATTCCATTCAAGGTGGTTATTTTGACAGCAGAATATTCTCGGCTATCGAAGGATGCTGTGATTTTATCCTTGTACTGCCTTACGGAAGCCTTGAAAGATGCTACAACGATGGTGACTGGGTACGCCTTGAAATATGTCACGCACTGCAATGTCGAAAGAACATTATTCCTATTCTCATGGATGGATATAGCTTCCCGAGCTATCTTCCACCCGATATTGACGAGGTAAGAAGATATAACGGATTAGAGTTCAGTATGCGTTATTTCGATGCTATGATGGATTCTATTGTAGACCATATGACCGCACCTCGTGGCGGTTGTTCTTATTCGTCACCGTACGGATACTCAACACCCAGCTATCCTTCCCGACCTGTTGAGCCTATAAAAACCGACAGATTAGAGGAAAGCCGTGGGCTTGAAATCAAAAACAATATGTTTGGTGGAGATTGCAGGGTTGTTGGTATCGGAAGCTGTACTGATAAGGTTATAGTTATTCCCAAACAATATAACGGAAGACCGGTTACCGCTATCGGTGATCAAGCCTTTGAGGGCAAGGGATGGGATACCAGCATCATAATACAGGAAGGAATAACGCAGATTGGCAAAGAGGCCTTTTATCACTCAAATTTCGTAAGCATAACCATTCCCCTAAGTGTCAAGAAAATCGGCGATAATGCATTTTCAGATACTTGCCATCTCCAAGAGTTTAAGTATAACGGGTCGCGTAGCGATTGGGATAGGATAGAAAAAGGGCCTAATCAACGCTTCGGCTCTATATCCCGTAGAGTTGCCATTACTTTTTTAAAATAAATACAAAAGACCGAGCGGAATGCTCGGTCTTTTACTTTTAAGCTGACTTTTTATTAGTCAATAGTCATATCCATCTTTCTTCTAAGGATCTTACGGAGAGTATTCTTGGGGAATTCCTCCTCACGAACCTTGAGAAGGCCGATCTTCTTATAAGGAACGGCGGTCTTGTTGTATTCGTTTACAAACTTCTGGAAGTATGCCTGTGCATCGGTGATGCCCTTCTCATCAAGGAATGCCTTGTCGGGATAGATCTCGGCAACTATGGTGTTGAAGGCAATACCGCGACGGGACTTACCCTCGTAAACTACGATATCAACGAGGCCGGGAGTAGCGCTGAGAGCATCCTCGATCTCTTCGGGATATACGTTCTTACCGTTGGAGAGGATAATGATGTTCTTAAATCTACCTGTGATATAGAGGATTCTGTCACCCTCCTTGGTAACAACCATCTTACCTGCGTCACCTGTACGGAAGTAGCCGTCCTCGGTGAATGCTTCGGCATTCGCCTCGTCATTCTTATAATATCCGAGCATTACGTTAGGACCCTTAACCTGAATCTCGCCCTCGCCGTTATCATCAGCGTCTGCGATACGGCAATCAACGATGGGAAGAACAGGACCAACACTCTTGGGAACAATATAATTGTTGTGATTAACTGCAAGAATAGGAGCGCACTCGGTAATGCCATAGCCGTTAAGAACCTTAACGCCAAGACCGTCGAAGAGATCTGCCATCTCCTGATTAAGGGGCGCACCGCCAGAAATAATCATATTAAGCTCACCGCCAAAGGCAGAGAGGATCATCTTCTTGAACATACCGTCGAAGGGCTTGAGACCGATCTTGTGGCAATTCTTGTTGAACTTAATAAGCCCCTTAACAAGTCCGCCAACAAACTTGCCCTTCTCCTCAATGCCCTTAAGAATTCTTCTATAGAAGGTCTCAACGTAGAGAGGAACGGCAACAAGGTGACCGGGCTTATGCTCCTTAAGCTCCTTAAGGATATACTTAACACCCGAGGAAATGTAGATATCACAACCGATAGAGTTCTGACCGAAGATAGAAACAGAGGAGCCGTAGGTGTGATGAGGGGGAAGAACGTTCATACACTTTACAGAGAAATCAATAAAGGGAATAACGTCGGCAAGGTCGGACATAAAGTTGCGCTGAGAGAGCATAACGCCCTTACCCTGACCGGTAGTACCTGATGTAAACACAAGCTCTGCAAGTGCGTCGGGATCAATGGGAGCATCGTAGTAAAGCGAGGGGTTCTCTGCAAACTTTACAGCACCTGCCTCGCGCCAAGCAACAAGGCTGTCCTCACCGTCACCGTTAAGGAAGAGGGGAGTAGGCATACCAAGCTCGGTGGTAATGAACTCGCACTTTTCTCTGATGTCGGTATCGCACATAAGGAAGTCGCACTCACCGCTTCTTACGGTCTCAAGCAGATCCTCCTTTGCCCAGTCTCTGTCGAGGGGAACCCAAACAGAGCCAACCGCCATAGTAGCGTAATAGGTCTGAATCAGCTGATAGGTATGCTTACCGATAACGCAGATCTTCTTACCCTGAAGACCTCTTGCAACGATCTCGGTAGCAAAGGCGCGAACGTGATCACGCATCTGATCGTAGGTAACCACGATGGGCTCTTTGTCATGCGCCTTCACTCTGTAGCGATATGCAGGCATACCTGCGTAACGGCTACCAATATCCTCAACCATCTCACGGATGTTGAGATATTCTCTCTTTTCTCTTAATGCTTTAGCTTTCATAAAATTAACCTTTCTTGGGTCTCGCGTTTTCTTAACCAAGCATAGCAGCCCGCCAGGATCGGGGGATGTCGGGAAGTGCTACGTCATAGCAAAAATACGCAAGAAAATATTTGAGCATCTGCTCAATCATAGTAATATTATCACAATCAAAGGGCTTTGTCAAGCAAATTGGTTTTTAATAGACATCTGTAACAGAAAGTAAACTATTTAGTTCTTTTTTCTTTTATTTTTAAAATAAGAAGAGAGTATCTCCGCACACTCCTCGCCCAGAACTCCACCTACGATCTCGGGGCGATGATTAAGTCCTGCCGAATTTATATCAATAGCCGAGCCAAAAGCACCGAAACGGTGATCCTTTGCACCGTAAACAACTCTTTCTATCCTCGAGTTAACTATTGCGCCGGCGCACATAACGCAGGGCTCCATAGTCACGTAAAGTGTAACTCCGGGCAATCTCCAGCCGCCGAGAGCACGGCAAGCACCCTCAATAGCAAGGATCTCGGCGTGGTGAGTCGCGCATTTCGACTCCTCTCGGGTATTAAATGCCGATGCAATGATCTCACCGTTACGTACTGCAATAGCGCCTACGGGAACCTCATCCCTTTCGGCAGCAAGGAGAGCAAGCTTTATTGCCTCTCTCATAAACATTTCATCTGTATTACTGCACATAAGCTCTCCTTAAAGTAAATTCAATATAGCCACAGTAAGTGTCAGCGCGGCAAAAAGTCCCATTCCGAGAGTAAGCTTCGTGCCCTCGCCTTTGAAGGTGGCGAGTAGCAAGGTATCCTCGTAGTCTTCCTTATTTTCAACAATCAAAATTATTGAAATCACTGTCAGAAGGATAATTATTACATACATTCCCATAATACTGAACGGACTTTCCTCCATAAACAGCATAGCCACCGACAGCGCGTTGTTAATAAAGTGAATGACTATGGACGGAACAATACTCTCGCACATAAGGTCAACCGTCATAAGCATCACACCTGCAACCAAGGCATAAGGAATGGTGAACAGATCTGCGTGGGCAAGCGAGAAGAAGAATGCCGATATAATAATAGCCGCCCTTGGCGAATGGGGAGCAAGAAGTCTGATAGGCAGATACCTGAATATCGTCTCCTCAAGAACGGCAGGGACAAGAGCGTGGGTCAAAAGCGCCACTATCAGCGAGTCACCAACGTCAACGTCGTTAGTCTTGCCGCTAAGATTATAAATAAGCATCGAGGTAATGACCGACACGATTATAATAGCCGTTATTATCGGGAAGATAAGAGGTACAAACCGTTTAACCCCACCTCTGTCAATTGTAAGATATTGCTTCCAATCTCCACCATCAAGGCGAGTTAAATAAAGACTAATGCCGATAGGCAGGATAAAGGCGAGATAATATACAAGCTCGGAGAAAATCCCTTTGAGCGATCCCGAAAGGAAAAGCATAACTAAAAATAAGGTATAACAAAACGTTAGTATACTTGTTTTTCTTTGCATATTTTCCTCCTTTTAGTCTTATTTGTAAATGTTAGTTGTCTTTTTGTTGATTTACCACCGAGAAACGAAGCTTTCCGCGAATAACGTTCGCCTCCTCAAGACACACGGTGATCCTGTCGGCTATACGATAGGTTTTGTGCCTCGAGCGAAGGGTAAGATTGCGCTCATCAAAGGTGAATACACCGTCAAGCTTGCTTATGGGAATAAGTCCCTCACAGGTGTTGTCAAGTGTGCAGAACATACCGAATGATGTTATAGAGCTTACGGTAGCCTCAAAGCTTTCACCAACCCGATCAGCCATAAACAGCACCTTATAAAGATCCTCGATCCTTCTCTCGGCGCTTACGGCACGAAGCTCACCTTCGGTTGCGGCTGCTGCCGCGCGCTTTGCATAGGAGTTGTAAAGCTCCGCCCTCTTGCCCTCAAAGAGCACACGTCTGATTATTCTGTGCGTAGCAAGGTCGGAAAGTCGTCTGATAGGCGATGTAAAGTGACAGTAATCCTCAAGACCAAGTCCGAAGTGACCCATCTTGACCTCCGAATACTTCGCCTTTGCCATAGCGCGAAGCATGGTGTACGAAACGGGTGCAGAAAGCCCCCTCTCATCTGCCACGGAAAGCAGATTCGTAAGATCCCTCGGTGTAACCTCGCGTTTTTTAAGCTCTCTTACATCAAAGCCGAGGCTCTCAAGATATGAGAGAAAGTCCATAAAATGCTCTGCGGGAGGCGTCTCGTGAACACGGTAAACACAAGGAATACCCATTTTCGAAAGATGTGCCGCAACCGCCTCGTTTGCAGTTATCATAAACTGCTCTATCATTCTCTCGGACACACCGCGCTCTCGCTTTTCAATAGCACAAGGCATACCGTCGTCACCGAGAATTATCATAGCCTCATCGGCTTCAAAGTCAACCGAACCACGCTTTTCGCTCTTCTTAAGCAGAATTTCGTACAGCTCGCGCATTTTCTCAAGAGTGGGTGCAACCGATTTGTATTTTTTCTTTATATCGGGTGTAGCATTACCCGAAAGAAGCATGTTAACCTCGGAATATACGCCACGCACTCGGCTGCGAATAATCGTGGGACTAAGCTTCAGGTCGGTGATATTTCCCTCACCGTCAAGGCTGATGCGCGCGGTTATTGCATACTTATCCTCATCAGCATTCAGCGAGCATGCACCGTTTGAGAGCGCCTCGGGAAGCATAGGCACTACCTTGTCGGTAAAGTAAACGCTTGTACCCCTCTGCATAACGCAACGGTCAAGGGCGGTGCGCTCTCTTACATAGTAAGAAACGTCGGCAATATGAACACCGAGACGGTATCCTCCACCCGGAAGTCTACGCAGAGATATAGCATCGTCAAGGTCCTTGGCAGATGCGCCGTCAATAGTGAAGATGATCTCATCTCGCAAATCCTCTCTGCCCTCGGCAGAAATAGGCTCTGCGGCAGCCTCCTCGGCACAACGAAGCTCATCGGGAGTAAATTCGGTTATAATATCGCACTCGGCAAGGATCGAAGCATAATTTGCCTCTCTGTCCTCTGAGCCACCGAAAACGCGAATAATATCGCAGGCAGGCTCGCCCGAGCCGTCACGAAGAATAAGCGCCTCTACCTTATCGTCAAGCCTTGCGCCGCCAAGATCTCTTACGGGAAATCTCATAGTTATCTTTGGGTCATCGGGTATAATGTAGAATACGCGGAAATACCGTCCGCCGTGGCGACGAACATCGTCCCAAAGGGTACCGATCACCGTTCTTCTGCCGCATTCAACTATTTTAGTAACCCTGCCCTCGGTCTTTTCTTCACCCAAGGAGCTACGGAACTTATGATATACTATTTCAACAAGATCTCCGTCAATAGCGCCAAGGCTGTTGCCACCGGGAATGAATATATCTCTGTCCGAGTCCATATCCTCAAGGGTGACGAAGCCGTAATTGCTCTTTGATCCGCGGTATACTCCGCGCGCGGTAATATTGCGCTTCTGCGATCGGTTGTATCTTGCGGAGTAATCCATATCGACGTCACGGATCTTCACACCGTCAAAACCCACGTTGGTTTCGCGCACAGCCTTCATCAGCTCGCGCTTTGCCGCCTCCTTTGATCGCCTTTTATGAGTGTTTCTTTTTGTAAACTTATTAAAATCCTTTTTCTTTTTCATTTATCCTTATAAATACCTTTATTTTTTTTGCTATTATATGTAGCTAAAGTAAAAATAAAAGCAAAATGAATTGTAACCTTTAAATCTAATACTGCGAGTAGGAACAAACGGCAATTTTAACCAAATTAAGCCCGTTTTTGAGAGATTAATTTGAGGAAAAATTGTTGGCTTGCGACCCGAGGCTGTAGAAACCTACTGCGAGTGGGAGCAAACGGCAATTTTAACCAAATTAAGCCTCAAAGAAAAAGGTGCTGCAAGCATGCAGCACCTTATATCTTACTTAGTGAACAAATCGGAATAGTTGTTAATATTGCTGTGCTGCCAATCTTCAAGAGAGTAGGACGCAGCATAATCGGGCTGGATAACAAATACAGCCAGAACCGCAACTGCAAAAACGATAGCTGCGATAAGAGTCCACTTATAAAGAGCTCTATCGGTATTAGAGGATTTGTCCTTGCCATAGAAGGTCTCCGAACCACCGGAAATAGTACTGGAAAGGCCGTCCTCGTTACTTTTCTGAAGAACAACTGCAACAACGATGAATGCAGCCGAAACGAGAAGCAGTACAAGAAGTACGTATTCGATTACTAACATTATTTCGCTTCCTTTCTTATTATTTCTCGCCGTAGCGAGTAAGATGCATACAGATATATTAGCATAAATAAAAGAAAAATGCAATAGTTTTTTTGCCATTTTTTCATTTTTTTCATATTTTCTTTAAAAAAAGCCATACTAAACATAGTTTTAGAAAGGCTTTTTATATTATGATTACCAAAAAAGAAACACCTCCCTTTGGAATAAGGGATAAAATAGGATATCTTTTCGGCGACTTTGGCAACGACTTTACGTTTATTTTGTCATCAAGCTTTCTTCTGAAATTCTACACCGACGTTATGCACGTCAGCGCAGGTGTGGTAGGAATTGTTATGATGCTGGCAAGATTTGTAGATGCATTTACCGACGTAACCATGGGTCGCATATGCGACAGGGCAAGAGCGCGAGATGTGGGCAAATTTAAACCGTGGATCCTACGCATGTGCGCCCCAGTTGCTATCGCATCATTTCTCATATACCAGTCTGCATTTTCCGATGCATCTATGACCTTTCGCATTTTCTGGTTAACTGTAACGTATATCCTTTGGGGATCGATCTTCTACACTTCCATTAATATCCCCTACGGCTCAATGGCATCCACCATATCCCGAGAGCCGAGCGAGAGACAGTCGCTGTCCACCTTCCGTACTATGGGAAGCACGCTTGCGGGAGTTGTAGTAGGCGCAGGAGTGCCTCTTGTAGCTTATGACACAAGGATCGTAGGCGGAGTAGAGATTCCCGAGCTGAACGGTGCAAGATTTACCTTTATTGCAGGAGTTTTCTCAATTCTTGCTATCCTGTGCTACCTGATATGCTACGTGCTGGTAACCGAACGCGTTATTCCCGAGCCTGTTGAACGGTCAAAAAGCGGTGGAGTTAAAAGACTTATCGTCAACGCAGTTACAAATCGCGCGCTTATCTCAATAATCGTGGCATCAATACTGATGCTTTTGTCGCAGTTTACCCTACAGCAAATGGCAAACTACGTTTTTCCCGATTACTATGCTAACACCACCGCCCAATCCGCGTCAACCATAGCTATGATGGGCGGAATGATCGTTGCAGCCATACTGGCAAGGCCTCTGTCAGAAAAATTCGGCAAGGCGGAAATAAGCGTGTGGTCAAATATTTTGGCAGCAGGAGTCTGCCTTCTGCTCTTCTTTATAAGACCACAAAATGTGTGGGTCTACGTAGGAGTAAACGTTATCAGCTGGCTTGGTCTCGGAGTATTTGCCATGGTAAACTGGGCGCTTATCACAGACGTCATCGACTACTCGGAAATCAAGAACGGCATAAGAGAAGACGGATCAATATACGCGATGTACTCCTTCGCGCGCAAGATCGGTCAGGCTGCAGCGGCAGGAGTCACAGGTCTGTTGTTAACTGTAATCGGATATGAAAAGGTTGAGGGCGTTCCCCTGCCGAGCGGAGTAAAGGAGGGTATCTTCAGTCTTTCCACCCTTGTCCCTGCTATAGGATTTATATTATTATCCGCCGTGCTGTGGTTCTGGTATCCCCTGCACAAGCGACAGGTAGACAGAAACGTAGAGATACTCAGAGAAAAACACGCAAAATAATCATTTGTTAAAAAAAAGACGATGCACCAAAATGATGCATCGTCTCATTTATTTAATTATGTTATTAAATGCTGTATATTATTAGTTCTTCTTGAAGATTGCGGTTACCTTCTTCTTGAAGGGATCGCAGAATGTGCAAAGACCAATGAATGCAGCAGAGAGAACAGAAACAACGATTGCAACGATGGAAAGAGCAACTCCGCCGTCCTTACCGTCTACGCCATTCTTACCGTCTGCGCCATTCTTACCGTCTGCGCCGTCCTTGCCGTCTACGCCATTCTTACCGTCTGCGCCGTCCTTGCCGTCTACGCCATCCTTACCGTCTACGCCGTCCTTGCCGTCTACGCCATCCTTGCCGTCTACGCCGTCCTTACCGTCTACGCCATCCTTGCCGTCTACGCCGTCCTTGCCGTCTACGCCATCCTTGCCGTCTACGCCATCCTTGCCGTCTACGCCATCCTTGCCGTCTACGCCATCCTTACCGTCAGCGCCGTCCTTACCGTCAGCGCCGTCCTTACCGTCAGCGCCGTTTACACCATCCTTACCGTCAGCACCGTCTGCACCTGCAGGGCCCTGTGCAAGAACGCCGGTATTGGTTGTGCCTATCCACCAATAGCCGTCAGTAATGTGAGGCTGATTTTCCTTAACAACAACTACGTCGCCGTTGATGCTATCGGAATTGGTGGGTGCCTTATCCATAACAACGCTGGAAGCTTCGTCAACAACAACAGCCTGGCCGTTGCGAATGTCGATAGTTGCTTCCTGAACGTTAGACATTGTTACAGTAGAATTGCTGATTACAACAGGACCGTTCTCAACAGTGATACCACGGCCGATCATATCCTTCATGGTAATAGTAGAATCTACGATAACGAGAGCGGAACGGTTGAAGCCGTGCTCCATCTCTGCGTCTACACCGTCAGCGTCACCGCTGATGTTAATAACAGAATTAACAATGGTGGTTTCTGCGTGAGTTATTACGCGGCGAACATTGTGAAGCTGCATAGTAGCATTCTTGATATTGAGAATAGCAGTAGCGTTATCAGCCTTGAATACGCCGCCTGCGGTGCTGAGGTCACCGTTAAGATTCCATTCACCACCGTCAACGTTGATCTGGCTGTTAGCACCGATATAGAAGATACCGTATGCGGAAGAATAATCCTCGCCGATAAGATCAACGTTTACAAGATTAAGAGTAGCATTAGACTCTGCAAGTACGAATACTGCATGCTTAGCTACTACAACACCGCTGATGTCAACGGTACCGTTCTTAATGGTAAGAGCGGAATTCTTGCCGATCTGGTTATCGCCTGCTGCAACAGTAAGGGTCTTACCGTTGAGATCGATAGTAAGATCGTTGTTAACATTGAGAGCATTCTCAAGAGCCACGTCTACGCGAAGCTTAATAGTGTCTCCGCTTACAGACGCTGCAAGAGCATCCTCAAAGCTGAAGTAGTATGCATCGCCGATATAAGCAACGATATTACCGCCCTCAACGAGCTCTGTGCAATCAGGATCAGCATAGCTGTTGATTACGTTAACCTTGTAGCCCTCGGAAACAGGAGCAGAAAGCTCTTCGCCCCAGTAGTTAGCATCTGCACTAATGGTAATACCGCTGTTATCTGCTACGGTAACTCCGATGTGAGCTACGCCACCCTCGGTGGTTACTGCGTTCTTTTCCATGGAAAGAGAAGTCTTAGTTGCGCTACCACGAATGATGATAGCAGGATCACCCTCTGTTCCATCGGTATGAATAGTGTTGTTTGTAAGAGTAACAACAGGAGCAGAGCCGTTGCCGCTACCCTGACCGATACGAACGGCATAGCCGCTTACGTTAATGGTAGAGTTGTTGATTACAACGTCAGAAGAATCCTGAATGTTAAGACCGTTCTTGGACTCAACGGTACAACCGTCGATTAAAAGACCGCCAACGTTTACAACCTGAAGAAGGCTGTGCATAGTGTTGTCAACAGTACAGTCAACGATAGAGATGCGCTTGTCACCTGCTGTATAGGACTTAATAGCAGCGATTGTGCGGTTACCACCGGTAAAGGTACAACCCTCAATAATTACGTTGGTTATGTAACGAGTAGCTGTGGTGCCACCGAAGTTAATGCAAGCTGCCTTGGTAATATCAGTTGCATCGAAGTTTACGTTTCTGATAGTAAGGCTACCTGCCTTGTAGGTTGCGCTCTTGCCATCGATGGTGATAGTACCGTTGAAGGTATGACCTGCACCGTCAATAACAAGATCGAGATCGGAAGATCTAACGAAAGTGAAATCACCGCTTACGTCTGACGCAAGGGTAATAACAACGCCGCCATTAACTACTGTAGCAAGAGCATCCTCAAAGCTGAAGAAGTACTCATCGCCAATGAAAGCAACAATGTTACCGCCTGCTACGAGATCGTTGCAATCAGGATCAACATAGCTGTTGATTACGTTAACCTTGATACCCTCGGAAACAGGAGCAGAAAGCTCTTCGCCCCAGTAGTTAGCATCTGCAGCGATTTCAAGACCTGTGGTATCGGAGATTCCGCTAACACCGATGTGAGCTACGCCACCCTCGGTGGTTACTGCATTCTTTTCCATGGAAAGAGAAGCCTCGGTTGCGCTACCACGAATGATGATAGCAGAATCACCCTCTGTTCCATCGGTATGAATAGTGTTGTTTGTAAGAATAACTACAGGAGCAGAGCCGTTGCCACTACCCTGACCGATACGAGCGGCATAGCCGCTTACGTTAATGGTAGAGTTGTTGATTACAACGTCAGAAGAATCCTGAATGTTAAGACCGTTCTTAGACTCAACGGTACAACCGTCGATCTTGATACCGGTTACGTTTACAACCTGAAGAAGGCTGTGCATAGTGTTGTCAACAGTACAGTCAACGATAGAGATGCGCTTGTCACCTGCTGTATAGGACTTAATAGCAGCGATTGTGCGGTTACCACCGGTAAAGGTACAACCCTCAAGGGTTACGTTGGTAACGTAACGGGTAGCGTTAGAACCACCAAAGTTAACGCAAGCTGCCGCGCTAATGCCGGTTGCATCGAAGTTTACGTTCTTGATAGTAAGGCTACCGTCAGCAAGGGTTGCGCTCTTGCCGTCAACGGTAATAGCACCGTTAAAGGTGTTGTTGTTACCATCAATAGTGAGGTTGAGATCTGAGGATCTGGCAATAGTTACGTTTTCACCAACGATATCTGCGGTGAGTGTAATTGTAACATCGCCTGTCATCTGGCTTGCTGCTTCAACAGCAGAGCCAAGGCTGGTGTATTCATCATCGCCTATTCTTGCAACTACGGTATCATCCGCAAACGCGTTGATAGCCATAACAGAGAACAGAAGAGACACGATAATGAAAACAACAAGCAATTTGCTTTGTACGTTTTTCATATTTTTTCTCCTTTGTTAAAATATTACAAACTTTCTCCGTATAAACCCCGGCGGGTATTTTCGTTGACATTATAGCACAAAATATATAAAATGTCAATTTATTATTAATAAAAAATGATTTATGCACTCATATTTTACCTTAAGGTATTAAATCAACATCTCTTAATCTTATATTTTCTTATAACGAGATTGTTAAATTAGAAAAAACGCCCTCAAAAAAGACCGTCTTTTCTAATTTTAGTTTACATTTCAGCTATATTTATTCGAAATCTCGCTTTTTGTGGCGAATCAAAAGAGAAAAAAGTTTTTTTGGATTAAAAGGTATCAGCGGATATAAATAATGATGCTTTGCCGATATTGTGCGATTAGTAGATACGAACAAGATGAAAAGTAGAATACCTGACACAAAGCCCCATACTCCAAGAAAATAAACGAGAGTCAAAATCATCATTCGCATAAACTTAAAGGCGTAACCGAGCTCGTGGTTCTGTTGAGCAAAATTAGCGATTGCAACGAATGCCATATATAGTATCACATCCTCGCACAGCCAACCGACTCCTACAGCAAAATCTCCGAGTATCAGCGCACCCACAACCGACAACGAATTTGAAAGTATATCAGGTGTGTTCATTGAGGCTATTTTTAGTCCGTCGATAGCTAGCTCGACCAAAAATAGTTGTAATATTATAGGCAAAGCTCCCGGATCATCGGGTACAAGAAAGGATAACGAATCGGGCAAAATCGCTCTGTACTCAAGCGAAAGATACCAAAGTGGAGTAATTATTACCGATAAAAGCAATATTGCCGTACGGACAAGCCTCAAATAACTGCCCGTAAGAGGCGGAAAGCAGAAATCGTCGGTTTCCTCAAGGTAATCAAAAATCGAGGTGGGTAATATCATCGCCTGCGGTGAGGTATCACAAATGACTATTACCGAGCCCTCAAGAAGCTGTGCCGAGGCGGTATCGGGTCGCTCCGTGGTGCGAATTTTAGGAAAGGGATTAAACCAGCCTGACCGTATCAACGTTTCGGCAAGGCTCTGATACCCGAGGGTCAACGAGCGAGGACGGGCGGAAGATATTTTTTTCTTCACCTCATCGACAATCTGACCGTCAGCTACCCCGTCCATATAACAAACCACCACGTCGGTTTCTGACGAGCCACCGAGGGAAAAATGCTCCATAGTCAGCCTTGGATCACGTATTCTACGACGGATCAGGGCGGTGTTTACCACAAGGGTTTCTACAAATCCGTCTCTCGCACCCTGCATTACCCTGTCGCTCTCAGGCTCTTGCGTCGGTCTTGCAGGATAGGTGCGCAGATCGAGGAGTATAGCGGTATCAGAAAAGCTCTCGGCAAAAATTGCCGTTTGTCCCGACAGAACCGCGCGTATTATCTTTCTCGGCTCGCTTGTCAGCTCAACCTCCACGTACGGCAGTTTTTTCTCAAGCTGATCTGCCGTACCGATCTCCTTTTGTGACAGAAGATACTGCATAATTCGTAGCATCTCTCCATCCTTTACAAAACCGTCAATATAGAAAAAGCACATATCCCTGTTACACACAGTAAGATGACGCTCTATAATATCAAAACTCTTCTCCACGCGAAGCTTTTGACTCATAAAAGCAACATTTCGTCCATAATCGGTAAAAAGTCTGTTTTCTTCCACCATTTATCCTCTTTGTTTTTTAAGAATTGTTGGCAGAAATGGGATATAATATTCAAAAAAGAAAGGGGCGCGGTATTTTTTACCGCACCCCATAAAGAAATCTATTTATTATTCAACACTGAACATATCAGTACCCACACCGCAGAGAGGACACTCAAAATCCTCGGGAAGATCCTCGAACTTGGTGCCGGGAGCAATTCCGAGATCGGGAGCGCCAAGCTCCTCGTCGTATTCCCAACCGCATGCGTCACAAACGTACTTTGCCATAATATTTATTTCCTTTCATATATCAAATTTATTTTGTGATTTGATTATACTATAAATATAGGCACTTTTCTGTGATTTAATCACATTACTTTGAAAATTCCTCTGCCAATGCCTTGATCTGCGCTCGGTTTTCATCATTAACAGCCGAGTTGATCCTTATTTCGGTTTCGGCATAGGCAAGGTTTTTGCTCTTTTCAAGCATTCCCTTCATAATTTTTGTGGCAATAGGAGCCCAAGAGCCATTCTCTATAAATGCAACCCTTCTGTTCTGATAATTACGCTCGGTCAGATGATCAATAAATTCCTTCATAAACGGAAAAATATCGGCATTATATGTGGTGGTTGCAAGAACAAGTCTGTCATATCTGAAGGCGTCCTCAACAGCCTCATGTATATCGCATCTGGCAAGATCGTTAAGTGCAACGGTAACACCCTTTTTCTCAAGCTCGGCGGCGAGAAGCTCTGCAGCCGATTTGGTATTACCGTATACCGACGTGTATGCAATGCACACACCCTGACTCTCGGGTCGGTAGCTTGACCAGATATCGTATAGACCGATATAGTAATCAAGATCCTCCGACAGAACGGGACCGTGCAGAGGGCAGATAATGCAAACGTCGAGCTTAGCCACCTTTTTGAGCAAAGCCTGAACCTGCATACCGTATTTACCCACGATGCCAAAATAATAACGTCTTGCCTCACATGCCCACTCGTCATCATAATCAAGCGCACCAAATTTACCGAAGCCGTCTGCAGAGAATAGCACCTTATCAGTAGAATCATAGGTCACTATAACCTCGGGCCAATGTACCATAGGGGCGGTAATAAAGGTCAGCTCATGACGGCCAAGCGACAATTTGTCACCTTCACTAACGACAAGCCTTTGCTCCATGAAATCACTGCCAAAGAAGCCCTGCATCATACTAAACGCCTTTGCAGAACCAACGAGAGTCACGCCGGGAAAGGCGGAGAGAAATTCCATAATGCTGGAGGAATGGTCGGGCTCCATATGCTGTATTACGAGATAGTCGGGATCTCTGCCCGCAAGAGCCTCTTTAACGTTGCCGATCCACTGATCTGCAAATCGAATATCAACACTGTCCATTACAGCAATTTTTTCATCCATTATTATATAAGAATTGTAAGCCATTCCACAAGGAACGTCATACTGTCCCTCGAACAGGTCTATCTCATGGTCGTTTACACCAACGTATTTAATATCATTTGTTATCATAAATTACCTCTAAAATATTATTGCCGAAAGATTATAACATAAAACAAATATTTTTTCAATACAAAAGTAAAAAAACGCCCACCTTATCAGTGAGCGTTTTTATCTAAGTGAAAATAATCAATTGGTCAAATTCTTGGGAGGTGTGCCGGGTGCAACGTTCTGGCTGGGAATTCCCTCATTCTGATCGTAAACCCAGCTACACTTGGAGCATTTTGCACCAACAATAACAGTGTAGTATCTCTGATATGATCCACTGGTAACGATAGCCTCGCCTGCGAGCTGAATATACTCGATATATACCGATGTATCGTTAGGATTTTCGATTCCGGTTACCCATTTGTCACCGGTTGCCTTAGTTCCAATGGTGCGAACATTTCCTCCTATATTAAGAGTATAATCGGTCTTGCCCTTTGCCTCAAGCATCTCTGCTACCTTCTCAACAGCATATCCCTTTGCAATAGCACCTACATCAAGCTTGGTATAAGGATCGGAGATCCACACAGTTGAGTTTACCTCGTCAATAACAATACTGTTAATGTCAGTGTGCTTTGCCGCATTCTGAAGATCGCTCATAGGAGGAAGCTCTGCATATGCAGGCTGTTCTGATCCTGCATCGCGATAATCGTGCCAAATAGACAAAACACTGCCCATAGCCACGTTCATTCTGCCACCGGTAAGAGTGTACATCTCCTTTGCATAGAGAAGCATATCAATAATCTTTCTGTCAACCTTAAGCTTAGGATGCTGACCGTCAACGATCTGGTTAAGATTATAGAGATTAACCATGCCGTCATACTCGTTATATATATCAAAAAGCTTATGATATTCGCCAAGCAGTTCAAGAGCCTCGTTACTTGTAGCAGCAAACTCCGCCTCGGTAGCCTCATATCCTATAATGGTAGAAATAGTGTCAAAATAGTTAAAGTTATAAGCCTTATAAGACTGCTTTTGAGTATTAGATCCACCCTGACTGCCACCCTGTGTATAAATGTAATTTTTGAATCCGTTAGAGTAATGCTTAACCTCATCCTCGGTTACAAACATAGCCTCAACACCGTCAAGTGAATTAACAAAAGCAAGTGCCTCATCAAGATTCATACAGAACAGCGCTGTAGAAAGTCCGTCACCCATACCTGAATCCTTGCAGATAACCGAAACAGACAAATATCCTCTGTCCGCAGGCATAAGTGTTTCCTTGTCGATTATGTGATGAAATTCATCTTTTATTTTTCTGATTCTTTCACCGCACACAGGGCACGTGTTTTTTTCAGATGTGTTTCCGCCGGAGTTATCATCGTCTAAGTTACCCGAGTCTCCGCCACCTATTATGCCACCCTGATTGCCACCCAAATTACCACCGTTATTTTTAGTTCCGTTAATAATAAATACAAGTGCAACTACAAGTGCAATAATAACTGCAAACTCAAGAATAATAACGAAATTATCGTTTTTCTTAAGAGCAATAAGGGTGTCTTTAAGTTTAAAGGGCTTTTTCGCCTCAGAGCCTTCTTCCAACACGACCTTTTTTTCTTTTTCAGAATTCCTTTTTTCCTTCATATTTTCCCCGTCTAAAAAAGGGAGGAAATCCTCCCTTTCTTAGTATAGTCATAAAATTAAGTAATTAAGCAGCCTCGCCGCAAGCCTCTACAACAACATCCATAATGCCGGTGATCTGGATAGTGCAGCCAGCATTAAGAAGAACTTCGTCAGTAGAGATGAAGTGACCGCCTACCTCAGCAGTCTCAAGGTTTTCAACCTGCTCTGCGGTCATACCTACGATGTACTTAGAGAATGCCTCGGACTGAATGTACCACTCAAGCTTGATGCCGTCGCCATTATTGTCAACCTTGCCCGCCATGCCGTACGCTTCCTTAAGCTCTCTCTTGGTTTTAAGAATGCCCTCGCCCTTACCTACGGATGTAGAGATAACAGAACCATCCTCGATTACAACCTTGGGCTGTGCTGCATCGTTAAGAGCT
>JBGVRO010000027.1:0-72732 GCA_045128515.1 Eubacteriales bacterium | reverse complement strand
TGATTACTCCTTTTCCTTTTCATTCATCAGTCAACAAACTCGGCGACGCATCTCTCATATGCGGCAACCGGATCCTCAGCAGCGGTAATGGGTCTGCCGACAACGATGTAATCCGAGCCGATCTTCTTTGCCTCGGCAGGGGTCATAACGCGCTTCTGATCTCCAACATCACCGTCTGCAAAGCGCACACCGGGTGTTACCGTAACAAAGTTCTCGCCACATCTTGCGTGTACCTTACCTGCCTCAAGAGGAGAGCAAACAACGCCGTCAAGTCCTGCCTCAGCAGCACAAGAAGCATAGTGCATAACGACCTCGTCTACAGGCGCCTTAATAAGCAGATCGTTCTCCATAGACTCCTGATCGGTGGAGGTAAGCTGGGTTACTGCGATAAGCAAGGGTCTTGTGCCATCGGGTCTGGTAAGTCCCTCGATTGCTGCCTGCATCATTCTCTTTGTACCTGCCGCGTGAAGGTTGGTCATATCTACGTCAAGTCTTGACAAAACAGCCATAGCCTTTTTTACGGTGTTAGGAATGTCATGAAGCTTAAGGTCGAGGAATATCTTATGTCCTCTTCTCTTAATTTCCTTTACGATAGAGGGGCCCTCTGCATAGTAGAGCTCCATACCGATCTTTACGAAGGGCTTTTTACCCTCAAACTTGTCAAGAAAAGCAAATGTTTTCTCCGCGCTGTCAAAGTCACAGGCGATAATTACGTCCTTTCCCATTACTGTACTCCTCCAATTATATCATTTAAATTATTAATTCCGTATTTTTCCATTACTCTCGGAAGATCCTCAATAATCTTCTTACAGGCAAGGGGATCTACAAGATTTGCCGCGCCGACCTGTACCGCAGTTGCACCCGCAAGCATCATCTCAATTACGTCCTCAGCAGATGAAACACCACCCATACCGATTACGGGGATCTTTACCGCGTGGGCAACCTGATAAACCATTCTTACCGCAACGGGGAAGATTGCAGGGCCGGAAAATCCGCCCATTTTGTTGGCAACAACAGGCTTTTTGGTACGAAGATTGATTCTCATACCGAGAAGAGTGTTGATAAGACTGATGCCGTCAGCACCTGCAGCCTCAACCGCCTTGGCAATAGCCACAATGTCGGTTACGTTAGGCGAGAGCTTAACAATCACAGGCTTGGTAGTAACCGCCTTAACCGCGCGAACAACCTCTGCCGCACCCTCGGGCGAGGTTCCGAATGCCATACCACCACCATGAACGTTGGGACAAGAGATATTAACCTCGAGCCAACCAACCTGATCACACATATCAAGCATAGCACAGGTGTGTACGTACTCCTCAACAGAGAAGCCCGAAATATTCGCCATAACAGGCTTGTTAAAGCATTTTTTCAGCTTAGGAAGCTCCTCGGAGATTACCCTATCAACACCGGGGTTCTGAAGACCGACCGCGTTGATCATTCCGTTAGGACACTCTGCAATTCTGGGTGTGGGGTTGCCAAAGCGAGCCTCTGCGGTAGTTCCCTTAAAGGAGAAGGTACCCAAAATATTTATATCGTATATCTCGGCAAACTCATATCCGAAGCCGAAGGTTCCCGACGCGGGAATTACAGGATTATCAAGCTCTATGCCAAGCAGATTTATCTTTGTGTTCATATTTTTTCCTTTCACTTGCGTTTTTGGCGCGAACTTCACTGCGTAGCAACTTCACTGTCTGAAAGACAACCTCACTGCGTAGCAACTTCACTCACACAAGGGTGAAGTTTTTTTCTCTGAAAAAGTGAAGTTTATCTACGATAAGTGAGGTTTTGTCTTAGTCAAAGTGAAGTTCGCCTTCGGCGAGTTTTACCAAAGAATTTCTTCTTTGGTAAGTACAGGTCCTTCCTTACAAATTCTCTTGTATCCTGTAAGAGTCTTGCAGGAGCAACCCATACAAGCACCAAAGCCGCAGCCCATACGCTCCTCAAAGGACATCTGTCCTGACGTCAGCGAAGCCTTGTAAACCGCCTTAAGCATAGGCTCGGGACCGCAGGTATAGAAATATGTGTAATCCACACCATCCATAGCATTGGTTACAAATCCCTTAATGCCAACAGAGCCGTCTGCGGTAGCAATAAGAACCTTTGCGCCAAGCGCCTCGAACTCGTCCTTATAGAACACCTCGGACGCTGTATTAAATCCAAGAATGACGGTAGGCTGCTTTCCCTCTCGGATAAGCTGCTTACAAAGCATATACATAGGCGGAACACCTGCGCCACCGCCGATAAGCAGAGGCTTGTCACCCGATTTTGTAAGGTCATAGCCGTTACCGAGACCTGTAAGCACAGAGAACTCCTCGCCCACAGATGCCTTTGCCATCATCTCGGTTCCGTGACCAACCGCCTTAAAAATTATAGTAAGTCTGTCGCCCTCGGCATCACACACAGAGATAGGTCTGCGAAGGAAAAAGCCATCAAGCTTAATATTCACAAACTGTCCCGAGGCGGTAATATCAGAAATATCGCCCGAAAGCTCCCAGAGATATGTATTTTTTGCAATCTCTGTATTTTTTTCAAGTCTTAATAAAACGTCCTTCAAGATATATCTCCTTAATTAATCGCTTTACCGTTTTTATCCCATCTACAATAGTACTTAGTACCATCGGTACGGGTCACCGTGCCTGACGATGTACCGTCGGCATGATATGTTCCACCGTAGCAAACCTCACCGTTCGCCCAATGATAATCATGCTTACCGTATCTTTTACCGTTCTTCCACGGACCAACGTATTTATCACCATTCGGCATATATTCGGTTCCCTGTCCGTGTCTAACACCGTTTACGTATTCACCAACGTACTTTCCGCCATCATTGAATCTATAAGTTCCGTGACCGTGGAATTTTCCATCCTTCCAATCACCGTCGTAGGATTCACCGTCAGAATAGGTGTATTTGCCGTGAAGGAATTTTCCGTCCTCCGTATACGTACCCTCATAGGACTCACCGTCGGAATAAACCGCAGTGGACTTCTTATGGTTTACGATCTTATCGTCATCAAAATGCCCCTTGATAGACATACCGTCAGAAAACGTGACAGTACCTCTGCCCTCTCGCATACCGTTCTTGAAAAATCCCTTATAGACCATTCCGTCCTTGCGGTATTCGGTACCCCAGACAGGCTTATCGGCAAAGAAATAGCCCTCAAGCTTATCGTAGTCCGAACCTTCTGCATAAAACAAAGTTGCGTAGCCGTAGCACTTATCCTTGATAAAGAAGCCGACAAGCTGCCTTCCGTTCTCGTAGAAGATCCTGCCTTCACCGCTCTTGTAATCCTTCTTCCAATAACCCTTGTAATGAATGCGGTTATTGATATAATACTTTCCGTAGCCGTGGAAAAGCCCCTTTTTAAAATCACCAACGTATACGTCACCGCCTGCAAAGGTATATGTGCCGCTGCCGTGGGGCTTGCCGTCAACGACAAAACCCTCATAGCTGTCTCCGTTAGTATAGCTGATTTTTCCATTACCGAAGGGGCTCTCGTTAGCATCATATTCGCCTACGTAAACGTCACCGTTTGCAAGAGTAAGTCTGCCGTCGGGAGTAGGCTTGTCATTTACAAGAGGACCGTTGTAAACGTCACCGTTGCTATAAGTCCTCTTGTAAGTTGTAACTGTTTTCTTAGCCATAATTAAATTCCTTACGAATCAATAGTAGAAATTGTGAGGGTCGTCTCCTCAAGCACGTCAAGGAATACGCGTACTGTATCAAGAGAGGTGAATACCGTCACGTTATTTTCTGTCGCATACTTTCTGATCTCAAAGCCATCGCGGATAACACCCGAGCTTGATGCATCGGAGGTGTTGATAACGTATGCGATGTGTCCCTGACGGATAGAGTCCGCAATCTCATCCGAGCCGTCAGACAGCTTCTTAAGACCGTGAGTACGGATACCGTTTTCCTTTAAGAACTTAGCAGTACCCTCGGTAGCCTCGATGTTAAATCCAAGATTATAGAATCTGCGGATAAGAGAAAGCGATTCCTCCTTATCACAGTCTGCAATAGTAGCAAGAACAGTACCGTAGTTCTGAAGATGCATGCCCGATGCCTGAAGCGCCTTGTAAAGCGCACGGTAAAACTTATCGTCATAACCGATAGCCTCACCGGTAGACTTCATCTCGGGAGAAAGATATGCATCAAGACCGCGAAGCTTGTTGAAGGAGAATACAGGCACCTTAACGTACCATCTCTTTTTCTCCTCGGGATAAAGATCGAAGATTCCCTGCTCCTTAAGTGACTTACCAAGAATACACTCGGTCGCAATATCGGCAAGGCTGTAGCCTGTTGCCTTGGAGAGGAAGGGAACGGTTCTGGAGGAACGGGGGTTAACCTCTATGATATAAACCTCCTCGTTTCTGTCAACGATGAACTGAATGTTGTAAAGACCTACGATGCCGATGCCGAGACCAAGCTTCTTTGCATACTGAAGAATGGTGCCCTTAACCTTGTTGGAGATAGAGAAGGAGGGGTAAACACTGATAGAGTCGCCCGAGTGAACGCCCGTTCTTTCAACAAGCTCCATAATACCGGGAACGAATACGTCGCGTCCGTCACAGATCGCGTCAACCTCAACCTCTTTACCGATGATGTATTTGTCAACGAGAACAGGCTTGTCCTCATCGATCTCAACGGCAGTCTTAAGGTAGTGGCGAAGCTGATCCTCATTAGCAACGATCTGCATCGCACGTCCACCAAGCACGAAGGAGGGACGAACGAGAACGGGATAACCGATCTTTGCCGCAGCGGCAACACCGTCCTCGATCTTAGTCACCGCGCGACCCTCGGGCTGAGGAATGTTAAGCGACTTAAGAAGCGCCTCGAATGCGTGGCGGTTCTCTGCTCTGTCTATGGCAGCGCAGTCTGTACCGATGATCTTTACACCAAGATCATAGAGTGGCTGTGCAAGGTTAATAGCAGTCTGTCCACCGAGAGATGCAACAACACCCTCAGGCTTCTCAAACTCAATAATATTCATAACGTCCTCAGCGGTGAGGGGTTCGAAATAAAGCTTGTCCGCTGTGGTATAGTCGGTAGAAACGGTCTCGGGGTTATTGTTGATGATAATAGCCTCGTAGCCGGATTTTTTAATTGTAGAAACCGCGTGAACGGTGGAATAGTCAAACTCAACACCCTGACCGATACGGATAGGTCCTGCGCCAAGCACGATAATCTTCTTTTTGTCGGTCAAACGAGAGGTGTTCTCACCCTGATAGGATGAGTAGAAATACGGAATATAAGCATCAGTATGGCATGTATCAACCATGCGGAATGCAGGGAATAGACCATTTTCCTTTCTAAACTCGAACACCTTTCTTTCATTGGTGTTCCAAAGCTTGGCAACAAACTTATCCGAGAAGCCCATCTTCTTTGCAGAGGTAAGGATCTCAAGGTCAAATTCTCTGCCCTTAAGCTGATTTTCCATTTCAACGATATTCTTGATAGCCTCAAGGAAGTATGAGGTGATTTTGGTTACGTCATGAAGCTTTTCAACACTCTCGCCACGGCGGAAGAGCTCTGCAATAGCGAAAATGTTGTCATCACGGAATTCCTCGATATAGGAAAGAATACCCTCGCTTGACATATTGTCAAACTTCTTATGATAAAGGTGATTTACACCAATTTCAAGCGAACGAATGCCCTTAAGAAGAGATTCTTCAAGAGTAGAGCCGATGCCCATAACCTCGCCTGTAGCCTTCATCTGTGTGCCGAGGATGTTAGATGCGGCGGTGAACTTATCAAAGGGGAATCTGGGAAGCTTTGAGATAACGTAATCAAGACGAGGCTCAAATGCCGCGTTTGTATTAGCAACCTTGATCTCCTCAAGAGTCATACCTACGGCGATCTTTGCTGTTACACGAGCGATAGGATAGCCCGATGCCTTGGATGCAAGAGCAGATGATCTGGATACTCTGGGGTTAACCTCGATAAGGTAATATTCGCTTGTTTCAGGATTTAATGCAAACTGAACGTTACATCCGCCCTCAATTTTAAGCTCCTTGATAAGCTTGATAGCAGAATCATTGAGCATCTTCTTGTCCTTCTCGGACAGAGTCATAATAGGAGCAACTACGATAGAGTCACCTGTGTGAACTCCAACGGGGTCGATGTTCTCCATACCGCAGATGGTGATTGCGTGGTCAGATCCGTCACGCATAACCTCAAACTCGATCTCCTTATATCCCTTAACGCTCTTCTCAATGAGAACCTGATGAACGGGAGAAAGCTTAAATGCGTTGATACCGATCTCAACAAGCTCATCTTCATTATAAGCAAAGCCGCCACCTGTACCGCCAAGGGTAAATGCAGGACGGAGAACGACGGGATAACCGATGCGAGCCGCAGCAGCCTTTGCCTCATCAAGATTATAGGTGATTTCAGAAGGGATAGTAGGCTCGCCAATAGACTGACAAAGCTCCTTGAACATCTCTCTGTCCTCTGCGCGCTCGATAGACTCCGAGCTTGTACCGAGAAGCTGTGTGCGGCACTCCTTAAGAATACCCTTCTTCTCAAGCTGCATAGCAAGGTTAAGACCTGTCTGTCCACCGATACCGGGGAGAATCGCATCAGGACGCTCGTAGCGAAGGATCTTGGCAATATATTCAAGGGTAAGAGGCTCCATATAAACCTTATCCGCAATAGCGGTGTCGGTCATAATGGTAGCAGGGTTGGAGTTTACGAGAACTACCTCGTAGCCCTCCTCCTTAAGTGCAAGACAAGCCTGTGTACCTGCATAATCGAACTCTGCTGCCTGACCGATAACGATAGGGCCTGAGCCGATGATCATAATTCTCTTAATATCCGTTCTCTTTGCCATTTTATTTTTCCTCCGCAAAATTATCAATATCAGAATAAACTATTTTACCGTTATAAACGGTGAGTAGGCATTTGCCATATACCTCATCTCCCTCAAAGGGAGTAGCCTTGCCCATAGACACAAAGTCGGATGGGTCTATTTTATATTTTTCATCAATCTTAAAGACTGTAAAGCCGGGGTCGGTTGTTATGCCAAAGCGAGATCTTGGAGCGTCGCTCATTATCTTAATAAGTCCTTCAAGACTCATTATTCCCGTCATAACCAAATTTGTATACAACAGCGGGAAAGCAGTTTCAATTCCAACCACACCCATAGCGCTCTTTTCAAGTCCTCGGGACTTTTCCTCTGCCGAGTGGGGCGCATGGTCGGTAGCTATCATATCTATGGTGCCGTCAAGAACACCCTGAAGTATTGCTTCTCTATCCTCGGGAGAACGAAGCGGTGGATTCATCTTAAATCTGCCATGCTCCTGAAGGTGCGAGTCGTCGAGCAGAATATAATGAGGTCCTGTCTCACAGGTCACGTCAAGCCCCTCTGCCTTTGCCCGGCGGATGATCTCAACGCTCTCCTTTGTGGAAATGTGGCAAACGTGATAGGCACAACCTGTCTCTCGCACAAGCTCCATATCGCGTTGTATAGGTCCCCACTCGCTCTCCGAGCAGATTCCCCTGTGTCCGTGAGCTTTCGCATACTCTCCGTCGTGAATATATCCTCCGCGCAGAAGCGAATTATCCTCGCAATGTGCCACGATCATTTTGCCAAGGCTCTTTGCCTTCAGCATAGCCTGACGCATCATATCCTCGCTCTGCACACCGCGTCCGTCATCCGAGAAACCGCAAACGTCCTTTGCCATCTCCTCCATATCGGCAAGGCTCTCGCCTGCCTCACCCTTGGTTATAGTACCGTAGGGGATTACAGAGATCAAGGCATCGCGCTTAATAATATCAAGCTGAAGATCAAGATTTTCTCTTGAATCAGGAGTAGGATTAAGATTAGGCATTGCACAGACAGCGGTATATCCACCCCTTGCAGAAGCCAGTGTACCCGACTTAATTGTCTCTTTATAAGAAAAACCCGGCTCTCTGAGGTGAACGTGCACATCACAAAGACCGGGAATAATCAAAATATTGTCAATAACGAAAGAAGGGGCGAAAGCAGATACGTCACCCTCAAAAACGGAGAGAGAGTCGCCATCAAAACACATATCACGCTTGTTTATCTTGCCATTTTCATAAACGTATGCATTGCGGAATAAAGCCTTCATTCTTCAAATCCTCCTACTTGCCCATTTTACCCTATATTATAGCATACACATATATTTATTGTCAAGTATTATAAAATAAAACATTCATCAAAACAATCTGGTTTTTATGTGCAGTATGCACTAAACCGAGGAGACAAATTAAAATAAAAATGCGGAGAGACAAAGCTCTCCGCATTGAAGATAGTTTATTCGGTTCTGAGTGCTACAACAGGATCCTTATTTGCAGCGCTCTTAGCAGGAGCAAGTCCCGAGATCAGAGTCAAAATTACGCTGAGACAAACAAGGAATATAGCGTTGCCTATCGGCAATGCCGCAATATTTGAGAAATTGATAAGCGGCTTAAGAATAACGTTTACAATAGCAGATATAAGATAGGTTGCGCCGATACCGATAAGGCCCGCAAGCATACCGATAATCGCTGTTTCCGCAATAAAGAGGTTGGAAACGTCGCGCTTTCGTCCACCAAGCGAACGGATAACACCGATCTCCTTGATTCGCTCAACAACCGATACATAGGTGATAATTCCGATCATAACGGTAGAAACCACAAGCGAGATCGAGGTGAATGCGATCAACGCGTAAGAGATGATGTCGATCATGGTGTTTACCATATTGATAACAAGCTCAAGACTGTCAGTATAGGTAACCTTATCGTGATCATCGTTCCACTTATCAAGATATCCTGTAACAAGATCCTTGTCATCGAAGGAAAGGGGGTAGATCTTAATGTTGTTTGCAAGGTCAATACCACCGAGATTTCTTGCAATAGACTCTCTGGTGCTGTAGGAGAACACACTTCCCTTGTCGTTAGTCTTTCTCTCCGCATCGGTAAGGTCACCGTCAAAAGCATCGTAAGGAATATAATCGTATTTATAAGTAAAGGATGCAAGATATTCCTCAGCCTTTTCCTCATCTCCAATAAGGTAATCAATAAACTCGGAGTCCGAGTTCACCTCAAGGCTATAATCTGTAAGAGCCTTGGTATAATAAATACCCGATCCCATTACACCATAGGAAATATTATCCTTGGGAGTAAGAATACCAACCACCTTAAGTGTCATGCCTTCTGCGGATGCTACATCCATTTCACCTGTATAAATAGGTGCTGTTGTGGTGCTGGTAGTAAATCCACCATCCTTATCGGGAACGGTAATGGTAAGCTCTGTAGTAGAGAAAATGCTGTCGGTAGGATACCACGTAAGAGTTTTATTAAGAAGCTCCTCGTAGCTGAACTTTTCACGGTAAAGCTGCTCGTTATAGATAGGCTTGTCGTTTTCGTCCTTATTAGACGCTTTATGGAATATCTCCATCATCTCATCCTGATTATAGTAGCCAAGTCTTGCAAGAAGAAGATCGGTAAGCTCGTCATCAGAATCAAGTACAAGCATGATCTCATCTTTCTCATCAGCTATCTCACCTGAAACAACGTCATACTGATTGCGAATGTAATCAAGATTATCCGGAGCCTGGTTAAAACCGGGGGCAAGGCTATCAATCATTCTGGCAAGATCACTGTACTCGGTGTCTGCAATAACAGACTTATAAATATCGGTAAGCTGCTTTACGGACATATGTCTCACTGGACCACCCTTGTACTCATGGAAGTTGGTGAATATGGTCTTGGTGAAATCAATGCCGTATCCCAATGTCATAGTATTGTAATATTCGCTGGGCATAGCCTTTACGTAATCAACGTATTCCTTGGTTATCTCATTTTCGACCATAATATTACCAAGATCATCCTGAGTCTTGATAAGATGCTCGATTACCGAGGAGATGTAAACGTAATTGGGATTTTTAATAATCTCAATTTTATCACCGGTATCCATCATATCGGATATCGCTCCCATATCAAATGCTGTTTTAGATATAGTAATCGGATTACCCGACAGCATATCGTCCTGCATTGAGGCGATATATCCCTTGATACCTGCCGAGAAGGCAAGAACGAGAGCGATACCGATAATACCGATAGAGCCGGCGAAGCCGACCATAGCCGTTCTGCCCTTCTTGGATATAAGGTTACGCGCCGAAAGACGGAAAGCGGTGAAGAAGGACATCTTTGCCTTTTCCTTCTGCTTTTTACCCTTAGGCTGTACCTCCTCCGTCTCGGTTTCAACGGTTTTAAGGGTCTCGTATTCCTCCTCGCTTACAGGGTTGGTGTCCTCGATGATATTACCGTCAAGGAGTCTTACGATACGTGTAGAATACTGCTCGGCAAGCTCGGGGTTGTGAGTTACCATAATTACAAGTCTCTCACCTGCGATCTCACGGATAAGCTCCATGATCTGTACGCTGGTTACCGTATCAAGCGCACCGGTGGGCTCGTCGGCAAGGAGGATCTCAGGCTCGTTTACAAGCGCTCTTGCAATCGCAACACGCTGACACTGACCGCCCGAAAGCTGATTAGGTCTCTTGTAATACTGATCCGACAGACCAACCTTGTCAAGAGCAGCCTTTGCCCTTCTTACTCGCTCCTCTTTATCGATACCTGCGATAGTAAGAGCAAGCTCTACGTTGCCAAGCACCGTCTGGTGAGGAATGAGGTTATAGGCCTGGAAAATAAAGCCTACGCGATGGTTTCTATACACGTCCCAATCGCGGTCGCGGTAGAGCTTTGTACTCTTGCCGTTGATAACGAGGTCACCCGAGGTGTATCTGTCAAGACCGCCCACGATATTAAGCATAGTAGTCTTGCCACAGCCCGAAGGACCGAGAATGGACACGAATTCCTTATCGCGAAAAACGATGTCTACACCACGCAGAGCGCTGACCGTCTCGGATGAGGTTACGTAATCCTTTTTAATATTGCGTAATTCAAGCATGTTTTTTTCCTTCTTTTAAAAAATCAATCACGACCATTATACACTAAAATAATGAACAAAAAAAGTATTTTTATAAAATATTTTCCAAAAAACGAAGAAAAACGGAGCAAAAAGCTCCGTTTTTCTTAAAAAATTTCACTCCACTTTTATCTGTCTTAACCAAATCCCCTTATTTACGAGAATAAGTCCGGGAACAAGCTTAAGGTTTTCCACCACGAGAATGATGGGCAAAAGCAGACGGAAGGGTATGTCGGTAAAATATGCAAAACCTGCCACCGCAGGAATAACTATTACCCAAGCGTAAACGCTGTCGAACAGCATCGTGATAAACACGCGTCCGCCCGATCTGATGGTATAGTAGGTTGAGGTTGCAAGAGCAGCCGCGGGCATCGTAAGTCCGAAGCAAATCATATTATAGGTGGCAAGCTCGATTACGGACTGAACGTCGGTATAGAATCTGGGGAATATAGGCGAGAGGGCGATCTGCACTCCCATCATTATCATACCCATAAAGACCGAGAATGCAAGAAGCTTTCTGTCGGTATCCTTCGCCTCTTCAAGCTTTCCTGCGCCAAGCAGATTACCTACGATAATGGCGATAGAGGAGCTGAGAGCAAAATATGCAACGCTGAGCAGATTCTGCAGGTTGAAGGAAATATTCATTGCGGTAATAACGTCGGTTCCGCGTGTGGAGTAGCACATATTGATCGTTGTAATAGACAGCGACCAGAACAACTCGTTGGCAAGAATAGGTGTTCCCTTAATAATAACCTGCTTTATGAGAGCGCGAGGAACGTGGAAATGCGTGAAAATTCCGACGATAAACGGGCACTTTTCGGTATTCTTATGGGCCCAGATAACGAGAATCGCAAGCTCGATAAATCTGGAGATCGCAGTTGCCATAGCAGCACCTGCCACCCCCATTGCAGGACAGCCCAAAAGACCAAAAATAAGTATTGCATTTAAAGTAAGGTTGGTTACGATAGAAACAGTGCTGGCGACCATAGGCACAACGGTTTGACCCGTCTCACGAAGCGTAGATGCATATGCCTGTGACAGTGCAAAAGGAATAAGACCGATAAGGATATAAGCGGCATACTCCTTTGCCGATGAGAATACAAGCTCAAGATCAAGTGCCTGTTCTCCTGTGCCCTCGTGAAGAAAGTTGTTAATAAGTCCATCCTCGAAGAAGCCGAGTACACAAACACCGATAACACCAATGATAACGCAAAGAACAAGCTTGATACGCATAGTGTTGCGTACGCCGTCGGTATCACCTCTGCCGTTAAACTGTGCGGTAAATATTCCTGCACCGGAAATCGCGCCGAAAACAGCAAGGTTAAATACGAAAATAAATTGGTTAACGATAGAAACACCCGACATCTGCTCTGTACCAACCCAGCTTACCATAAGGTTATCAAGCAGGTTTACAAGGTTTGTAACGGTGTTCTGAATGATCATAGGAACGGTGATAGCAAGCACGCCCTTATAAAAGGCCCTGTCACCGATAAAGCTCTTTAATACCTTCTTAAAATTCATTTTTACCTCTTACGTTGAAATCTCCGAATATTGTATCACAAACTTAAGAAAAAATCAACAACAAAATAAAAAATATTTTAAGAAAAGAAAAATGTCGGGTATTTGATGTAAAACCCGACATTATGTAAACAAATATAGTCAAATATTAAATTTCAAAGCCTACGAGAAGTCCGCCCTGCTCTGCATAGAAGGAACAAAGTCCGCCTGCGGGAGCAATATCAATTTCAGCCTCGGGGAACTTTTCAAGGATCTTGGTCTTAAGCAGCTCAGCAGATGCCACATTGTTCGCGTGATGAAGCTTTACTCTGCCACCCTTATATCCGTCACCGATCATATTCGAAAGAATATCGTTTGCGGCATTGAGAGGGCCGCGAGACTTGCAGATCATCTCAAGAGTACCAACGTCGCTTGCACGACCGATAGCACGAATACCCAAAAGACCTGCCATCTTGGCGACGATAGGACTGACTCTACCGTTGTTGGCAAGGTTACGCATAGATTCAAGGGCGAAAATGAGTCTTGTGTGATTAAGGTTATAATCGGAGATCTCGGTTTTAATGCTCTCAAAATCACCGCCTGCAAGGATAAGATCGCGAAGCTTCTCAATTACAAGTGCATTCTCAGGGCCTGTAGAAAGGCTGTCAATAACGTGTATCCTGCCCTCGGGATGCTCCTCAAGATAAGCTCTTGCAGCAACGTTTGCCGCATTGCAGCTACCTGAAAGGTTGCTTGTAATGGTAATGCAGAAGATGTTCTCACAGTCGCCGAATGCCTGCATATATTCGCCGGAGCTGGGGCAGGACGTGTGAGATCTGCCACTGTACTTTTTCAAATCGGCAAGCATGCCGTTAACGTCAAGGTCACTGCTATCCACATACTCCCTCTCGTCGGTAATGATCTTAAGCGGAATGCTTTCAAAGGGAATGTCGGAGAGCTCTCTAAGGTCAGCAGATGAATCTGTTACAATCTTAAAATTCATAAAAAATAATTCCTCCTCAAAGAGAATTTACTCGATAATTATACCATATTTGACACAATATGTCAAGTTGTTTAAAATTACGCTCCTTTTGAGAAATTCTCATTGACATAATATGAGTTGTATTATATAATATATTCACTAAAGAAAAACAAAGGAAATATGCCTTATGAAAATAATTAAAAGAAACGGCTCAGAGGCAGTTTTTGACAGCAGCAAAATATATGCCGCCATCAGCAAGGCTAATGGGGCTGTTGAGCCGATACACCGTATCACAGATCAACAGATCCAGCTTATAACCGACCGAGTTACCGAGAGGTGCGAGGAGCTTAGCCGAGCTACAAGCGTTGAGGAAATACAGGACATGGTTGAGAAGGAGATAATGTCTATTGGTGCATTCACCCTCGCCAAGACCTACATAACCTATCGCTACACCCGTGAGCTTGTGCGTAAGTCCAACACCACAGACGATCGCATTATGTCGCTTATCGAATGCTCGAACGAGGATATAAAGCAGGAAAACTCTAATAAAAATCCCACCGTAAACAGCATTCAGCGCGACTATATGGCAGGTGAGGTGTCAAAGGATCTGACCAGCAGAATCCTCCTTCCGCAGGATATAGTAAAGGCGCATGAGGACGGTATTATTCACTTCCATGATGCCGACTATTTTGCACAGCATATGCACAACTGCGACCTTGTAAACCTCGAGGATATGCTACAGAACGGAACAGTTATCAGCGGTACTCTTATTGAGAAGCCAAAGAGCTTTGCCACAGCCTGCAACATTGCCACACAGATCATTGCACAGGTTGCCTCAAATCAGTATGGCGGTCAGTCGATCAGCCTGACTCACCTTGCGCCCTTTGTTGATATAAGCAGAAAGAAGATCCGCACAAGGGTCATCTCCGAATTCAACGAGGCGGGAATTGAGTGCGATGAGAAGCAAATAGAAAAGGTTTCCGAGCTTCGTCTGCGCGAGGAGATCAATCGCGGCGTTCAGTGCATACAGTATCAGGTAGTTACCCTGCTTACCACCAATGGACAGGCTCCGTTTATCACTGTATTTATGTATCTCGGTGAGGCGAAGGACGAGCAGACCAAAGCTGACCTTGCTCTTATCATTGAAGAGGTATTAAAGCAGCGCATTCAGGGTGTTAAAAACGAGAAGGGTGTGTGGATCACACCTGCATTCCCCAAGCTTATCTACGTGCTTGAGGAGGATAATATTCACCCCGAGTCCAAATACTATTCACTTACCCGTCTTGCAGCGAAATGCACCGCAAAGCGTATGGTACCCGACTATATCTCCGAGAAGATAATGTTAAAGAACAAGATCGACAAAAACGGAGAGGGACATTGCTACACCTGTATGGGCTGCCGTTCTTTCCTTACACCTTACGTTGACAAGGACGGTAAGCCCAAATACTACGGCAGATTTAATCAGGGTGTTGTAACGGTAAACCTCGTTGACATCGGTCTGTCTGCCGAGGGTGATATGGAAAGATTCAGACAGATATTTGACGAAAGAATGGAGCTGTGCCATCGCGCACTTCTTTGCCGACACGAAAGACTTCTCGGCACAAGGTCGGATGCCGCACCCATCCTCTGGCAATACGGTGCGCTGACAAGACTCAAATCGGGCGAGAAGATCGACGATTATCTTTACGGTGGTTATTCTACCCTTTCTCTCGGCTATGCCGGACTCTGGGAATGCGTGCTTGCGCTATCGGGAA
This sequence comes from Eubacteriales bacterium, assembly GCA_045128515.1. Taxonomy (GTDB): domain Bacteria; phylum Bacillota; class Clostridia; order Oscillospirales; family CAG-272; genus UBA1740. Next base: position 57,565 of record JBGVRO010000027.1, on the reverse strand, counting down.
AAAAGCTTACCGAGCCCGAGGGCGAAACGCTTGGCATAGAAATAATGAATATGCTCAACTCCTATACCGCAAAATGGAAGGCTGCCGAGAATATTGATTACTCTCTCTACGGCACACCCCTTGAAAGCACCACCTATAAATTTGCCAAGTGTCTGCAAAGCCGCTTTGGTATTATTGAGGGCATAACAGACAGAAGCTACATCACAAACTCCTATCACGTTCACGTAACTGAGGAGATCGATGCATTTGAAAAGCTTTCGCTTGAAGCAAAGTTCCAGGCACTCTCCCCCGGTGGCGCAATATCCTACGTTGAGGTTCCCGATATGCAGAATAACATCGAGGCTGTGCTTGACGTAATGCGCTATATTTACGACCACATTATGTATGCCGAGCTGAATACCAAGAGCGACTACTGTCAGGAGTGCGGCTTTGACGGTGAGATCAGAGTGGTAGAGGAAGGCGGCAAGCTTGTCTGGGAATGTCCTAACTGTAAGTGTCGCGACCAATCGAAGATGAACGTTGCCAGACGAACCTGCGGTTATATCGGCACGCAGTATTGGAATCAAGGCAGAACAAGTGAGATAAAGGATCGAGTTTTGCACTTATAAAAGTTTGTTGACATTCGCTAATTAAAATGATATAATGAGACAGAGGAGCAATGTGCTTCAAAAATCCGCAAAGGAGAATTAAGATGAAAAAGTATATATCCTTATTATTAGTTGCTTTCATTTTATTAACAAGTCTATTCACACTCTCATCCTGTTTTCTACATATTATCTGCGATTATTCCGACGAGTGGACATCTGACAGCACACATCATTGGCATGCCTGTCTGAACGAAAACTGTGATAAGCTTTGTGATAAAGCAGAGCATACATACGGTGCTAGTGAAATAACAGTTAAGCCTACACAGGAAGCCGACGGAGTAAATACCCGCACCTGCTCTGTATGTAATTACAAGGACAACCGTCCTGTTATTTTTACAGGTCTTAGCTGGACCGAGTGGAACGAGGCATTCTCCGAAGAAAACTTTAATAACTTTACATACCACGAGAGTGCGATCGTACAATACTCCGGCATTCAAGTAACGACAACAGCCGTATATAAATTCACCGAAACCGAGGTTCGTGTATCCGTCACAGCAGCAGGCTCTACATCAACCGAAACTGCAAGCGGACTGCAGGCACAAGCTACAAAGAAGGCTATGATTGAGTCTATACAGAAAATGCTTCAGTACAGCGAATTTGAGTACGACAGAGAAAAAAAGATATATAATCTTACAGGCACAATGAAGATTCAGAACGTCGGCAATGCAAAAAGTGCGACCTTAAGATTTGAGAACGGCAAGCCGAAGGAGCTTGTGTATACCTGCACTGTATATTCTAACGGAATTCCTATGGATTGCGAATCTACTGTCATATTCACTGATTTTGGAACTACCAAAATATAAAACATACTAAGTCTCAATATACTCAATTCTGTTACCTTTAATTTACATTTTTACATAAAAAGGGGCTGCTACGATTATTTCGTGGCAGCCCGAACCTTTTTGTTTTTTGAAATCAATCCATTTGCATTACATCTTTTTTCATGCTATGCATCATACCCGAGAGGCATTTTGTCTTGCCCGAACAAAAGCTCTTCACCTTCTCACCGATGCTCATAGCACCCATCGCCGCAAGTCCAATAATAGCAAGAGTGGCGTAAGGATGTCGCATTATTTGTCCTTTTTTGTTACTAAACATCATTTTTCTCCTTTATTAGAGTTAAATATATTTTTACCGCATAATAAAAAATTATTTATATCATTGACAAAACATTAATATTGTTGTAAAATTAAGATGTGAAATTGTAAATATTTATACCGAAAGGAATACGTAATGATCAGATGTAAGGAATGCGGAAAGGAAAATCCGAAATATCAGGTTAAATGCCCGAAGTGTGGCGCAGCCCCTATTCTTGCCGAGGGCGAGAATGAAATGCTGATGTCCGAGGCAGAGGAGCTGATTTTCAGAAATGATTTTCTGCACGCCGTAGAAATATATAAATTCTTAGCCGCCGCAGGCTCTGTGGACGGTGAGCGCGAGCTTGGTCTTATTCTCGAAAGAGGACTTTTGCTCCCCAGAGATCTTGAAATGGCGATGCATTATTTCTACTCTGCAGCAATGAAGGGGGATGCCGTTTCAGCATACAAATACTCCCGACTTGTAGTTGGAAAGCAGACTCTCAGCGACTTCTGGCTTGCCTTTGCGGCAATAATGGGTTGCAAGGAAGCATATCCCGATGCATTTGCAATGTACACGGGATATAAAGAAAGAACCACCGCTGCATACTACTGCTCGATTATGGCGGCAGAGGGTAACACCGATGCCATTATTGAAATGGCACGCAGACATTTGTACGGTGACGGTGTTGAGCAGAATGAGAAAATGGCAAAGTGGTATATTGAGCGTATTGAACGCGCTCCTCTTCACGCTATCAAGCTGCAGAGAAGATTGCAGGCTGTGGCAGGAGCTTCGGTTCAGCCAAAGGAAACCACCTTTGCCGACAAAAAGAAGATAATCGAGAGGCTTATTGCCGCGGCAAAAAAGTTTGGATACAACACCATACTCCTTAAATTAGCTAACACCTATGCAGAGGAGGGTGGCGCAGATGCCAATATCTTCCTTGCCCTGTTACATATCGAGGGAATTGAGTTCACACAGAACGTTGAGCGCGGTATTGCTATGCTTGAGAAAGCTGCCGAGGGCGGATCTGTTGTTGGAGCGAAGTGCCTTGGTGACCTCTATTCAAAGGGTGAATTTACCGAGCGCGACGAGTACCTCGCCACCTACTATTACAAACTTGCTGCCCGACTTGGCGGTGACGACGAGTGCGAAAGCCTCGGTGACATTTTCTATAACGGTGAGATGACCGAGCCCGATTATGCCCTCGCCCTCTCGCTCTACGAAAAGGGAGCATCCAAGGGTAACTACGGCTGCCAAAGAAAGTTAAAAATGATGCACGAGGAGCGCGAGAGATGCTACGTCGAGGCAACAAGAATTGAGAGAAGCTCACCCGACGAGGCATTTAAGCTTTTCAAGAAATCCGTTGAGCTTGGATATCTCCCCGCCCACGCAAGAATCGGTTGGTATTATGAGCGCGGAATCGGAACGAAGGTCAACCGCAAGGCGGCGTATACCCACTACAAGCTTGCATATGATGCAGGTGACAAGCGCGCTATCGAAAGCCTCGGAAGATGCTACGCCAGAGGAATCGGTGTCAACTTTGACTTCAAGAAGGCGTCAGAGCTGCTTTCTATTGCAAGAGAAATGGGCTCACAGTCGGCTGACAAGGAGCTTTATCGCATTTATGAGAACAAAAAGCGACATATGATCCGTTCGCTCTACTCTACCGCAATGGAGCTGTATTACAACAGAAAGTACTCCACCGCTATTGATATGCTTGAATTGTGCATGAAGCTTGGCCTTGGCGACGCAACCTACTCTATCGGTTGTCTTTACGAGTTCGGTATCACTACCGCCCCAGATAGAAAGATCGCCCTTCGCTACTATAAGAAGGCATACGAGCAGGGCTTCTCCGACCCCAGACAGTACCATAAGCAGAGTATGCTCAGAGTTTGGAAGCGAGATAAGTAATTCATAATAAAAAAACGAAGGGATTGACCTCCGTGAACCTAGATTCGGTTCATAAGTCACCCTTCGTTTTTTATTATATTTTATTATTTATCCAAAGGATACGCACGTCTGTCATCAAGAGTGCTTACCTCGGGCCAGGTGATTGCAGCCTTGGCAAAGGTGCTGTAGTAAACTCTAAGCTCGAAATAATCCTCATCGAAGTTTGAGAACACAAGATCAAGGCAATTTTCCTCAACGATCTTATACTCCTCCTCGGTGTAATCATCCTTAGTCTTACCTGCATATTCAAGATACTGTGCTATAGACTCATCATGATACTGCTTAACGATCTTATCATACTCGGCCTTAAACTCCTCGTCAGAAGGAAGAAGATTCTCGGCTTTGAGAATATAGAAGAGAACGAGTCTCTCCTTTACGTATCCCTCACACTCGGCATAAACAACATCCTTCCAGCTTTGTTTGCTTGATAGACCGAAGTAAGCCTGAAGATAAGCGTCAAAGGTCTCGTACGTCTGGGACTGACCGTAATTATTGGTAATAACTCCACCGTTTGCAAGGAACTGAGCGGAAAGGTCTGCTACGTAATCGTCGTAGATCTTCTCGACCTCCTTCTTGGGATACTTATTAGCCTTGGATATCTTGATAAGATACTCCCATACCGCTGCCTCTACCTTAGAGTCATACGTGGACTCGTAGAGCTCGTACATAGTCTTTTTTGCAAAGTCACGGTACTTATCGGTAAGGCTGTTACCCTCATACTCATTAAGCTTGTCAAGTGTAACGTTAAGCTCGCCGTCCTCGATCTTCTTCTGAAGATATTCATCGGTAAACTCGGGACAATCGTAAACTACAACGCCCTCCGAGTAAACCTCAAAGTATGCTGTCTCATTGCGGAGAGTAGCCATAGAGTAGTCATAGGGGAAATAGCACTCGATTACCACAGGATTTTTCTCACAGGTAGTTGCGAAGGAAACTGTAAAATCGGTGTAGGTGTAGCTTGCGTCACCAATATTTGCGGTAAAGTCAAGCGAATCACCAATATTCATGCCAAGGATCTTGTCCTTAACACCCGCGCCGTATACGGTATCAACGTCACCGGAGAGATCAATTCTTACACCACTCTTAGTGGTCTTTGTGCTCGTATCTGTACCCTTGGTAGAGGAGTAGCTTACGTATACTATCATATCTTCGGTGATAGCACCATTTGTGATCTTCTCAAACTTAGGCATGTCACCGGTATTCTTGCCAATAAGGTTAAGCTCAAATCCGGGAACAAATCCGTTAGATCCAAGGGCAAGAGACGCAGGAGTTTTTTCGCTGAAGTTACACATACCGTCAACGAAGATCTCCTCGCCGTTCTCATCCTTAATATAACCGCGGTACCAGATGTCAACAACGTCACCGACGGTAAGTGTTACGGGAGATGTAACTGTCGCACCGTTGTAACGGGGGTCCTTCTCTCTATCATCGTAAAGCATGTTGATAATAGATACCTCAACGTCTATGTCATGAGGCTTTGCAATATCAACGTTGATCTTAAAATCCTTATAGCTTTCGGTAAATTCAATATAATCCTGAAGATCTGTCTTAATATAATCGAACTTACCTGCGCAGGAGGTAGTGATAAGAGTAGTGCAAAGAATAACAGCAAGAAGAAGCGCCGCCACTGCAGATCTTACAAGTCTATTTTTTACGTTAACGTTTTTACTCATGGTAAAAAACCTTTCATTATTATATTATTAGAGATATTTCGAAAGAGTGTGCTTATTCAAATGAATCGGCATATGCCGTAGCAAGTCTGTCACATCTTTCGTTATAGTCGTGTCCGTTATGTCCTTTGACCCAGACGAAGCTTACCTTATGTATCTCGGTAAGCGAATAAAGCTTTTCCCAAAGATCGGGATTCTTAAGCTCGTCTCTGCCGCGTCGCCATCCCGACTTGCGCCAGCCCTCTACCCAACCGAGCAGAAAAGCGTCGACAAGATATTTGGAATCGGAATACAGAGTTACCTCGCAGGGTTCCTTTAATGCCGAAAGTCCCTCTATCGCAGCGGTAAGCTCCATTCGGTTATTGGTTGTCATAGCATCTCCGCCCGACATTTCCTTTTCAAATGCACCGTAGACGAGAATTGCTCCCCAACCGCCCCTGCCGGGATTTCCGCGACAAGCACCGTCTGTATAAATTTCAACCTTTTTCATTTTGATCAAAATCCTATGTTATTTTATAAGAAAACGGACGAATAAACTTCGTCCGTTTCCTCTATTGTCAATATTCTGATGGACGTCAGAATTAAAACGTCTTATTACTTTTCAACGATTACGTAGTCAACAGTTCTGAAGTCGATCTTAGTGCCGTCAGCGGTGTACTTAACCTCTGCGTGGCCCTCTTCTGCATTAAGCTCGATCTCTGTGCAGGTGAGGTAGTAGAAGAGCTTGTTGAACTGAAGAGCGGTACGAAGGTTGATCTCGCCGTAGCTCTCAACCTGCTGTCTGTAGAATGCAGAACCAACTGCCTTCTTATACTTTCTCATGTATGCATCGTTGATAAGGAAGAGACCGGACTCCTCGCGAGCAGACTTGATGTTCTCCTCGATGTTCTTCTTAGCCTCAGCGATCTTCTTATCAGCCTCGTCACCGTAGTAATCTCTGTACTCCTCTTCGTTAAGGTAGTACGCACCGCCTGTGATGTCAGCCTCGATGTAGCCGTTAGGACCAACCATAGCAGCAACTGCCTTCTCCTCAAGAGCCTTAGAAACAACGTAGATCTTGATGATGGGCTCGATAGCAGCCTTAGCTTCCTTCTCGATAGCCTCGTTGATCTTGTCCTCGCCGCTTACCTTAAGAGTAGCCTCAAGGTATGCGTTGAAGTCAGCATACTTCTTAACGTTAGATGTAGTCTTATCGAAATCACCGGTGTAGTAGGTGTACTCATAGGACTCGTAGAGGTGATCTACGTACTCCTTAAGGAGCTTCTCGGGGTAAGAGGTAACCTTAACAGACTCATAGATGAGGTCAAGGATAGCGCTTCTTACGTTCTTAACGATAGTAGAGTCATACTCTTCCTTAAGAGAGTGAAGGGTGTTCTTCTCATACTCCTCAAGAACTGCAGTTCCAAGCTTGCCATCGTTAAGAGCAGCGATCTTCTCGCATACCTTCTTAAGCTCAGCATTCTGACCGTCGGTAAGAGCTTTCTTAGCCTCGGTATTAGCAGTCTTCTGCTCGGTAGTGGGGTTAGCACCGCCAAGATCGTTGTATGCCTTAAGAAGCTTTGCAAGCTCAGTGCCCTCAGCATAGAACTTGTTATCCTTCTCAGTAGTAGCGAAGATGCTCTTTACGTCCTTGAGAAGATCCTCAAGACCGGTAACACCCTCAAATGCCTCGTAGGACTTGTCTGCAAGGCTGGAGCCGTTTACGTAGTAAAGAATATCGGTAGCAGTGATCTCCTCGTAAGCGGGAGCGTCAATTGCATATACGGGATATACGTGGTAAGTAAGAGCCTTACCGATAAGGTCGATCTTACCGCCTGTGGTGTAAAGGCTGTCGGGAGTAACTTCCTTCTTCTCGTCATCCTTGCCCTCGGTCTTCTCATAAGGAGTGTACTCGAAGGTAGCGATTTCCTTACCCTCGGAGTCAACCTTCCAAAGAACCTTAACGTCGGTATAAGTATACTCAACCTCGTCAACGGTAACCTTGATAGGATCCTTAGTGGTAACAGTCTCACCAACATTAGCGGAGGTAGCGTTAAGAATCTGAGAATGGAAAGCATTCTCTGCATCGAGAGTAATAAGCTCGTAAGAAGCCTTCTCCTTAACGGTGGTAACTACACCCTCTGCATTCTTCTCGGAGTGGCTTACGGTGTAAGAAATATAGAGCTTGTCGCCTGCCTTAACCTTAATAGCCTCAGCCTTAGCAGCCTTGATCTCATCAGCGGTAGCATCAGGCTTAGTCTCCTTAAGAGCCTTCTCAGCCTCAGCCTCGATCTCAGCCTTGGTAAGCATAGAGTAAACGTAATCCTTGATATCAACCTTCTGAAGGTTCTCAACAAGAAGCTTGAAGAACTCCTCATCCTCGTCAAAGTAATCATCAAGCTTTACAACGTGATTAGCCTTGGTGGAGGAAGCGGTGATGGTGGACTCGTTCATGTCAGAGCCGAAGAAGGTGTGAGTCTTGCCGTCCTCGGTGGTGTAGGTAGCAAAGTATACGAAGTAAAGAACATCGCCTGCGCCAAGCTCGCCGGACTTAACCTGCTCGTCTTCGCTGGTCTGAGCGATAATCTTGTCAACGATAGTGTTGTAGATCTTTGCATCAACGAGCAACTCTCTGATTGCTACGTCGGTAGTGAATTCGCCATCCTCGATCTCAAGCTTCTGGAGAGCCTCCATAAACTTGTCTGCATCAAAGGTAGCGTAGGAAGTGAGATCCTCTTCAATGAAGTCGAAGCTGCCACAGCTTACGAGAGCAAGAAGAGACATCACAACAGTAAGAATTAATGCAACAATTCTCTTTTTCATGTCTTTCATCCTTGTATAAAAAAATATTTCAAATTCCGCGCCGCAGGACGCGATTAAATTGATCAAAATTGCGGGATTTACAGTCCAATGTATAATCCGCTGAACTATTATATCACACAATACTGAAAAATGCAATTGTTTTTTTAATTTTTTTATATTTTTTTATTTTATTAACAATTATTCGTTATTTTTAACTAAAATCGCATTTTTTTATTGTAAATGTCCTGAAACTTTAGCTAAAATCTAATTTTTACTTGACAAAACTGTTATATCATTGTATAATTTTCTAATAGGAAATTAAATGAAAATCCGTTTTGAAAGGATAATTAGATAATGAACGGCGATAAGAAAACAGTTTTCTCGGGAGTTCAGCCCTCGGGAAATCTTACTATAGGAAACTACCTCGGCGCGATCAAGAATTTCTCGCGCTTTTCAGAGGAATATAAAACCTTCTACTGCGTTGTTGACCTTCACGCAATTACGGTAAGACAGGTGCCTGCAGAGTTGCGTAAAAGAACCTACGAGACCCTTGCGCTTTATATGGCATGCGGTCTTGACCCCAAGGAGAATACCCTCTTTGTTCAGTCACACGTTCCTGCTCACGCAGAGCTCGGTTGGATGCTTGACTGCTACACCATGTTTGGCGAGCTTTCCAGAATGACACAGTTTAAGGACAAGAGCCAGAAGCACTCGCAGAACATCAATGCAGGTCTATTCACCTATCCCACGCTGATGGCAGCAGATATTCTGCTGTATCAAACTGACATCGTTCCCGTAGGTATCGACCAGAAGCAGCATCTTGAATTAGCAAGAGATATAGGCGAAAGATTCAACCAGATCTACGGCCCCACCTTCACAATTCCCGAAGGATTTATTCCCACAGATACACAAAAGATCATGTCCCTTGCAGAGCCCACATCGAAGATGTCTAAGTCCGACACAAACCAAAATGCCGTCGTATACATCCTCGACTCCAAGGATGACGTTATGCGTAAGTTCAAGAAGGCTGTTACCGACTCCGACGCATGTGTAAGATACTCCGAGGATAAGCCCGGTGTTTCCAACCTTATGACCATATACCGCGCATTCTCCGGCAAGAGCTTTGAGGAGATTGAAAGAGAGTTCGACGGTCGCGGCTACGGTGACTTCAAGCTTGCCGTTGGCGAGGCGTGTGCAGACGGACTTGCTCCCGTAAGAGATGAGTTCGCAAGGCTTATGGCTGACAAGGCATATCTTGAACAGATCATGAAAAATGGTGCAGACGAGGCAGCATATTATGCACGCAAAACTATGTCTAAGGTTAGAAGAAAGATTGGTTTTGTAAACTAAACATCACAAATAAAGCGATTGTTTATGCCGAAACGGTAATAGGCAGTCGCTTTTTTATAAAAAGGAAAAAGAACGATGAGATATATTCTTGCATCAAAATCGCCGAGAAGAAAAGAGCTTATCGGTGGAATAATAAAGGATTTTGAGATTATAACCAAGGAGGTTGACGAGAGTCTTCCTTCCGATATTCACCCACGTGAGGGTGTAGAGATTCTGGCGGTACGAAAGGGTGCGGCGGTTGCAGAGGAGCTTAGTGATAGCTGTGTTGTGATCTCCTCCGATACTCTTGTCGAAATCGGTGGTGTTGCTCTCGGCAAGCCCACCGACAAGGCTGACGCCTTTAAAATGCTCAGGCTTCTTTCAGGCAAGGCGCACAACGTACACACGGGCGTTGCGGTTCATTACAAAGGTAAAGTACACAGCGGTGTAGCAACAACCGCGGTATACTTCAGAGAGATGACCAATGAGGAGATAAACGCATATATCGACAGCGGTGATCCAATGGACAAGGCAGGAAGCTACGGTATTCAGTCGGGTGGCGGCAAATTCGTTGAAAAAATCGAAGGTGACTACGACACGGTCGTAGGTCTGTCGGTTTCGCTTACAAAAAGACTTATTGACGAGGCAATAAATGACTAAAACAGAAAAGAAAAGACGACTTCAACTGATAGTTGAGCGCCTTAAGGAAATATATCCCAATGCCGAGTGCGCTCTGCATTACGGTGGCGACCCTTGGAAGCTACTTGTGATGGGCAGACTTTCGGCGCAATGCACCGACGCGAGAGTGAATATCGTATGTGAAGAATTATTTAAGCGATTTTCAACCGCGTTGGATATGGCAAACGGTGACATTGAAGAAATAGAAAGAATAATCAAGCCTTGTGGACTCTACCGAATGAAGGCGGACAATATCCGCGAGGCAAGCCGTATGCTGATAACCGATTTCGGCGGCGAGCTGCCCGATAATATGGACGACCTGCTGAAGCTGCCTGGTGTTGGCAGAAAAATTGCCAATCTTCTGCTTGGCGACGTGTTTGGCAAGGAAGCGATCGTCTGCGACACTCATTGTATACGTATCTGCGCAAGACTTGGAATGTATCCAGAAAAGGAAAAAGATCCCACCAAAATCGAGCGTATTCTGCGCGAGCTTATAGATTTGAAGGAAGGCAGTGATTTCTGTCACAGAATAGTGCTGTTCGGCAGGGAGACCTGCACCGCAAGATCTCCTATGTGCGAGAGCTGTCAGCTCCGCGATCTGTGCCTGAAATACGAGAAGGAAAATGGAGAAAATTAAAATATCACTGCCAATCATCGTTGAGGGCAGATATGATAAAAGCACCCTCTCGGGCTTTATAGACGGAACGATAATCACCACGGGTGGTTTCTCCATCTTTAACGATAAGGAAAAACAGGCTCTTTTACGCAGAATTGCGACTAACGGAGTCATCGTTCTCACCGACTCCGACGGTGGTGGGAAGCAGATACGCAAATTTCTTGCATCAATTCTTCCGCCCGACAAAATCCATAATCTATTCATTCCTAAAATTGAGGGTAAAGAAAGCCGCAAAAGAAAGGCATCAAAAAGCGGTACTCTCGGTGTAGAGGGAATGGAAAAGGACGTGCTTGTACGCCTGCTTACCCCCTTTGCAAACGGTGAGGTGGGTCAGAGAGACGGCAGAGTGATAACAAAAGTCGATTTCTTCACAGACAAGCTCACCGGATGCGGTGGCGCAAGTGAAAACCGAGCCAAGCTCTGTCGCGAGTGCAATTTACCCGAGGATATGACCCCTAACGCCCTACTTGAAGCAATGAATCTTCTCTACGGCTATGAGGAGTACAAAAAAATAATAGAAAATCTACTATAAAACTTAAGTTATTCATTCATGCATAACCAAACAAAAAGGGCGGATGTCCGTAACGGTGCCTCTGCCATAATTCATATTGATAATAAAGCTCTCGGCATATGAATTTTATGCCCTGTTGTTGTTTTAGAAAACTTTACTTTTTGTTTATTGACATTTTTCATCCTTTATGCTATGATTACTAAATAAAACTAAAGGAAAGGCACATAATGAAAGAATTTATAAAGAAACACGAAAAATTTTTCAAGATTTTATCTACACTTTTAATTTTCGTATTAATTTCAGTTATTTCCACGGTGATCTTGTATCTTTGCGGAATCATCTACTACGATGAGGGCATTCAGATAAACAAGGCGCTGTTTGACGCAGTTAAAAACACCTGGTACGGTTACATAATAGTTGTAGTGGCGCAAATAGTTATTACATCTCTGCTTTCGTTCGTACCCGGAGCTTCGATGGCGTTTATCATTCTCCTTAAAACTATGTACGAGAATCCCGTGATCTCCTTTATTCTGGCATTTTCGGGTGTTATGTTCTCAAGCTTTATGCTCTATATCCTCGGTAGATTCGGTGGATACAGCCTTTGCAAAAAGATCATTGGCGAGGAGGATTGTGAAAAAGCATCCGACCTTCTCAACAACAAGGGACTTATTTACTTCCCTATGATGATGATGTTCCCTGTCTTCCCCGACGATGCTCTGACTATGGTAGCCGGCACTCTTAAAATGTCGCTTAAGTGGTTCATTCCCTCTATCGTTATCGGCAGAGGTATCGGTGTCGTAACTATCATCTTCGGCCTCTCGCTCGTTCCCTTTGATAAATTCACCGCTTGGTGGCACTGGGTACTGTTTATTCTTCTCTGCGCGCTTCTTATCGTGGTAGTATTCTTCTGTGCCAACAGATTTAATAAATACCTTGAAAATAAGAATAAAAAAGAAGCTCCTGCAGAAGAAACTGCAGAAGAAACGGTTGAAAAAATTTCTCAGGATGACAAAACCGAATGTGAAGAATTTATAGAAAAATAATATAAGCCTCTCGTGGAAAATCTCCGCGAGAGGCTTTTTTAACGAACAAAAATTATTTAACTGCAATATCCTTTACAACCTCGCCGGCGAGGATAAGTCCCATTACAGAAGGAACAAAGGAGATGCTTGCAGGAACGCGACGTCTTTCACCGTCACTCACCTCAGGGGGAACAACAGGCTCTTCCTTCGAGTAAACCACCTTGAGATGATTGATACCCCTTTTACGCAGAGCAATCCTTACTGCGCGTGCAAGAGGACAAACGGTGGTCTTGGAAATATCCGACACCTCAAACAGTGTGGGATCAAGCTTATTGCCTGCACCCATAGCCGAAATAATCGGTGTACCTACCTCATAGGCAGATGCAATAAGCTCAATTTTTGCACCGAGCGAATCGATTGCATCTATGATATAGTCGTATTTTGTAAAGTCAAATTGACATTTTGTGTCATTATCAAAGAAAATGCTGTGGCAAACCACCTGACACTCGGGGTTAATGGTAGCAATGCGATCGCGCATAGCCTCGGTCTTATACATACCAACAGTGCTATGGGTGGCAATAATCTGTCTGTTAATATTTGACAGTGCCACACGGTCGGAGTCAACAAGCTCAATGTAGCCTACCCCTGCTCTCGCAAGCGCCTCGGCAGCATAGCCACCCACACCGCCAACGCCGAAGATAATGACCCGTGAATTCTGTAATTTTTCAACACCCTCTGTGCCAATAAGCATCTCGGTGCGTGAATGCTGTTCGTTCATTTTTCTACCTTTACTTATTTAGATATATAAGCAGCACACTTATGTCTGCAGGATTGACTCCGCTGATACGCGATGCCTGACCGATATTCATAGGGCGAATTCTGTCAAGCTTTTCAGCTGCCTCAAGTCGCAGACCAAGTATCTCTTTATATTCTATATTAATAGGAAGCTTTTTATCCTCTAATTTTTTCTGTCTTTCTACCTCGGAGATCTCGCGCTTGATATATCCCTGATACTTAACCTGTATCTCGGCAGTTCTGACTACTGCAGAAGGAAGATTGGGTCTTTCAGGATCCATTTCTAAAAGTGCCTTATATGAAAGCTCGGGACGGCGAAGCAGCTCTGCAAGCTTAATACCTGTTGTTATCTCAGCAGATGAAAGACTGCGAAGAATCTCGTTATTTCTCTCTGACGGGGGAACAACGGTTTTTTCAAGGCGTTTTATCTCGTCCTCAATGGCCTTCTTTTTTTCAAGAAAAGCAGAATATCTCTCCTCACCGATAAGTCCTACTCTGTATCCGATAGGAGTCAATCTCTCGTCAGCATTATCCTGACGGAGAAGAAGTCTGTATTCGCTACGCGAGGTCATCATTCGATAAGGCTCGGCAGCGCCCTTTGTCACAAGATCGTCGATCAACGTACCGATATAAGAGGACGAGCGAGTAAGTATCATAGGTTCATCACCCTTTTCAGCAAGAGCGGCATTGATTCCAGCCACAAGTCCCTGTGCCGCGGCTTCCTCATATCCCGACGTGCCGTTAAACTGACCTGCTCCGTAAAGACCGCCTACCGCCTTAAACTCGAGAGTAGGATACATCTCTGTGGGATCTGCGCAGTCATACTCTATAGCATAAGCATAACGCATGATCTCCGCCTTATCAAAGCCCGAAAGGCTATGAAGCATCTGATACTGCACGTCGGTGGGCATAGAGGTGGAGAAGCCCTGAATATAAAGCTCGTCGGTATCAAGACCGCAGGGCTCGACGAAAAGCTGATGTCTTTCCTTGTCGGCAAAGCGAACAAGCTTGGTTTCAATAGAAGGACAGTATCTCGGTCCCTCTCCGGTTATATTACCCGAATACATGGCGCTTCGGTCAAGATTGGAACGGATTATGCTATGGGTATCGGCATTAGTATATACGATATGGCAGGGACGAAGATTTACCTCACATACAGGCTTTTTAACCGTTCTCACCGAGTAAGGAATGGGCTCTTCCTCACCGTGCTGCATTTCAAGAGAGTCAACGTCGACCGATCTTAAATGCACTCTTGCAGGTGTACCTGTCTTAAAGCGCTGGAGAGTAAGTCCAAGTCGGGAAAGCGATGCAGAAAGACCAACCGCAGGCATAAGTCCGTCAGGACCTGCAGAGAATACCTTATCTCCAACAAAAATTTTAGAGTCAAGGAATGTACCCGTTGCAATAATTACACGGCTCGCCTCCCATATCTCGCCAAGTGCGGTAACAACACCCGTAACCTGTGCTTTACCGTTTATCTCCTCGGTAAGAATATCAACGATCTCTGCCTGAATAAGGCGGAGATTCTTTTCGGATTCAAGGGTGCGCTTCATTACCTTTTTATATTCGGCTCTGTCTGCCTGTACTCGCTTTGAGTGAACGGCAGCTCCCTTACCAAGATTAAGCGTACGCGACTGAATTGTAGCAAGATCTGCCGCATATCCCATCTCGCCACCGAGAGCATCGATTTCGAATACAAGATGTCCCTTTGCGCTACCACCGATAGAGGGATTGCAGGGCATATTACCAACAGCATCAAGGTTGGTAGTAAACAATATCGTATCTATTCCCATTCTCGCAGATGCGAGGGCAGCCTCAATGCCGGCGTGACCTGCACCGATAACGGCAACTCTGGTTTTAAGCTCCATTTTTCCCTGTTCCTCCTTTCTGTTATAACTCTTGCGAAGCAAAAATATCACGTTGTCTAAAGGCAACATATCACGCGGTAAAAACCGCATATCACGACGGTTCTGCCGTCATATCACGTCAGCCGAAGCTGACATATTAAAATCCAACAGGCTCGACCTTAATCACCCTGCCGGTAGAATTGTCAAGTGTAAATATTACTCCGTCGGCATGGCATTTGCCAGACGAAGCCTTAAAGCTGTGAGGAAGATTTGTACGCATACGAGCAACAACAACCTCGGGATCCATTCCAAGAATACCCTCACTCTCACCGCACATTCCAACGTCACTGATATAACCCGTTCCGTTGGGTAAGATCTTGCCATCGGCGGTCTGCACGTGGGTGTGAGTGCCGAAAACGATATTGATCCTGCCGTCGTAGGCATAACCAACCGCCAGCTTCTCACCGGTAGCCTCCGCATGAATATCGAGGATGGCAAAATCGTAATTACCTGCCTCATCGCGAAGAAGTCTGTCGATATGTGTGAAGGGAGAATCCAAGGTAGGATTCATATTAACTCTGCCAAGCGCGTTGATCACAAGTATACGGTAGCCGTTTGAATCAAGTATAGCATATCCGTGTCCGGGCGCTTCATCACCAAAATTGATGGGGCGAAGTATCTCGGCAGTATCGTCAAGGTAGGTATAAGTACGTTTATTTCTAAGAGTGTGATTTCCACCGCTGATGCAATCGGCTCCCGAACGTAAAAGCACCTCGGCAAGCTCGGGTGAAATACCTGTAACGAATGCGGCATTCTCTCCGTTCACCACGCAAAAATCAATTTTGTTTGTCTCTCTGAATTTCCAGAGATTTCTTTTGAGATGTTCAATTCCAGACGGACTCGTAACATCTCCGATAACGAGTATTTTCATTGAAATAACTTTCTATTCGGGTCTATCCCCGACGCATATTTTGAATTTTTATGGGGCTATCACACGGTGAAAGCCCCATTTTTTATCTCAATATCTTTAATAATAAAATTGATGAAGTGCGAAGATTTTTACACGATAGGCGTAGTTACCTACGTCGAGCGTGAAAACTCCGAAGCAATTCGCAATTTTATCACTTAGCGTAGTCTACGTGACGAGATTCACGAATAACGCTAACCTTGATCTGTCCGGGATAATCAAGAGAATCCTCGATCTTCTTTGCAATATCTCTTGCAAGGATCTTCATATTGTCATCGGAGATAACCTCGGGCTTAACCATGATTCTAACCTCACGGCCAGCCTGGATTGCGAAGGTCTTTTCAACACCCTCGAAATCACCTGCAACCTCCTCAAGCTTCTGAAGTCGCTTAATGTAATTCTCAACGTCCTCGCGTCTTGCACCGGGTCTTGCCGCGCTGATAGCATCGGCAGCCTGAATGATGAAGTCAAGAGCGCTCTTAGGCTCAATATCGTTATGATGCGCCTGAATTGCGTGGATAATATCCTTGTTCTCGCGGTACTTGGTAGCAATATCAACACCGAGCTGAACGTGAGAACCGTCAACCTCAGCAGTAATAGCCTTACCAATATCGTGGAGAAGACCTGCTCTGCGAGCCTGAGTTGCATCAACGCCCATTTCCTCAGCCATAACGCCTGCCAGCATCGAAACCTCGATAGAATGGCGAAGTGCGTTCTGACCGTAGGATGTACGGTACTTCATACGGCCAAGGAGCTTGATAAGCTCGGGATGGAGACCGTGAACACCTGTTTCAAAGATAGCCTTTTCACCCGCCTTCTTGATCTCAAGATCAACGTCACGGCGAGCCTTCTCAACCATCTCCTCAATTCTTGCGGGATGGATACGACCGTCACTGATAAGCTTTTCAAGAGCAAGACGAGCGATCTCGCGTCTTACGGGATCAAAGCCGGACACAGTGATAACGTCGGGAGTATCGTCAATAATAAGTTCAACACCGGTAAGATTCTCGATAGTACGGATATTTCTACCCTCACGACCGATAATTCTACCCTTCATCTCGTCACCGGGGATCTCAACAACAGAGATTGCGATCTCGCTGACGTGATCTGCAGCAAAGCGCTGGATAGCAAGAGAAAGAATGTCACGAGCCTTAGTATCAGCCTCATCCTTGAATCTCTCCTCGTACTCAGCGATCTTAAGAGCAGTCTCGTGCTGCATCTCGGAGTCAAGACGGTTAACAAGCTCTGCCTTAGCCTCCTCGCTGGTAAGTCCCGCAATCTTTTCAAGCATTGCAAGTTGTGCCTGCAGGGTCTTGTTAATTTCCTCACGGGTCTTCTCTGCATCTGCAAGCTTTTCTGCAAGCAATGCATCCTTTTTCTCAACCTTCTCGATCTTTGCATCGAGGGTCTCTTCCTTCTGAGTATTTCTGCGCTCCTGTCTGGAAACCTCCTTACGACGCTCGTTTATGTCGCGATCGGCTTCTTTTTTGAGCTGGAAAATCTCTTCTTTTGCAGCAATGATAGATTCTTTCTTAGCATTTTCTGCATTCTTAATTGCGTCCTCAAGAATCTTCTTAGCCTGCTCTTCAGCAGAACCGATCTTCTTTTCGGCAGCAATCTTGCGAAGTATAAATCCTATTGCCAGGCCAACGACCAAGGCAACTACAATCAAAACTATAGCAAGTATTGGATCCAATTTGCACCTCCTTCTGATTACATTTTCGTAATCTATATAAATTGAATTGATTTTATTAATATGACGCGTGCTCGTATAAGCACACTCATACGTATATAATTATATAATACATTTGTCATAAAGTCAAGATATTTTTTATAAAAGAATTGTCAGTTATATATTGTAATGTCTTTATTTTTAGCAGTTTAATTAGACGTTTTACCGAAAAACATCATTTTTTAGCACTTATTTAATTCAATTGCTGAATATTAACAAAAAATTCATAGAAAAATTTATAAAAGTTCTTGACATATTGGGAAAAATAGGCTATATTATAAATGTCCTTGTTAGCACTCTGTTGCTACAAGTGCTAAAAACTGAGAAAAGGGGTAATAAAATGGACGATAAGCGACTTACACCGCGAAAAATGCAAATACTTAAAGCGATAGTCGATGCTCATATTGCAGGCGGAGAGCCTGTTGGCTCTAAATATCTTTCGCAGGATATAAGCTGTTCTCCCGCTACCATTCGTAACGAGATGGCAGAGCTTGAAGAAATGGGTTACCTTGTTCAGCCCCATACATCGGCAGGACGTGTGCCATCCGAAATGGCATACAGATACTACGTAGACGCTCTCGTGCATCAGTACGCTGATACCCGTGCAGAAATTAATGAGATCAACGAGGTGCTTCGATATAAGCTTACCGAGATGGATGAGATATTATCGGAAATATCAAGACTTGCATCATCCTGCACAGATTATACAGGCATCGCCTTTAAGCCGGGTGCTGGCAAGGTAAGGATCGTTCAGTTCAAGAGTGTTCTGCTTTCGAGCAAGGATTTTCTTCTTGTAATGACCTTTGAGGGTGATATTGTAAAGACAAAGACGGTTCACCTTCCCTTCGGTATCAACGAGGACGTTCTTTCGAGATTTACCGAGGCACTTAATATGCTTCTCGTAAACCTTCCCAGCGACAGTATCACTATGGCGTCAATTATGAGACTTGAGGCAATTATGGGTTCGGCAGGCGAAATGGTTCATCCTACCGTCAAGGCAATTTACGAAACAATGAGCGAGCTTGACACCGCAGACGTAAGACTTGAAGGAATTACAAAGCTGCTTCAGTATCCCGAATATTCGGATATATCCGATTTTAGAAATCTGATGGAAATGCTTGAGGAAAAGGAAAAATTCCTTGACGTTATCTCAAGAGAGACCGCAGATGAAAGCGATATTCACGTTTATATCGGTACAGAGGATCAGTCGGATGCCATGAGAAACACTGCTTTGATCTTCAAAAAGATCAACATTGGCGGCAAACAGCTTGCAATCGGTGTAATTGGACCAAAGCGAATGAATTACTCACGAGTTATCGAGATGCTTAACGGCTTGGCAAATGGAATCGACCGTGTATTCAGTGACACGGCATTACCACCGCCAAGCGAGGAATAATTTGAGAACAACTACCGAAAGGAATTTAGCAGTGGAAGAAAACAAGAACATCCCCGAGACCGCAGAAGAAGCGGTTAAGGAAGAAAAGAAAAAAAGCAAGGCTGATAAGAAATCGGCTGCAGAAATAGAGGAGCTTAAGGCAAAGCTTGCCGAAATGGAAGATAAATATCTTCGTATGGCGGCAGAGTACGACAACTTCAGACGTCGTTCAAGAGAAGAAAAGGATGCACTTTACGAGATGGCAACAGCAGATACCGTAAAGGAACTTCTTCCTATCATTGATAACCTTGACAGAGCAGCAGGATTCACCGAGGGTGACAAGATCATCGAGGGTCTTAAGCTGATCTCAAAAACAACATCATCTGTTTTCGAAAAGCTTGGTGTTGAGGAGTATGGCAAGGTTGGCGAGACCTTTGACCCCAACATTCATAACGCAGTGTTCCACATTGACGATGAAAATTGCGGTGATGGTGAGATCGTTGAGGTATTCCAGAAGGGATACAAAAAAGGTAAGCATATCATTCGCTTTGCAATGGTAAAAACCGCAAATTAAGGTATTTTGCAAATAATACTTTACAAAAATAAATAAACACATTCATATATTTGGAGGAAAATTATTATGGGAAAAATTATAGGCATTGATTTGGGTACAACCAACTCCTGCGTAGCAGTATTTGAGGGTGGCGAGCCCATCGTTATTACTAACCCCGAGGGTGCAAGAACAACTCCTTCGGTAGTTGCATTCACAAAGACAGGTGAGAGACGTGTAGGTCAGGTTGCAAAGCGTCAGGCTGTTACCAACCCCGACAGGACTATCAGCTCTATTAAGAGAGATATGGGTTCTAACGTTAAGGTTACAATCGACGGCAAAAGCTACACTCCCCAGGAAATCTCCGCAATGATTCTTCAGAAGCTTAAGGCTGATGCAGAGGCATATCTCGGCACAACCGTTACCGAGGCGGTAATCACCGTTCCCGCATATTTCACCGACGCGCAGCGTCAGGCAACCAAGGATGCAGGTAAGATTGCAGGCCTTGAGGTAAAGAGAATTATCAACGAGCCCACCGCAGCTGCTCTCGCATACGGTATGGATAAGGAAGAAAACCAGAAGATCATGGTATTCGACCTTGGTGGCGGTACCTTCGACGTTTCTCTTCTCGACATCTCAGACGGTGTATTTGAGGTTCTTGCAACCGCAGGTAATAACCGTCTTGGCGGTGACGACTTTGACGAGAGAATCGTTAACTGGATGGCAGACACCTTCGCAAGAGAGAATGGCGGCATTGATCTCCGCAAGGATAAGATGGCTGCACAGCGTCTTAAGGATGCTGCAGAAAAGGCAAAGATCGAGCTTTCCGGCGTAATGTCTTCCAGCATTTCCCTTCCCTTCATCACTGCAGATGCAAGCGGCCCCAAGCATTTCGAGGCTACTCTTACAAGAGCAAAGTTTGACGAGCTTACCAGAGATCTCGTTGAGGCTACCATGGTTCCTACCAAGAAGGTTCTCGCTGACTCCGGTGTTAGCGCATCTCAGGTATCCAAGGTTCTTCTCGTAGGTGGTTCTACCAGAATTCCTGCAGTTCAGGAGGCTGTTAAGAAGTTTATGGGCAAGGATCCCTTCAAGGGCATCAACCCCGACGAGTGCGTAGCGATCGGTGCTGCAATTCAGGGCGGTGTACTTGGCGGCGACGTTAAGGACGTTCTTCTTCTCGACGTAACTCCCCTTTCTCTCGGTATCGAGACCCTCGGTGGTGTATTCAACAAGATCATTGAGAGAAACACAACTATTCCCGTAAAGAAGAGCCAGGTATATTCTACCGCTTCCGACGGACAGAGCTCTGTTGAGATTCACGTTCTTCAGGGTGAAAGAGAAATGGCAGCAGGCAACACTACTCTTGGTAGATTTATTCTTGACGGTATTCCTGCAGCTCCCCGTGGAGTTCCTCAGATCGAGGTTACCTTCGACATCGATGCAAATGGTATCGTAAACGTTACTGCAAAGGACAGAGGCACCGGTAAGGAGCAGCACATCACTATCACCTCCTCTACTAATATGTCCAAGGAGGATATTGACAAGGCAGTTCACGAGGCAGAAAAGTTTGCTGAAGAGGACAAGAAGCTTAAGGAAGCAGTTGAGGTTAAGAACCAGGCTGAAAACACCATCTTCCAGGCAGAGAAGACCATGAGCGAGCTTGGCGATAAGATTACCGAGGATGACAAGGCTCCTGTAAATGCAGCAATAGCAAAGCTCAGAGAAACTCTTAAGGGAGGCAACATTGAGGCTATCAAGGCTGATACCGAGGCACTTCAGAAGGCATTCTACCCCATTGCTGAGAAGATCTATAATGCTCAGGCAGCACAGAACGGTCAGGGTGGCGCTGAAGGTGGCGCACAGGGTGCTGACGGCAACTACTACGACGCAGGCTTCGAGGATAAGACTAACAGCTAATCTGTCTGTCATTCAAATTCAATTAACAATAAATACGATCAGGGCGAGTAAACCACTCGCCCTGATAAAACGTTAAAAACTATTATATAATATACAGTTTTGTAAACCATTATTTACATTTTAGTACAAAATAACATAAAAAGGTATAACAATGGCAGAAAATAAAAAAGATTATTATGAAGTCCTTGGAGTGCAGAAAGGTGCAAGCGAGGATGAAATAAAGAAGGCTTATCGTTCTCTTGCAAAGAAATATCACCCGGATATGAATCCGGGTAACGCAGAGGCTGAGGTTAAGTTCAAGGAAGTAAACGAAGCATACGCAGTGCTTTCCGACTCTGAAAAGAGATCTAAATATGACCGCTTTGGTCACGATGCCTTTGACCCCACCTCAGGTGGCGGAGGATATGGCGGATTTGGTGGCTTCAGCGGTGCTGACTTTGATTTCGGTGACATCTTCTCGTCCTTCTTTGGCGGTGGATCGACATCATCATATTCAAGAGCTAATGCTCCTGTTGAGGGTGATGACGTCGGTGCAAGAGTCAGTATTTCCTTTGAGGAAGCAGCCTTTGGGTGCAAGAAGGAAATAAGCTTTGCCAGAATTGAAAATTGCTCCGACTGTGGTGGAAGCGGTGCTGAGCACGAGGGTGATATTGAAAAATGTCCCGAGTGTCGCGGTACAGGTAGAGTTACCGTAAGACAGCAGACCATGCTCGGATATATGCAGACTCAGCGTAGCTGTCAGCGTTGCGCAGGCAGAGGTAAAATAATTAAGTCTCCCTGTAAGAATTGTAACGGCAAGGGTCGCGTAAGACTTAATAAAAAGCTTGAAGTAAATATTCCCTCCGGTATTGAAGACAGACAGAATATTGTTCTTCGCGGACAAGGTTCAGCAGGTCTTAATGGTGGTCCAAGCGGTAATCTCATTATTGAGGTAAGAGTCAGAGAAGATAAGATTTTCCGTCGCGAAGGTAATGACATTTATTGTGAAGTTCCTATTACATTTGCCGAGGCAACACTTGGTGCGGAAATTGATATTCCCGTACTTGGTGGCGGAAGTGAAAAATACCGTATTCCCGAAGGAACTCAAAGCGGTACAGAGTTTACTCTTCGTGGCAAGGGCATTCCTGACATCAACACTAAACGTAAGGGTGATCTTATAATCACGGTTGCAGTTGAAACTCCGAGAAATCTTAACTCTAAGCAGAAAGAGCTTCTCAACGCATTTGCAGAATCGCTCGGTGAAAATAACAGTTCAAAAAAACAGAGCTTCTTTAAGAAATTCTTTAAGTAAAATTTTATAGCAAAAAAACACAGCTTATAGTCGACTGATATATTTTATGTCGATACAGGCTGTGTTTTTTATATAAACTATATTTTAATAAACACTGTTATATATTATGTCTATTATCTTTAAATTTTCAAACCAAATTAACCTTTGTGATGCCGACATCAAAAAGATGATCGTCATTTGAATATGAAAAAGGAGTAATTTTGCTCTTTTCATAGTAGCAAACAGAATAGGATGCGTTAGTAGGAAATGGAATTTTATCTGCAAGCTCATCAAAAGCAACATCAGATATAATAGACCAAAAAGATCTTATAACCGCAGCATGAGAGGCAATAAGTATAGTTATTTCATCATTTTGACCCTTAACTTCGCCATTATTAGCCGATTTATGATAGTTATGAGTCGTGTTTAACGAAAAATCATTACAAATTGAAAGAATTTCGTTATAAAAGCGTTCCCCTGCCCCTTTTATACTTTCACCGCCCGGAAAACTAAAAAGTCCAAAATTATTTTTCCACTGATCAACAAATACCTCCCTGCCCCATTTTTCTATAATATCATCTACGTTCATACCTTCCCAGGAGCCAACATATGCTTCGCGAAGATTTTTATTTGGAATAACCTGCATATTACGAATTTTTGCATGTGGAAGAGCAGTATTATATGCTCTGATAAGGTCACTTGAATAGATTTTATCAATTTTCTCATTTTTTAGGTATTCTGCTGTTGCATTTGCCTGTTTATAGCCTAATTCGGATAAATCAAGGTCAGTGTGACCCAAAAATACTCTCGTTTGGTTGCCAATGCTTTGTCCATGACGTACTAATATAATTTTTATCTTATTTATCATATAAACACCTTTTTTTCATTTATTACACCACAATTATACATCAAATTCTATCAAAAGTCAATTGTTTCACGTGAAACAATGCATATTTAAGTATAAAACACTCTTGACTGATGTTTCACGTGAAACAATAAGTTATTTACCTCATGAAAGTAATGTTTCACGTGAAACATTACTTATGATACCCTTGAATTTAATATAAACGATTGTTTCACGTGAAACAATATAGATTTAGTTAGAAATATAAATGTTTTACGCTAAATCGATTGACAAATATCATATTTTATAGTATAATATCTATGTATAATAATAAAAAACAGGATTTCTTTTTAAAAGAAAGATATTGGAGGTTAAAATGGCAAAGGTTGTATCCTTTTCTAACCAGAAGGGCGGTGTTGGTAAAACAACATCATGTGTCAATATTGCAGCACAGATTGCTAATAAAGGCAAAAAAGTGCTCATGATTGACATGGATCCTCAGGGAAATGCTACAAGTGGACTTGGATTACAAAAATCTAAGATAAAAAACACTACATATGACGTTATTATAGGCAGATGTGACATCTCTGAGGCTATAATTAAGACAAGATTTAAGAATTTATCAGTAATTGCAGCTAATATTGAGCTTGCAGGGGCTGAAATTGAACTTCAGGAGCTTGATGAGAACCTTAATTTCACTAAAATAGCATTAGATTCTATTAAGGATGACTATGATTACATATTTATCGACTGTCCTCCTTCGCTCGGTATGCTTACTGTTAAGGCTTTATCTGTGTCAGATGGTGTTGTAATTCCTATGCAGTGCGAATTCTACTCGCTTGAGGGTATGTCACAGCTCTTAAATACAGTAAAAAAGATCAAAACACTTTATAATCCTACGCTTCAGGTAGTAGGAATTCTTCTCACAATGTATAACGGACGCCTTACATTGACCGGACAGGTTGTTGCAGAGCTTAAAAAGTACTATGCAGATAAGCTTTTCAAGGTTCCGATTTCAAGAACAGTAAGAATTTCCGAAGCTCCCGGCTACGGTGAGCCTATTTGTTACCACGATCCCTACGGAAAGGGTTCTTTAGAGTATGCTGCAGTGGCAAAAGAGCTGATGATGCGAATTTAATCAATTTGTGTCATTATTAGTATCATTTGGTAAAATATGGTAATTTATTGCTGCTCTATCGTATAGTTTTCCACATTTTGTATGTTAACAATGTTGATAAGTTGTTATTTTGCTGTGTTATATTATTATTTCACTGAATAATATTCCTGATTTTCCTTGAATTTTCAATAAAAATTGCAAAATCTTGGTGTTAAAAACTTTTCAACATACTATATGCTATTATTTACCAGATTTATTTTTTATCAATACAAATGAAATTACCTTAATTACATAAAGGAGAATACCATGGCAAAAAAGAATAGCGGCCTTGGCAGAGGCCTTGACGCGATTTTCCTTGACAACACTCTTGTCGAGGAAACAGTGCATAGCGAAGAAAAAATTACAAAGCTTAAAATATCTCTCGTTGATCCTAAGCGCGATCAGCCCAGAAAGCATTTTGATAAAGAGGCTCTCGAGCAGCTTGCTGAATCTATCAGTGAGAACGGTCTTCTTCAGCCTATTCTTGTACGTGAATACGGTGACGGAAGATACCAGATCATTGCAGGTGAACGTCGTTTCAGAGCATCAAAGCTTGCAGGCCTTACCGAAATTCCTGCAATAGTTCTTGATCGCGATGATAAGAAAGCGGCACAAATCGCTCTTATCGAAAACATCCAGCGTGAAAATCTTAATCCCATTGAAGAAGCTCTTGCATACAAGGCACTTGCTGAGGAGTACGATATGACTCAGGAGGAGCTTTCGCAGAAGGTAGGAAAGAGCAGAAGTGCGATTGCAAACGCAGTTCGTCTTCTTGATCTTCCCGAGGAGGTTCTTACCATGGTTGCTTCGGGCGAGCTTAGTGCAGGTCACGCGCGTACTTTACTTGGAGTTAAAGACAAGGATGCGATGATCCTCCTTGCGCAGAAGACTGTTGAAGAGGATCTCTCTGTTCGTGTTCTTGAAAACCTTGTAAAGCTTGCTAACAAGCCTCAGAAGCCTACTGTTGAGGATGAAGAACCGCTTCCTTTGGTAGACTACTTCCATGAGCTTGAAATCAGGGTTCAGAGTCACCTTGGCAGAAAGGTCAAGATCGACGGAAAGGGAAGAAAGAAAACAATCACCTTATCCTACGAGGATAACGAGGATCTTGACGAGATTTTAAAGCTTCTTTGCGGAAGTGATTTTCTTAACGACAACTAAATAATTTAAAATAAAAATACACGAATTTTTGGTATTATCCTTTAATTCGTGTATTTTTTGTAATCTATTATTTACATTTTTATACTATTTGTGATAATCCATGAATTATCAGTAGATTTTTTAGTTTCGCTTTTGCTTTGTTTTACAAGTTCAGGCAGGATAATATAATTACCAAATCCTTTGCCATACAGTTTCAATATAGACTCTGAGTACGCCCATCTTGTAGTATATTCCTTGTGGTCTGCATTCTCGAGGATCATCTCCTCAAACAAAGCCTCATTTTCGGATACGTAACAGAAATAATATTTTATTCCAATATCCTCGCTGTGTACCTCTATATCACCGAAAAATCTGTTGTTTAGTCTTTCAACTAATTTATCAGGTATTTTGCGCTGTATATCTACACCAATCTCACCCTCATCGGATAATGAGACCGCTACCATACCTTCACTGTGAGAAATACCGATATGTATTTCAGGGTGATTCTCTGTATCATAAACCAAGTAAGGCTTTCCCTCACGGTCCTTGAAAACGGTGGCATTATCTATATTAAAAAATGCCTTAAGACCAGAGAGCAGGGAAGTATATGCAATACGGCGCTCATCTCTTAATTTTTCATGTTTTGTATTTTTAATAAGGTCATTAATTTCCTTTGGTAAAAGGGGTAGGGGCTGTCGCAAAGCACGACAGTCCCTGTTTTCTTCTATTTCATTTTTCTGAATAGTAGAAATTATAGTGTAAATCATAAATCCATAATAACCGGAAGAATCATAGGCTTACGCTTAGTTTGCTTATGAATAAATTTCGCCAAATCATCCTTGATCGCACCCTTAATATACATACGGTCACCGTGACCCTTTGACATAGCTCTGATAAGCGCATTTTCCGCAATATTGCGTGCTTCCTTCATAAGCTCCTCCGACTCCTTTACGTAAACGAAGCCACGTGAAACTATATCAGGTCCGGAAACAATTATACCTTCCTCAATATCGATAGTTGCAACTACCACAACAAGTCCATCCTCTGAGAGATGCTTTCTGTCGCGGAGAACAACGCTGCCGATGTCACCGACACCTCTGCCGTCTACAAGCACCTGACCTGCTGTTTCATTACCGTTAAATCTCGCACCCTTGCGATCTAATTCAAGCACCTTGCCAAGTTCGGAAATAAAGATATTCTCGCTGGGAATTCCCATAAACTCGCCAATGTCCTTGTTTGCATAAAGGTGTCTGTATTCACCGTGAATAGGCATAAGATATTTAGGCTTCAAAAGAGCCATCATAAGCTTAATTTCCTCACGACATGCGTGACCTGAAACGTGTACGTCCTCGGTAGAGTCATTTACCACCTTAACGCCGTTCTTTACAAGTGCGTTAATTATCTTTCCAACCAGCTTTTCGTTGCCGGGAATCGCGCTGGAGGAGAGAACTACGACGTCACGGGGGGATATCTTTACCTTATCGTGCTCGCTGAATGCAATACGGTAAAGGGCAGACATAGGCTCACCCTGGCTACCTGTTGTAATAAGGGTAAGATCCTCGGGACGGTATCTCTTAATATCATTTATATCGATAAGAACTCCGTCGGGAAGATCAATGTATCCAAGCTCTGCCGCCGCACCAATAACGTTGACCATACTTCTTCCGAGTATAGCAACCTTTCTGCCGTGACTGTGGCTCGTATTGATTATCTGCTGAACTCTGTGTACGTTAGATGAGAAGGTGCTGATAATAAGTCTTCTGTCCTCATACTGATTGAATATACGCTCGAGAGAATAGCCTACAGTACGCTCGGATGCGGTAAAACCGGCTCTCTCGGCATTGGTGGACTCGCAGAGCAAAAGCTCTACACCTGCCTTACCTATTTCACCAATACGGGTAAGATCCATGATTTTTCCGTCAATGGGCGAAACGTCAAGCTTAAAATCACCTGTATGGAATACAGTACCTACAGGAGTTTTAAGAGCAATAGCACAGGCATCTGCAATAGAGTGATTAACGTGGATAAACTCGGCCTTAAATACACCGAGGTTGATTACGTCGCCCGCCTCGACGGTATATAATTCAGGGTCGAAGGGCGGGGGATTTTCATCAAGCTTTCCTTCGATAATACCGAGGGAAAGTCGTGTTCCGTAAATTGGAACGTTTATTTGCTGAAGCAGAAAGGGTATTGCACCGATATGATCCTCGTGTCCGTGGGTGATAAGAATACCACGTATCTTATGAGCGTTTTTCACAAGATAGCTGATATCGGGTATTACCAGGTCGATTCCAAGCATTTCATCATCAGGGAATCCGAGACCTGCGTCAATAACCACCATATCATCTCCATACTCTAAAACGGTCATATTCTTGCCGATTTCCTGAAGACCGCCGAGAGCAATAACGCGTAGCTTTCCGCCTGATCTGTTATTTTTTTCTTTTTTCATATATCTATCTTTTTTAAATTATTTTCAAATTAAATGTATGTTCAAATTTTTTACTTGTAAATTCCGATAATAAACTCTTTTTAGTTGAGAAAGAAGGGAACGAAAACCGCTTCCTTCCCCTCTACTTCTCACTTTTTTAACCTTTAAGGCTATTTTTATTAAAGTACGTTGCAGCTCCACCCTCTTTAATTATAGGCAAAAATTAGTAAAATATTCATAAGAGGGTGGAACTATTATTAAAAAAACGGAAAATTAACTTATTTATCACTTATATGTAGAAAATTACTTTCTACCGAAGAGTCTGTCGAAGAATCCGGTCTTCTTAACAGGTTCATTCTTTGCTTCCTCTTCATTTACAATATCCTCAAGGATAATGGGCGAGGGAACAGTGTCAACCTTGGGAGCAGGCTCTGCCTTAGGTGCTACAGGTGCAACAGGTGCCGCCTTGGGTGCTACAGGCTCTACCTTAGGTGCTACAGAAGCTACGGGCTCTGCTTTGGGTGCGGGAGCTGCCTTGGGTGCTGCAGGTGCAACAGGTGCCGCCTTGGGAGCTACTGGCTCTGCCTTAGGTGCTACAGAAGCTACGGGCTCTGCTTTGGGTGCGGGAGCTGCCTTGGGTGCTGCAGGCTTTGTAACCTTAGCCTCTGCCTTAGGTGCATCCTGCTTGGGAGCTCTCTTTCTCTTCTTCTTATCGGGAAGAGGAAGGTCATAGTTGTCGTCAAGAAGCTCGTCAATAGAAATAGTAAAGAGAAGCTTCATCTCAAGAAGCTTGGGAACCTCGGGATAAGACTGACCGCTTTCCCATTTGTAAACAGCCTGTCTGGAAACGCCAACTGCGCTTGCAAACTCATCCTGAGTAAGGCCCTTGGATTTTCTGAGAATTACGAGTTTTTCCTTGAATGTCATGGTAAATCCTCCTTGCCGTTTTAAACGGCCATATATCATTTTATTATTTATTATAACTTTAATTTATTCTTCCGAGATCTCGGTTGCTTCTACTACAGGTTCTGATACGGTTGTCACTTCTGCCTCTGTAGCCTCGCTCTTAGTCTCAATTTCCTCTGCCTTTTCAAGACGTGCAACGTTATTGATGGTGCATCCCTCGTCAAGACGCATAAGAATTACGCCGCCGGCAGTTCTGGAGTAGATATTAACACCTGAAACGCTGGTTCTGATAATAGTACCCTCGTTAGTAATAAGCATTATATCGTCATCCTCTGAAACGGTTACGATTGCCGCAAGCTTACCGGTCTTTTCGCTGATGTGGTGGCAGGTTACACCCTTACCGCCACGGTGCTTCATCTCACGGAAGTCGGAGAAGAGTGTTCTCTTACCCATACCGTTTTCGGTTACGGTAAGCAAGGACTTGCTCTCATCAACAACGCAAACACCAACGACTACGTCATCGCCCTGGAGAGTAATACCTCTTACACCTCTTGCGCCACGTCCCATGGAACGAACGTTGTTCTCGTCGAATCTTACTGCAAGACCTTCTCTTGTCGCAAGGATAAGCGACTCGTCACCCTTGGTGTGTCTTACGAAGATAAGCTCGTCATCCTCGTCGAGAGTGATAGCGATCTTACCGCTCTTTCTCTGATATTCAAACTCGGAGAGAAGTGTTCTCTTAATAACACCCATCTTGGTTACCATGGTAAGATACTCACCCTCGGTAAATTCAGCGATAGGAATTATTGCGGTTACATATTCGCCTTCCATAAGCTCGATGATGTTTACAAGGTTAGTACCCTTTGCGGTTCTGCCTGCCTCAGGGATTCTGTACGCCTTCTTTGCGTATACGCGTCCCTTGTTGGTGAAGAACATCAGGTAGGAATGGCTGTTGGCAACGATAACGTCCTCAACGAAGTCATCCTCTTTGGTAGTCATACCGATGATACCCTTACCACCTCTGTTCTGTGCAGAGTAAACGTCTGCTCTCTGGCGCTTGATATAACCGGTGTGAGAAACGGTAATTACGCAGGTATGTCTTTCAATAAGGTCCTCAAGGTCGATCTCCTCGGTTGCCTCAACAAGCTCGGAGCGTCTTTCATCTCCGTACTTTTTCTTGATGTCCTCAAGCTCACCTTTAAGAATAGACTCAAGCTTTTTCTCGCTTTCAAGGATAGAGCGAAGCTCTGCGATAAGCACCTCAAGCTTTGCAATTCTGTCCTCTACCTTCTGTCTTTCAAGTCCGGAAAGCTTACCAAGAGTCATCTCAACGATAGCCTGTGCCTGTGCATCGGTAAGACCGAATCTGTCGCAAAGCTGAAGCTTCGCGTCGGGAATAGAAGCAGAAGCCTTGATGATCTTAATTACCTCGTCAATATTCTCGGTTGCGATTCTGTAACCCTCAAGAATATGGATCTCGCGAAGCGCTTTTTCAAGATCAAATCTTGTTCTCTTTTCTATAACTTCCTTCTGGAAACCTATGTATTTGTCAAGTATAGTTGGCAAATTGAGTGTTTTAGGCTCTCCGCCGTCTATAACAAGCATATTTACAGAGCAGGTGTCCTGAAGCTGTGTGTACTTGTAAAGCTGGTTAAGAATAACCTCTGCATTAGCATCTCTGCGGTACTCAACAACGATTCTCATACCGCCTCTGCCCGACTCATCGCGAAGAGCAGTAATGCCTTCAATCTTCTTTTCCTTAACCAGATTTGCCATACTTTCAATAAGCATGGACTTGTTTACCATATAAGGAATCTCGGTGAAGATAATTCTTCTATGCTCGTCCTCAATAGTTGCTCTTGCTCTGATATAAACCTTACCGCGACCGGTTTCGTATGCCTCCTTGATACCGCGAGAACCGTAGATAACGGCGGCGGTGGGGAAGTCAGGACCCTTGATAAACATCATAAGGTCGTCAACCGAGCACTCGGGGTTGTCAATTCTGTAAACGATACCATCGATAACCTCGGTGAGATTATGAGGAGGAATATTGGTAGCCATACCTACCGCAATACCAACCGAACCGTTAATAAGCAGGTTAGGAAGACGGGAGGGAAGGACTGTGGGCTCATCTCTTGTGTTATCGAAGTTACGTGTCATGGGAACGACGTTTTTCTCAATGTCGCTCATCATGAAGTTAGCAATTCTCGACATTCTCGCCTCGGTGTAACGGTATGCAGCTGCGCCGTCACCGTCAACGTTACCGAAGTTACCGTGACCCTCGATGAGAGGATAACGGAGAGAGAAGTCCTGCGCCATTCTTACCATTGTGCCGTAAACTGCAGAGTCACCGTGAGGATGGTATCTACCAAGCACGTTACCTACTGTAGTAGCCGACTTTCTGAAGGGACGGTCGTGAGTAAGATTATCCTCGTACATAGCGTAGAGGATTCTTCTCTGTCCGGGCTTCATACCGTCGCGCACGTCGGGAAGAGCTCTTGAGGTAATAACGCTCATCGAATACTCGATAAAGGACTGTCTCACCTCTTTTTCCATATCGCGCAGCTCTATATGCTGCTGAGGGAATTCTATATCTGTACTTTTATATGTATGTTCCATTATTATTCCCTCCTTAAATATCAAGATTTTCTACGAACTTCGCGTTCTTAGTAATGAAATCACGTCTGGGCTCAACCATATCACCCATAAGCACCGAGAATATCTCGTCACAGGCGATTGCATCGTCGATGGTTACCTTGAGCAGAGTTCTTCTCTCAGGGTCCATTGTGGTTTCCCAGAGCTGCTCAGCATCCATCTCACCAAGACCCTTATATCTCTCGGACTCAACGCCCTTGCCACCAAGCTCCTCAATAGCATTAAGGCGTTCTTCCTCGGAGAATGCATAGCGAAGCTGCTTGCCCTTATAGATCTTATAAAGCGGAGGCTGCGCAAGATATACGTGTCCCTGCTCGATAAGAGGTCTCATATGACGGAAGAAGAAGGTGAGAAGAAGAATTCTGATGTGCGAGCCGTCGACGTCGGCATCGGCCATAATAACTATCTTGCCGTAACGGAGCTTTTCGATATCAAAGTCATCTCCGATACCGCAGCCGAGCGCCTGAATAATAGGAATGATAGAGGTATTGGAGTATACCTTATCAAGTCTTGCCTTCTCAACGTTAAGCACCTTACCTCTGAGGGGAAGAATAGCCTGGAAACGGCTGTCACGACAGTTCTTTGCAGAACCGCCCGCGGAATCTCCCTCTACAAGATATATTTCGGTAAGTCTTGCTTCCTTTTCGTTACAGTCTGCAAGCTTACCGGGAAGGGTAGAAACCTCAAGCACGTTCTTACGTCTTGTAAGCTCTCTTGCCTTTCTTGCCGCCTCTCTTGCACGGCTTGCAGCCATAGCCTTTTCAATTATAAGCTTAGCCTGTGAGGGATTCTCTTCAAAGTATTCCTCAAGCTTTATGTCTACTATAGAGTCAACGAGAGTTCTGATCTCGCTGTTACCAAGCTTTGCCTTGGTCTGTGACTCAAACTGCGCGTCGGTAAGCTTAACAGAGATGATGGCAACAAGGCCCTCTCTTACGTCCTCGCCCGACAGACCCTTATCATCGCCCTTAATAATACCGCTCTTGCGCGCGTAGTTATTTATAGCTCTGGTAAGCGCAGTCTTAAAGCCTGTTTCGTGTGTACCGCCCTCGATGGTAGACATATTGTTTGCGAAGGAGATGATGGTCTCATTGTAGCTGTCATTATACTGCATAGCTACCTCTGCAATAGAGCCGTCACGCTCGCCCTTCATATAAATTACGTCACTATGTATGGGTGTACCGCGCTTTTCGTTATTGAGATACTCAACGAAGGAGATGATACCGCCCTCGTAATAGAGTATTTCCTCGCGCTCAAGTCCCTCTCTCTTATCGGTAAGAATAATTCTTACACCTGCATTAAGGAAGGACTGCTCTCTCATTCTTGTGAGAAGAATATTGTAATCGAATACGGTCTCCTCGAAGATCTCGGGGTCGGGCTTAAAGCGAACGTAAAGACCGTGTCTGCCGTTTGAGTCACCCTCACACTTGAAGGGACGGGCAACAGCGCCCTTTTCAAATCTCTCGGTATATTTCTTACCGTCACGGCAGTTCTCTACCTCTACCCACTCGGACAGAGCGTTTACTACCGACGCACCTACACCGTGCAGACCGCCTGCAATCTTATAACCCTCACCGCCGAATTTACCGCCTGCGTGAAGTACGGTATATACGACCTCAAGGGTGGGAAGACCTAATTTTTCATTCATACCTGAGGGAATTCCTCGGCCGTCATCCTCTACCGATACGCTGTTGTCGGGCCAAATGGTGATTTTAATGGAATCACACTCGCCTGCAAGCGCCTCGTCTATTGAGTTGTCTACGATCTCATATACCAAATGGTGAAGTCCTCTGATAGAGGTCGTACCAATGTACATACCCGGGCGTTTTCTTACCGCCTCAAGGCCTTCAAGCACCTGTATTTGACTATCGTCGTAGTTCTTGGTTTCTACTTGATTTGCCATAACTTATGTTTTGCCTTTCAAAAGCTTTATTTTCTGACTTATTTGTCTTCTGTCTCTTCATTTGCTCTTGCAAGAAGACCCTTGGAGGATATTCTTGAAAGTCGAAGCTTGCATTTGCCTTTCTCACTGACAAGTACGAATGATCTGGGAAGATCGTCGTCGTCATATTCTACCGCGCCCGCCTTTTCAAGCTTTGCGATAAAATCCTTTCCTGTCTTGGTGACGGTTGAGGTGTCAAGGTCAAAAATGCCTATTATATCCTTTTTCTTAACGCTCTTTCTATTACCTATATGAAGATACATATCTTCCTCCCGAAACCTCGATTTCGTTATCGGTAAAGCCGATGCATTCATTTCTGTCACAGCATGTGATGATTATCTGTCTGTCACCTATCTCCGACAATACATACTTTCTGCGTCTCTCGTCAAGCTCGCTTAATACGTCGTCAAAGAGAAATACAGGATATTCTCCGCATATTTCCTTTATTACCTCACCTTCAGACAGCTTCAGTGCCAATACGATTGATCTCTGCTGTCCCTGTGAGGCAAAGGCTCTTGCGCTCTTACCGTTTATCCGTATATCAAGGTCATCTCTGTGAGGACCAAAAAGAGTAACGCCTGCGGCTATCTCTCGGTCAATCGATGAGGTGAGTATTCGCTTATACTCCTCTTTGACCTTAAGTCTGTCGCGCATACCGTTTTCTACCGAGCTTTCGTGATTTAAACAAAGCTCCTCGCCACCGTCGGAAATATCTTTAAGTATTTTACCTGCATATTTCGTCAGTCGCTCGACGTAATCCTCACGGAAAAGATAAATATACGATGCATATTCAGCCATTGATTCCGACCAGGATTCAAGCTCCATCGGATCAACCGGCAGTCCCTTCTGCATCATCTTCAGTATACAGTTGCGGTTTTCAAGCGCCTTTTTGTAATCCGAGTAATATTTGATATAGGGTGCATAGCAGACAGATGCCGCCACGTTAAGAAATCCTCTGCGCTCCTCGGGTCCGTCCTTTACAAGTCCAAGATCGTCGGGGTAGAACAGCACAGCCTTAAAGCTGCCTATCATCTCGGTTACTTTATTTATCTTATAGTCATTCTTTTTACGCAGACGCTCTCTGCCAAACATAGCGTATTCCAGCTTTTCATCCCCCATTTGGGACTGAAATTCAAGAGAGATGCGGAAGCCCTCCTCACCAAAGCGCACAAGCTCCTTATCCTCTCGCCCTCTGAAGGATCTGCCGCGAGAGAAATAATATATTCCCTCGACTACGTTAGTCTTACCCTGAGCGTTTTTGCCGTATAAAAGATTGACGCCGGGGGAGAATTCAATATCGCATTTTTCAATATTGCGAAAGTTCTCCGCCCTGAATCTTTTTATAATCATTTCTGTTCGTTCATTCTTACGGGAAGAATCATGTAGAAGTACTTAAATTCATCGTCCTCCTCTGCAGGCTCAATAGTGATAGCCTGCGTAGGACTCTTAAGGGTGATCTTGATATTCTCGCCCTCGGCAACCTTAACCGAATTGATGAGGTAACGGCAGTTGAAGCCGATTTCAATATCTCTACCCTCGTGTACACACTCCATCTCGTCGGATACGCGTCCGTTTACAGATGCGGAGGTGATAGAAATAAACTGATCGTCGGTTGTAAGCTTAACGTAGCTTCTGGTGCTGCCCTTGATCTTCTCGTCAGCAACGATATTTGCTCTTTCAAGACCGTCAAGGAATCTTTCTCTGTCAACTACAACGGTAATATCGTTGTCCTTGGGAGTGATTCTATTGTAGTCGATGTACTCGGAATCAATGGTTCTGGTGAAGAAGATGCTGTCACCCTTCTTGATGATAGCATGCTTTCTCGAAATATAGAATTCAACGTCCTCTTCGTCACCCTCAGCCAGGTTTTTGGAAAGCTCGCTTAATGCATGACCGGGAATAATGAAAGCAAAATCAATGTCACTTGAAGCAAAGAGCGAGGTAATATCGCACTTTACAGAGCAACGGGAAAGAGTATAGCTGTCGCAGGAAACTACCTCAAGATTGCCGTCGGTAACCTTGAAATATGCACCGCAAAGCATGGGTCTGTTGTCCATCTCTGCGATAGAGTGAGCAACCTTGCCGATCATAAGACGGATCTTTGCGGAAGAAATCATAAATCCGCGATCACCCGAAAGCTCGGGAAGGTTAGGGAACTCGTCTCCTCTCATTGCGAACATAGAGAAGGATGCCTTTCCGCTGGAAACAGTGCAGTTAAGCTTATCGTTTACGTCGATAACGACCTCGTCCTCGGGCATTACGCGTACGGTCTGGTAAAGACGCTGCGCATTGATGATGTACTTACCCTCGCGCTCAATGGAAATTGCCTCGAGAGTAGATCTTACACCCTTGGTCATATCGTATGTAGATATTCTTATTCTTCCGTCATCAAGGGTTTCAATGAGAACACCCTCGATAGCAGTAATTGTACCCTTATTGGAAACCGTTCCCATAGCGGGAGTCAGTTTATTGATAAAAGCTGATTTTGATACCGTAAATCTCATATTTGTCCTTTCCCTCCGACCTGTCGGTCGAAGAATAGAATGAATGTTTTTATATTATTGGTAGGTGTGGTAGTAGTAAGGGGTGTTAGCAGTGTGGAAAACTCTACTATCCCTTGATTTTCCTGAAGTTTTCACCGATTTTTTATCAACACTCGGTATAGAACAACTTCTTAGGTCCAATTAGGAGAGTTAACTACACATTTTTGCACTCTAAAGTAATATCAGGCCAACAGCATTCCTTCCACATTTCCACATATTTTTCTTGAAAACTAATTATCCTTAATTTCTTTTACAAGAAGGTTGATCTCACCCTCGTAATTCTTAACCGTCTTAATATTAAGCTCTATCTTGTTGATGGATGAGATAACCGTAGAGTGATCTCTGCCGAATATCTTTCCTATTTCCTTAAGCGACAGGTCGGTAAGCTTTCTGATTATGTAGATTGAAATATGTCTTGCACCTGCGATGCTGTCGGTCTTTTTCTTGGACTTAATGTCCTCAACCGATACACCGTACTTTCTGCTGACGTGATGAAGAATTTTTTCCACCATAGCGTCGGTGGGAATGTTACCGGGATCAACGATGGAAATAACGTTGTCGATAGATTCCTTGGTGATCTCAAGACCTGTGAAGGAGTGGATAGCGTAAAGCTTCTTAAGAATTCCCTCGATCTGTCTTATGTTGTTGTTAAGACGCTCGGCAATGTAGTCGATAAGGTGAGGGGGGAAGGTAAGACCCATATCCTCGCTCTTTTTCTTGATGATCGCGCGTCTTAACTCGAATGAGGGGGGCTGAATGTCTGCGATAAGACCCCACTCAAATCTGGTACGGAGTCTGTCCATCAAGGGATTGATCTCCTTGGGAGGACGGTCGGAGGTGAGTATGATCAGCTTTTCCGCCTCATAGAGGGCAGAGAAGGTGTGGAAGAACTCCTCCTGTGTGGATTCCTTACCTGCAATAAACTGAATATCGTCAATCATAAGCACGTCTGCCGAGCGGTATTTTTCCTTAAACTCGGAGGTGGAATGATTAGAAATCGCGTCGATAAGCTCGTTGATAAAGGTTTCACTCTTTTTGTAAACGATCTTAAGGTCGGGATCCTTCTTCTTCATATGATTCATGATCGCGTAGAGAAGGTGAGTCTTACCGAGTCCCGAATGACCGTAAAGGAAGAGAGGATTGCAGTAGGAAATGTCGTTTGCAACGGCGTAACAAACCGCCTTGGCAAACTTGTTTGACTCTCCCTCAATAAAGTTATCGAAGGTGTATTCGTCAAGCAGAGATTTCTTATCCGATGATGCGGTGTTAAGAATTTCCTCTATTTTCTTTTCCTTGCGCTCGCTCTTTTTAAGCGCATCCTTTTCAAAATGCTTATCCATATTTTCAACGGGAGCAGACGCGCCCGGAGTAAAGCCGCTGTCCTCATCGAGAGAGAAGATCTCTATCTCAACAGAGAAACCGATGACGTCTGTAAGAACCTCGCTGATAAGCGAAATATATCTTGTTGAGAGAATCTGTTTTCTCAGCTTCGTGGGGGTGGAGAACACCGCACGGCTTTCATCGAGAGAGGTGAGATTAAAATCACCGAACCAAAGGTCAAAGGAGGATTGTGGAGAGCCTAATCTTGCTCTGAGCTCTTCCTTCATCGCCATTGATATTTCAAAAAGCTCGTTCATCTTGATTTTTCCTTTCTAAATACTCATACAATTATAATAATACAATATATTATAACATATATAATAGAAAAAATCAATATAAATCTGTAAAAAAACATTTACATAAATTATGGGGTTGATTTTAAAGTATAGTTTACATTCTTTTGGACTTTGATTTGAATAAAAACGAGGCGAAAAGACCGAAAAGAAGGGCTGCGGTAATACCTGCAGCCGATGCAGTAAGTCCACCTGTGAGAACACCCATAAGTCCCTCTTTTTCTACCGCCTCCTTCACACCGCGCGCTATATTTGCGCCAAATCCGATAAGGGGTACGGATACCCCCGCCCCGAAGATCTCAAACATTGGCTCGTATGCTCCCACAGCATAAATAAACACGCCTGCCGACACGTAGCTTACGAGAATTCTTGCAGGTGTGAGCTTTGTAAGATCTATCAGCAACTGGGCAATAACGCATATAATTCCACCTGAAATAAAGGTTAAAAAAATCTGCTCGGTCATCGTCATTGTTTCTCTCCCGACTCAAGTCTTATTAGTGGCGCAATGCCGTAAATATTTTCTCCTTGCAGCAGGCTTGACGGACTCATCAGTGCGCCTGTTGACAGGAATAGGATCTTGTGTATTTTTTTCTCTGCTAAAAGTGGCAAAAAGTGAGATGCAAGTACAGATGCCGACGTTCCACAGCCCGATGCTCCGCTGTGTGCATCCTGATTCTGAAAATCGTACAGCAAAAGTCCGCAGTCGGTGTGTAATCCCTCCGTTCCGGGCAGCTCCTTGGATAAAAGTTCTTTCAAAATGTTAGATCCAACCTTACCGAGATCTCCCGTCACGATGTAATCAAAGCTTCGTATATCCTCACCCGATTCCATAAAATATGCGCTGATACTGTCGAAGGCGGCGAATGCCATAGCTCCGCCCATATTTGCTCCGTCGGAGGTAGAGCCGTCAACGATCCTGCCGGGCATATATTCGGTTATCATAACCTCTCCGTATCCTCTCGCAAGAATGAATGCTCCTGCGGCAGTCGACGTCCACTGTGCTGTGGGAGATCTTTGTCCTCCGTATTCGATCGGTGTTCGGAACTGTCTTTCGGCAGCCGCATTGTGGGAGGTAGTAAGTGCCGCGCCGATCTGCATATCCTCGGATGAATCAATGAAGGATGACAGCGTCATTATCGATTCGGTACAGGTGGAGCAGGCACCGTATACACCTAAAAAGGGAATACCGAAGCTTGA
This sequence comes from Eubacteriales bacterium, assembly GCA_045128515.1. GTDB lineage: Bacteria > Bacillota > Clostridia > Oscillospirales > CAG-272 > UBA1740. Next base: position 18,281 of record JBGVRO010000027.1, on the reverse strand, counting down.
TAGACCGGTCGACGAGGCTACGCACTGATTTTGCAGATCTCCGGCTATTAGAAGCTCTACGTCGCTGTGAGATAAGCTTACCTTGGAGAGGGAAGTGTTAAGTGCAACTCTGCCCATCTCTGCTTCCGCAAGCTCCCACGTCTTTTGTCCAAACTTGTCCGAGGTGTCACAAAAATCAAATTTTTCTCCCAGCGGTCCTCGTCTTTCCTCGTAGCCACCAACCGCAGCCCAGCTTTTGAAATGAATTGGTGTTTTCAGCCTTGTAATTCGTTTCATCGCATCATCTCCTCCACAACGAGATAAATATAGTAAATCAACCCATAAACCGTACCGGATAACAGACCGTAGAGAATTACCGGGCCTGCGACTGTGTAGATCTTTGCTCCTACTCCAAGCACGTAACCCTCGCTTTTGGCATCCATTGCCTGACTGACTACTGCGTTAGAAAATCCTGTTACAGGCACCAGAGTTCCTGCACCGGCATGACGGGCTATTTTATCAAAAATACCGAGTGCTGTCAGTAGTGCCGCAAGAAAAATCAGGGTTACCGTAACAAGCGTTCCTGCGGTTTTTTTATCAAGTCCAAGATAGCTGTACAGCAACGAAAGTAGCTGTCCTATGACACAAATTGCGCCTCCAAAGAGAAAAGCTAACAAAGAATTTTTTAAAATTGATGAACCCGGTGAAAATTGTTTAATTAACGATTTCTTGTCTTTTGAATTCATTTTAACCTCTTATTTGCAAACTATATTTTACATTATGCCAACTAAAATGCGGTTTTGAAAGAATTATTTAACTCAAAAGACAATTTTATTCATGAAAAGAAAAAACTCGAAAAAAAGATAAAAAACAACTTTTTTCGATAAGGGATTGATTATTTTTAAAAAGTATGTTAAAATACTATGGTAGAAACAAAGAAAGGAAGACTTGATATGAGCACAGAGTTTAACGAGAATAACAATACCCCCTCTGATGAAAACGGTGGTGAGTCGGGATACGTATACAAGAAGGTTATTAAAAACAAGGAACAGAGAAGAACCTGGTCGGTTGGCGCTCTTGCACTCTCCATTCTTTCGGTTTCACTTTCATTTTTACCTTGGTTAGGTCTTGTTCTTGGTCTTGCTTCTGTGGGAGCAGGCGTGATCTCCAGAAAAAATTTAGGCTACTTTGACAAGCTTTCGCTTGCCGCACTTATCGTCGCAATATTCGGCGTGGTTTTTTCGATCACAGGCATTGCCTTCGGTGATTTTCTCGGTTCATTTATAGGCTAATTCAATATGATTTTAAGAGGTTGTCGCAGCTAGACAGCCTCTTTTTTTATCCTTTTGTGTCAAAATTTCCTATTTTATTTACATTTGTAAATAATAAATGGTTAATTTGTAAACTTATCCACTTGACTTTTAAGTACAGTTGTGCTATTATTTAAAAGATGCAATATTATAAATATTTTTGTTATTTTTTTATCAAAAAATATATAAACAATGCAAAACTCGCCGCTTCGCGGCAGAATGGAGAAAAGCGAATGTCTAAATTAGGAAAAATCAAACTTCCTCACAGAAAGCATACCGCTGATATGACAGCAAGCCAGATGCAGACTCCCACAGTCATCACTCTGCCTATGTCTCAGTATATCGGTGCGCCCGCTATTCCTGTCGTTAAGGTAAACGATAAGGTCTGTGTTGGAACAAAGGTTGCAGAGGCAGACGGTAAGGTAAGTGCACCTATCCACTCCCCTGTATCCGGTACCGTTAAGAAGATTGGAGACTTCCTTCTTGCTAACGGTAAGACCTGTCAGGCTATTACCATTGAGTCTGATGGAGAAATGACCTTGGATCCCGGTATTACTCCCCCCGTTGTTACAAATGCGGAGGAGCTTTGTCAGGCAATCCGTGAGAGTGGTCTTGTTGGTCTCGGAGGCGCAGGCTTCCCCACAGCTAACAAGTTTGAAAACGCTATCAGCAAGAATATTGACACCATTATCATCAACGGTGCAGAGTGTGAGCCTTACATCACAGTTGATAACCGTACTATGATCGATGCTGCAAATCACGTAGCTCGCGGTGTTAAGGTTATTGAGGAGTATATACCCGGCCCTCAGCAGATCATCGTTGCTATCGAAAAGAATAAGCCCGAGGCTATCAAGAAGATGACCGAGGAGTTTGCAGGTGATCCCAAGGTTAAGGTTGTTGCTCTTCCCTCTGAGTATCCTCAGGGTGCAGAGAAGACCCTTGTTTACACCCTTCTCGGCAGAATCATTCCTGATGGCAAGCTTCCCTCTGACGTTGGCTGCGTAATGTTCAACGTTACGTCGGTTGCTTTTATGGCAGATTATCTTGAGACAGGACGTCCCTATACCTGGAGACACGTTACCGTTGACGGTTCTGCTGTTAAGTCTCCCAAGAACGTTTACGTTCCCGTTGGTGCAAGCATTAGAGATGTTCTTACCTTCTGTGATGCTGATTTTGAGGATCTCGGCAAGGTGCTTTACGGTGGTCCTATGATGGGTATTGCGGCATACGATCTTGACGCTCCCATTTATAAGAACACCAACGCGCTTCTTGCTCTTAACGTTAAGGATTCTCTTCCTAAGACTCAGTATCCCTGTATCCATTGCGGCAAGTGCGTTGCACACTGTCCTATGGGACTTAATCCTACTGCATTCGTTAAGGCGATGAAGATCGAGGATAAGAACGAGCGCGCGGCTATGCTTCAGAGCGAAAACGTGCTTAGCTGCATTGATTGCGGCAGCTGCTCTTATGCTTGTCCCTCTCGCCGTCCTCTTGTTGAAAACAACAAGCTTGCAAAGAATGACCTGCGTGCTACGCTGGCTTCTAAGAAAAACTAAGGAGGTAATGTGAAAATGAATAAGCTTATAGTTTCATCCTCCCCTCACATCAGAACTAAGCACGATACTCCCAGACTTATGCTGGACGTTATCATTGCACTTCTTCCTGCTGTTGTTGCAGGTGCAATTATCTACGGTATCCGTGCGTTGCTCGTAGTATTTACTTGCGTACTTACTGCTGTAGTTTCCGAGTTCCTCTTCAACCTTGCTGTTAAGAAGGAACAGACAGTATTTGATTTCAGCGCAATTATCACCGGCCTTATCCTCGGTCTCAGCCTTCGTGCTGATGCTCCCGTATGGCAGTGCGTTCTCGGCTCGGTATTCGCTATCGTAGTCGTTAAGTGCCTCTTCGGTGGTCTTGGTGCAAACTTTGCTAACCCTGCTGCGACAGGTAGAGTATTTATGCTCGTTTGCTTCAGCGGAGCTCTTGCAGGCGGCGTTGCTCCCAAGCATGCCTTCAATCCCGATCTCGTTGCAGGTGCAACTCCCCTTGAGGCAATTGCTAAGGGTGAGGAGCTTCCCTCTATCGTTGATATGCTTCTTGGTACAAGAGGCGGCTCTATCGGTGAGACCTGTATGATCGCGCTTGCTCTCGGCTTCATCTATCTTGTAGCACGTAAGGTTATCAACTTTGAAACTCCTCTTATTATGGTTGCTACCGTATTCCTTCTTTCTCTCATCGTAACAGGCGACGTTAACCTTGCTCTTTATCAGGTGCTCGGTGGCGGCCTTGTATTCGGTGCAGTATTTATGGCAACCGACTACGTTACCACTCCTATCACACGTACAGGCAAGATGATCTTCGCATTCGGTTGCGGTCTTATCACCTTCCTTATTAGATTCTACGGTAACTATCCCGAGGGTGTTTCCTTCGCAATTCTCTTTATGAACATTCTTTCTCCTTACATTGAGGGCTGGACTAAACCTCGTGCTCTCGGAAAGAGAGGTAGCAAATAATGGATTTTAAGAAATCTTTAAAGGACGTCCTTGTCCTTGTAATAATTTGCGCTGTATTCGCTACCGTTCTTGCGGCTGTTAACTCTGTTACTGCTCCCATTATTGCAGACAGACTTGAGCAGGCTGCTAACGAGGCTTACTTCAGCGTTATGGAGGGCGCAACCGGATTTGAAACTGTTGATCTCTCCCAGTACACACTTCCTAAGACTGTAAAGGAAGCTAAAAAAGAAAAGAGTGGCATGGGCTACGCTATCAAGCTTGAGACCAAGGGTTATGCAAGCGGTATGATCATTATCGTTGGTGTATCCAACGAGGGTGTAGTAACCGGTGCTACCTGTATCGCATCCAACGAGACCTGGGGTCTTGAGGGTGGTATGGGTGATAAGGTTGTAGGCTCCGACATCAACTCTATCGTAGACGTTGAGGCAGGTGCAACCAGCCTTACAGTTAACGCATACCGTGCTGCAGTTAAGGACGCTATCAATACCGCGACCATTCTCGGTGGTGGCTCTGTTGATATCCGTACCGAGGAGGAGAAGTTCCAGGATGCTCTTGAGGCAGCTCTTCCCGAGGGTGGTGAGGAATTCACCAAGGTTGTTCTTCTCTCTGCTATTGAAGGTATTGACTCTGTTTACGAGGCGGTAAACGGTAAGGGTTACGTTTGCGTAATCGGTACCGATTCTACAGGTATCTTCCTTGGCGTTGATGCAGATGGCAAGGCAGTTGGTGAGATGAGTGCAGAGCATAAGGCTCTTGCTGAGGCTGCTATCGCAAGCGTTAAGGCTAACGTAACCGTTGACGTAGACCTCACTCCTTATATGGATAATTCTCTTATTGCAAATTATGTAAATTCTGTAAAGAAGACCGGCGCAGGTACATTCGTAATCGAAATCAAGACCTCCGGTAACTATACTGCTGATACTCCCATCGTTGTTATGGTTGTTATTGATGCAGAAGGCAAGATAGTTGATGCTCAGACCGTTTCTCATGCAGAAACCGATAACATCGGTGGTACTCATCTTCAGGACGGCAAGTTCAATGCAAGCTTCATTGGCAAGAATGAAGAAGAAGCAGGTGGTGTTGATATCGTTGCAGGTGTTACATTTACCACTACTGCTTATAAGAACGCAATTCTCAACGCATTCAGCGTTGCTAAGATCCTCAGCGGTGAAGAGGTTGATACCAGAACCGAGGAAGAGAAGTTTGCTGACGCACTTGACGCAGCTCTTCCTGCAGGTGAGGGTGAATTCACCAAGATGTTTATGGTTGAGATCGTTGAGGGCTTTGATGCGATCTACGAGGCAACCAACGGTGCAGGCTACGTATGTGTGATCGGTACTGATTCTACCGGTACATTCATCGGTGTTGGCTCTGACGGTGTTGCTCTTGGCGACAACGAGAACAATGCTCTTGCAGAGGCTGCTGTTGCAATCGTATCTGCAACTCAGCTTACAGACATTGACGTTTCTATGTACAACCAGTCCGGAGTTGCTACAGATATCAGAAGAATCTTCAGAGTTATCAATTCCGTTCAGAAGACCGCAACCGGCAACTACGTTATCGAGATCCAGTGTGACGGTCACGGTAAGAAGGGTGATCCCAGCCACGAGCACGCATCCGGTGAGCGTTATACTATTAAGGTTTCTATTTCTGCTGACGGCATTATCATTGATTCTCAGACTATCAGCCACAAGGAGACTCCCACATGGGGTGGTCCTCAGCTTGAGGATGGCGCGTACAACTCTAACTTCATTGGTAAGAATGAGACAGAAGCAGGTGAAGTTGATACCGTTGCAGGAACTACCAATACTACCGGCGGTTATAAGGAAGCTATTCTTCGTTGCTTCACCGCTATCGAAATTATTGAAGGAGGTACCAACTAATGAATAAGAACAGCAAGCTTTGGATCGTACTTAAGGGTCTTATTGCTGAGAACCCCGTTCTCGTTCTCGTCCTTGGTACTTGTCCCGTACTCGCAGTTTCCACCAGCATCGTTTCCGCAATATCCATGGGTATTGCGGCAACCCTGGTTCTTATCTGCTCCAACACACTTATTTCGCTTCTTAGAAAAATCATTCCCGATACAGTTCGTATCCCCTGCTACATCGTAGTTATCGCAGGCTTCGTTACCATTATTCAGATGCTTCTTCAGGCATTCCTTCCTGATATTTACAGTCTGCTTGGTACATGGCTTGCACTTATAGTTGTTAACTGTATCATTCTTGGTAGAGCAGAGATGTTTGCAAGAAAGAACAAGCCCCTTGATTCCGCACTCGACGGTCTCGGCATGGGTCTCGGTTTCCTTATTGCTCTCTTCCTTATGGCGTTTATCAGAGAGATCTTCGGTACAGGTATGATCAACCTTGATGCTCTCGGCCTTGAGGCTATCAAGATTCCCGTACTCTGTGAGTACAACATTCCTATTCTTACTGCAGCTCCCGGTGGCTTCCTTGTTTACGGTATCCTTATCGCTATCGTTAACGTTATCGGTCCTAAGAAGGGCGCTGAAAAGAGAAAGAACTTCTCCTGCGAGGGTTGTCCCTCCGCATCTATCTGTGGCAGAGTTTCCTGCTCTGAAAATGCAGAGCTCGTTTCTGCAAGCGAGAATAACACTCTCGTAGAAAATAAGAAGGAGGAAGCATAAATGTTAAAAGAATTACTTTATATCATTTTGGTTGGTGTTTTTGCGAATAACTACGTTCTTCAGCAGACAACCGGTATTTGTCCCTTCCTCGGAGTTTCCAAGAAGTTTGACCAGGCAGCAGGTATGGGCGCAGCAGTTATCTTCGTAATGCTCGTTGCTACCGCGGTTACCTATCCTATCCAGAAGCATGTTCTTGAGGCATTCAAGCTTGAATATCTTCAGACCATCGTATTCATTCTCGTTATCGCAGCTCTCGTTCAGTTCGTTGAGATAATCTTAAAGAAGTTTATTCCCGCGCTTTATAAGTCTCTCGGTGTATATCTTCCTCTTATCACTACCAACTGTGCAGTGCTTGGTATCGCAATCGACAACCTTTCCTACGACTACGTAACCAACTTTGGAACCGCTCTCCTCTCCTCTCTTGGTGTAGGTCTCGGCTTCCTCTTCGCAATGGTTCTCTTCGCAGGTGTTCGTTCCAAGACCGATAACTGTCCTGCTCCTAAGGCTATTAAGGGTCTTCCCGCAACTCTTATCGCTGCTGCTATCGTTTCTCTTGCATTCTACGGATTTGCAGGCGTTATCGACGGTATGCTCGGCATGAATTAAGGAGGTAAGAAAATGGAAATACTCATTGCTTTAGGCGTTCTTGCGCTGATTGCTCTTATTTGTGCTATTGTTCTTACCCTTGCTGCAAGCTTCTTTGCAGTTAAGGAAAATGAGAAGGTCGTTGCTGTTCGTGACTGCCTTCCCGGCGCTAACTGTGGTGCCTGCGGTTATTCGGGCTGTGACGGTTATGCTAAGGCTCTCGGTGAGGGCGAGTGCGATAACCCCAGCCTCTGTATCCCCGGTGGCGCTGACGTTGCAGCTCAGATTGGTGAGATCGTAGGTCTTGCAGCAGGTGACGTTGATGCAAAGGTTGCTTACGTTGCTTGTAACGGTCATTGTAAGCCTGAGGACAGAAAGTACGTTTACGACGGAACTAAGTCCTGTAAGGCAGCAAAGCTCTCTTACTCCGGTGATACCGTATGTACCTACGCTTGTCTTGGCTACGGCGATTGTATCGCAGTATGTCCTAAGGATGCAATTACTATCAACCCCGAAAACGGTGTTGCAGACGTCGATCCTACCAAGTGTATAGGATGCGGTCTTTGTGCAAAGACTTGTCCTAACGGCATTATTCATATCGTAAGCGAATCTACCCGTGTAGTTGTTAAGTGCTCCAGCAATGATAAGGGTGCTGTAACAAACAAGGCTTGCTCCAACGGTTGTATCGGTTGTATGAAGTGCCAGAAGACCTGTCCCGAGGGCGCAATCAAGGTAGTAAACAACCTTGCTGTAATCGATTACGAAAAGTGTACAGGATGCGGATCCTGTCAGCAGGTATGTCCTAAGAAGTGTATTCACCTCGAAAACTTCACCTGCGGAACTCACTTCGAGTAATTTTGTAAATTGCTTTAGAGTTTTGGGGCTCGACGTAGATTTCTACGCCTGTCGCCCCAAAATCTTCGCACTTTATCAAAATTATATAAAATGCTATAAAACGCAAACAATTATTTACATTTTAAAACAAAACGGAAAGGAAAAAGAAAATGCTTAAGAAATTTCTTGAAGACAAAAAGCTTCGTTCGGATATTATTCTTGTTGGCATTCTTCTGATCATCAGCCTTTCCGTTTTGCTTTTTGTTTTCCTTACGAGAGAGGAGGGCGCTGTTGCCGAGGTTTCGGTTGACGGTGTTAAGGTGGCAGAATATCCTCTTGACATTGACGGTGTATTTTACATCAATAACGGCAGTAATGTTCTTGTAATCGAAAACGGTGAGGCTTATATGCGCGAGGCTAACTGTCCGGATAAATTCTCAAAAAACGGATGTGTTAATGCCGGCAGGATCTCCTACGTTGGACAGACGATCGTTTGCCTTCCTAACAAAATTATCGTCGAGATCGTTGGCGAGGGGGAGGGAATCGTAGATGTCTGATAGGAAATTTTCCCTGAAGATTGGTAAAAAGCTTACGACCCGTCAGCTTGTAACCCTGTCTGCTCTTATTGCCGTGGCAATGATACTTTCTTACGTAGAGTCGATGATACCTGCATTTGTTGCGGTACCCGGTGTTAAGGTCGGACTTTCAAACATCGCTACTGTATTTGCACTCTATGCTCTGGGTTGGCCGTATGCCATCTGTGTTTCGGTTGTGCGAGTATTTTTGTCTGCTCTGTTGTTCGGCAATTTTGTCAGCCTGATATACAGCCTTTCGGGTGCGGCACTTGCTCTTTTGGTAATGATCTTACTTAAGAAGCTTGATAGATTTTCCTCTGTCGGTATATCGGTTGCAGGCGGTGTATGTCACAATGCAGGTCAGATTATTGCAGCCTGCATAGTTATGGAAACTACTGCTATTGCAGTCTACATTATTCCTCTTATTCTTTCGGGCACAATTGCCGGTGTTGTGATCGGTATTGTGGCAGGTAATTTGGTTGATAGGGTAAAAAAGTATATTTAATAGCTCCTGAAGATGCGAATTTTTCGCTTTTTTCGGGAGTTTTTATTATTTTATCGATATTTGCTATATATTTTATTGACATTTACTATATATTTATTTGACAAAATATAATAAGTATGGTAAAATATACACAGTGCATATTCGCCGATGCACTCTTTGGCTTCGGATAAAACAGGCGGAGAATGAAAAAATATGAAACTGAACTACAAAAGAACCATACTTGTGGGCTTTGCGTTCTTTCTGATTTCTGCCTTCTGGCAGGCATACGACGCAATCGTGCCGCTCGCACTTAACAACCACTACGGTCTTCCTCACAGTATTTCCGGCTTTATTATGTCTATTGACAATATTCTTGCCGTGTTTATGCTTCCTCTTTTCGGAGCACTGTCGGATAAGATCATGACCAGGTTTGGCAGACGTACTCCCTTTATTGTAATAGGTACGGTTGCCGCAGTTCTTTCCTTTATCGCACTTACCTTTGTTAACGGTATTCAGCTTGAGGCTCTTAAGGATGCAGGTATAGTTGATGCTTATAACAATGCTCTTGAAGCTTTCAATGCTACTAAATCAACCCTTGCGGATCAGCTTAAGGCAGGTCTCATCAGCCAGGAGACCAAGGATCTCGGTGTAGATGCGGCGGAGAAGGTATTTAATGCTATCAAGGAGAACCTCGTTGCCGAGGCTCGTGAGATCACCATGTCTAACGTATGGCCTCTTGTTGGCTTTATGGCAGTTCTTCTTCTCGTGCTTATCGCAATGGCAACCTTCCGTTCTCCCGCCGTTGCTCTTATGCCCGACGTAACAGTTAAGCCCCTTCGTTCCAAGGCTAATGCTATCATCAACCTTATGGGTACTGCAGGCGGTATCATCATTCTCGTGCTTAGCACTGTTATGAGCACCTCCAGCAAGCTTTATATGCACTACTTCTCTTACGTCCTTCTCGTATGTAGCGTAATGCTTATCGGTCTTATCGTATTCCTTCTTACCGTTAAGGAAAAGAAGTGGGCGTCTGAGATGGAAGAAGAGTCTATTGCTCTCGGCCTTGAGGAAAAGGTTGAGGAAGGTGGAGAAAAGCGTTCGCTCTCTAAGGCAGAGGTGACATCGCTTCTTCTTATCCTTGCATCTGTTGCTCTCTGGTACATCGGTTATAACTCTATTACAAGTAAATACACAGTTTACGCTACCACTATTCTTAATATTGACTACGGTCTTTCGCTTATCGTTGCACAGGCAGCTGCTATCGTTTCCTACATACCCGTAGGTATTATTGCATCTAAGCTTGGTAGAAGAAAGACTATTCTTGCAGGTATTATAATGCTTGCTACTGCATTCTTCATCGGTAACTTTATCGGTGCAGGAGTAAAGAATATAGTAATGTATCCTATCTTTGCTCTTGCAGGCATTGGTTGGGCGACTATTAACGTAAATTCCTTCCCCATGGTAGTTGAGCTTGCTAAGGGTGGCGAGGTTGGTAAATACACCGGTTACTACTATACCGCATCTATGGCGGCGCAGATCGTTGCTCCTATTCTCTCCGGTATCCTTTACGATGCATTCGGTATGAGAGCAATGTTCTTCTCCTTCGGTACGGTATTCGTAATCTTCTCCTTCATCACTATGTTCTTCGTTAAACACGGTGATGCTAAGGCGGAAAAGCAGGATGCTCTTTCAGCTCTCGGTGGTGCAGACGACTAATTTTCTATTGTAGAGGCTAAAAAAATGATTGCTATTCCTATTTCGATAGTTGTTCTTTTCTTGATCTATCTCTTCCTGATAGCTCCGAAGAACAAAAAAAAAATGACAAAATTTAAAAATCTCTATTATGCTCACCGCGGTCTGCATAACGAGGAGAGGGCAGAGAACTCTATGTCCGCTTTCAAGGCTGCCGCCTTGGGTGGATTTGGTATCGAGCTTGATATTCGTCTTTCCAAGGACGGCAAGCTTGTGGTATTCCACGACGACACCCTTGACCGTGTTTGCGGTAAAGAAGGAAAGGTTATTGATTTCACTGCAGATGAGCTTGCTACCTTTAAGCTTTCTGGTACTGATGACGGTATTCCGCTGTTCTCTGACGTGCTTGCACTTGTCGACGGCAAGGTTCCTCTCCTTGTTGAAATTAAGGAGAATGCAGGTGACTCAACAGTGTCTCATGCAGCCTGCGAAATGCTTAAGGTCTACAAGGGTGAATTTATCATTGAGTCCTTTAATCCCATGTCGCTTAAGGTGGTAAAGGAGCAGTATCCCGAGATTCCTCGCGGAATTCTTTCTCACCGTTATTACGAGTATGAAAAGTCGAGAAAGCCTCTGTTCTTCCTACTTCAGTCGCTTCTGCTTAATTTCCTTTGCCGTCCCGCGTTTATCGCCTATGATCACAGACACGCAAACGCATTCGGACTTCGCTTCGTGCGTGCCTTCTTCAAGGTACCTACTATCGCTTGGACCGTTCGCTCGGCTGAGGATGAGGCGATTGCCCGTAAAAACGGCTTTGACGGAATCATTTTTGAGAACTATCTCCCATAAGAAACATATAAAGGGGCTGTCTCAAATGCAAATTTGAGACAGCCCCTTTAGGGGATAGGCAGATTTAGGCAAGAAGCGTCGTTCTTCGAGGCGTGAGGCGTACAGGTGTACGTCGAGCCTCGAAAACGGCGGTAGAAAAAAGTCCATAAAAATCGGAGAAATTCGTAGAATTTCAACATATTAGTGTCTCATTTAACAAAATTTAAATGCAAATGATCTTTTTTGTTTATTCTCGGACTTTTTCGGTCTTGCCAAATGTGACAGCCCCGTTTTCACTTACATGGTAATGTTTTACTTAAAAAAACGTCAATAAAGAGCTGAAAATTTAATAATTTTTAATAATTTTCAAAAATGACTTGAAATTCTGTTTTATTTAGTGTAAAATAGAGTATGGTTATAGTTATGTTCGTTTGAATGTGGCGAATAATCGATTCTTTGGAGGTAACGTCTATGGCAAATAAAATAAATATGTCCTTCTTCAAGGCATATATAGACCTTGACAAGGCTTGTGCCGATCGTCTCGGTGTTGACAGAAACGGCGTTTCCGCCTATATAAATAGCTTGGTTGAGATGAGATTTGCTCCCGAGCGCAGTGAGGTTCTTCCCAGACTTATTAAGTATCGCAAGGCAAGGAACATCATTGCTCACGAGCAGAATGCTATGGATGAGCTTGATGAGCTTACAAAGTCGGATATTCAGTGGCTTAACCGCTTTGCTAAGAGCGTTTCTCACAAGCGCGATCCTATCTCCCGCTACGAGCGCAAGGCACGCAGATATGCTATTTGGAAGAAGGTTAAGGGTGTACTTATCATCCTTCTTGCTCTGGCTTTAGTTGCCGGCGGTGCATACATTTTAAAAATGCTTGAAATTATATAAAAAAAGAACAGATGCTCAGGGTAATACCTCTCATCTGTTCTTTTTATTTTCATATCTTTACGTCAAAGCGATGCTTACAGCATGGACAAACAACTGTATGTTCACCCTTTTGTCTTGGCAGACGAAGATTGTTTTTGCAGGACGGACATCTTCTGTAAACGTGGGTTTTTTTGTCACGCCTTTTGCACTTCTGTAGATTGAAGAATTTCTTCGGCTTATCTGCCATTTTAATAAACTTCTCGTTTTCCTGCTGTCTTTTGTAAATATTTTTTGACAAAACGCGGAAAATCGCATATGCAAACAGCGCACTTTCTATCAAGGAAAGAATAAACGAGTTGACAAAAATGTTGACAACTATGATCGCAAAGCATATTGCAAGAAGAAAATAATATAGACGGTCAATACCGTATCTACCCATCATAAACATGGCAAATCGCTCTCTTAATGATGGGCGGCGGTTATAATTTCCCATATAATACTCCTGTGGGTTAAAGTTCATCCTTATTATACACCGATAAGGATATTAAGTCAACATCACGTGTCCAATGTTTACAAGTGGATATGTATTTGTTAACAATTTATTTATGAGTAAGCGATTACTCGAACTCTTTTTTAAGCCTTGCTCTGTATCCCTGAATAAGACCTACGATAACACAGCCGGCACAGAGAATTACTATTGATGAGAAAATAAGAATAGCACAGTTCATAAAGAAGTCCTGAGGCAGGATCATAATAACACCGTCGGTGTAGGGATTGAAGAGCCAGTTATCCTTACCGGGGAAGAATATTTTATGGAACACGGTAAATGCCACGTCGAAATTAAGCGCCACAAGACCGCCGATAAGCGCAAAGCCACCGAGAGTGTACGCACCCGAACAGAAGGTTATATTCATTCCGAAGGGACGCCAAAGCTCAAATATGCCGAGCTTTTTCAGTATCAGCAGAGCCGCTACACCTATGAGTGAAATAATAAATGCGGTCGCATTAAGGTCGAATAGTACCTTACAGTCGACGAAATGAGATTTTCCTTCTTCACTGTATGGGAATTTGCCCGTACCAAACTCGTGACCCGGCAGGGTAAGGTAATCAAGCAACTCGTTATATGCTTCAACTATGGTCTCTCTGTCAGCACCAGAATATGCTTCTATATCAAGCGCATCTATCTGCATGTAATAGAAGGGTCTGAAGTAGATCGGCAGACCAATAGAGAAGGTTATTATCAGTATTGCGACGAAGAAGCCTAAAAGTGCGGTTAAAAGCTTGTTTTTCATATAGGTATTTTTCCTTAATATTAATATATCAACATTTTAACACAAATTAACTCATATGTCAACAAAAAAAGGAACGGCAATGCCGTTCCTTTTTTATATTCAAGAATAATTATACACCCGAATATGCAGCGAAGCCACAGTCGATGGGAAGAACTACACCGGTAATAGCGGATGCAGACTTGTCATCGGTGAGGAAGAAGAGACCGCCGAGAAGCTCCTCGGAGTCTACGAAGCGACCCATGGGAGTACCGTTAAGGATCTTCGCGCTTCTTGCTGTGGGAGTGCCGTCCTCATTGAAGAGGAGCGCGCGGTTCTGGTTAGAAACAAGGAATCCGGGAGCAATTGCGTTGCAACGGATGCCTGTTCCTGCAAAGTGAGTAGCAAGCCACTGAGTAAAGTTGGAAATACCAGCCTTAGCAGCAGAGTATGCGGGAATCTTGGTGAGAGGAATGTAAGCATTCATAGAGGAAATGTTAAGAATGTTACCGCTCTTTCTCTCTACCATATCCTTTGCAAAGGTCTGGGTGGGAAGGAGAGTACCCTGGAAGTTGAGCTTGAATACGAAGTCAACACCGTTGGGATCAAGGTCGAAGAAGGACTTGCCGCCTTCCTTTGCCTCGTGCTGGTACTCGTTGTCGGTGGTAGCCTTGGGGCTGTTACCGCCTGCACCGTTGATAAGAATGTCGCAGGGACCGAGGTCGCGAAGAACTGCCTGATGTACCTCTTCAAGAGCTATGGGATCAAGCACGTTTGCCTTGTAGCCGATACATACAAAGCCCTCAGCGGTAAGCTCCTCTGCAAGCTTCTTTACTGCATCCTCATTAAGGTCGAGAGCTGCAACCTTTGCACCTGCCTGTGCATATGCGCGAGCCATATCGCCGCAAAGAACGCCGCCCGCACCGGTAACTACTACTACCTTACCGGAAAAATCTACGTTAAGGGGAAGATTAATCATTTTAATTTACCTCCAATATTAATTATCAAGCTTGTCAAGCATATCCCATACACCGAGCATATACATAATGCCGAGCGCTCTGTCGTACAGACCGTAGCCGGGACGAACGTTGCCGGGCTTCTCATCCCAGAGATGTCTGCCATGGTCGGGACGAATATAGCCCTTGTATCCACAGTCGTGGTATGCCTTAAGAATGTCGAGAATACCTGTGTCACCGTCGCAATCTCTATGGCTTGCCTCGGAGAAATCACCGTTTTCAAAGTGCTTTACGTTTCTGATGTGAGCAAATGCGATTCTGTCGCAGTGCTTTCTTACGATAGAAGCAACGTTGTTCTCGGGATTTGCGTTGAGAGAGCCGGAGCAGAGGGTAAGACAGTTGTACTCGTCGTCTACCATAGAAAGGAATCTGTCAATGCTGGGGCCGTCGATAAGAAGACGGGGAAGGCCGAAGATATCCCAAGGCGGATCGTCCATATGAATAGCCATCTTGATGTCACACTCGCGGCAGGTAGGCATAATTGCCTCAAGGAAGTACTTGAGATTTGCCCAAAGCTTCTCGTGATCAACACCTGCATAGTCCTTGAAGAGCTGATCAAGCTTTGCCATTCTCTCAGGCTCCCAGCCGGGGAAGGACATATTGTACTTCTCGGTAAAGTCGAGGATGTACTGAGCCATAGCGTTGTAGTCGTTCTGGATCATACCCTTTTCATAGAAGAGGGCGGTGGAGCCGTCTCCAACGGGATGGAAGAGATCACTTCTTGTCCAGTCGAAGATAGGCATGAAGTTGTAGCAGATAACCTTTACGCCAAACTTGGAGAGGTTGCGAATGGTCTGCTTGTAGTTTTCAATGTACTGGTCACGGGTAGGAAGGCCGATCTTGATGTCGTCGTGAACGTTAACCGACTCAACAACGTCACCGTTAAAGCCGTATTCGTGAAGCTGGTCCATAACAACCTTGATTTCCTCTTCGCTCCAGATCTCGCCGGGCATCTTGCTGTGAAGCGCCCAAACGATACCCTCAACGCCGGGAATCTGCTTGATATCGGACAGCTTGATACGGTCGTTACCTTCGCCGTACCAACGGAATGTCATTTGCATATTTTTATTCTCCTTTTTAGAGATTAATTGGTTTTCTTTTTCTTAGGCTGAGGAATGCGGCTAAGCTTCTTGTTGTAGCCGAGAAGCTCTTCCTTGGTGAACTCTACGTTCATCATACCGCCTGCCATAGTGAGAAGACGGAGAACGGTAAAGCCACCCATCATTGCCATAAGGTCGGATGTGATCTCAAAGCCCATAGCCTTAGGCTTTTCCTTTTTCTCACCCTTCTTCTTTTTGCCGCCCATCATCTTGCCCATAACCTTGGCAAAGAAGAGCTTGCCGCGAAGAGTGCTGATAACGTCGCTCATCTTGGAGTTAAGAGAAAGGCGTCCTTCCTTCTCCTCAATGTCAAACCAGTTAAGGATTACACCCTTTTCTACAAGGCGATATTCCTCGTTGAAGGTATCAACCTTTCTGATAACGCTCTCGTCTGTGCAATCACCTGCCTTGGCAACAAGCTTGCTCTCGCCAACGTTCTTAACCTCAAAGCGGAAGAAGTGGTCGGCTGCAGTCTGCTTGCCAACGCTCTCGCCGTTAACGAAGAGCTCTACCTCGGGAAGGTTGGAGTAAACGGTAACCTTGGTTACGTCCTCAACACGGTCGACGTATCTCTTGGAGCAGATGTGAACGAAGGGAGCATCCTCAGCAGATCTGAGCCATGCCTTGTAAGCATAGAAGGAGTCCTTCTTGTACTTACGGTCCATAGTCATAAGACCCTTGTGGTTCTGTCCGTTCTCGCCGCCCTCAGCTCTTGCGTCAGCACCGAAGTCGAACATATTCCATACGTGAGTAGCCCACATATACTGTCTGGAGTAGAGCTGCTTGATAAGCTCCTCGTGGTAGTATGACTGATACTCCTCGGTGTAGTCGCCCTGACGGGGATCGGAGGTGTGCCAGTTAAGTGCCTCACAGCCGTACTCGGAGCAACCGATCGGAATGGATGGGTGCATAGCATGGAACTTGTCGAACCAAGGACCGTTCATGGATGTGTCGCCACCGTACCAGCCGAAGTAGTGGTTGTAGGAAACCACGTCAGGAATCTGAAGGTAAGGATCGTCCATCTTGGTCATGGAAACTGCCGCGATGGTGGTAAGACGGGTCTTGTCCATCTTGTGGCAGAGGTCGTTAAGAATATTGTGGTTCTCGAGAAGATCTGCATCAGATCCACCGATAGAAATCTCGTTGGAAAGTCCCCATACTACGATAGAGGGGTGGTTGTAGTTCTGTGCAACAAGCTCGGTCATCTGGCTGATGGTGTTAGCGCGACCGGTGGGCATGTGCTTGGAGATGTAGGGGATTTCAGCCCAAATTACCATACCGTATTCGTCACAGAGATCGTAGAAGTACTGGTCATGCTGATAGTGAGCAAGACGGATAGTAGTGCAACCTACCTCCCAGATGTACTCCATATCCTCCTTGTGATGCTCGGGAAGAAGTGCGTTACTGAAGCCAAGTCTGTCCTGGTGACGGGATACACCGCGAAGAGGATATTCCTCACCGTTAAGGATAAAGCCCTTTACAGGATCGATCTTGAAGGTACGGCATCCGAATCTGGAGCAAACGTTGTCGATAACCTCGTCACCCTCAATGATCTCTGCTTCACAGCAGTAGAGATAAGGATCACGGCGTCCGTGCCAGAGGTGTACGTCATTGATTTCAAAGTTAACTACCTTGTCGGTTGTAACGATCTTCGCAAGCTCGTTTTCTTCCTTGTCGTAAAGGGTGTAAGCGATCTTGTGACCTGCCTTAAGCTCGGTTGTGTAAACCTCAACCTCAACCTTTGCATCCTTACCCTCAACCGCGGGAGTGATCTTGATACCTGGCGCACCGAAGTAATCGAGGTCAAAGTGAGTCTCGTTTACGGTTACGATATAAACGTCACGGTAAAGACCGCCGTAGAAGGTGAAGTCTGCCATCTGGGGATATACGGTGTCGTTGGGTGCGTTATCAACAACGATTGCAAGAGCGTTGTCGCCACTTACAAGGTCGCTTGTAAGATTTACTCTCCATGTGGAGTAACCGCCGTCGTGGTGGCAGAGATGCTTGCCGTTAAGGTAAACGTCTGCAGAGGAGTTAGCGCCGCGGATCTCAAGGTAGTGAAGTCCGTCGCCAAGCTCTTCCTTGTTAATAGTCTTAGAGTAAACGCAGCTACCGCGGAAGTATGTGCCGCCGTCATAACCGTCCTCGTTGTTCCATGTGTGGGGAAGAGTAACGGCAACTGCGCCTTCGGTAACAGAGGGATCTGCACAGTCCTTAACGAACTGCCAACCCTCGTTGATCTTTAGTATCTTTCTCATTTATTGCTCCTTTTGGGATTTTACCTACATTGCTAATATCTATTATAACAAATGTTCAATAGTAAAATCAATAAGAAATGTTTAAAAAATATGTTAACAAAAGTAAAATTGTTCTAGTAATACGGCGCCCGACGGTATGTTTTGTGTCGGACGCCGCGAAAAAATCACTCGTCTGTGATGGTTTTATTAAGAATTAAGCGTTCTCAGAAACCTCTTCTGTTGCGTGACGAGCCTCAAGCTCCTCGTTCATCTGAGCGAGAGTCTTCTTGTCAAGGTTGTAAACAAGGCCAAGACCAACGAACTGCATAATACCTGCTAC
>JBGVRO010000026.1:0-83224 GCA_045128515.1 Eubacteriales bacterium | reverse complement strand
CTTTTTCGCACCGTCACAGTACTCACCCGACAGACCGCCGAGAGCACGGAAGGTGGTGTTGGCAAGTCGTGTGAAGTTTGTCACCTCAAAGCTAAGTACCGACGAGGGTGGCAGGATCTTCGCCATCAATGCCTCTGCCATAACCGTCTGCTGCTCGGGTACGATAAGCTGTGCCGCCCTGCCCGATTCTACAAGTCGGGATATTTCATTTATAAATGACTCGCGGGCAGATGATAGGTATCTGCTTCTCACAATTTTTAACATAATATCCCTCCTAAAAAGATTTTATAATATAATTATATAATAGTCCGCACGTTTTGTCAAGTAAAGTCGACTCAGGATTTATTTATCATAATTTAGTTACAAAATAGCAATATTTACAATGTCGAATAGCAATTTTTGCAATTCTCTCGGGGATAAGATTGTTGTATAATTAAAATGACGAAATATGCAAATAAAAAAACAAACGTTAAAATAAAAGGAGAATCCTTAAAATGAGCGAAATGATGAAAGAACTTTATTCCATTGGACTTATTCCCGTAATCAAGATCGAGAACGCAGATGATGCAGTTCCGCTTGCAAGGGCACTTATCGACGGCGGTCTTCCCGCAGCAGAGATCACCTTCAGAACCCCCTGTGCAGCAGAGGCTATTAAGAGAATTACCGATGCTTACCCCGAGATGCTTGTAGGTGCAGGCACCGTTCTTACTACCGAGCAGGTTGACGCGGCTATCGCAGCAGGCTCCAAGTTCCTTGTATCCCCCGGTCTTAACCCCAAGGTTACTTCCTATGCGCTTTCCAAGGGTGTTCCCATGCTTCCCGGCTGCTCCAACCCCTCTGATATTGAGGCGGCTCTTGAGCTTGGTCTTAAGACAGTTAAGTTCTTCCCTGCCGAGGCTGCAGGCGGTCTTAAGATGCTTAAGGCTATGGCTGCTCCTTACGGTCAGCTTACCTTCATGCCTACCGGCGGTATCAATGCAAACAACCTTCTCGACTACCTTAAGTTTAACAAGATCGTTGCTTGCGGCGGTTCCTTCATGGTAGCAGACGACCTCGTAAGAGACAAGAAGTGGGATGAAATCACCGCACTTACCAAGAACGCAGTTAAGGTTATGCTTGGCCTTGAGTTCGTTCACATGGGTATCAACAACGAGTCTAAGGAAGAGGCTGAAAAGGGCGCAAAGCTCTTCAACCTTCTCTTCGGTATGCCCCTTCGTGAGACCAGCAAGTCCACCTTTGCAGGCGAGCAGCTTGAAGTTATGCACGGCAAGGGTCCCGGTAAGCACGGCCACATCGGCATCCGTACCAACTTCGTTGATCGTGCTATGGCATACTTCACCAGAATGGGCTTTGAGTTTGACGAAAGCTCCATCACCTATGATGACAAGAGCGGCAAGCCTAAGTTCGTATACTTCAAGGACGAGATCTGCGGCTTCGCAGTTCACCTTGTACAGAAGTAATTAGCCTTCCTCCTGAGGAAGGGGGACCGTTGGCGGTGGAAGGAGTTTGATCAATAGTCATACTCCCTCAGTCGCTCCGCGACAGCTCCCTCAAGAGAGAGCCTATAAGGACGAGATCTGCGGTTTTGCGGTTCACCTTGTACAGAAGTAATTAAGTAAATAATTGAGGCTGTCTCAAATGCAAATTTCAGAGCGTTTGAGGCAGTCCTTTATTTATAGCTATAAATCAACATAGTTAGAGCGCTTATCCCTAAACCATATATCAGAACTTCTACATAAAGCCTTCTCCAGCGGGAGAAGGTGAGCTTTGAGGTGTAACCGAAAAGGTCGGATGAGGTGTCTTTTCGAAATAATCAAATGAATTTCAAGCAACTCCTCATCCGTCATACTCAAACAAGTTTTCGTATGCCACCTTCTCCCACAGGAGAAGGCTTTTTATTTAACTTTTTTAACCTATATACAGCTATCATTCATTTTCATAATAAAAAGCCGAGGTGATTTCCTCGGCTTAAGATTCAATTAAATATTATGCTTTACAAGTGCCTTTGCTTCTTCCTCGGAAATATCAAACACCACGGCAATCTCGGAGTGAAGAAGCTTCTCCGCCTTCGCCTTTGCATTCTCGTCGGTGAGGAAATTCTTCTTTCCCTCTGCCTCGCGACGCAGACCGCTCTCGTTAATAGCGCGGATCATAGAGACGATTCTTGCGCGGTCACCCGACTCCATAATCTTCTTGAAATACTCCTGGCGAGCGCGATTTTCCTTGACCCAATCAATGGGTGGAAGATCGTTTGCAGAGTGGATAAGCGACATGATCTCGTCCTTGGTAAGCAGAGGGCGCATAGCCTCAACAAGCTTCTCGTTTTCGGTAGGAACAAAGGTCAGCGACTCCGACTTTGACAACGTGGGACGAAGAACGTAATAGCTGCGAGTAACGTCACCAAAGCTCTCGTCACGTATATCGACTATAGTCATAACGCCGCTTGCGCCGTACATTATTTTATCTCCGATTTTGTACATAAGCCACTCTCCATAGTTGTTTTCTATTATAATTTTACCATAAATCGAGAAAAATTTCAAGAGAAAAATTTGATAAAATTTTAAAGGCGAGTCGTTTTTTGACTCGCCTTTTACTGCAAAAAGAAAATTATTCAACCGAAATAACCTTGTATCCTGCGTCCTCAACCGTCTTGATAAGCAATTCCTTTGAGCAATCGCCATTAGGTGTAATAATCGCCTCGTCGCGCTCGTGGCTTACCTCAGAAAGCTCAACGCAATCAAGTGCGGAGAGCGCATCACGGACTCTGCCCTCGCAGTGGGGACACATCATACCCTGAATTTTCATAGTAATTTTCATAGGTTCTACCTCTGTTTCTTTCGTTTTTATCTCTGTTTTAATAGATTTTTCTTCGATTTTGTTTGTTTTGTTATATTTCGGCTTGAAGGTGTTAAGGCGGAGCGCGTTTGTCACCACGCAGAAGGAGGACAGACTCATTGCCGCCGCGCCGAACATGGGGTTTAGCTCAAGACCGAACAGTCCTGCCGCCAGGGGAATACCGATAAGGTTGTAGCAAAATGCCCAGAAGAGATTCTGGTGAATATTGCGAAGCACCGATCTGCCAAGTCTAAACGCATTCAGTACGTCAGAAAGCGAGTCGCGTACCAAAACCACGTCTGCCGATTCGATAGCAATATCAGTTCCGCCGCCGATCGCCATACCAACGTCGGCGCGAGTAAGAGCAGGGGCGTCGTTAATTCCGTCACCAACCATAATTACTCTGCCCTCCTCTGCGAGGGTGCGGATCGTTTGCTCCTTACCGTCGGGAAGAAGGTCTGAGATAACCTCGTCAACTCCTGCCAGCTTGCCGATTGCCTCTGCCGTACGAGAATTGTCGCCCGTAAGCATCACTACGTGAAGACCAAGCTTTTTCATATCTGCAATAGCCTCTGCGCTGTCCTCTCTCACCGTATCGGCAAGAGCGATAAGACCAAGCGGCTTTTTATCCTTAACGAAGAATATAGGAGTCTTGCCCTCGGAGGAAAGTCTTTCATAATCCCCGTCAAAGGAGGAAATGTCGCAAATCGTAGAAATAAACTTATAGCTGCCTCCGTAAATCTCATTCTGAATTCTGCATTCTGAATTCTGCATTTTTCCATACACTCCACTGCCCGACAATGCCTTAAAATCGGTTACCTCTATACCGTCGTTATAATCCTCGGTATAGGCAACGATCGCCTTGGCAAGGGGATGCTCGCTCATACTCTCAATAGCATATGCAACCGAGAGAAGCTCTCTTTCGGTGAAGCTGGGACTGCAGATCAGATCAACCACCACAGGCTCGCCCTGTGTAATAGTGCCCGTCTTGTCAAGAGCAACGATCTTCGCTCTGCCTGTCAGCTCAAGAGCCTCGGCACTCTTAAAGAGTATACCACATTTCGCACCTACACCGCTACCCACCATAATTGCAACCGGAGTTGCAAGTCCAAGCGCACAGGGACAGCTGATTACAAGCACCGAAATGCCACGGGATATAGCGTGAGAAAGATTACCGTCAATTAACATCCAGCCGAGAATTGTGACGAGGGCAATTCCAAGCACTACGGGAACGAAAATACCCGAAACTCGGTCGGCAATCTTGGCAATGGGCGCTTTACTTGCCGATGCGTCCTCTACCATTTTGATAACCGAAGCAATGGCGGTGTCATTACCTACCTTGGTGGCGCGACATTTTATAAATCCGGACGTGTTCTGGGTTGCGGCAAGGACCTTGTCGCCCACCTGCTTGTCCACAGGTACGGACTCACCCGTAAGGGCTGCCTCGTTTATACTACTGCTACCCTGAATAACAACTCCGTCAACAGGAATAGTCTCACCGGGACGAACAAGGAATATGTCATCTACCTTCACCTCGGATGCGAGGACCGAAAGCTCTTTTCCTTCTCTGACAACCGTTGCAGTCTTGGGAGTAAGGTCGATCAGACTGTTGATCGCATCGGTGGTTCTGCCCTTTGCACGCGCCTCAAGCATCTTGCCCACGGTGATAAGGGTAAGTATCATAGCCGCAGACTCAAAGTATAGCTGATGAAGAAGATGATGTGGGTTATCCGCACCGATCATCATTACAGTAGTAAAGATACTGTACACGTAGGACACACCCGAGCCGAGGGCAACCAGAGTGTCCATATTAGGCGCAAGATTAAGTGCCGAACGGAAGCCACTGATAAAGAATTTGCGATTTACAACGAGTATCGCGCCCGAAATAACAAGCTGAATAATTGCAACGGTAATCGGGCTTGACGCAAGGAGCTCGGGCAGTGGAGCGCCCCACATAACGTATCCCATCGAGAGATACATAAGAGGAATAAGCAGCACTATCGATGTGATAAGTCTGTTTAAAACGCCCCTGAACCCCTTATTATGACTATTATTATTTACATTTTTATTAGTTTCTGCGGTTTTTACCGATGCACCGTAGCCTGCGGCGGTTACGGCTGCAATTATTGCTTCATCGGTTGCAGAGCCTTCTACCGTCATAGAGTTAGTTAAGAGATTTACCGAACAAAGGCTTACGCCTTCGGTCTGTGAAACCGCCTTTTCAACTCTGGCAGAGCAGGCGGCACAGCTCATACCGCTTACCGAAAATTGCCTCATAAAAGCTCCTTTGATTTAAATGAAGTTCTGATCGTTTATAGTCAGCTTAAACGCAAGACCAAGTCTGTCAGCCGCGCGACAACAGAGTGTCATACGGCCAAGGAAGATCTCAAAGTAATCCATAATCGAGCTGATGGTGGTGTCGATCTGAAGCGAAAGACGGATAATTTTTTCGTCAACATTGATGCTGAGGTCGGAGTCAACAACCGAATAGTTTACTCTGTCGTGAATATCAAAGGTAGAGAAATCCTGATTTCTTACACGGCTTCTGCGCACGTCGGACTTGTCCGCAAGGATGACCGCCGCAGCCACGTCGCTAACAGGCACACCCGTGCCCTCATCGTGATTTCCGATAGCTGTAACGATGGTCGCAAGCTCGGACATATCCATATTCATTTTATCAAGCAGGCGAAACGCCATAACTGCGCCACTCTGTGAATGCTCCGAACGGTTAACAAGATTGCCGATGTCATGAAGATAGCATGCAATTCGGCAAAGCTCGACCTGTCGCTCATCCTTACCAAGGGCAACGAGAATATCCCCTGCCCTTTTGGCAACAAGGCCAACGTGGGCAAAGCTATGCTCGGTGAATCCAAGAGCGCCGAGAGAATCGTCTGCCGCGGAGATGAGAGTGCGTATATCCTTATTTGACTTTATGCTTTCGTAGGTTATCATAATTACCTCTAAATATTTTATTTCATTCTTATTATACAATTATTTAGAAAAATATTCAAGTGATATGGTCACAAAAAGTGTAAAAATCTCCCCTTACGAGGAGATTTTTTATTTTCAAAGCACTGCATTAAGCATCAGCATCAGGCAAAAGCCAAGCAGGATCAGATAGGCAGAGCTATGTCCCTCGCCGCCCGAATGGGTTTCGGGGATCATTTCATCTGCAATAACGTATAGCATATTTCCACCTGCAAAGGCAAGTATGAAGGGCAGAAGATATTCGGATATGCTGACGGCAAAATATCCGATAAAGGTGGCAACGATCTCTACCACACCTGTAAGCGCGGCGATGAAAAACGCCTTGCTTGGTCGCATATTCGCGCATCTTACGGCAATGGTAACGGTCATGCCCTCGGGTATGTTCTGAAGGGCGATCGCAGTAGCAATAAACAGTCCGTCGCCTACGTCACCGCCACCAAATCCAACGCCTGCCGCCATTCCCTCGGGCAGATTATGCAGGGTAATTGCCGCGACGAATAAAATTACCCTCCTAAGTCTCTCGCCACCCTGACCTCTGCCGATTCCCCACCTCTCATAGCCGCGAAGCAGGATAATGTCGAATAAATTAACACACAGAGCACCCGAAAAGATGCCTAAAATCGTAGTAAAAACACCGAACCTACCTCCACATTCAAGTGACGGAATAATCAAACCAAGCACCGCCGCCGCAAGCATTAGTCCTGCGGCAACCGACATTGCACCGTCATTAAATTTCTGTGAGGTGGTTTTAAAAAGCAATCCTATTGCTGCGCCGAATATAGTAGCTCCGCCCACAAGAAGAGCTACAAATGTCAGCATTTCCATTTTTAGTCAAAATCCTTTAGAAGTCACGTGGAAGGCTATTTTTTCATACCTTCCCAATATCATACTATGCGCTACGCATTTTTTTGCTAATAAAAACCCCGCGTCAGTAGGATTTTACCTGCTAAACGCGGAGTTTTGTAAATGATTATTTACTTTTATGGAGTTTTAAATGCATTTTGCGCTCAGTTCTCGCTGAGGCTCGGTCACGCTCAGGGGAAAACAACACTCAGTTGTTTTCTAAAACCTTCGCGCCGCTTCGCTACGATAAAAACAACACTCAGTTGTTTTTATCTCTTCGACTCTTGAAACATAGTCGCATATGCCACCTCGGTACACTCGGCGTCCTCTGCTCCTTGTTTCTGCGCATTCAGTATGCTAAAAACGATTATCAATCGTTTTTATCTCTTCACTTCCTCCATAATGAATGCCTCGAGAGTATCGCCCTCGCGGATGTCGTTGAACTTCTCAATACCAACACCGCACTCGTAGCCTGCGTTAACCTCCTTAACGTCATCCTTGAAACGGCGGAGAGAGGAAATCTTATCCTCGAAGATTACGATACCGTCACGAACGATACGGATCTGTGCGCTTCTGATGATCTTACCGTCAAGGATATAGCATCCTGCGATAATACCAACGTTGGGAACTCTGATGGTCTGACGAACCTCGGCATGACCAAGCAGAACCTCCTTGTAAGTGGGAGCAAGCATACCCTTCATAGCTGCCTCAACCTCATCAATGATCTCATAGATGATACGGTGGCAACGGATATCAACCTTATTTCTCTCTGCACTGTCAAGGGCGTTTCTGTCGGGACGAACGTTAAAGCCGCAGATAATTGCATTAGATGCAGCCGCGAGCATTACGTCACCCTCGGTGATACCACCAACAGCGGAGTGGATAACAGCAACCTTAACCTCCTCGTTAGAGAGCTTAAGAAGAGATGCCTTAACAGCCTCAACAGAGCCTGCAACGTCAGCCTTAACAACGATGTTAAGAGTCTTAACACCTGCCGCGATCTGACCGAAGAGATCGTCAAGGTTAACTCTTGCATTAGCCTGAAGGATCTCCTGACGGAGTCTTTCCTTTCTCTGCTCTGCAAGGCTTCTTGCCATTCTCTCGTCCTCAACCGCATTAAGCTCGTCACCTGCCTGAGGAACGTCGTCAAGACCGATGATCTCAACGGGGATAGAAGGACCTGCGCTCTTAACGGTCTTGCCCTTATCGTCAACCATTGCACGAACACGACCAACTGCGTTACCTACGATAACGTAGTCGCCCTGATGAAGAGTACCGTTCTGAACAAGTACGGTAGCAACAGGACCGCGGCCACGGTCAAGCTTGGACTCGATAACAAGACCTGCCGCACGGCGCTTGGGATTAGCGCGAAGCTCCTTAACCTCGGCAACGAGAAGCACGTTCTCAAGAAGATCGTCAATACCCATACCGGTGTGTGCCGAACAGGGAACGCAGATAACGTCACCGCCCCATGCCTCGGGAACAAGCTCGTGCTGGGTAAGCTGGTTAAGAACGTTGTCGGGATTAGCAGTCTGCTTATCCATCTTGTTAATTGCTACGATAATATCAATGCCTGCCGCCTTTGCGTGGTTAATAGCCTCAATGGTCTGGGGCATTACACCGTCATCGGCTGCAACAACGAGAATTGCGATATCGGTGGACTTTGCACCTCTCATACGCATTGCGGTAAACGCCTCGTGACCGGGGGTATCAAGGAAGGTAATATCCTTACCATTCGCCTTTACGGTATAAGCACCGATCGCCTGAGTAATACCACCCGCCTCGCCACGGGTAACGTTGGTGTGTCTGATCGCGTCAAGAATAGAGGTCTTACCGTGGTCAACGTGACCCATTACGCAGACAACGGGAGCACGCTCAACGAGATCCTCCTCGCTATCCTCTGCCTCGGTAAAGAGCTTTTCTTCAATAGTAACAACTACCTCCTTAGTAACCTTAACGCCAAACTCGTCGGCGATAAGCTCTGCGGTAGCATAATCGAGAACGTCGTTAAGGCCCTTCATCTCGCCCATGAACATAAGCTTCTTGATAACCTCAGCGGCGGTCTTCTTCATTCTGGATGCAAGCTCGGAAACTGTGATCTCATCGGGAACGGTGATCTCAAGCTGCTTGTTTCTTGCGCGCTCTGCCTCAAGCTTCTTGATTCTCTCCTGAGCTGCTCTCTCCTTATCCTTTGCGCTCTTCTGGTTCTGTCCGCGGTTATCCTGCTTCTTAAGCTTCTGTTTCTGAGCCTTGGAGTCGCCGCCGTTAAGAATTGCGTAGTACTGATCGTTGTATCTGTCGTCATACTTGGAGAGGTTTACGTCGGTGGTTCTGGTATCAACCACACGGGTCTTGGGCGCGGTGTCGCTTACGTACTCTGCGCCGATATTTACGCCACCCTTAACGCTGCTTCTGTCAACGGTGGGAGTAATGGTCTTGAACTGCTGCTTCTGCGCCTTCTTCTCTTCCTTCTTCTTAGGCTGTGCTACAGGTGTGGGTGCTGCAGACTTCTGCGCCTCCATCTTCTGCTGCTTTTCGAGAGCCGCCTTCTGTGCAGGGAGAACTGCAGGCTGCTTTACCTCTGCCTTGGGAGCAGGAGCTGCTGCCTGAGTGGGCTTCTGAACAGGCTGCTGCTGAGGCTTTCTCTGGTCATCTCTCTTAGGCTGCTGACTGCCACTCGGACGAAGTCCCTGCGCATTTCTGTTCATATTTTCAATCTTCTTAGCGAAGGGATTCTCCTGAGGAGCAGCGCTGTACTTGTTGTAGCCGCCCTGTCTTCTGTCATCGCGAGGACCTCTGTCATCGCGCTGAGGTCTGTTGTCGCGATTATCTCTGCGATCTCTCTCAGGTCTCTGACCGTTCTGATTCTGCTGACCCTGGGACTTGCGCTCAGGCTGTGCAGGCTTTGCAGTCTGCTGAGGCTTGTTAGCGGTTGCAGGTGCAGGCTTTGCACCGGGTGCAGGAGCAGCCTTGGGAGCAGGTGCTGCCTTGGGGGCAGGAGCCGCCTTAGGAGCTTCCTCTACCTTTGCAGGAGCAACCTTTACCTCGGGTGCTTTCGCCTCGGTGGGCTTTGCCTCGGGCTTTTTCTTTGTCGCGCTCTTGATCTTGGAGCGACCATCTCTGTAAGCATCTATGTCCTTGATCTGCTTCTTCATGGTGATGTGAGCGAGGAAGAGCTCAAACTCATCCTTGTCGGCGCTACCGCCGCTCTTCTTCTCCATACCAAGCTCCTTGAAGGTGTCAAGAACGTCCTTGCTCTTTATATCAAAATCTTTGGAAATCTGGGTTATTTTAATGGGGAAAGTTGTCATAAGAATCACCGTTTCCCATAGGGGAAACTCCCTTTCTTTTTTAGTTGGTGCCGTCGGAATCGCCCTCGGTCACGCTGATAGCACGGCGTATCTCTATGGCGAAGTGTTCGTCGGCGATTGCCACGGTGGCAGGGGCGTAAAGCTTGCCCAGCAGTCTGCCGAGCTCGCCTGAATCTATGTTAATGGACATGGTGTCCACTCCGTAAAACTCAGCCTTGGTGAGAAGCTTTTTCTTAGTTCCCTCGGAGGCGCTTTCAGCTATCAGAACAAGATGCGGTTTAGCTTTACCGCTCCTTGCCATAGCGGAGCATACGGACTCTGTACCTATTATCACCTTACCGGCGCGCATAGCAAAGCCAAGCATACCGTACAGGCGCTTATTTCCATTATTCTCCAACCTTCAGTTCCTCTTCCATCTTCTCATACAGCTCCTCGGAAATGGCAACCTCAAGCGAGGTTTCAATACGTCTTGTCTTTCTCGCTTTCTTAAGACAGGCGGCATTCTTACAAATGTAAGCGCCTCTGCCCGACTTCTTGCCTGTAAGGTCAAGTACTACCTGACCGTCGGGGGTTCTGAGAACTCTGATGAGAGTATTTTTCGGAAAATGCTCACCGCAACCGGTGCATCTTCTGGTCGGAATTTTACGTACGGGCGAATCAGCCATAGCCTTTACGCCTTGATGTCAATCTTACAACCGGTAAGACGGGCAACCAGCTTTGCGTTCTGGCCCTCCTTACCAATAGCGAGAGAGAGCTGATCGGGAGCAACTGTTACACGGCAGGTGCGCTCATCCTCAAGATAAACGTCAAGCACCTTTGCAGGAGCAAGAGCCGCCGCAACGTACTCACAGGTATCCTCGCTGTACTTAATAATATCAACCTTCTCGCCGGAGAGCTCTGCAAGGATAGCGTTGATTCTCATGCTGTTCTTACCGATACAGGAACCAACAGCCTCAACGTTATTGTCATTGGAGTAAACAGCGATCTTGGTTCTGCTACCTGCCTCACGGGCAACACCCTTGATAACGATAGTGCCCTCTGCGATCTCGGGAACCTCAAGCTCGAAGAGTCTCTTAACGAAGTGGGGATGTACTCTGGAAAGAGTTACGATAGGACCGCGGGTCTCGCCCGACTTAACCTCGGATACGAATACCTTGATTCTGTCGCCAACGTCGTATCTCTCGCCGGGGATCTGCTCCTCGTGGAGAAGAGTTGCGTAGCCTGTGCCTGTGTCAAGGATAAGGTTACCGTTGGTGGTATCAACCTTATCAACGATTGCGGTGATGATCTCCTCGCGCTTTTCCTCATACTCTCTGGTCTGTCTTTCTCTCTCTGCAGTACGGATAGCCTGAACTATCATCTGCTTACCTGCCTGAGCAGAAAGTCTGCGGAAGTCCTTGGTCTTAAGCTCGGTCTCAACGATGCCACCCATCTTATGACGGCGGGAAAGTGCCTTTGCAGCGGTGTAGCCGATCTCACAGTTGTCATCATAAACCTCGTCATCGGGAACTACCGTTCTCTGCTGGAATACTCTCATGTCCTTCTTTACGGGATCAAGCTGTACGCGAATGACGGTGGTAGGACCAACCTCTCTGCGGCATGCATTTGCAAGTGCAAGCTCGATCTGAGAAATCATATACTCTTTTGAAATGCCGTTTTCCTTCTCAAGAAGGTCAAGGGCGGTGAAGAAATCTGCGTTCATTTTTCCGTTGTACCACGTATTTTATACGTTCCTTTCTGTTTTGTTGAATCTATTTAAAATTTTATTATTTTCAAAGTTAATTAGTCCTCGAAAAAGACGGTTCTGAGCTTGGAGATCTCGTTCTGAGTCAGGCTAACGTCTCCTGCCTGCTCGGTGATCACAAGCGCGCCACCCTCGAAGGATTTAAGAATACCGCAAACCACACGTCTGCCGTCCTTGGCAGCAAAAAGCTTTGCCTCCACCTTCTGACCGATAGAATGAAGGATGTGTGCCTCGGTGCGAAGCTCTCTCTCAATTCCGGGAGAGGATACGTCCAGGTAGTAGAAGCCCTCAATGGGGTCAACCTCGTCAAGGATAGGATCAATAGCGCGATGAACCTTCTCACAGTCCTCGATATTGATACCGTTTGGTGAGTCAATGGTGATCTCGAGATGATAGTCAGCGCCAACCTTGGAATAGGTGATATCCCAGATGTCATAACCAAGCTCCGTGATGGTGGGCGACACGGCATCTCTTACCGTTTCTTTAATGCTCTTTTTCATTCGCTTTTGTCCTCCTAAAAATCATATTTTCTTAACACGAAGTGTTTAACTTCACTGTGAGTTAAACGAACAACTTCACTATCAAAGATAACTTCACTGCGAGCGAAGCAAGCAACTTCACCTTACGCAAGCCTTATCTCATTCAGATGGTGAAGTTTGCATAATTGCAAGTGAAGTTTCGGCTTTGCCGAAGTGAAGTTCACCTATGATGAGTGAAGTTTTTTTGCTACGCAAAAAGTATTTGCGCGATAGCGCAAAAGCATTGTGAAGGGGCTGTCACTTTCGCGACAGCCCCATAAAACACTATTTACGTATGTATTATATCATACTATTTTGGAAAATGCAATAGTTTTTCCAAAATTTATTTAGCTCTTACGCTTTGAAGTCGTTGGGAGCCTTGCCAACCTTGTGCTGACGCTTGCCAAGCTTTCTAAGGCCGGTAGCCTTAGCATACTTCTTCATGAGCTTTTCCATTTCCTTCTTAAGCTCAAGTCTTTCGTTTTCAAGCTTCTCAGCCATGCCTGCGCGAGTCTTGATAGCCTCGGTCTGAGCAACATCAGTGGACTTTTTCTTAGCCATTATATATATCCTCCGTAACTTTTAAATTAAAATAATTAGTTAATGCTTTAGAAATTTCAGCCTCACCGTCGGGGGCGACGGCAGATGCTGATGATACAAGAAATTCTTTCCTTATATATTTCTAATTAAGCACGCTTAGCGATCTTCTTGATGATCCACTTAATGTCCTTAGAGTTCTGCTTAATGAGCTTAGTCTGGATCTTAACGTCCTTCTTAAGAGCTCTCTTCTCCTTAGAGTTCTTGAACTCCTTGGTCTTAATGCGGAGCTTAGCAAGAGCAAGGTTAGAGGATGCCTCTACGCTGCTGTTAAGGATGCCGTAAAGTCTCTGCTTCTCAGCGCTGGATGCGGGAAGACGGAAGATCTTCTTAGCAAGAGCCTGGTTCTTGTTAACGAACTTCTCAGCTGCGTCGGACTTGGTCTGGCGCCACTTCTGGTTGATGCTAACACCGTCAGCAGTAACCTCGGAACCGTTGTAGATGGAAAGGAGCTTGGAGTTAAGCTCATCTCTCTTGTTAAGGAGAGTCATCATCTCGTTACGGATAGAAGCGATCTTAACTCTGTCAGCTCTCTTCTTAGCCTTCATAGTTACGGGATCGTTGGTGATAACTGCGTAGTAACGCTCGTTATCCTTCTGCTCGTACTTAAGAGCGAGCTTATGAGCCTTCTGAGCCTTCTTGATCTTATCGTTAGCAGCCTTCTTAACAGCCTTCATATCGAAGGTGTTCTTGCCGAATCTGTAGTAGCTCATATCCTTCTGAGCCTCAACAAGGGAGATCTTGAAGTCATAGCCCTTGGTGATAACGGAAAGATCCTTGTTAGCCTGCTCAGCAACCTTCTCCTCAAGAGCGGTCTTCTTCTGAGCCTTCTTGGACTTCTTAGCGTGAGCCTTCTTAGCTCTTACGCCGCTTGCTGCTGCCTCAGCTGCTGCAGCTACTGCTGCTACGTCAGCATCGCTGTTTCTAGCGGTACCGTCGTTAGCGGTGTAGGAGATAGCAGGAATGGGAGCGTAGGGCTTGCCTGCGAGGATATCCTCGGGAATGGACTCGGAAGCACGAGTAAGGTGGCTTCTGGTAAGAACCTCATACTCGTCTACAAGTGCGTTGTAAGCCTTGATCTCGTTATTAAGAGTCTTCTTGAAAGCCTTAACTCTCTTCTTGTCTGCGAGCTTGTTTACAACGTGGAGATTCTCAGCGATTCTCTCGATGATGTATCTCTGGTAGGTGAGGCAGTTGATGATGTAAAGAACCTTGGTGTAACCGGTAGCCTCGTCCTTCTGCTTAGCAGTGGTAGCGAGTCTGGTTCTTACGTTCTCAAGAGCTCTGTCGCTTCTGGAGAGGTACTTCTTGAGTTCCTTGTCGTTAAGGATGCTGATGTTTGCGTTGTACGCGTTTACAGTAGCAGATACGGGCTGGCCAACGTGTGCGATGCCGTAGTTGTTGCTGCCTGCAAGGATCTCCTCAGGGAGATTTGCGGATACGGTGGGAGCCTTCTCACCGGATGCCTTGTTGTAGTCGCCGATAAGCTTGTTGTAGGTCTTGATCTGATCCTTAAGCTCCTTAGCAACTGCTTTTGCGCCCTTCTTGTCACCGCTGTCACGGCAAGCTGCAAGGTCGTCACAGATCTCGATAAGGATCTGCTTCTCAACCGCAATGCTCTCTACAAGAAGTTCAACTCTGGTCTTCTGTACTTTACTCATTGTAATTCTCCTTCCGGGGGCTTTCCTACCCCCTTCAAATTTAAATATTTTATTTTTTTGTGAAAACTAAATTAATTAAGTTGATTAACCTTTGTTAATCTTAAAGAATCATATCATCCTCTGCAAGAATACCTATGATCTTACGGGTGTTCTTACCGCCGAGCTGATCTACTACCTTAATAACGTTTCTGATAAACAGCTCCTTATTGCCGGCGCTGATCTCGAACTGTGCGATGCCCTGAATAAGGTCGCGCTTAAGCTCGAACTTGTCGTTCTGAGTAGGTTTGATCTCGGTCTGGAGATAACCGATCAGTCGCTGCATTGCTCCCTGAAGGAAGTCAACCGCAACCTGATTTTCACTGCCTGCAAGATTGATTCCGTTGATGATCTGGTTGATCTCCTCAACGAGTGTACCAAGCTCTCTCTGATCAAGCTTCTTACCAACCTCGTGAGCATCAACTCGCTCAACAAGCTCTCTTACGTAAGTGAAGTTTTCAAGCTCGGGCAGGCGATGATTTTCACCCGATACAAGCTTTTCAATAAGTGTTGTTGTTTCAATGGTTCTGATCGGTACTCTAAGCAACTCGGAGTACACCTTTGCTCTCTTGTTATAGTCGTTTACGGTAGCGATCAATCTCTTTCTCGCAGATACCGATTTGGGCTTCTGACGAACCATCTCGCATGCGAGAAGAAGTCTGTACTGCTCGGATACGAAGCAGTCGAGAATTGTGCCGTAGCGATTACGCTCAATGTCGATTCCGCCGTGCTTAATAAGAACGATGTTCCTGGTCAAGAGGAGGAACAAACTCGCTATCAACATAACGATTTCGTAAACAATTCTTAACAAAAGAAGGGCAATCGGCAGTGCCGACCATGCCAAAGCCACTATTACAAGCACGTGAAGTGCGGATCCAATTCCCATAAACAAGGAGCAGATCGCAACCGCCACAGCAAGTGCGAGAGTACCTACCCAATAGATGGTTGCATCCATGGAAAGCGCTCTGTAAATGAGCTGGCGGATACGCATGTTATAGTCGATTCTGAAGTTGGTCGACAGATAACGGCGAAGCACTCTATGTACTCTTGTCTGATACTTGATCGGGTCGCCTGCGACACCGATTGCGCGAAGTGTGCGTCTGTTATAACGCTTCATTGCACGCGCCTTTTCGTAACGGATATAATAGTGTCTTAATTCGTTTACGGTTCTACGACCGAAGGTTCTTGCAGATCTCTTAAGGATTACTCCGGTAACCAGCTTAAGCACCTTGTTACGGTGACCGTGCTTATCGTGGAAGTTGATAAGCGGAATAGTAACAAGCTTGGACCAAAGTGCTCTGAGGGGGCCTGCGTATCTGAACGCACCCGATCTTGCATAAGAAACCAGTTTGTTGTAGATCTCATCGGTTGTAACGGGAGCAGCCTTGTCATCAAGCTTTACTCTGTTACGAAGCGAGAGAATGGGAGGAATGGGAGGACGGTCTTCCGTTCTGAATCTGATGGTATCGGGAATGTTGAGAGAAAGAGTCTCGAGGTGCATATGACGCTCGTGCACAGAGTTGAACTCTCTTACAAGCTTGTTATATACCTCAATATCCTTGTGCAGCCAGCTGCTGAACACTCTCTGAGAACGTCTGATACCTGTCTTGGTAGCGGAATAAAGTCTCTTGCATTCGATCTCAATAATGCCACCCACTCTTGCGATGTAGCGAAGAAGTGTGAGGTCTTTTTCATTTAACTTCATGCTGACTATCTCAAGCATATCGTACTTGGGAGGAAGCAGCACACGAAGGAAGCCCTGAGCTCTAACGGCAAGCTTTCTCATCAGCCAAACGTTAATTTCACTGAAGAGCTGCTTCCACCAGTTAGCAACGTTGTCAACGGTGGTCATGCTTCTCGCACGGAGTGCCTTTCTGAATCTCTCCTCGATCATCTTGGTTTCAAGATCGAGAGGAGTCTCAACGGTACAGCCCGAGCGAATATCCTTCGCCTCATCCTCAGCAGCAT
Organism: Eubacteriales bacterium; assembly: GCA_045128515.1. Classification (GTDB taxonomy): domain Bacteria; phylum Bacillota; class Clostridia; order Oscillospirales; family CAG-272; genus UBA1740. The sequence continues at coordinate 66,723 of JBGVRO010000026.1, read as the reverse complement.
CGGTGTAAGCGCTGTCCACACCTCTACGGTTGATACCCGAGTGAGGATCGGTAACGTTAGCCGCGCCGAGGATCAATGCATCCTGTCCGTAAACACCTGCATCAAGTACAACCGAGCCGTCTGTACCGGCAAGCATCATAGGTGTACCTGTGAAGGGGATAGATGCCTCGCCTGTCTGACTGAAGCCGATAAGCGGAACGCCACCGGGAGTCATACCAAGCATAGTCAGTCCGTCAAAGTTGGACTTAAGGAAGGGAACTCCCATCTCTGTAGCATAACCCATCGCGCCAACCGACATAACAGGTGCGCCGCCATTAGAACCGGACGCGCCCGAGGTTCCTGTATAGAGTCCGTATCCGTGCCACTTGTCACCGACCGTTCTCTCTTTACCGTCAACGGTTTCGATCACCTCTCTGCAGCAAACGATCTGCGGGAACTTGATCATCTTACCGTATCTGATAATCTCATCAGCCACCGAGGTGGAAACCTGTGAGAATTTAATGCCGATCAAATCAGAAAGCTTTTCAGCAGTCTGGTTATGAGCATTGATTGCATTGATAAAGCTCTTCTTGTATCTGACGAGAACGTTAGGCAAGAAGGTAACTCTGCCGTAGCTGCGGTACTTGAGAAGCACCTTGTTAATACCTGTGAGACGCTCTCTTTCGAGAACAAGACGCTCAAGGAGCAATCTTGCCTCGCTCTGGCAAGGACTGGTCTTCGACCAACGTACTCTGAGGTTATAGATCTTACGGCTGAATCTTGTATTGATCTTGTAGAGCTTCTTCTGATAAGAAGCGCTCTGACGGTCGCTCTCGTGAACGACGGTCTCAAGCTTGAGGATCGCTGCATCGTGCTCCTTATTGAGGCGATCAAGCTTGCGCTCAAACTTCGACTTTTTCTTGTCGTTTTTACCCTGTCTTGTCTGGATACCTGCTCTCGAGAACAACAGTGATTCTTCAACGAACCAGATCTCTGCGTTCTCTCTGATTCTGCGAGCCCAAGCTACGATGGGCTGTGCCCATACGAACAGGTGCTGCCATAATCCAATGGGATGCCACCAGGAAACTGTGGGAAGGTCGTCGGTAACAACGTCAAACACGAAGGGAGAGTTGATTACCGTGGTCTCAACCGCGCGGTTTTCGGTCAGCCTGTAGTGATGCATCATAAGAGGAGTGTAAACTCCGCCTCTCCACAGCTTAGGCTTTTCGAAGGTGGCTTCCTGAAGAGGATCCTTCGGGAATACTTCTATGTAGTTATCTTTATAAGTAATAACGGGAACCTTAAGCTTATCAGCCGTATTAACAAGCTCCTTAGAAGTAGCCAGGGTGATACGGGAGAATCGCTCGCCAACGATGGACATATAGTCGATCGCTCTGCCGTTATAAAGCTCGATATACTTGTAAAGCGATCTGCCGTAGTGACGGGCAGACTCGGTACGGTTAAGTCTATTGGCAACAGCAACGTTAAGACGCTTAACCTCAATGAGGTTAGCAATTACTCTCAGGTTCTCAACCAACGCGGTGATAACTGCGTTATCGTCAAATCCTCTTGCTATTGCTCTCTCGGTAGCCTTAAGCGCGCGCTTGAAATACTTTGTCGCTCTGCGAGCCTTAACCTCAAACTGATCAAGCTCATCGGCTGTGATCACAAGGTCAGCAGACTCACGAAGTGCCTCCAGCATTACCTTCGCAACCGCGGAGGCTCTGTCAACAACAGTAGACTCAACCGAAAGCGAGGACGTATCTCTGATAGAACCGTGCTTCTCAAGAACCTTCTCGGAGTTCTCGTTATACACAGCCTCGTTAGGAGCGATCTCCGAACGAAGAGTCATAGCGATGACCCTTGTGCTTGCGCCTACGGTCTCAACCAGACGACGTCTGTATGCCAATACGGGGAAGGTTATCTCTTTGCTTCTGTTCGCATACTCAACAAGTGCGTCGGGAAGCAGCTCGATCTGACATCCTGTTGCTTTAGTAGTAAGCTGGGCAAGCTTGTTATAGGAGTTGATTGCCTCCTCAAACAGTCTGCGCGCTTCTCTTCTCTGCGAGATCTTACCCTCGCGGTAAGCAACGCGTGCGTTTTCATAAGCGAGAACCAGCTTTTCCCTCTCGATCGCCATGCGATTGATAACGAGGCTCATCTTGGTTCTGGCAAATGCGCTGCTCGCCTTTACCGTATTGATGCCGGCAAGCTTCTTGCCGTATTTAAGCTTTATAGCGAGTACCTTATCCTTGTACTCGGTGGTGGTGCGCATTGCGACAGGAGTGCTTGCCTCAAGGCTCTGAAGCTCGCTTTCGTATCTCTTGCGAAGCACCTTTGTATCGGAAATAAGCTTGGTGAGTTTGCCCTCCTCGCGGTTAAGCTGCTTTGTGCCCTTCTTAACCTTACGGGCGAAGCGAGCCGCTCCGGAACGTCCCTTGGGAGGCTTTGTGTCGCCACCGATGAAGTTATCCGCCGAAAGCACGGGGTTAATTACCATCGTGTGAACGTCATCCTCGCGCTCAACCACACTAGGATCGACCTGAACGTAAGCCTCAACGTAGGAGAGAGAAGGTACTACCGCAAGCGCCTTGCCCGAAGCAATGTTCTCGGGAAGGAAGGTAGACAATCTCGTAAGCTGTTCTCCGGTAAGAGATGCATAGGTAATAACAAACTCGTTATACCTGTCTATCTCATAATGAAGCGCTGTGCGCGCCTCCTTAATGTAATTGTGTGCGTGAATTCTGGCGATATTTTCAAGGTTATCGCACTTGATCTCAAGGATTTTTCCGCATATCTTGATAATGCCGACGAGTATAGCAGGCGCTTCCTTCTCATCGCGGTTTGCATCCAACGCATTCTGACCAACCTTAAGCGCCGACTCAAAGCTCTTGATCGCAGCCTTGCTGCGCTTCAAATAAGCCTTAATTTCGTAATCGCTGTTAGTAAGTCTTGCGCCGGCAGCCTTGATAGCCTCTACAACGCTGTCGTGAATGACAAGATCCTCGGGATCAATCTCCTCCTCATCATACCAGTCGTCATCGGGACCGTCTCCGTCACCGCCATCAGGATCTTCACCGTCAGACTCGGACTTTTCATCAGAGTCATCAACGTAGATCTCGCCGTTCTCACCAATTCCAAGCTTGAAGGATACCGCAGGGTCTTCTTCCTCTGCAGGTGCTTCTGCAACCTCTTCGGTGATCTCCTCAACATGAGCTTCCTCTGCAGGTTCTGCAACCTCTTCGGTGATCTCCTCAACAGGAGTTTCATCTGCAGGTGCTTCTGCAACCTCTTCGGTAGTCTCCTCTGCGGGAGCTTCCTCTGCAGGTGCTTCTGCTACCTCTTCGGTAGTCTCCTCTGCGGGAGCTTCCTCTGCAGGTGCTTCTGCTACCTCTTCGGTAGTCTCCTCAACGGGAGCTTCCTCTGCAGGCGCTTCGGCAACCTCTTCTGTAGTCTCCTCAACTGGAGTCTCCTCTGCAGGTGCTTCGGCTACCTCTTCGGTGATCTCCTCTACGGGAGTCTCCTCTGCGGGTGCTTCTGCAACCTCTTCGATAGGCTCGGAGGTGTTTATTTCATTCTCAAGATTTTCGGGATCCTGTGTAGGCTTATTTTTCTCAAAATCTGCCATCAATTCCCCCCCTTTTCTTAATTATTAACATAGTGATTGAACAAAAAGTTCAGTATATCTCTTCGTAAAATTATCCCAACGAAGCAACCGCGATCGTCAACGACCGGAACAAAGTTGTGCTCTCTGACTCTGTCGATAAGCTCTTCCATCGAACAGTCATGATAAACAGGCGGTGCATAAAGACCGTCAATTACGTCCACAACCATATCCTTTTCAGCCGACCTGGTATCGAAGCTACCGCTGTCAAGAAAATACGATAAAATATCATCGTTACGAAGCGTTCCGACATACTTACCGTCACCGTCGATAACCGGAATGGCAACGTATCTGTGGAAACGCATCTTCTCAAGCGCCTGACGAACGGTGCTGTCCACCGTAACGTACTCAACAAGGCTCTTGGGAATTATAAAGCGCATTATATTCATTTCTCACCCCACCGCATTCCGATCATGGCAGCGCCTATTGCGGTAGAGAATCTCGCACGGTCGGGAATGATGAAGTTAAGTCCACGTCCCACCTCGAGATGATTGAACTCATCAAACTTGCGTTTGCAGTGAGTAAGCTTTGTAACGTTGCCGGTAAGGATAATATCCTTTGCACCTACCGAGCGAGCCGCAAATATGGAAACCATACCGACGGTCTCGAAGATAAGGTTCATAATACCGAGAGCAACGTCGTCCTTGGTAGCAAGATCAGAAAGCTTGCCGAAGTTGGCAGCCGTAAGATCACCCTCAAGCTGTGTCAACGAATTAGTCGCCGTCATATCCTTAATGCGAAGGTCGATGTTATCAAGGCTGCCCTGCTCAGCAAGCTGCTCAAGGTGTCTGATAGACTCGACGTTAAGCAAAAGCTTGGATAAACCAAGCAACGTTCCGCCGCCCACACCTGTACCGCCAAGATATTTCATCGTTCCGTCAGCCCTTGCATGAACCATCGCCGTACCTGTACCCATGCTGACAACCAGCGCCTCGGACAGACCCGAAAGATATGTTCCGCCACGACCAATGCTGTCAAACTCGGCTACGCGCTGACACTTAAGTCCGTACAGACTGCTCTTAACGTGGGAAGCACCCACGCCGGTCATCATAACCTTGGAAATATCGGATATGTGAAGATTATTTTCGTCGGTAAATTTACCAAAGGCACCGTAGGTTGCAGTAACCGGATCGTTAGCCTTGATAATCTGGGGCTCAATAAGCTCCCAACCGTCGCCTTTTGACGAAAATCCAACGATCTTCGTACTGCTGCCACCAATATCTATTCCGATAACAACGCTCATAAGGCAACCGACCTTTCGCCCGAACCGACCGCAGTCGTATTCAAGCCGTATTTTTGCAGACATAGGTCTGCGGACCAATAATTCTGCGCCGCGATCAACACAACGTATCAGCGAAGTCCCCCTCAACGCTAATATATTATATAAAAACAATACGCGCATAATTATAATTTAACAAAGACATTATAACACAGGCTTTATTTTATTTCAAGTAAAAAATAAATATTTTTTTATTTTTTTTAAAAAATTTGTTAATTTTCACAAAAAAGTATTCTCCAACTAGTGAAAAAAGACCAAATCGCAAGTTGCAATCAAGGAAAAACTGTGATATAATAGCATCAAAGAACAAATTTTATCAAAATCCACCATTCAGAAAGGAAAAGCTATGAAGGTTTTGCTTATTAACGGAAGCCCCCACAAAAACGGTACGACCTACGCTGCGCTGAGCGAGGTTGCAAGGACTCTTAAGGAGGAGGGCGTTGAGAGCGAGATCATCCAAGTCGGTCATCTTGCCCTACACGGCTGTATGGGCTGCTATGCATGTAACACCCTCGGCAGATGCGTTATTGACGATGAGGTAAACGAGGTTTCCAAAAAATTCGAGGAATGTGACGGACTTATCGTCGGCTCGCCGGTTCATTATGCATCTCCTGCAGGCGCACTGATCAGCTTCCTTGACAGACTCTTCTACAGTAGCCGCTTTGACAAGCGTACCAAAATAGGCGCTGCCGTAGTCTGCGCAAGAAGAGGAGGCTGCACCGCCGCCTTTGACGTGCTGAACAAATACTTCTCCATCTCGGGTATGCCGATCGTAAGCTCAACCTATTGGAACCAGGTGCACGGCGCATCTGCCGAGCAGGCAGTCCTCGACGAGGAGGGAATGCAGTGCATGAGGAATCTTGGACGAAACGCCGCCTTTCTTATCAAGAGCCTGAAGCTGGGTGAAGAAAAGGAAGGTCTGCCCGAGGTTGAAAGACGCTTCAGAACCAATTTTATACGTTAAAACCCAAAACTTTTTCTGCATTTTCGTAAACTTTTGTTTACGGTGTAAGGTGTGAAAAATAGAAAAAATCGTTATTTTTCAAGCCTTCCGAGGCTTTTTCAGCACGAGCAAACAGTAAAAAAGTCCTCTCGCATAGGGGTATCAAATCGCAGGACTTTTACACATTTCTTCATTATATTATAACACGCGCGTACGTATACGCGCGTAATAAGAAGCAAAAAGCGACCGTGTCATTGATTTCACAGTCGCTTTTATAAATAATGTAAACTTATGTTTGCAAACTTTTATTTACATCGATTTTTTGAGTTTTTTGCCTCTTTCGGTCGTTTTCAGAGTCGTTTTTCCACCGTTTCAGATAGAATAAAGTATCATACCGAGCAGGGCGGACAAAAGAATAACGAGTATGGGAGAGGGCTTTTTGCCCTTAAACTTTTTGTATACAAGAGAGGCTACTATCACCGCGGCAAAGATCTCTATTCCCTTAATATCGGGCGAGAAGCTCGATTCGGCAATAGACTTAAAGCCGAACAGTGTGCTCAGCATAAGGGTGATTCCCGTACCGAGAATAAGCGCCACGACAGAGGGGCGAACACCCTTGAGGAATGCACCAACCGCCTGGTACTTAAGGAAGTTTTTCAGCACCGCGCTGATAAGCAAAATAATGATAAAGGAAGGCATTACGACACCGAGGGTCGCCATAGCCGATCCGAGAATACCTGCCTGAGTCGAACCGACGAAGGTAGCCATATTGACCGCGATAGGTCCCGGGGTGGACTCTGCAACCGCAATCATATTAAGTACCTCTGCCTCGGTAAGCCAGGCGTTTGCTATCGCCTTTTCCATAACGAGTGAGATCATTGCATATCCGCCGCCAAAGGTAAACAGACCGATCTCAAAGAAGGTTAAAAAGAGTTTAATAAGCATTACTTACTTCCCTCCCCTCTTTTAGCCTTTATTTTGCCAACAAAGTGAACGGCAAGACCGATCACACCCGAAATAAGTATAAAGAGTATAGCCGAGAAGTCCACCGCAAGCACCGAGAAGGCTATCATCAAGACAAGCACACAGCAAAGTATGGTCACCGACATGGCATTTTTCTCCATACCCTTCAGCATTTTGATACCTGCGGAGAGAATGAGATAGACCACACCTGCCTGAATTCCCTTAAACGCATAGCCTATAAGCTCGAAGCTGAGAAAGGCATCAAGGAACAGCGAGATAATGAAAATAATGATAAAGGAAGGCAACACCACGCCGAGAGTTGCACATGCGGCGCCAAGGACACCGGCATTTTTGTAGCCTACGTACGTAGCCGAATTGATTGCAATCGGTCCAGGAGTGGACTCCGCAATAGCCACCATATCAAGGAATTCTTCCTTATCAAGCCACTTTTTCTTCTCAACGAACTCGCTCTCGAAGAAGGCTATCATGGCATATCCACCGCCAAAGGTGAACAAACCTATCTTAAATAACGTGGAAAATAATTCCCACAGCATCTTTTTGTTTTTCATAATAATCTATCCTTTTGAAATAATAACAAAAGTATTGTAGCACATTTTTTATCTTTTGGCAAGACATAATAATACATATATGCCACCGAAAGTCGAATTTTTACAAAAAAACTTTTAAAAAAACAAAAAAAGTACTTGACAAACGATATTCTTTGTGCTACAATAATCAAGCGCAAAAGCGATAGCGGAATTGTGTAAAGGTAGCACAGCAGACTCTGACTCTGTATGTCTGGGTTCGAATCCTAGTTCCGCTGCCATAAAAAGCAGACCACCATTTCGGTGGTCTGTTTTTCTATTCTATGACAGCCAAACCGCGGCTTCAAACCCAGCTCCGCAAGCGTAAGCGCCGCGGAATTGGGTTCGCATTCGAGCGGAAGCCGTCAGGGAGCTCGCTCACCAGCGGCTCAGCGAAGAATCCTCGCCATAGGCGAGTACCCTAGTTCCCACAGCAATTTCCCACACCCCCTTGCAATCTCCCCGATTTTATGCTATAATGAGCGTAGCGAATTCAATCAATTCCTACCTAAAAAAATCAAATGAAGGAATTGATATACTAATCACAGAAAGGCGGTGGGGATATGTATACGTTTTTAAACAACCTTTTGTCCGATAAAAAGGGGGGCGAGATTTTCACCTTATTCGGAGCATGGCACTTTTTCTATATGGTGTTGACCGTCTTTGCGATAGCTCTCGTGTTAATTTTGCTGAAAAACAAAAGTGAATCTTTTAAAAGCAAGACCACTAAAGCCTTTATTTACATCGCATTTGGTCTATACGTATTGGATTTCTTTTTGATGCCTTTGGCATACAGTGAGATCGATATTGAAAAATTGCCTTTCCATGCGTGTACTGCTATGTGTGTGTTGTGCTTTTTGAGCTATCATAATCGGTTTCTTGAAAAATACAGGCTGTCATTCGTATTGCTTGGCTTTATTTCCAATCTTGTGTATCTCATTTATCCCGCAGGCGTTATGTGGCATGCGGTACACCCGATTTCTTATCGCGTAATACAAACACTCATTTTTCATAGCATAATGGCAATTTACGGATTGCTAACGTTGATTTATGAATACGATAAATTTGATTTCAAAAAGTGTTATCGTGATTTAGGCGCAATCGTATTTATGACCGCATGGGCATTGATTGGAAATTACGCCTACAACGGCACTTCTGATGGATATTCCCACTTTTTTAATTGGTTTTTCGTCGTTCGCGATCCATTTTATGCAATTCCCGAGTCAATAGCTCCGTTTGTTATGCCGCTTTTGAATATGATTATCTTTTTTGCGGTTGAAATCATAATACATATTGTTATTTGGATAATTCAACGAAGAAAAAGTTTAAAACCCGTTTGAGTTCAAATCCTAGTGGAAGTTCTCAAAAAAATCTTTTTCGTAGCCTTTATACATAAAAAGCAGACCACTATTTCGGTGGTCTGTTTTTCTATTCTATGACGGCCGAACCGCGGCTTCAAACCCAGCTCCGCAAGCGTAAGCGCCGCGGAATTGGGTTCGCATTCGAGCGGAAGCCGTCAGGGAACTCGCTCACCAGCGGCTCAGCGAAGAATCCTCGCCATAGGCGAGTACCATAGTTCCCACAGCAATTTACCACGACCGTCTTGCAATCTCCCTGATTTTATGCTATACTAATCACGAAAGGCGGTGTGAATATGAAATGGTTAAAATCAATATTCAAAAAGAAAAAAGTTGATATAGCTCCAATGCCTCCTTACGATGAAATTGTAAAATCATTATATGATAAAGAGCTTAATTATCCTGACTCCATTAAAATTTGCCAAGTTATATATAGCAAGGATAAGTCAAAAAGATTTGTCATTTTAGAAAGCAACAAAGGATTTTTCAAGTATACTTATGAGGAAGTGTGCGTTTTTGACGAGCTTGATTGGACTTCTCATTACGCCTACATAGAGAATATAAAGCCCGGTTGGTGGGAGCCTAAAGATCGCTCATTTGCTTATTCGTTTTTTGGAACTGAAAAAGAAGCGTTTGAAGCATTAAAATGTGAAACCCCATATAAGCAGTTTTTTGAGTAATTTTTCCTTGATTTTTTCGAAAAAATATGCTATCATAAATAAAAAAGCAAAGGAGGACCATATGGCATTACTTGAATCGGGTCAGATGTACCTTGAAACAATATTGATATTGACAAACGAAAGCTCTACAGTGAGATCTATCGACGTATGTGAGCATATGGGATTCTCAAAGCCCAGCGTCAGCCGAGCCATCGGCCTGTTAAAAAACGGCGGATACATCAGCGTTGATCAGGACGGATACATCACACTGACAGAGGTGGGACGCGAGGTTGCGCAGAAGATATACGACCGTCACAGAGTGCTTACCGACTTTCTTATCTCTATCGGTGTCGACCCCGAGGTGGCATCAAACGATGCCTGCAAGATCGAGCATCATATAAGCGACGAGTCATTTGAGGCTATTAAAAAGGCACTCAAAAACTAAAAAACAAATATAAAAACGGCTATTTTGTAATGTTTTGTTTGCATTTTAGCCGTTTTTGTTGTTTTTAGTTATGAAATTTCAGTACATCTTATTTTCATTTTTCGAAATTGACATATCGCTGTCGCGCATTGGAGATGTAAAATATTTTCTCTATTTTTTATCAAAAATCACTTTACATCCTCAAATCTTTTTGATATAATAATTCCGTATTTACTAATTCTTTTACAAATGAAGGAGAATTTATTATGAGTCGTATGGTAGGCACCATTTCCAGAGGTGTAAGAGCGCCCATTATCAGAAGCGGCGATAACCTTGCCGAGATCGTTACCGCATCGGTGCTTGATGCAGCGAAGAGCGAGGGCTATGAGATCAGAAACCGCGATATCGTGGCTATGACCGAGGCTATCGTAGCGAGAGCGCAGGGCAACTATGCCACCGTTGACGATATTGCGACGGATATTAAGGCGAAGTTCGGCGGCGAGACCGTTGGCGTTATCTTCCCCATTCTCAGCCGTAACCGTTTCGCGATCTGCTTGAGAGGTATTGCAAGAGGCGCAAAGAAGGTCGTAATTATGCTTTCCTACCCCTCCGACGAGGTTGGAAACCACCTTATCAGCCTTGATCAGCTTGACGAAAAGGGTGTTGATCCCTACCGCGACGTGCTTTGCGAGGCAAAATACCGCGAGCTGTTCGGCTACGAGAAGCATCGCTTCACCGGTGTGGACTACGTTGAATACTACAAGACTCTTGTCAGCGAGGAAGGCGCAGAGTGCGAGATCATCTTTGCAAACAATCCTCGTGCTATTCTCGATTATACAAAGAACGTTCTTGCCTGCGACATTCACACACGCGCACGTACCAAGCGTATTCTTAAGTCGGCAGGGGCTGAGATCGTATACGGTCTTGACGAAATTCTTACCGCGCCTGTAAACGGCTCGGGATACAACGAGAACTACGGTCTGCTTGGCTCTAACAAGGCAACCGAGGAGCAGGTAAAGCTCTTCCCCCGCGACTGTCAGGCGGTTGTCGATGACATTCAGGACAGAATACTTAAGGCAACCGGTAAGCTTGTTGAGGTTATGGTATACGGCGACGGCGCGTTCAAGGATCCCGTTGGAAAGATCTGGGAGCTTGCCGATCCGGTAGTTTCTCCTGCATATACCGCAGGTCTTGAGGGTACACCCAACGAGCTTAAGCTTAAGTACCTTGCGGACAACGCCTTCGCATCCCTCTCCGGCGAGGAGCTTAAGGAGGCTATCAAGCAGGAAATTCAGAAGAAGGACGCAAACCTTGTAGGTAACATGGCATCCGAGGGCACTACTCCCCGCCGTCTTACCGACCTTATCGGCTCGCTGTGTGACCTTACCAGCGGCTCGGGCGACAAGGGTACTCCCATCGTTCACATCCAGGGTTACTTCGACAATTACACAACCGAATAAGAAAACTAAAGCAGAGGTGTCAGGTGGCATCTCTGCTTTTCAGTTTCTTTTGTATTTATTTACTTGACAAAATATTTTGATAGGTTTATAATGTATTATGTATAAATATATAAAAACCGGAGGTTTTCCGAATGGACATAATTATCGTAGGATGCGGAAAGGTTGGCTCAACTCTTGCAGCCAAGCTTAATGCCGAGGGCAACAACGTTACCATCATCGACCAGGACGGTGACAAGGTAAAGGCTCTCGCCAACAACCTGGACATCATGGGTGTTATCGGCAACGGCGCATCAAGATCTGTGCAGAAGGATGCAGGTGTGGACAAGACCGACCTGCTTATTGCCGTTACGGGCAACGACGAGTTAAATTTGCTCTCCTGCCTTGTAGCGAAGAAGTCATCCAACTGCCGTACAATAGCAAGACTTAAGGACCCCGAATATAATATGGATGCTCCTTACTTCAAAAACGAGCTTGGACTTGCAATGGTTATCAACCCCGAGCTTGCGGCGGCGAAGGAGATCGCGCGAGTGCTCAACTTCCCCTCTGCAATAAAGATCGAGACCTTTGCCAAGGGACGCATAGAGCTGCTTAAATTCAAGCTGCCTGCAGGCAGCCTTCTTGCAGGAATGTCGGTCAAGGACGTGGCGACCAAGCTGCGCTCATCCATCACATTCTGCACCATTGAGCGCGGCGACGATGTTTATATTGCAAACGGTAATTTCGTATTTGAAGAAAAGGACATTATCTCTATCATCGCCGCTCCCCAGAAGGCAAAGGCATTCTTCAAGAAGATCAACTACCAGATCCAGCCTATCAAGGACGCACTTATCGTTGGCGGCGGTCCTATCACCTATTATCTCTGCAACCTGCTTGAGGGCGCGGGAATTTCCTGCACCGTTGTAGAAAAGAATTCGGCAAGATGCGACGAGCTTGCAACCGAGTTTGAGAAGGTTACTATCATAAACGCTGACCCCTCTGACGAGGACGTGCTTCGCGAGGAAGGAATTGCTCACACAGATGCCTTCGTTGCCCTGACAGGACTTGACGAGGAGAACATTCTTCTCTCGCTCTTTGCAAAGAAGTCGGGCAGCCGAAAGATCATTACCAAGATCAACCGAATCGACTTTGACGACATCGTGACCCACCTTGATCTTGACACTATGGTTTATCCGAAGAACATTACCGCCGACACCATCGTCAGCTACGTAAGAGCGATGAACAATCGCCGTGGCTCTAACATTGAGACTGTTTACAACCTTATTAAGGGACGCGTTGAGGCTGTGGAATTTACCATCGGCAATGGCTCTCCGGTTGTTGGCAAGCCTCTTATGGAGCTTGCTTTAAAGCCCGGAGTACTTATCGCAATCATTCAGCGCGGCAGAACCCTGATCGCACCAAGAGGTCAGGACTTTATTGAGCCGGGTGACTCCGTAGTCGTTATTACCAAGGATATGGCTCTTACTAATATAAAGGACATTCTCAAAAAATAAGGAATAATCTATGAATTATCGAATGATAAAATACACCCTTGGCTGGATGATGCTGTTCGAGGCGGCGTTCTTCCTTGTTCCGATGATCACCGCCGTGGTCTATCAGGAGTGGATAACCCTTCTCGCCTTCGTTATTTCGGCAGCCATCTGCTTTGCCATCGGATATGCATGCAAATACAGAAAGCCTGAGAACACTAACATCTATGCCCGCGAGGGATTTGTTATAGTATCCCTCTGTTGGATACTGCTCTCTCTGTTCGGATGTATTCCGTTTATTCTCTCCGGACTTTTCACAGGTGCGCCCGTCAGCTTTATTGACGCGCTGTTCGAGACCGCGTCGGGCTTTACCACCACCGGCTCGTCCATCTTCCCCGAGGTTGAGTCGCTGCCGAAGGCAATTCTTATGTGGCGTAGCTTTACCCACTGGGTCGGCGGCATGGGAGTGCTGGTATTTATTATGGCGTTTCTTCCACTCGGCGGCGGACAGAACATGCACATCATGCGCGCAGAGTCACCCGGACCAGAGGTTTCGAAGCTTGTGCCCAAAGTAAAGCACACCGCCCTTATTCTCTACTCCATTTACCTCGCCATGACGGTTATCACCTGTATAGCTCTCTTGGTGTCAAAAATGAGTCTGTTCGATGCGATAAACACCGCCTTTGCCACCGCAGGTACGGGTGGATTCGGCTTCAGAAACGACAGCTTTGCATCCTTCAGTCCTATTCAGCAGATAATCGTTACCATAGGTATGCTGCTCTTCTCTATCAACTTCAACTCCTACTATCTGATCCTGAAGTTTAAATTCCGCGATGCCATCAACAGCGAGGTGCGCGCCTTCGTGCTTATCGTACTCAGCGCTATCGGTATCATCACCCTCAACATATACAAGAGCTACGGCAGCATTACCGAGGCTATGCGCCACGCGGCATTCTCGGTTGCATCGCTGATCTCCACCACAGGCTTCTCTACCGAGAACTTTGACCTTTGGCCCTCGCTCTCCAAAACCGTGCTTGTGCTGGTAATGTTTATCGGCGCTTGCGCAGGCAGTACGGGTGGCGGTATGAAGGTGTCGAGAATTATAATTATGTTCAAGGGCTTTGCCCGTGAGATACAGACGCTTATACATCCGAGACAGGTGAAAAAGATCTCTATCGACCGCCGTCCCGTAGACCCCGAGGTCGTAAGATCGGTTAATGCATATCTTGCCTGCTACATTCTTGTGTTTGTATGCTCGCTGATGCTTTTGACCCTTGAAAACCACGATATCGTAACCAACTTTACCGCGGTTGCCGCAACCATAAACAATATCGGTCCCGGTCTTAACGAGGTAGGCCCCGCATCAAACTTTGCCCATTTCTCGGTATTCTCAAAGCTGGTGCTGACCTTCAATATGATCGCAGGTAGACTTGAACTGTTCCCGATGCTGATACTCTTCAGCCCCTCGACTTGGAAAAAAAGCTGATTATTAAAAACATTATGAACAAAAAAATAGCATATATTCTCTTTTTCATTGCTACGGTAATATGGGGATTTGCATTTATAGCCCAAAAGCAGGCGACCCTGATCCCTGCCTTTACCGTAGGAATGCTGCGTAGCCTTTTGGCATCGCTGTTTATTTTCGCCCTGATCCCATTCACCGACCGACTTACCAAAAACGGCAGAGGACTGTCGGGAGGGAAAGGACTCTTTGATATTAACAAGCACGAGATGATCGGCGGACTTGTGCTCGGTGTAATAATCACCGTCGCAACCTCGTTTCAACAGTACGGGCTTGCAGATACAGATGCAGGCAAGGCGGCGTTTATAACCGCCCTGTACGTGGTAATTGTGCCTATAATGTCAACTTTTCTTGGCAAAAAGCCATCAATCACCTCGATAATCTCTATTCCCATTGCGATAATCGGATTTTATCTACTCTGCATAAAGCCGGGGGCAAGGCTTGAATTATCCGACGTTTTGGTGCTGATCTGCGCCTTGATCTTCGCAGGACACATCATATGTGTCGACAAACTGTCGGTGGGATGTGACGGTGCCAGAATGTCGCTTATACAGTTCGTTGTTGCATTTATATTGAACGGAATTCTCGCATTAATCTTTGACCGTGGTGTTAATGCTGCGGATATTCTCACAGTTGCACCCTCGCTACTATACCTCGGTATCTGCTCCAGCGGAATCGCATATACCCTGCAGATCGTTGGTCAGAAGGAGGCAGATCCCACCGTTTCATCGGTGATACTGTCGCTCGAATCGGTGTTTGGTGTCATCGGTGCGGCGATGATCCTCGGTGAGCAGATGGAAATACGCGAGTACATCGGCTGCGCTATCGTTTTCGTGGCGGTTATGCTCGCGCAGACAGACCCCAAGATTTTCCTTAAGAAAAGGAGCGATGAGAATGAGTAATCTTACAGAAAAGCAGATAAGCCGTGAGGAGATCTTTCACGGAGTGGCTCTGCACGTTGTAAAGGACAGAATTCTTCTGCCCGACGGAAGCGAAAGTGTGCGCGAGATAAGTCTGCACAACGGCGCGGCGGCAGTTATTCCCATTCTGCCCGACGGCAGAGTGATAATGGAAAGACAGTTCCGCTATGCACACGGACGTGTTATGCTTGAGATCCCTGCAGGCAAGCTTAATACCAAAGACGAGCCGCCCATTGATGGCGCGAAGCGTGAGCTCTACGAGGAAACCGGCGCGGTTGCAGAAAAATACACCTATCTTGGTAGCATTGCTCCCTCACCTGCCCTTATCGACGAGGTTATTCACATCTTTATGGCAGAGGGTATTACTCTTGGTGACAGTCATCTTGACGAGGGCGAGTTCCTTGACGTTGAATATTTCACCCTTGAAACGCTTTACGATATGGTAATGCAGGGAGAGATCACCGATGCAAAAACACAGATTGCAATTTTAAAAGCAAGAGAGATACTTAAAAACAGATAAAAGGGGGCTGTCACATTTGGTAAGACCGAAAAAGACCGAAAATAATAAATAATCGTCACAAATACAAAGAAAATCGTAAATGAGACAATATAAGGTTGAAATCATACTGATTTCTTAAATTTTAATGGTCTTTTTCTACCGCCGTTTCCTTCCTCTCGACGTATATAAATACGCCTTCGGGGCGGAAAGCGACGCTTCTTACTCAAATCTGCCTATCCTCCTTGTCAAACCTAAAGAGGCTGTCTCAAATTTTGCATTTGAGACAGCCTCTTGTTTTTACTCAAGGGGAATAAATTCTTCCTCTCGATATATGGGATAGGTTATAATTTCACTTCCGTTTGAAAGCCTGTCGGTAAGGCTGATACTACTGACGGAACGGCAGGTGGAGGTGGTCAGGTAATAGGCAGGTCTTTCCATATCCACAACCGCAGAATAAATAGTATGGGCAGACTTGCCCTCATCGGTAATTACCGCGCCCTGTGGCACGGAAACGCTGTCAAGCACAGAAAAGGCTCGATGCAGCTCACCGCGTGTATTATCAGCCCTCTCGAAGCAGTTTTTTCTTAAAAAGGTGGCGCGGGCAAACCTTGACGCAGAGGAAAAATCACCGGGCAGAAAGGCGGCACCCATTCCGCGTGAGTACATATCCCTCTCGGGATTTCTCGGACTTAGCGAGGCGTAATCCTGCATACGTGTCAGGTGATAAGGCAGCTCGGGTGAGTTGGTAAGCACACCATTGGGATTATCATATATATGAATTCCCGACTCCACCGACTCTACCACCACAGACTCACGTCCGTCAGCAAAAATCCAATGCAAAGGCGACGGAGAGAAACCGCCGATCTCCCTGTCGGTGATCGGTACTTTATTAAGCATATCCACCGCCTCGCGTACGCTGTGGCACAGACCGAGGATATGGGAGATGAGAAGAGCCGACGGAATCCCCCTCTCGACCTCGTTATCCGACCTGTAGACCGCATACCTCGGGAAATTCAGCGCCGCCGCGGCAAGTCCCCACTCGTTCACTCCGTCAAAATACATTGGAACTCGGTTTGCAACCACACCAACACCCATCATGGCATATCTGTTCTGCGACTCCATAAGCGGCATCGCACCTCTGGGAGTCAGCACCAATTCCTCGCCAAAGGACCTTTCAAAATCAAGAGTCCTGCCAAAATATCTCGAATTAAATCTAATCGCCGTACACATAATTTCTCCTTTTTGATTATTGTTGACATTTAATGAAGAAAATATGCTTTTTGCTATTGCCATTTTAATTTTTTTGTGGTAGAA
Source organism: Eubacteriales bacterium (assembly GCA_045128515.1). GTDB lineage: Bacteria > Bacillota > Clostridia > Oscillospirales > CAG-272 > UBA1740. Next base: position 49,689 of record JBGVRO010000026.1, on the reverse strand, counting down.
TATAGGAACGAAAAAACAAAACGGAGAACAACACATTGGCATTCAGAAGAAAAAGAAAACCTCAAAGACCTACCGCAAGGACTGTGGAGACAGAAAAGCGCGCCTCTGTCAAGACCGAGGCAAAGCCCAAAAAGAAAACTACGGTTGTTTACAGCATCTCGCAGGTGTTCCGCAACCTGTCTATATCGGTTAACCTTACGATCTACGCAATATACCTCATATACCTTCTCTACTCCATATCAAAGGGCGTGGGAATCAAGGTGCTTAACATCGTGTTGGCGATGGTTACGGCGGCATTTATGGTGGTATATCTTATCCTCCGACTGTCGGGCAAGAAGCGCGGCAAGGAGCTTAAGCAGATCAAGCACTATTACAAGAACTTTAAGCTTGTGACCCGCGCGACCAGTGCGATCGTTGGTGTATACGCGCTTTTGACAGCGGTAACCTCTGTGTCACCCCTTGCTATCATTATCGCATTCATCGGTGCAGTATTCCTTGTTATCCGTCTTATCGTTGAGCTTGTGCTCTTCCTCATCAGAAGAAGGATCCGCAAGATCAAGGGCGAGAGACAGGAAATATACGACGACCAGGTTGCACAAGCCCCCACCGACAAAAAGAAGAGAAAAAGAAAGCTGTGGGAGCTTACTAAAAAGGACGAGGAGCTTGAGGACGTTATCGTCCCCATTGACGAGTGCCTGCTTAACGACATTGACGACCAGAGCACACTGTTCGACACCATCAGCATACATATTGATTAAATAAAACAGATAAGAAAAAGGACGAGATTTCTCGTCCTTTTTCTTTATACCACTCGCAAAACGAATACCACTGCGTAGCAATACCACTCGCAAAGCGAATACAACTGCGCAGCAATACCACTCGCAAAGCGAATACCACCGCGCAGCAATACCACTCGCAAAACGAATACCACTGCGTAGCAATACCACTCGCAAAGCGAATACAACTGCGCAGCAATATCACTGCGAAGCAATACCACTTTATTTATTCTCTTCGCCGTCAACGTAGTCCTCAAAGCGGCCAACGCCTACAAGGTCATCTACGGGAAGTGAGATGATTATTGCTCCGCCCTCGGTCTTAAGACCTGCAACGTCACGCACAGCCTCCATGATCTTAGTCTTATACTCAAGAGTAGTAAGGAAGAAGATGCTGTCGGTCTCGCGGTTGATGGCAGTGCCGATGCTCTGCTCTGCGCGCTCGTTGCTGATGCTCTTGGTATGGAATACGGTAGCTCCTGTCGCGCCTGCGGCTCTCGCCGCCTCAATAGCGATATCGGTATATTTGGTATTAACCACGGCAATTACAAGCTCGTGCATTCTTTTTGTCTCCTTTTTTCTTGAAATAGGTGCGCGGCGGGCAGATGGCTTGTCGGGTTTATCAACACCCGAGAGGATCGCGCCGTTGATTATGTTGGAAATACCCGAAAGGGGGGTGGTAAATGCTATTCCTCGGCCGACGAGATAAAGCTTCAGTCCGTGACCGATAGCATTCAGAATATTATGCTCGGCAGACGAGGGTATAAGCGACATGGTGATACGCTTCTCGATCTCGCCAAGACCGAAGTAATTCATATACGCGCTTCTCGCAGTTCCGTAGCCCACACCCGAAAAATGAAGGGCGGTGGAGCACTCGTTGACAAGCTCGGTGAATTTTGTCTCATCTTCCTTATTGATAATACCGATAAGGAGCTTTACACGGTTATTTTCCGACTTTTTTATTGCCACGGCTCTGTCCCTCCTCTTCCATATATTTGGTATAAACGTTACTGCGGCGAACGTCACGGTCGTACTCGTAATCAATAAAGGTTTCGGTAGCAGAAACGAACTTACGCACCCTACTCTCTGCCTTTACCTTATAGGCAAGACCGCATATCTGTATAGCGATAATAGGCGCCATGGCAACGAAGGCAACGCAACCAAAGGCATCAGTCATAACGTTGCCGCCGAGCGAGTTGCACGCGCCCATGCATAGGGGCAGAACAAAGGCGGACATCATAGTACCGCTGGCAACACCGCCCGAGTCGAAGGAAATACCCACGAAGATTCGGGGCACGAAGAAGCTGAGCGTCAGGGCGATAATATAACCGGGTATCAAGAACCAAAGTATATGTACACCTGTAATAATACGCAACGCGGCAAGTCCGAGAGCCGCCGATACACCGATAGAAAGTCCAAGACCTGTGGTCTTGCCCGAAATTGCACCTGCGGACATGGTCTCAACAAGCTTGTTAAGAACGTAAACCGAGGGCTCTGCCTTAACGATAAAGTAGCCGAGTAGCATACTGATGGGAATGAGCAACCAACCGCCGCCAATAGCTGCAAGTCTTGTGCCAATAGCAGTACCTGTGGGCAAAAATCCCACGTTTGCGCCTGTAAGGAATATGGCAAGACCGATCAGAACGTAGAGTATACCAACCGTCATTCTGATAAGCTGACCCTTGTTAAATGCTCTTGTAATAAGCTGGAACAGAAGGGCAAAAACGATAATGGGAGCAAGAGCAACAAGCACGTCGACAAGATGCTCGCCAAAACCGTGAAGAAACTTGTACACTCCCTCTCTGGTATCGGCAACGGGGGCGTTGACGATAGGAACGTAAGTACCCTCAACCTTCATAACGATGCCGAGAACCAGCACAGAGATGATAGGACCGATAGAGCAAAGACCGGTAATACCGAAGGAGTCGTTACGGTCGTCGCCCGACAGCTTTGACATAGAAACACCTGCGCCGATAGACATGATAAAAGGTACGGTCATAGGGCCTGTGGTAACTCCACCCGAGTCAAAGGCGAGAGAAAGGAAGCTGTCGTCTACGAAGAAGGCGAGAACGAAGGCTACCGAATAGAATCCGATCATTATAGCCGTAAGATTCCAATTAAAAAGTATACGCATAACCGCAATACAGAGGAACACACCGACTCCCACCGAAACGGTGAGTATCAGAATCATATTCTCCATACCGTTTACCTGCTCGGCAAGGATAACGAGGTCGGGCTCGGAAATGGTAACGAGAATTCCTATGATAAAGCTGATAAAGGCTATCAGCCATATTTTTTTACTTTGACCGACGGTAGAGCCGATCTTTGAGCCGAGAGGCTGCATTGACATCTCAGCGCCCGCGGTGAAAAGGCTCATACCGAACACAAGGCAGACTATTCCCACCAAAAACAGGAACATATCACCCGTGGATATGGGCACTATGGTTATGCTAAGCCCAAGGACTATTAACGCGATGGGCAAAACCGAGCCGAGTGACTCGGAAAGCTTGTTTTTTATAAGGTTCAATTCTCTTTTTCCTTTTATCTAAAGTAAAATACGTTTGATTATTTAAAATACTCCTCGATCTTCTCTCGGATAAGACGGAGAGTGTCGAGAATCTCGGCATAAAACTCACGTGCGCTGACACGCAGACCGCCACTGCCAAGTATAACGAGCTGCTCCTGATAGTCGGAGGTAACAACCCTTACACTGTGATTTTCGGCTATCTCATAGGTGGTGCGCTCAATGTAAGAATCGGCAGTCTGACTCTCGCGTGTATAAACGACGGTAACAGGACCGATCTCCTCTACACTGCCCTCTCCACCCTTGCGCTTGTAGGCATCAAAGGCGATAATGACACGACACCTACGGAATGCGGCATAGTCGCACATCAGTCTTGTCAGAACGTCGCGCGCTCTTGCAAGGTCGCTTTCTGCGGCACGGCGGAGATCGTCCACGGCAAAGATGAAATTATAGCCGTCAATAATTATATATTCCTCGCCACGTGGCTTCAGCTTTTTCGGGCGTTCCTTTTTCTCGGGAGTGGGTGCTGAATTCTCGCGCTTTTCCGAACCCCCCCTCGGCTTGATCTTACCGTAAGTGCTCTCGAAAATACGCATAAGCTCCTTGTCCTCCTCGACGGTGCCGTGGTAATCAAGCTTTTTCGCCACCCTGACAGAGGTGGTCTGCTCGGCAACCTCACGGGAAATACCTGTGGGAGTGATATGCATCATATCGTCAGCCTCGTTCCAAGGCACAGCATAGCCCGATCCACCCTTACAGAACACACTGCCTGCAGGATTGCGCTCGTCAAGCTCGGGATTATAGTTACGGCGAGCCATAACCTCGGCTGTATTATGACAGGGCATATATGGTCCGACGGTCAGGGCAATTCTTCCCTCGCCTCTCGTATATGCGCGAAGCTCGGAGGCGTAAGAGCGCATGGTGGCAACAGGACAGTTGCCCTCGAGAATAGCCGTCTGCTCGTTTATCTCGGGCGCATTTGCACGTCCGTACATAGAGGTGATATCGTTCATAAGTCTGCCGAGATTCTCCCTCGGTAGCTCAATATGGAAATCAAAGGTAGGTTCAAGGAGCACAGCCTCCGACTTCATAAGTCCCTGTCTTATGGCGCGATAGGTAGCCTGGCGGAAATCTCCGCCCTCGGTATGCTTAAGATGTGCCTTACCTGCGGTGAGAGTGATCTTTACGTCGGTAAGAGGCGCGCCAACAAGCACTCCTCTGTGGACTCGCTCCTCAATATGAGTGATAATAAGTCTCTGCCAATTAAGGCTTAAGGTATCGGTCTCGCACTCGGTGGCGCTGACTATTCCGCTGCCCTCGGGCATAGGGTCAAGGCGCAGATGAACCTCGGCATAATGGCGAAGCGGCTCAAAGTGACCTGCGCCGTAAACCGAGTCGGCTATAGTTTCCTTGTATAATATCTCGCCCTCGTCAAACTCGACGCTTACACCAAAGCGGTCGGAAATAACGCGCTTCAGCACCTCGATCTGTATCTCACCCATAAGTCGTACTCGAATCTCGTGGGTTCGAGGCTCATAGGTCAGAGCAAGGCTGGGGTCCTCCTCTGCAAGGGCGGTGAGGCGCATATAGGTTTCGTATGTATTCGCCTCCTTGGGCAGAATCATACGGTAATCGAGCACGGGAGAGAGGGTCTGCGTGTCGCTGCTCTCAAATCCGAGTCCAAGACCCACACGTGTAGAGGTTGGACCGAGAATGGCACAAACGCTGCCTGCGGTAACAGACTGAACACTCTTATATTTATCGCCTGAATAAAGGCGGATCTCCTCAACCTTCTCGCGAACGGTCTCACCGCTCGGAAGGGTGATCTCTATCGTATCCTTGGTTTTAAGGCTACCGCCTGTAACCTTGATATAGGTAAGTCTTTTGCCCTGCGGATCGCGGGTGATCTTATACACCTTCGCGCCAAATAGGGTGTCGGAATACTGCTTTTCAAGGGTATATTTATCAATTCGGAGAAGCAATTCCTCAACACCCTTCATCTTCAGCGCAGAACCGAAGAAGCAGGGGAAAATTCTCCTCTTGGAAATCGAACGGCAGATTCCTTCATTTTCAAGACGGTCGGTAGCAAAAAACTCCTCCATAAGTCTTTCGTCGGAGGAGGCACACGCCTCGTAAAATTCGGGCGTGGTATCGGTCGTAAAATCAACGCATCGGCTCGAAAGGGTGCATTTAAGCTCATCAAGGATCTGCGCGCGACTGCGGTCCGAAATATCAAGCTTGTTTACGAAAATAAAGGTGGGTATGCCTCTCGCCGCGAGAAGATGCCAAAGGGTTTTGGTATGGGCGGTAACACCGTCGGTTGCGCTGATCAGAAGGATAGCGTAATCCTGCACCGAAAGGGCGCGCTCCGCCTCGCAGGAGAAGTCAATATGACCGGGAGTGTCGATAAGGGTGATAAGAGTATCACCGAACTCAAGCATCGCCTGTTTTGAAAAAATCGTAATTCCCCTCTCCCTCTCAAGCGAGTGGGTGTCAAGAAATGCGTCGCGCTTATCCACGCGGCCAAGCCTCTGTATATTACCCGAGGAAAAGAGCAGGCCCTCGGAAAGCGTGGTCTTACCCGCGTCGACGTGAGCCAGAATTCCAAGCGTTATCTTTTTCATTTTTGCCTCTCCTTTCCGTGTTTTTTGCGTTATATGTTAAGTATTATTTACAATTCTGTTCTATATTTCACCTTTGAGTCGGCCCTGCCAATCTCATTAAGGCATTTTTCTGTCATTCTCTGTGACGCTATATTCTCTTTATCGACCGTAGCCATAAGGTATACGAGTCCCATATTAGTCGCAAGTCGCTTTAAAAGCCTCAGCGCCTCGGTAGCATAACCCCTGCCGCGGAAGTCGGGCAAAAGCCTTACCGCACATTCGCATCCGCCGAGAAGGTCAAATGCATACAGCGTAGCCTCTCCCACAAACTGCCCCTTTACTCTTACGGCAAGTGAGATTGCGCTGCCGCGAGCGAATTCCATCTCCGAGTTCTCACGGAAATAGTCTTTCTCGGGATCAGGCTCATCCTCTCTGTAATCATATCCCCAATATTTGTTGGTGTCAATATCGGTGCAAAGGGCGAAATAGGACTCGTCATCTGCCTCGGTGATAGGTGTAAGGCGTACAAATCCACGTTCCTTAACCGTGGGAAGCTCATCGAGAAGCGCTGCCTCGCTCATAACGCGAACGGTATAGCACTCTCCGTCGGGATCTGTGGCATCAACGGTCAGGTGTCGGAATTTGGGGATCAGATCTCCAAGCTCCTCTGCTGGAACGTCACAAAATACAAGGGGGATCTCCTCCTTGATAGCGTACAGTCTGATCTCCTCTACCGCCGACATAGGATCGGCAGAGTCATGAAGCCCGATAGGATAGGCAAAGCTGTATTCACCGTCAAATATACGAATGAGAAGGCAACCGCCAAAATAAGAGGTTGCATATTCGGTTTCGTCACCGTCCATCAGCATTACGGAAATACTGTCACGAAGCAGATCAAGATCTGCGTCGGGCGAAGCCGCGGCAACCTCTCTTACGAGAGCGTCTGCAGATTCCTTCGTAAATATTTTAAACGAGATCATAAATGCTCCTTTTATTCTTTGTTATTCCGAAGAGGAACGTAGAGTCTTGAGATAAAGAGGTCGCCCTCCACGGCATACTCAAATTTATCGGCGATCAGTGACCCAAGTCGCTTGCAGGTCTTAAGACCGATACCGTGGCTCTCCGCCTTCTCATCATTCACAAGAATACTGTTTTTACACTCAAAAATAAGTCTGTCGCCACGTACCTCATAGCTGAATACGATAGGCTTATCCTTGTCGGCATACTTACGCAGGTTTGAGAAAACGTTGTCGACTATTCGCATAAGGTTAGGCGCATCGGTACGTATTATACTGCCCTCCTTAAGCTCCTCGCTGACCCTTTCAAGCCTGATGTCATAGCCCATCTCTCTCATAAGAACGAAATGCTCGGCAAAGAGCTGCTCAAACAGGGTACGGGCATCGTATTCCTCAAGGTTAACAAGCTTCTCAACGTCGCCAAATGCCAACGAAAACCTGAACATATCGTCAGAGAGCTGCTTCAGTCTAAGTGCTGTGGATTCGGTAGCGAAAATATAGCTTGTCATAAGCTCGTCCTGCTCGCCGTGTTCCTTCATCATCTCGATATAGCCCATCAAAACCGTAAGAGGCGTTCTGATGTCGTGAGAAATTGAGGAAAGCAGCTCGGCATTGGTCTCTCTCGCCTCCTGCTCGCTCTTAATATGCGATAGCATTCGCTGACGCATCTGCTCAACCTGACCCGACAGGGTAGATATCTCATCATCACCCTCGCTGACGATCTGATAACCCATATCTATCTCGGATACGATGGTAACGTCACTCTCAAATCGCTTGATACGGTCGATAATGACTCTTATATATCGCACGAGGGAGAGGGTGAAGATAAGCATTGCCGTGGCAACGCTTATAACGTTAAAGGTTGCATAATAAAAGTTCTCTGTATACTCTGCCAAGGCGACGGTGACCTGAACGTTGTCTGCGAGAAGTATCTTATGATATCCTCTCGATACGGCTGCCTCAACCAAGGCTGCGCGGTCAATAGATTCGTCAATTCTCGAGCCGGTGAATTCACGTGGCTGAGTATCCTGGTGATCCGAGCCTGTGGGCGCGTGGTTCTCGTAGTAGATTATAAGATAAACGTAAGGGTTTTCTCTTACCCAATCGGCAAGCTCTGCCGACCCCTTCTCGTCAATGCCGTTCTTGTTGACAAAGGACTGCAGATCGAGAATATATTCTGCGTGGCGCTCCGTCTGCCTCTCGGGTGTGGTATAATTCACCGAGATGAAGTAGTATGATGTGATCATTACCAAAAGCCAACCCACAATGGCAAAGATCAATCCGCGCGCAATAGTATACAACAGTCCGACGTACAGCGATCGCTGCTTCGGAATATTGCTTTGCTCCTTATATTCAGTCAATTTGATATCCCTTTCCCCATACGGTACGGATTATTTTAGGTGATGACGGATCGTCCTCAAGCTTTCTTCTAAGGCTGAGGATATGCACGGTGACGGTGTTGCCAGCCGACTGCAGGGGGATCTCTCCCCACACGCCCTGATAAAGCTCGGACTGGCTGATGACTCTGCCGCGGTTCTTGGCAAGGAAGATAAGCATATCCATTTCCTTGTCACGGATGTCGATAGGCACGCCGTTTTTCGTAACCTCGTGGCTGTCGGGCATAATGACTACTCCGCCCCAAAGACGGATCACCTCACCCACGTTTTCCTTCGTGCTGTAGCTTGTGTAACGGCGAGTAAGCGCCTCAACCTTCATAAGCAGCTCACGGGATGAGAAGGGCTTTACAAGATAGTCGTCGCCGCCACCCGAATAAGCCTCTTCCTTATCGCTTTCCAACGATCTTGCGGTAAGGAAAAGCACGGGCACGGCAGAAAATTCACGAATACGCTTTATCGCCTCAATGCCGTTCATATTAGGCATCATTATATCCATAATACAGAGATCGACCGCGCGGTCGGAGCGCAGGGTCTCAACGGCACGAGCGCCGTCGGATGCCTCAATAATATCGTGTCCTGCGTTTTCAAGCAAAAGACGAAGCACCTTTCTAATCTCTATTTCGTCGTCAACAATAAGAATTCTCATTTTTTCGATTCCTTTCTTGTCTCCATTAAAAGTTTATAATTATACAGAATAATTATAACACAAAATATTTATAAAATCAACAGGTGAAATATTAAGTATTATTAATAATATAAAAAAAGACGGCTCGCACACGCAAGCCGCCTTAGACTTTGATTATTTCTTTTTCTTGCCCTTTTTCTTTTTAGCCCTTGCCTCGGTTAACATATCCCAAAAAGTAATGGAGTATTCGTGGAACGGCCCGTAGTGAATAAGGCTGTATTCATACATTTTTTCAAGATATGCCTTTGCCATCTTGACGTCGTGATTCTCCTTGCACTTTTTATACAGTGTAAGATACTCGGTGAGAATAGCTTGGGGCATTTCCTTTGCAAGCTTTGCACATCTTTCATCATCAGCGTTTTCGAGCGCAGCCTTATACACCTCTTCAAAAACCTCGGCAGCCTTCGCCGGGTTACCGATCTTCAAATAAACTATTCCTAACTTATAATCGTCGTTAATATCCTTATAGGTTATCTTCTTTCGGGTTTCCTTTCTTAACATATGAACCTTGTCCATATATTTTTCCATTCTGACCTTATCGGGATTACCGGCATTATATCTCTTTAAGAGAATCAAGTAAGCATAAGTACAGAACATCAGTTCAACCACAGGTAGATCCGGATAATTTCGCCTGCTGATCTCGGCAGACTCCTCCACAAGCCTCAGAGCCTCATCGCGTTCGGCTGATCCGCCAATTTGATCCATTATGCGTGCAACGTCAGCCGTGGTAATCAACGTCGACAGCGCCTCGGGACCAAAATACTTGGATTTTCTTTTACCTTCAAGTATTTCGCGATGCATCTCCAACGCCTTGGAATGCTCTCCAATTTTATCGTAAACCTCCGCAATCTTTCCGCGCATCAAGATAACGTCGTGATGATCGTCACAGTAGTGCTCCTTAAGTGCATTCAAAGTTTGATGCCTGATATCAAGAGACCTTTTGTAATCTCTCTGTTGGAAATAAGTATCTCCGAGCAATACCATGATTTTTAATTTTTCGGATATTTTGTCCTCGTCGTCACCTATATCTCCAAGGCATTTCTCGGCAATGATCAAGGTTTTAAAAACTTCATCGGGCATTCCCAACAAATTATATGCCCTCGCCATTGCCATATAGCAGGTAATTCTATGATTGCTATCTTTGGGAAGGTGTTCAAGTATATCTTTAATTTCGGCAATAGCGATATTGATTTTTTCAATGTCACCGTTTGAAATCTGCACTTTTCTAAAGCGCAACCGAGCTTCTATTTCCTCATCGCTGTACCTGCCGTATACCTTAGCGTATAAATCGCACACGTATGCATACATTTCCTCCGCGAGGTAACAATTTCCGCTTTCATAATAATCCCCGGCAAGAAGAAGCAGTTGCCTCATCGCATCCTTATCACCTGCCTCTGCGGCTCCACATAACAGCTTAATTCCCATCTCGGGATTTCTTTCCACGTGAATACCGAACAAATAAGCAAGACCGATATTGCGTATCTTCTCTACCGGATATGCCCTATCACCAACGATGTTGCTATATCCTATGGCAGAGGTTATTTCATCCCTAAACTTATCGCTGTTTCTCGATAATAGCTCGGGAAGGAATTGTAGCTTTTGCTGAAGTGTAGAATAGTCTGTGGGAAGTGCCTCTACGGGCAGAATTTTCATTCCCTTGTCATTTGCCTCGGGGCATTCCTCGCGTGTAACGAAATTATCCTTTCCGTCAACAGGCTCCAAAACACTTGGTGTCACAAGAAGCATAAACAGATTGCTTTTCTGCTTTACGTCATCCATCGCCATGGATATGTTGATTCTCCAATTTTCTCCTAAAGGCAGAAATTCATCATACCATACCGCAACGTCAAACACTCCCAGATCGTTGTGCATATATCTCATCAGCTCATCAGCATACCTTCTATCCTTCTTTCGATAGCTTAAAAATACCGATGACGTAAAGGAGGAGCGAATTTCATTGATTTTCTCGCTGCTAATAATGTGCTCTGCAAGGTAATTGGATAACTGACTGTAATAGGATACGTTCTTATCCGAATTATGAGGATCGATATGCTGCAGATTTCCAAACATTTCAGGGCTCGAATAACGTTCAAGCAAGTCCTTTGTCGGCAGATCCATCAAAATTGGAAGAACCGGGCGGTTATTCTTTTTCGCATATTCAAGAATCTGAAATACCTGAAGGTCGGGGTCGTAGGAATACAGCAGCCTTGTGCTGACCGCTATTACGAACACACTCATTCTGTCAAGAGATGCTTCGATCTCACCGTCGGCAAAGGGTATGTCTCTTTCGTTTGCATAAAACAGCGCGCAGTCTACGTCTGCCTTATCCAAAATATCATTGCTTATTTTTTCAAAGCAGGGAGCATCATCTCCCGAAAAGATCCAATTAAAATCGTCGGGATGACAGGTAAAATATATCCTCGGCTTACCGAAGGGGGATTTTTCCTTCTTTTTATCTCCCGTGACAAAATCAAAGCTTATCATATCAGAGTCCTCACATTTATTTTTGCAACCTATTATATCACCACAAATCACGAAATATCAACGAAAAGTGGCTCTCTCATTTAGCAAAGTCGGTTATTCTGTTATTCTGCGCAGGGTGTCGAGAATTTTCTTGGTTTCCAGGGTGTCGGGATGCTCCTCGCCCAAAATTCTGCACTGCATTTCATATAGATTCTCATAAAGCTTCAATGCTATCCTACGGGCTCCATTCTTAAGGCTACTTTCTGCGTAATTTTTAAGTGCCTCTATGGTTTCTGCTCCGTCCACTCCGTGCAAAATCATATTCATCAAATACGTTTTTTGGGCAAGCTCCATTGTTTTTCGACGCAATTCAACTATTCCGTCACTGCGACCTTCATCATCTGCCAAAAATCGCTTTACAAGATCAATATTCTTCTTTTCAACAACGGTATTGGGATGCTCCTCGCCCTGAACTCTGCAACGGATCTCATAGAGCTTTTCATACAGCTTAAGCGCTTCATCATAATCACCAACGTCACACCGTGCGCAAGCCAGATTGCCTAAGGAATCTAACGTATCCGGATGCTCATCTCCAAGAACCTCGTAACGCAGAGCATATACCTTTTCATTTAATTCAAGATACCTTGAATAGTCTCCGAGCTCTCCGTAAGCAGAGGCAAGATTGTTCAGAGAAGTTATTGTATACGGGTGCTTATCTCCAAGTATTTCGCACCTAAGTGCATAAACCTTTTCCTGAAGTTCAAGGGCTTTAGGATGGTTTCCAATTTTACTATAATCATAAGCAAGATTTCCAAGATACCTCAGCGTATCCGGATGTCTTTCTCCTAGTACCTCGCATCCAAGTGCATAAACCTTTTCATGAAGCTCAATAGCTTTTGTATAGTCTCCAAGATCGCTGTAGGCAACAGCGAGATTGCCAAGAGACATCAGCGTATCCGGATGCTCATCTCCAAGAACCTCGCGCCTGAGCACGTAAGCCTTTTCCTTAAGCTCGAAGGCTTTGGAATAATCTTTAAGATTGCCGTAAGCAATAGCAAGATTGTGGAGAGAGCTTAGTGTATCCGGATGCTTATCTCCAAGTATCTCGCACCTAAGCAAATAAACCTTTTCCTGAAGTTCAAGGGCCTTTGAATTATCTCCAAGATTAGCATAAGTACAGGAAAGATTACCAAGAGACGTTAGTGTGCTTGGATGATCCTCTCCAAGAATCTCACATCGAAGCTTATAAATTTTTTCATTAAGATCAAGAGCCTTTGAATAATCTCCAAGATTGTCGTAGGCAACGGCAAGATTGCTTTGGGCTGTAAGCGTAATGGATTCATACTCGCCGTATTCTCTTACACAGTACTCGACTATGCGCTCCATCCATTTTATTGCCCTGCTGTAATCCACATTTACGTATTTACCCTCGTAGAACATTTTATACAGCATGATCATAGCCTTAAACAAACCGCCATCGGCCGCAAGCGTTAAAAACTCTGTCGCAAGCTCTATGTTGATCTCTACGTCAACACCGTAAAGATACGCGAGACCCATTAAATAATTTTTCTCCGGGGTTTTTGGTATTTTTGCGCTGAATTTCAATCCGGGCAAGGCCTTCATAATTGCATCGTAAAGCTCGGTGCCATTGTAGGGATCAATGCAAGGTGGGAGACCGGGATACTTTCTTTCAAGCTCATTATGATCGACCGCCTCAAGCTCAACAGGAATAATATTCAATCCTTTATCTATCGCCTTTGGGTATTCGTCTGTCATAATATAATTTCGATCTTCGAGGACGCGGGGGGTAATGAGCATCAGAAAAACGTTACTCTTTCCCATCACCTCGTCTATATCCTGAACGAAGCTATCGGATACGGCAAGAAACTCGTCATACCAAATAGCTACGCTACGACAGACAGGAATGTCGTGTATCATCCTCATCAGCCTGTTAGCCATTTCTCGATCCTTCTTACGATAGCTTAAAAAGACGTATGTAGTAAAGGTTTTGCGTATTTGACTGACGATTTCATTGCTGATTATAGCCGACTCCAAATATTTCTTCAGCTTGTCCTCGTATTTTGCCTCGGTTACGTCGGTGCTATTCGGATCAACGAATTGTCTCTCTCCGAATTTGCTCGGCAAAGCATAAATGTTTTCTAGCCCGGGCTCCATCACAAAAGGAAGGATAGGAATATTATTTTCCTTTGCGTACTCAATATCCTTTCTCATAGCACGATTGTCCTCAAGCAACAGCTTTCGAGTAATCGGTACTACAAACAGTCTTACCTGATGCAAATCAACCGTGTAGTTAATTCCGTTCAAGGACTCTGTCATATCCTCGGTATAATATATTGCGCAGTCTATTTCTCTGACCTTAAATATATCACGGCAAATTTTATTAAAATACTTATCAAAATCATCGGGATGACATGTGAAATATACCCTCGGCTTGCCATGGGGATCCGAATCACCTCGTGTTACGACCTTAAATTTTGCCATAAATACCTCCAAACGAGTTTTTTCTATTATACCACGCAGAATAATTGGTTGTCAATAAAATTAGTTTTTAGGAGAAGAGTTTGTAGCAGAAATCGTCGGCTACGACCGTGAGTCGTATACGAATACGACGAGGGAGGAAACGACGATAGTAAACAAAAACTAAATTGAGAAAACCATAGGTTTTCATCCTTAAAAATGCCAAGCTTGAAAACCTGATAAAACAAAAGGTAGAGACTTAAATCAGTCCCTACCTTTTTGTTTACGGTTATGCCCAAAGGCTTCCCTAAAAAATTAATAGTTCTCCTTGCGAACCTCGAAGTAGCTCTGAGGATGAGCGCAAACGGGGCACGCGCCGGGAGCCTTCTTGCCCATTACAAGGTGACCGCAGTTACGGCACTCCCAAATGGTCTGCTCTGCCTTCTCAAATACCTGCTGCATCTCAACATTGGAAAGGAGCTTTCTGTATCTCTCCTCGTGGGTCTTCTCAATAGCAGCAACCATTCTGAACTGAGCAGCAAGAGCCTTGAAGCCCTCCTCCTCTGCCTCTCTTGCGAAGGTAGCGTACATATCGGTCCACTCGTAGTTCTCGCCCTCTGCTGCTGCAAGAAGGTTAGCTGCGGTGTCACCAAGACCACCAAGAGCCTTGAACCAGAGCTTTGCGTGCTCCTTCTCGTTGTTAGCAGTTTCCTCGAAGATAGCTGCGATCTGCTCATAGCCCTCCTTCTTTGCTACGGATGCAAAGTAGGTGTACTTATTTCTCGCCTGAGACTCGCCTGCGAAGGCAGTCATAAGATTCTGTTCTGTTTTAGATCCCTTAAGATTCATTGTGAAAATCTCCTTTGTATTTCAATTAAATTTAATCGATTGTGATTGTAAGTTTTCCCTTACGAGAAGATTATAACACATAAATCAGCAAAAAGTCAACACATTTTTTCGTGACTTAGTCACATTATTTTTGAATGCAGAATGCATAATGCAAAATTCAGAATTATTAAGTGAATTTTTGTTTTTTCGACATTATATAAAAGAAAAGGGCGGGAAATCCCGCCCTTTAATTCTGCATTATGAATTCTGCATTCTGCATTTAATTAAGGTATCCCTCTCTGTAAAGCAATTCTGCAATAAGAACTGCTCCGCCTGCCGCGCCACGAAGGGTGTTGTGGGAGAGACCTACGAACTTATAGTCGTAAACGCTATCCTCACGGAGTCTGCCTGCGGTGATACCCATACCGCCGTAGATGTCGCGGTCGAGTCTTGCCTGCGGACGGTTATCCTCCTCAAAATAGGTGATAAACTGCTCGGGGGCAGAGGGCAGACCGAGTGTCTGGGGCTTGCCCTGATAATTTTTCCATGCCTCAAGGATCTCCTCCTTGGTGGGCTTGTTTTCAAAGCGAACGAACACAGCCGCGGTGTGACCGTCGGTCACAGGAACGCGAAGGCACTGAGTTGTGATAACAGGAGCAGATGCAGGAATGATCTCATCGTTCTCTACACTACCCCAAACGCGAAGGGGCTCTTTTTCGCTCTTCTCCTCCTCGCCACCGATGAAGGGTATAAGGTTATCCGCCATCTCGGGCCATTCCTTAAAGGTCTTGCCTGCGCCACTGATCGCCTGATAGGTGGTAGCAACGACCTCCTTGATACCAAACTTCATAAGGGGAGTAAGTAGGGGCACGTAGGACTGAATAGAGCAATTAGGCTTTACTGCAATAAATCCGCGCTTTGTACCAAGGCGCTTTCTCTGTGCCTCAATAACCTGAAGGTGAGAATCGTTGATCTCGGGAATAACCATAGGCACGTCGGGAGTCCATCTGTTAGCCGAGTTGTTGGAAACAACGGGGATCTCTGCCTTGGCGTATCTCTCCTCAAGAGCCTTGGTCTCATCCTTGGACATAGAAACCGCGCAGAACACGAAGTCGCAAAGCGACTTTACTCTCTCTACGTCATCAGAGGAGATTACCTCCATATTAAGCACGTTCTCGGGACACGCGCCCTGCATCTTCCATCTACCGAGCACCGCCTTGCCGTACTTCTGACCTGCGGAACGGGGACTTGCCACCACACAGCTGATCTCAAAATAGGGGTGATCTGCAAGAAGCATTATAAATCTCTGGCCAACCATACCTGTTGCGCCGATTATACCAACCTTAAGCTTTTCCATTTTAAAAATACCTGTCTTTCAAGCAAAATTTCTGAATATATTTTATCATATGCCTTTATTTTAGTCAATGACATTTTGCATTTTTCATAAATTATATACTAAATTTTTGTAGGATATGCCACAATTTAAGCCTCGGTTGTAGCTTTTGCACAATAAAACGGCAGGTCGTTTAGCACATTAGCACAAATATTTTTCCATTATATGCCAAAAACGCGGTTTAAAGGTCTGCTTTTTTTATTAAAAGATATTTAACAAAAGTACAATAGTGCCGTCACGTGTTGACAAATTTTAAAAAATATGTTACAATTCGTCGTCTAAAAAACGAAGGAGGTACACAAATGAGTTTAAAGACAGAAGAAAAAAATGCGAAAATAAACACCGAAGATACAGTTAAAAAAGTTGATAAAAATGAAAAATACGAGGGTATAATCGAATACGATACTCCGGCATATAAAAAACGCAAAAAACGCCTTGGCGACAGATATGACGGCAGACGTCTCAGAACCCTGCCCCCTATGCACTACCTTGAGCCTTATCTTATGAAGGTAAGAGCCGACTCGCAGAATCAGTTCGACGCGGAGATAGATATTCACAACGCCGAGCTGTACCTTGCCGAGAAGAAAAAAGAGGGCTACACCGACATGAGCCTGCTCCACGTTATTCTTGCCACCTACGTCAGAGTCGTGTGCGAGCGTCCCGGTATTCACCGCTTTATCGCAGGACAGAAGATCTATCACAGAAACAAGATCGAGTGCCTTATGACTATCAAGAAGGATATGAGTCTTGAAGCGCCCGATACCTGCATCAAGGTTGAGTTTGACCCCAGAGACAACATATACAACGTATATAAGAAGTTCCAGAGGACGGTTATTGAGGCAAAGAACGAGGACGGCGATTTTGAGTCTGTCGTTGGCAAGCTTGTTAAGCTTCCCGGTCTTATCCTTCGCTCTGCCATCGGTATCCTCCGTTTCCTTGATTACTTCGGAATGATGCCCAAGGCACTTGCAAAGATCAGCCCCTTCCACGGCTCGATGATCATTACATCCATGGGCTCGCTCGGTATTCCCGCAATATATCACCACCTCTACGACTTCGGTCATCTTCCCATCTTCGTTTCCTACGGAAAGATGTACACGAAGGAGGTTACTCTGCTTGACGGAACGAAGGAGAACCACCACTTCGTCAGCTTTAAGGTTGTTACCGACGAGCGTATCTGCGACGGCTTCTACTACGCATCTGCGTTTAAGCAGATGATGCGTTATCTCAATCACCCCGAGGTGCTTGATAACATTCCCGAGACCGTTGTTGAGGACGTTGATTAATGCTGAATTCAGAATGCAGAATTCAGAATGCAGAATTGATAGAATAAAATAAAAAATCGGCAGATTTCCTGCCGATTTTTTTGTTAACCCTTATTGATAATGCTTATGTTTTCAGGGTTTATTCCCGTGGTCTCATAAACTATGGCAAGGATCTGCGCCGCCTCGGCTGCCTGAAGCGACTCTGCGCTTACGATAACGCTTACCGCGCCGTCGCTGATGATCGCTACGCAATCCTCAAAGCCCTTTGCCTTAACGAGGGTCTCAATATTCGCCTCGTTCTGAATATCAACGGCGATCTTCGAGATCTTCTGCTGTGCCTCTGCCTTTGCCTCCTCGCTGGACTCGTTGCTTTCGGTAACCATCTTAAGCACGTCGAGAGCCTCGTCACGCGCCTCCTGACGGTCAAGGGCGGTGGAGGTGAAGTAATCCTGCTTGTTTTCTGCATTGCCCGAGGCGGAGGAGTTATCCGAATTGTTATCCGCCATATTGTTGTCACCGTAACCAAGCGAGCCTGCAGGATCGTAGAACCACTGGTAGTTCAGGTAGATTGCAAGACCGATAAGCAGGGCGCAGGACGCCACGATAATGCTTTTTGCGGTGCGGGTTTTGAAGAAGTTTTTGATTTTTTCGAATTTCATTGTATGTATCTCCTTAAATTTTGTTACTTGGTTAATACTATGACCGCCCGAGGCGAAATATAACCGATCAATCCTTATTTAATTTTTCAATTTCAACACGGTGCGAGCCGATGCCGTACAGCGAGGTGAAAAGCGACGTTATCCTCTCCCGAACAGCCACAGACTCTGCTCCGTCACAGAGCACCAGAACGGCATAGACCTCATCGCTGTCAGGACGGTAGGTCATCATTACACGACAGTCGCCGACCCCATCCATCATAGCGCACATCTCGGTGGCGCGCATCTCCTCGGTCTGTGTGACGGTGATTTTTTCACCCGTCTGTTCATTTCCTATGAGAATAAGTATAAGACCGAGAAGCATAAGTCCGACGAGCCATATTCTGTTCCCCTCTCCAAAAAGGAACTCACGGATCTCTCCCACCGATTTCAATTTCCACACGGCACTCACCCACCTCCATTGCGTTTATATATTTTTCCACCGCCTTATAGTCCGAGAGGGCGGCTCTGCCCGACAGAATTACCATTATTTCTTCAGCGCGCATTTTGCTTTTGTTAAAGCCGTAGAGCCTGACACGGATTTCATCGCGGTCAAGCGAAAATTTGTCCGCTATGGCAATGCAGATACCGTCGGCAAAGGCATCCTCTATCACCACGTCTATCTCACCGTCTGAAAGCTCGGGCACGTCAACCGATTGACCGAAGGAATTGGGGTCAAAATGCTTTATCATATCACCGAGAGGCGAGAGTATTACCCATAGGGTAATAATTCCGAGGGCAAGGCTCTGCGCCTTACCCTGTCCGTAAGAAATAGTTAAGCAAATCCCGACGACAAGACAGATACCGAAAACGGCCAATGCATACTCACTCATGAGGCGGCAACTCCTATAAGAATAAAGATTACTATTTCAAAAAGGTAGATAAGTGCCGACAACGAATATACCGTCACCGTCATATCAAGGGCAAAGCGATATGACGAAAAGATCCGCGATGCTACCGACGAGGCGGCAAAATCGGCAAATATACCTGCCAGAGTCAAGGCGAGGCGATATATCAGAAGCACCGCAAGGGGCGAGATAGCCATATAAAGCATAACGAGTATCGCACCGCCGCCGATAATACCCTTGGCATAGGAAAGCCCCGATGCGAGGGTTGAAATTGCACTCGAAACGGTAGAGCCAACCACAGGAATCAGACCCGATGCGGCATATTTGATAGCTCGCATTGCCCCACGGTCTACCGATGAGGCAACTATGGTCTGAAGCGAAAAGGCGGCGGTCAAAAGTGCGGTGAAAATACCCGTCACCCAACCGAAAAGCGAGCGAAATCCACGTGTTACAGACCCCGCACCCTCATTACCGAAGGCAGAAAGCAGACTCATAGAAAGGCCAAAGGCAGAAAGATAGATAAATATCTCGCCGCCGAGACCGCCCACAGATGAAAGGGCGGTATACATTCCCACCGCCTGCACCGATGCGGTTGCACTGCCTCCGCCAAGGGCGGTTATTCCCACCGTAATGGGTATAAGCGAGGCGAAAAATTTGCCGAGAGTGGTTATACCGTCGGTTACGGTGGCTATCAGCGGTCTTATTGCCGAAAATATCAGCAGAGAGCATATGACCCCCACCCCCGTTTGCACCTGCTCTGACAGACTGCCGTGGCAAAGCGAGGCAACCGAGATCAGCGTAGCCGAGCCGAGCAGTGTTAAAAAAAAGGAAAGGATCCTGCTCCTCTCACCCGAGATGCCGCCTATCACGTAGCTCAAAAGGCTTTCGGGCGACGCCATATCAATCAGCTTTTCCCCATCGCTCATATCACGAAAGCCGTCGGGCAGCGCATCTTCAAAATCGGAAATATACCCGTACACCGAGTCGTCAGCCGAGATTTTAAGGGTAAAAAACGGCAATATGACAAGTATAGTTAGCAATAATAGAATTTTTCTCACGATAATAGCTCCATACCAAGCTTGACCACTTCCTGTATATAGGGAAAAACGACCAAGACGAGCTGTACCCTCCCTGCCGCGGTTACCACCGATGCAATAAGCGGCTCACCGAGGGATAGGCATATCTCGGAGGTAAAGCCGAACACGTAGCCAAGCCCTATGACACGCAGGGCTGTTTTGACCGCATCGGTTATACCTACGCCCTCCGAAAAGGAGAGGATTTTATCAAAAATATCAGACACCCCCTCGCCAAGCGTACCCAACATCACAAGCGCGGCAAGGGTAATGAACAGTCCCTTGGATTTAAAGCCGAGCGAGGCGAGCAGGACAGACAGAAGCACCGAGGCAAGGGCAAAAAGACAGATTTTCGGTATCATATTCCGAAGGCTGTGCGCAGAGTCGATATAAGATCACCTATCCGCTCGGCAATAAGTATCAGAATAATGACCGTTCCTGCAAGAGAGACCATACCCGACTGCTCCTCCTTACCCGCCTTTGACATCACCTGGCAGATCACGGTGATGATCATGCCGATACCGGCAACTTTCAATATTAAGTCTATGTCCATTTCGTCCTCCCATTTCTCTTGCGATTCTGCATTCTGAATTCAGCATTCTGCATTCACGATTAGATTCCCATAATCGCCACCGTTAACGCTCCGCCAAGCAACAGCGCTCTTGCGATCTTCTTGTTTTTCTCTGCCGACTCGCTCTGTAAGTCCAGCTCTGCCGACAGGCTGTCCTTTATCTCACCAAGAAGCCTGAGCTCCGAATCTCTGTATCCCCGTCCGAGAGTGGCAAAAAGCTCGGATATTTCTTCCTTTGACTCTCGGGTAATGGTCATTTTCCCCTTACATTCATCAAAGGCAGCCTTCAGACTAAACCCCTTTCGCAGCAGAGGCAAAAGTCCGATTTTCTCAAGCTCGTCGCTCTGAAAGCTGCTCCAAAGTCCCTCACCGTATGCAAGTGATTTGCCTATCTCACTCTCCGCGTGGGAGATCATAGCCACAAGCCCACGGTATTCACAAATCCGCCTGTCAAGATAGCTCTCATACTCGCGACTGACAAGCATCGCACCGATCATCACAAGGGCAATTCCGCCCCACTTAAAAAATAGGCTCATAGACGGTCTACCTTTAATTTATATTCACCGCAAAGCTTGTTAATGCCCACGAACACCGAGAAAACTCCGCACTCTATAAGCGGTCTTAAAGCAGGGCGTGTCATAGCCTCGGAAAAGCTTGACGCGTGGGCGGTGGCAATAAGCGGAATACCGCACCTGACAACACCGAGAAGCGACTCGGCATCCTCTGCGCCGATCTCGTCTATTACAATAAGCTGTGGAGACAGGGTTCGGGTAGCGATCTCAATTCCGTAGCATCGCTTATATCCGCGGAGAATGTCCACCTCGCATCCCCGATAATCCTCGGGTGGAAACTCGCAACGCTCGTCCACCACCGCAACTCGCATGGCATCTCTGCCCGACCCGATATTTTTGGCAAGCGAGCGCAATGCGGTGGTCTTTCCCACACCGGGCGGTGAATAAATAAGCATCCCCTGCCCTATTCCACAGGCGAAGATCTCATACAGCTCATCTGCAAAGGCGCATTTGCCCGAGGGAATGCGAAAAAGTATAGATCGCATATCGCGGATTCCCACCAGATCTTGTCCGTCATATGCCGCCGAGCCGCAGAGACCGACCCTGACACCCCCCTCAAGGCTTAAGAATCCCGAGGCGATACTGTCCCTATGAGCATACAGCGCGCCGCCCGTCAGCCTTGACAAAAGCTCGTCTGCCTCATCACGGCATATCCGTCCGAACAACCTCAGGCTCTCCTCTCCGATGAGTATACTGCAGACTCCGTCACAGCGAATTCTGATCTCGCGGATCTCATAAATTCCACCCACTCTGCCCGAGGCAAGTCTCCTTATTTCATCACCGATATGACGCGGCAAAATGCCGATTATCCTTTCGTGTACCGATTCAACAATTTCAAAAACCATATTTTTCCTTCCAAAAAATGCTATTTTTTCCAAAAACCTCTTGACAAATCTTCCATAATATGGTAAAATCAAGTCGAAAAACCAAAAAAGAGGAGGATTAATAATGAAATCTACCGGAATTGTAAGACACATTGACGAGCTTGGCAGAGTGGTTGTACCCAAGGAGCTGCGCCGTAAGCTCGGCATTGCAAACACCGATCCAGTTGAGATCTACGTTGAGGACGACAAGATCATACTCAAAAAGTATATTCCCGTCTGCCATTTCTGTGGCTCGACCGAGGATCTTACCGAATACAAGGAGAAGAATATCTGCTCGTCCTGTATTGCCGATCTTAAGTCAAAGTAAGTTTTTTGACTTAAGACGCATATTTTTATATTACGAATGTGTAAAAAGTTAATATTTCTATTGATTTTATCATTCGGTTATGCTACAATATATGCGGTGAAATATTAGAAAATTATAAAACCGAAAGGATTTTTTACTAAAATGAAAATTGTAACCTTTGGCGAGCTTATGCTCAGACTTCAGCCCTATAACTACGAGAGATTCGTTCAGTGCGACCACGTTGAGTTCACCTTCGGTGGCGGCGAGGCTAACGTTGCTGTTTCTCTTGCAAACTACGGTATGGACGTTTCCTTCGTTACTAAGCTTCCTGCACACGCAATCGGTCAGGCAGCTGTTAACTCTCTCCGCAGATACGGCGTTGACACCACCAAGATCGTTCGCGGTGGCGACAGAGTAGGTATCTACTTCAACGAGAAGGGTGCTTCTCAGCGTGGTTCTGTTTGTATCTACGACAGAGCAAACTCCGCTATTGCAAAGGCTTCTACCGCTGATTTTGATTGGGACGCTATCTTCGAGGGCGTTGATTGGTTCCACTTCACAGGTATCACTCCCGCGCTTGGCGCAAACGTTGTTGAGATCTGCAAGGAGGCTTGTAAGGCTGCTAAGGCAAAGGGCGTTAAGATCTCCTGCGACCTTAACTACCGTGGCAAGCTCTGGACCAGAGATCAGGCAAGAGAGGCTATGACCGAGCTCTGCCAGTATATTGACGTATGTATCTCCAACGAGGAGGACGCAAAGGACGTATTCGGCATCGAGGCTGAGGCTACCGACATCTACGGCGGTAAGCTTAACCACGAGGGCTACAAGTCTGTTGCAAAGCAGCTTGCTGACAAGTTCGGCTTTGAGTACGTTGCAATCACTCTCCGTGAGTCCCACTCCGCATTTGACAACGGCTGGTCCGCTATGCTCTACAACGTAGCAAAGGACGAGTACTGCTTCTCCAAGAAGTACGACCTTCACATCATCGACCGTGTTGGTGGCGGTGACTCCTTCGGCGGCGGCCTTATCTACTCCCTTCTTTCCGGCAAGGATACCCAGGGCGCAGTAGAGTTCGCAGTTGCAGCATCTGCTCTTAAGCACTCTATCGAGGGTGACTACAACATGGTTACTCTTGCAGAGGTTGAGAAGCTTGCAGGCGGCGACGGAAGCGGCAGAATTCAGAGATAATCAAAGGCTCCCCCAAGGGGGAGCTGTCGAGCTTCGCGAGACTGAGGGAGTTTCACTCCTTCCACCGCAAGCGGTCCCCCTCCCTCGGAGATGGAGGCTAAAGCAGGCGGCGACGGAAGCGGCAGAATTCAGAGATAATTTTTTCAAACAATTTCTTTAAAAGGAGAAAAACTTATGCCTACAGCACCTTGTTCAACTTGTGAAACAAAGGTTTCCACAAACGCAGTTATGTGTCCCAATTGCGGCAACGCGCCTGCCTTATCCAGAAATAAAACATGTGCTTCATGCGAGTATTATGTACACAATTATGACGGTGACGGCGGAAGCGATCCTGGCTGCTGGTACGACGAAGATACCTATGGCTCAAAAAAGGCTTGCCCTGCGTGGTGCCCTGTCGAATAATACGACGTTGACCAAACAGTTTCTATATGCTTTTTTAGATATAACCGATCAATAAAAATCCCCCGTTACGGGGGATTTTTATTATTCTAAAATTCATTTGGTCGACAGAAACAACGGCCTCAGCTGCTCGCCACGGCGCATAGCGGCAAGGGCATCGGTCAATCTTGAAAAATCCGCCACAAGAGAGTGTGGCTTGCCCTTTGGGTCATCCTGTCGCATGGGAAGAAAATAAACCGATTTGCGTGTGAGGATTCTACCGATGTTGGAAAGATTCTGCGACATGGCATCGTTTGTGGCGAGGGCGATAAGCAGAGGTCTGTCCTGCCTCAGATGTGCCTTGGCAGCCATGGTGACAGCCGAGTCGGTGATACCCGTGGACAGCTTGGCAAGGGTGTTGCCCGTACAGGGGCAGATTATGAGAGCGTCAAGGGGCTTTTTCGGTCCAAGGGGCTCGGCATCGGCAATAGAGTGTATCACCGACCTGCCTGTCAGACTCTCTACCCGACTGACGAACTCACCTGCCAGCCAAAAGCGCGTGTCGGTGGAGTAGGCGCACTCGCTCATTATGGGCTGAACATCCTCGCCCGATGTTACAAGCCTCTCAAGTTCGGCAAGAGAGGATGAAAAGGAGCAAAACGAGCCGCAGATAGCATATCCTATCATTTTTTCTCACCTCCGAATGCCCTGGTAATTCCCTCGGCATAAACTCTGCCTGCCGTCAGGGGATAGAAGGCGTTTGGAATAGAGGCAAGCTTTATCACCCCACGCGAATCGTTAAAAACAACGCCCGAGGCAAGGTCGATGATAGTCAGGTCACCGTGGAAAAGACTCTCGTCAATCTGCCTTGCAGGGGCGGTATTTATAAGTAGGTCAAGGTGTGTAAGGTCGGATATCTCCGACATTAGTTTTGCCGATACACCGCTTTCGCAGAGCTCAAGAGCCACCTTATGCCGATTGGTATATACGGTCAGATCACAGCCGAATGGCAATAACCAACGCACGAGCCTCATACCGATCCTGCCATAGCCGACCACACCCACCGACATATCCGAAATATCTTTTTTAGAGTTGGTAAGAATATATCCCACAGCACCCCTTGCGGTAAGCTCGGCATTTTGCGCGAGAAAATCCTCGTCAAGGGCGGCATCGTATACAGTAGCACCCACCTCTGTCGCCCTAACCGTAATTTCGGCAGGTATTTCATAGCCTGCCACCGCAGTGGAGGAGTCGAGCATTGCGGCAATTTCGCCGACGGTAATAGCCGTACCGCTGATGTATTTATTATCTCTGGCAGTGGGGATGGGGAGAATAATAAGGCTGCCAATATTCTCACAGAGGTCGACCGACGACATCAGCCTCTCACACTCTGCCATTCGCGCACCACCGCCAAAAGTCAATATCTTCATATGATTATCCTTTAAAACAGGTTTTGTGCAAGCGTGCACATTCTTATTATATGAAAACAATAAAAAAAAGACAGAAAAAATCTGTCTTTTTTTATTATTCAAACTGTCTTATAGGCTTAATTGCCAATCCATTTTCAAATTCTCTTACCTCGCCGAGTGCGAAGAAGCCGTTGTCATCAGAGAGACGAACGAGTGTGCCGAGAGGCAGGTCAAGGTGTATCTTCTTAAGATATATCTCAAGACCCGAGTGGGCAAGTCGCGCAAAAAATGCAGGAAGCTTAACCTCGTCGTACCTAAGGAAAATATATTCCACAGGGAAGATGCACTCTTCCCTCTCCGCATCGGTCATATTCTCAAGCTCGGTAAGAGTATGCGCGTCATCAAGAGTAAAGCCCGAAGCCGATGCACGGCAAAGTGTCTTCATACAACCGCCACAGCCAAGCCTTGCGCCAATGTCAGCGCAGAGAGTACGTATATATGTACCCTTTGAGCAACGAACGTCGAGGGTGTACTCGCGGTCGTTTATTCTCGTTGCGGTAAGCGAATGTATAGTAACCTCTCTCGCCTCGCGCTCTATGGTCACACCCTCACGGGCAAGGTCGCAGAGCTTTTTTCCCCCAACCTTAAGCGCCGAGTACATAGGCGGTGTCTGCATATACCGACCGACAAAGCTCTCGACTGCCGAGAGCACCTCCGACTCGGTGGGGATAGCATCACTCTCGGTAAGAGTCTCGCCCGTCACGTCCTCGGTATCGGTAGTAAGACCGAGCAGAAGCGTTGCGATATAATGCTTATCCGAGGAGAGCATAAACTCGCTTGCCTTAACTCCCCTTTCGATAAGCACAGGCAGAACGCCTGTCGCCATAGGGTCAAGAGTGCCTGTGTGCCCTGCCTTTGACGCACCGAAAATGCGCTTGACACGGTTTACCACCCCCTGTGAGGTGGGGCCGATTTCTTTATTTATAATTACAACTCCGTTTTTCATTAGTCACAAACCCTTATTTTTTAAGATCCACCACGCTTCGTGTCTCGAGGACGTCCTTAAGATGAAAGGCGGTCTCGCCACCGCCGATAACGGTGAAGCCGATCTTAACAGGTCCGTCGGTGGTAATGTCAAAATAATTGTTCTCAAAAACAACGTCAACACCGTCAAAGTCGATCTCCATATCCTTTACGAACACGTCGGAGGCTATGGTAATACTAAAGCGACTGTCAGCTCCTGTAATAACCGTCTTAAGCTTTGGTTCTTTAAATTTAAAGTGCTTTTCGGGTACGAATAGCATAGTCTTACGGCTGACAACGTAGTCACCCTCCTTGATAAGATATTCAAGGTAATACTCTGCCTCGTGGCCCTTAATATATTCACCGATCTCGTCGCTATGCACATTTGACGCGCCGAGTGACGAAAGCTCAAGCTCAACTCCACCCGAATATACGGTATCGTTAAAAGCATCGGCAATACGGTATTCAAGTCTAGCCGAAAGGTCAAGTCTGCGCTGGCAGGACACCGAGAAATCCACTCTGCCACCGTCAAGCTCGGCATAAACGGCTACGGGCGAGAAATGACGTGATGCATAGTACTGCAGCGGCTTCCATCTGCCACGCAGATCCACCGCCGCGGTGGAGATCGCCAAGGAATTATCGTTAAGTCGGTCGAATATTGCACGTGAGGATCTGCCGCACGACAGACGGCTGCGCTTGATCATCTCGCCAACCTTGTGGGCAGAAGCAAGAGCAGATGCGTAGGCAAATGCAGACAGATCAGAGGGATAGGGATAGCGGTCTGCAACCGAGAGAAGCATATCACGAATTGCGCCCTCCTCGGCAATAGCCTCAATAGAGGCAGAGAACAGGCTGCGCTCGTCCTCGGGAATTGCCGCGCGGATAGTCTTCATGGAAGGCAATGCATTTGCGCCGATATAATACTCCTCGTCGTCGATTTTTCTGACGGCAAGGTTGGGCAAAACGGCAGAAAGCGCCTTGATTTCCGCATCTCTGTCACCCTCACCGATAAGGTCGATAAGGCAGAGAGAGGGATGCAGAGCTCTGTTGCGCAGAGCCTCGATAACACCGTCGTCAAGGGTGTCGTGCTCCTCGATCACCATAATGCCGTGAAGGTCGCACAGCTCGTAGAATTTGTCACAGGGAATAGGCGCGCCGAGGGGAATGACAAGGCAGTTGTAGCCCGACGTGGATGCGGCTGAAACGATAGCCTTCGCCTTATCCTCGGCATTTTTAATATCGGGATTTCCGTCGGGCAGATATATAGCGCCAAAGGGTATGAGGCTCTGACCGTTTACCTTTATATTTCTGCCGTCAGCCTCTGCGCTGCGAAGACCGAGGCGCATTTCTACGTTGTCCTCAATGTCGCTTTCACCGTAGAGACTGATGCCAAGGCGGTAGAGATTCTGCACGCCCATAGCCTTGGGTGACCAGTAAAGAGGATCTTTTACATTTACACTTCCCTTGCCACAGGTAAGACCTGCATAATAGGTCTGTCCCGATGCGGAGGTAAGAGACGCCACGGCGCGAACCTTTGTGCCGTCACCGATATATTCGAGCGAAAGATCAAGCCTTACGCCATCGGATGTGTGATGCTGATTAACTATAACGCGGTCGATTATTGCACCCGAGAAGCGAAGGATCTCAACCGAACAGACAAGCCCCACGTTCTCAAGGCAACCGACCTGATCGGCGTCAAATCGAATTGAGAGGGTGTTGTTGCCCTTCTTCGCAATCTCTGTGACGTTAATATTATATATGGGGGTCTTGCCGTCGGCTCTGGCAACCAATCTGTCCCCGAAATATATTTCTGCAGGCGAGCGAATATCCTTTACGCGCAGATAAAAATTGCGCATAGCAAGGGCTGCGTCGTCAACGTAAATATCGCTCTCAAATCTGACCTCCTGACCTAAAGAAATCTCCCCGTCAAGAGCAGAAAGCACCGATTTTACCGAGCAAGGAATGCTACAGGTGTAGCTCCCCTCGCCGACTACAAGCTCAAAATTCTTTATTTCTCGTCTGACCATTTCGTTTCTCCTTCTATCACGACGGCTTTGCCGTCATTTCTTGATGCGCTAGCATCAATTCATGTGACGTAAGTCACAATTCATGAAAGCAGCAGCTTTCAATTCATGATGCGTTAGCATCAATTCATTTTAATCGATGAATTGCCTTCGGCATGAATTGGCTTCGCCATGAATTGCCTTCGGCATTAAATGCACCATAGGTGCATTTTGTCATCTTCTCCCCACACGTCGAACCCTGTCGGGCAGGGGTGTTTCCTCAGAAATAGCGCCGAGGACGGTGATGATCTCACGGGCAGATTCGGTGCTGAAGATCAAATGCTCCGACTGGATACGGTGCTTTCTCAGCTCGCCTTGTCTGTCACCCATGTAGGTGGGAATACTGTTAAAAATAATATTTCTGTGCTTCCACAGGCGCATCATCGGGAATTTTTCACCCTTACGATCAATAAGAGCTGCCTTGTTACACTTGTCGCAGCCAAAATTCTCACCGATAAAGCACCTCTCGGTTATCATCAAGGGAATTCGTCCGTAGGTGATAACCCCACCGCCAATATCTCTTGCCTGCGGCAGAGTAAGTTCGGGCGAAAGAATAAGATGTTCAACACCCATATTATGATAAACAAGTGCGCTCTCGCCGTTAGTAACGTTCAGCCTGAAGTCGCCTATAAGCTTAAATCCAAGCGACTTTGCGAGGACTATTTGACCGATATTGCTAACTAAAGCGTACATTATGCCGTTTTCTCGCAGATTTTTAAGCTGTTCTGTCAGCTCATCAATCTCATTATCCATAACGACGGGCGGCAGGAATACTCCGCCTGCGGTCTTTATAGACTCCACCGATGCGGTGTGAGGAAGAAAGGCTATGTCAATCTCCTGCTTAAACAGTCCGTGACGGCTCGCTTCGAGGAAGGAGTCCTCCGAGAAGAACTGCGCTGTGGTAAGCGACTGCACGTCTCTCTCCCTTTCCAAGGGGGAATATTTAACCGCCTCAAGCTCGCGTGACGACGCCTCAAACAGCTCTGCCGCATCACGGCGAAGGGCGTTAAGTGCAGAGGGCGGAAGGTTTATATTTTCATCAAGAGTTAAATCAATATCCTCGGGCGAAAGCAACAAAAGGGTGTTGCCCATTTTGGCGAGGCGTGATCTAACCGAATCAGCCGTAAGCGGCGCATTTTCTGCAATTTGGGGTATCTGACCGAATACGGTGACTCTCTTTGTGCCGTCGGTAATAGTCATTTCGGCAGGCTGTCCAAGACGAAGGCAGACGGTGGCTGTGACCCTATGCTTTTTCGGTTGAATATCAACCGCGGCAAGCGATTTTGAATCCTGCTTGTCCGACTCCGAGCGAATGCCTGTCATACCGCGATCGGTCTTGCCGATAAAGTATCCGTCGGTAAATCCACCTCTTGAGAAGGCGCGTCGAAGAATTTCATTTTCATTTGCATTTGCAGGGCGATTTTCGTCAAGCAGACGACGGTAAGTACCGACTACGGTGTATACGTATTCGGGCGATTTCATTCTACCCTCGATCTTCAGCGAGGCAACCCCGGACTCTATAAGCTCTTTTATATGATTTGCAAGCGACAGATCCTTAAGCGAGAGGATATACTTGCCGCCGTTAAAGGGCAGACGGCAGGGCTGGGCGCACTCGCCACGGTTACCGCTTCGGCCTCCAACCATTGAGGAGAAGAGGCACTGTCCCGAATGGCACACGCATAGCGCACCGTGTAAAAAGACCTCGATCTCGCAGGGTGAGCTCTCAACCACAGAGGTTATATTTTCAAGCGAAAGCTCTCTTGCAACCACCACACGGCTTACGCCAAGTCGAGCCGCCTCGGTAACGCCGAGAGAATTATGCACCGACATCTGAGTCGATGCGTGCAGCTCAAGGTCGGGAACGTAGCGGCGAATTGCCGAAATGACTCCGAGATCGCAGACAATAAGCGCGTCAACGCCTACCCTGTAAAGCTGGGCGGCATATTCAACCGCCTCTGCCATCTCCTTATCTTCGATAAGGGTGTTAAGTGTAACGTAAAGCTTTACTCCGTGAAGATGGCAATAGCGCACCGCAAGAGCAAGCTCGTCCATATCAAAATTCTTCGCAAAGGCGCGAGCGCCAAAGCGTTTGCCGCCCACGTAGATCGCGTCGGCACCTGCCGCTACCGCGGCATATAAACATTCCATATCTCCAGCAGGAGCAAGAAGCTCTGGGAGGTTGTTTTTTCGAAACATAGCGCGCACCTTTCCCGCTTGCGACACAGTCGCAAGCATTCTCTCTGCCAAAGGCAGAAATTCACTTCGACACCGTCGAAACTTCACTTGATTTTTTTCAAACTTCACTCGCCCAAAGGCGAACTTCACCCAATCAAATTTGAAATTGCACAAGGTGAAGTAGCTTCACTGTGAAGTTTTTGCTATGCAAAAGTGAAGTTGCTTCGCAGTGAAGTTTGCGACTGATGTCGCAAGTAAAATAATTTGCTTTGCAAATTATTTCTTCCAATACTTCCTATCCAACGATCTGTACATAATCGCCTCAGCAATATGATCCTCATTGATCTCGTCCATGCCGTCAAGGTCGGCGATGGTTCTTGCAACACGAAGAACGCGGTCGTGACCTCTTGCAGAAAGACCGAGGCTCTC
Organism: Eubacteriales bacterium; assembly: GCA_045128515.1. Classification (GTDB taxonomy): domain Bacteria; phylum Bacillota; class Clostridia; order Oscillospirales; family CAG-272; genus UBA1740. The sequence continues at coordinate 18,670 of JBGVRO010000026.1, read as the reverse complement.
AAATGCCTCGCGCATCAGGTTGCTGCCCTCCTCGGTGGGAGTGCAATATTTACGGAGAAGCTCGGTGGACATTCTGGCATTGAGAACACCCGCCTTATCGCCTCCGCGACGGAGTCTGTCATCGGCAAATTTACGCGCCGCGTTAACTCGCTCACGGATTACGGCACTCGGCTCGCCGGGGGCTGTTTTGCCCGAAATCTCGTTATACGTAACCGCAGGAAGCTCTATCTCAATATCAATTCTATCAAGCAGAGGACCGCTGACACGCTCGAGGTACTTGCTTATAGCACCCGGGGCGCAACGGCACTGATGAGTGGGATCACCGAAATAACCGCACTTGCAGGGGTTCATGGCGCAGACAAGCATAAAGGAGGCAGGATATGTAACCTTTGCCGCCGCGCGAGTAACCGTAACCACACCGTCCTCAAGAGGCTGACGGAGAGCATCGGTAACCGATTTTGTAAATTCAGGCAGCTCGTCAAGGAAGAGCACACCGTTATGAGCAAGAGAAATTTCGCCCGGTCTCGGATTTGCGCCACCGCCGATCATACCTGCAGAGCTGACGGTATGGTGGGGCGAACGGAAGGGGCGCTCGGTAACGAGATTGCTCTTCAGAATACCCGTAACCGAATGTACCTTTGTGGTTTCAACCGCCTCGTCAAAGGACATATCGGGCAGAATTGTGGCAAGGCGCTTGGCAAGCATAGATTTACCTGCACCGGGAGGGCCGATCATAAGTACGTTGTGACCGCCTGCGGCGGCTATTTCAAGAGCGCGCTTTGCCTTAAGCTGACCGCGTACGTCGGCAAAATCCACACCGCCAACGTGACTCGACAGGTCGAATGCCGATGCGTCAAAGCGCATAGGAATAATAGGCTCAATGCCCTTTATATGATTGACAAGCTGGCGCAGACTCTTTACGGGATAAACCAAGATGCCGTCTACAACGGCAGCCTCACCTGCGTTGTCATAGGGAACGTAAATCTCGCGTCTGCCCGAGCCTCTTGCCGAGACGGTCATAGGCAGAATACCGCCAACAGAGCGCAGCTCACCCGAGAGAGAAAGCTCACCGATAAAGCACTTGTCCGAAAGGTCGAGCGAGCGCGGAATAGTTCCGTCACACTGCAGCATTGCCACAAGCATAGCAAGATCAAAGCCCGAGCCCTCTTTCTTTATATTAGCAGGGGCAAGATTGATCATTATTTCAAGGGGTGGGAAAAGAAATCCGCTGTTTTCACAGGCGCTTCTTACTCTGCCCTTTGCCTCTTTAACCGCCGCATCAGGCAGTCCGACAAGATCAAATTTCGGTAGTCTGTCCCACGCGGAGCACTCAACCGTAACCTCGAAGCCCTCGATACCGAGAACTCCTGCGGAATATATCTTGGATAACATAAATTACCTCGAAAAGTTTATTTTTTCTGACCCTTTATCTTAATGCCCTTTTCACGAAGGAAGGCGATAAAGCCGTCTACATCGCCTAAGGTGAAGGAGTCCTTTTTAAAAATGAACATCAGCCTTGCTTTCGTTACAACTACGATATAATTCTTCGTCACGAAGGCGCTTTTCAGATTGCCAATCGAAATCGGAGTGCGATTTTCAAGAGCAGACATAGTCATTTCCTCGTCTGTGACGCTGATTTTACAGCAAAGAGGCTCGCCTCCCGAAATTTCCTTGTCTCGCTGAATCATTGCCTTTACCTGCGAGCGATAAGAAATGAACATAAACGACAGGCAGAATAGGATCATAACGAAAATCGGCATAGAATCCTTTGCGCTCTGAAAATCGATGATAAATCCCAAAATACAGGAAAGCAAGTAAATGCCAAGATATATGTATACAACAATCAGCAATGGCTTTTTAAAATACCAATATCCGTAAACCTCTTTAGCAGTGCTTTCATCGCGGGCAAACTCGTTTTCGAACCGTGTTTCCATAGTTTCCTCCTGAATGTATATTTATACAGATACATTATATCACACACGCGGGCGCAAAATCAATAGCTTTCACTCTAAAGTTTGGTGTTTTTTTACAAAAAAGGAGGTGGGTTATTCACAGATCGGACAAAATTTGGTAATTATTTTTTAAAATATTTATCAAATGTATTGAATTTAAACTACGTTTATGATAAAATTTAGTCTGGTATGGTGCGCGAATTTTGACACCTGCCGAGAATTTAGATGAATGCCATTCCATGGGGAAAGGACAAAAATATGAAAACCAAGATTTATAACAAGAGCTATGCCGAGGTTATGGCTATGCCGAGAAGAAAGCATAAGAAGCCCATAAAGCCCAACATTCTCTTCCGCACACTGCTTAAAATAGTGTCGCTGCCCGACATTATTGCAACGAGGTTCAAGTGCAACAGGATCGGTATGGAGAGACTTGGCAAAAAAGAGCCTGCCTTCTTTCTTATGAATCACTCCTGCTTTCTCGACCTTGAGATAGCGCCCTCTATACTTTTCCCCCGTCCCTTTAATATCGTGGCGACAACCGACGCCTTTATCGGCAAGGAGTGGCTGATGCGACAGATCGGCTGTATCTCTACCAATAAATTTGTAACCGAGATGAGTCTTATCCGTGATATGGTTTATGCCACAAAGACACTTAACAGCTCGGTAGTAATGTTCCCCGAGGCAGTCTATTCCTTTGATGGTCGTACAGTTCCCCTGCCCGACACTCTCGGCAAGATGGTAAAGATGCTTGGCGTTCCGCTCTGCACCATTATCACTCACGGCGCATATCACCGCGATCCCCTCTACAACAATCTGCAAAAGCGCAAGGTTCGTGTCACCGCAGACATGAAATACCTGCTTTCCGCAGAGGAAATTCAGGAGATGAGCGCAGAGGAAATTCAGGAAATTATCCTCAAAGAGTTCAGTTTTGACAACTTTAGTTGGCAAAAAGAGAATAAAATAGCTATAAAAGAGAAATTCAGAGCAGATTATCTCAACCGACTGTTGTATATGTGCCCCAACTGTAAGAGCGAGGGCTGGATGGTTGGTAAGGGTACAGATATTTCCTGTCCCAAGTGCGGAAAGTCCTATCATATGGACGAGTACGGTGTGCTTTCAGCAAAGGAGGGCAAGACCGAGTTCTCCCACATTCCCGACTGGTTCGATTGGCAGAGAGAACAGGTGAGAGAGGAAATTCTTAAGGGCGAGTATATGGTTGACCTGCCCGTTGATATTCTTATGACGGTTACCGACTACAAGTTCTATCGCGTTGGCGAGGGCAGACTCCGTCACACCGTCGACGGCTTTGTACTTGACGGCTGCAACGGTGAGCTACACTACGAGCACAAGCCTCTTTGCTCTCACACAATCAACTCCGACTTCTACTTCTACCAGATCGGCGACGTTATTTCCTTCGGCAACACCGAGCATCTCTTCTACTGCTTCCCCAAGACCGAGGGTGACGTAGTATGCAAGGTGCGTCTTGCCGCCGAGGAGATCTACAAGATCCGTAAGGGCGACAAAAAGGCTGCCTGCGCCTGTCAGGATAAATAAGCAAACAAATCCTTTTTTTCACATCGGTAATACCGATCAGCGCATAAAAATAAAAAAGGAGAAAATATGACAAACGAAGAGCTTATTTTGGCAAAGCGACACTACTACCTCGGCAGACTCTACGAGAACGGAACGAGGAACATTGACTGTGACATAGATGCAGCTATCGAGAATTACGAAAAATCTGCCTCGCTCGGCTATCCGCCTGCCATTTTTCAGGTGGGAATGTCCTACTACTATTGTTACCGAGATGACGAACCCGATTACAAAAAGGCATTCGAGTACTTTCTTATGAGTGGAACGGACGACGGGGACTTTTGGATAGGCAGATGCTATCACTACGGACACGGAGTAAAGCAAAGCTACACGAAGGCTATCTCAATTTACGAAAAGCTTGTTAATCGCGGCTACACCTACGCAATGATGACCCTCGGACATATGTACCGCGGAGGTATCGGCGTAGAAAAGGATCAAGAGATGGCGGCAAAATATTACCTGCTGGCGGCAGAGGGCGGAAACGACGCAGGATATCTGCATATTGCCGTATCCTACAAGCACGGCTTTGGAATTGAGCAGGACTTAGAAAAGGCTGACTTTTGGTTCAAAAAATGGCGCGAGAACGGCAGAGAAGATGATGATGACGACTGCTTCTATGACGAGAAATCACCCGAGGAATATGACGAGGCTATGGGTCTGTTCGGCACACTTGCAGATCAGGGTGACGTAGAGTGTCTGCGCATTCTCCGAGCCGAGGGAATCCGAAAAATATAGCAAAAACTATAACAAAACAAAGATAAATAACAAAAAATCGGCAGAAAACCTGCCGATTTTTTCATTTTGAAAAGATAAAGCGCTGATACGCACCGCATCCGTCATGCTCAAACGAATTATCACCTTTAATTGACAAATACTAATCTTCAAGTGATTCCATAATGAAATGGGTGGCAAATTTTACCCCCTTAACAAATGCCTCAAGCTCAACTACATCAATAAGACGGGATACCGATTCTGCATATCTGTCAAAAAGCTCCTTTTGATCATTACTTAACAAGTCGTCTAAAAGAGATCTTGCGCGCTCTGCTTCGCGCAAAGCCGCAGTTTCCTCCCTGCTTGCGTATATCTTTTTAGATTCTATACACTCCCAAATATAATCCAATGAATACTTCATAACCTTGCTCCTTCTTGTGTTTTCAATATTATTATACAACCGATGTGTTGTAAAGTCAATACAATTAATAAATTGTATGATAAAATAATAAAAAAACTATGGAGACAATATGTTTTACTATAAAAGACTTAAGGATATGCGTGAGGATAGCGATAAAACCCAAACACAGATCGCTGAAATACTCGGCATAAAGCAGCAGCAATACGCAAGATATGAAAGCGGCGCAAACGAAATACCGCTGCATCATTTGATAACTCTGGCAAAATATTACAATGTTTCGATTGATTATCTCACAGGAATCATCGATACACCGAGAAAACTGAAATAAAAGAAAAAGGGCTGTCGCATTTGGTAAAACCGAAAAAGTCCAACAATAAACAAAAAAGGGCTCAAATCTGACTATCCCTCTATCAAACTGAAAAGGCTGTCTCAAATTTTGCATTTGAGACAGCCTCTTTTTTATTGGTTTAAGAGCAACAATGGGTTATAAAACAACGCATTCCGCACCAAGGCTCCCTCCGGGAGGGGGCTCCCGACAAGGTCGGGTGGAGGAGTAGGTGCTTGTTAGCTATATCAAAGCTGAGTGCGTACACTCGCTTACTCCTTCCGTCATACTCAAAAATGTTTTCGTATGACACCTCCCTCCGCAGGGAGGCTTAAATTAATTCTGCATTCTGCATTCTGCATTTATCGTGATTTTTCACGATAGTAGGTTTTCATAATCTCTGCGCCGATTTTCGAGGGCTCGCCGCGGAACTTATAGATCACGCGGTCATTTGAGGGGGCAAAGCGCATACCCTTGTACTTGACGAAAAGCTCCGACCAGATATCAAGATCGGGTCTGCCCGTGTGGAAGATAAGCAGATCGTCGCGACACTCGATACGGCTGAAGCCTACGTCCTCGCAGATCGCCTTCATTACCGCAACCTCAAGCAGTCTTTCCACCATTCGCGGCGGCTCGCCGTAACGGTCGATCATCTCGTCAAGAATATCGTTGGCATCAGCCACCGAGGTGATAAGCGAGATCTTCTTATACATCTCCATTCTGCCTGCCTGGGCAGAGATATATTCCTCGGGAATGTATGCCGAAATTTTCATATCAATATGCGCCTCGGGTCTTTGGCTAACGGTCTCGCCGCGCTCCTCAAGAACCGCCTCGTTAAGCAGCTTGACGTACAGGTCATAGCCCACCGCGTCAATATATCCGTGCTGCTGTGCACCAAGGAGATTTCCTGCGCCACGAATCTCAAGGTCGCAGAGGGCGATCTTAAAGCCTGCGCCAAACTCGGCATATTCCTTGATAGCCGAGAGTCTTTTCTCTGCGATCTCCGACAGAGCCTTGCCCGGTCGGTAGGTGAAATATGCATACGCCTGTCTTTCGCTTCTGCCAACTCGACCGCGGATCTGATGAAGCTGTGAAAGACCGAATCGGTCGGCATTCTCGATTATCAGAGTATTTGCCGTAGGCAGGTCGATACCCGTCTCGATAATGGTAGTACAGACGAGAATGTCAATATCTCCCGATACCAGAAGCCGCCAGATGTCCTCCAGCTCGTCCTTATCCATCTGTCCATGGGCAACGGCAACGCGCGCGTCGGGCATATCGTGTGAGAGTCTGTCGGCAACGATGCCGATGGACTCAATTTTATTATAAAGGTAAAGCACCTGTCCGCCCCTTGCAAGCTCACGGCGAATTGCATCGTAAATTATACCGTCGTCATGCTCAAGCACGTAGGTCTGCACAGGACGTCTGTCCTCGGGTGCTTCGTCAAGAACCGAAATGTCGCTGATGCCGTTCATAGCCATATTCAGCGTTCGGGGAATGGGGGTTGCCGTCAGGGTCAGCACGTCAACGTTGCGCGCGATCTCCTTCAGCTTTTCCTTCTGCGCCACGCCAAAGCGCTGCTCCTCGTCTACGATAAGCAGACCGAGGTCGCGGAATTCAAGGCTCTTGGAAAGCAGCTTGTGTGTGCCGATAAGAATATCGGTCTCGCCTCGCTTGACACGACGGAGTATCTCCGCCTGCTCCTTGGGCTTCTTAAATCGGGTAAGCATCTCCACCGTCACGGGGAACCCACGCATACGAGAGAGTGCGGTCTGGTAATGCTGCATTGCGAGGATAGTTGTGGGAACGAGGAAGGCAACCTGCTTGCCACCCATTATAGCCTTGAATGCGGCGCGGAGAGCAACCTCGGTCTTGCCAAATCCAACGTCACCGCAGAGCAGTCGGTTCATAGGCACAGGCTTGATCATATCTGCCATTATCTCCTCGATAGCCTGCATCTGCGAGTCGGTTTCGTCAAAATTAAAGGCATCGGCAAACTGCATCTCAAGGTCGCAATCCTCGGGGAATGCAAAGCCGGGCTTTCGCTGTCGCTCGGCATAGAGGGCAATAAGGCTCTTGGCAATATCCTTTGCCGCCGCCTTGGCGCGTGTCTTTGTGCGCTGCCAATCTCCGCCACCCATTTTAGACAGCTTTACCTTGCCGTCCTTATCGCGGTCACCGATGTATTTGCCGATCATTTCAAGTCGGTCGCAGGGAACGAACAGCTTATCCGTGCCTGCATACCTGATCGTTATATAGTCCTTCGTCACACCAAGGGCGCTGACGGTCTCGATACCCTCAAACAGACCGATACCGTAGTTTGCGTGAACCACGTAGTCACCAACCGAAAGGTCGGCATAGCTCATCAGCCTCTCTGCACCGCCCGATTTACGGAAGATGCGCTGACGCTTACGGTGCTCCATAACCGCCCGACCGTTGTCCACAGCCATAGACAATACGGCAATTCTCGGGCTGAGCAGCTCAAATCCCTCGTGGATAGCCTCGGTGACGAATATTCTGCCCCCCTCGGCAGAGAAAAAATCGAAATCACCGTCGGGCAGAACCGCGGCGGCAATATCCGCCTCGGCAAGTGAGGTGATAAGCGATGAAGTGCCCGTCTGATTCTCGGTCAAAAGCAAAATGCGATATCCCGACCGACGAAGTCCCTGAAGGTCCTCAAGCAGCATAGAGAAATTGCCGCCGTAATTTACGCATCTGCGAGTACGGAAGCCGAAGAGTCCCGACAGGGTCATAGAGCCCACACCACCTGCAAAGCTGTTTACGTGTACCGTCAGGTTAGTGGCAAGTCGATGAGCATACTCATCGGAAGAAAGATGGAATTTTGAGTATTTTTTCTCGATTAAACCCTCTTTTTGTAAAGTTTCATTTTCATTTTTAAGATATTCGGTGTATTTTTTAAGCTCCTCGTTACAGTTGGTCGTACCGAGAGTGAGGCAAATATATCTGCCATTCTGTCCAAGGTAGTCAAGCAGACACTGCTGATCTTCATATATAAGCGGCAGATATTTGTCGCGGAAATCAACGGTCAAATCGCTTTCCAGCACTGCCCTCTCGCGCATAAGCCTCTGTCTTGCGTTCTCATCCTTAACCTCATCAATCAGGCGGTTACAGGAAGCGAGCATACGCGCTCTTGCGGCTGAATCAACCATAACCTCGGCGGCAGGGAGAAGCTCCACACCCTCGCAGGGAGAAGTTGTGCGCTGAGAAATGGGGTCGAAATAGCTGATGCGGTCAACCTCGTCACCGAAGAACTCTACGCGTACGGGACTCTCGGACTCACCGCCAAAGAAGTCTATAATTCCGCCTCGCCTTGAGAACTGTCCGCGGCTCTCAACCGCGTCCACACGTGCAAAGCCCATAGCGACAAGCCCCTCGGAAAGGCTCTCGGGGGGCAAAATATTACCAACGCTTATGTTTAGCGACAGTTTTTTAAGCATCTCGCTTGGCAGGGTGAAGCCGACGGCGGCAGAGGGGGTTGAAACCACCGCATCCACACTGCCCGACAGGACCTTGGCAAGCACCGATAGCCTCTCACGGTCAAGGTCGTGGGAGGCACGAATATTATGGAACACAAGGTCGCGCTTTTTGTAGCCTACGGCATTGATGCCAGACATCTTCAGCAGCTCGGTCACCCTCTGACGCTCCGACTCGTTTTCTACGAGGATAAGCACGGGCGAGCCCGAAATACCGATTGCATCGCGCACGGCCTCTACAACAAAGGCGGATTCAGCTCCACCGCCAAGACCGTTGACCGCAATGGGCAGACAATCGCCAAGGTACGCCTCCCTCATGGTGGACAGAAAGCTTTTAAACTCGCTGTCGGATCTGATTAAACTTGTGATTTTATTCATTTTTCATCCTCATCCACCACTTCGTGGTCCCCCTTCCCCTATCTTGGGGAAGGCTATACTGTCTGTCCTGATTAAACTTGTGATTTTTTGCATATAGACACCTATAGCCTCACTTTGTCAGTGAGGCGGGTTGTGATTTTTCTGTTTTAGTTAATTCTGCATTCATAAGTAGTACAGAAAGAATGGAGATAAATTTGGATGATAGTCACCGCTTGGAATCCCGAAGCTGTAGTAGCCTACTGCGAGAGGTGACAAACGGTGGCTTGCGCCAGATTTAGCTCATTATTTGGAAAATCTCGCCATGGCATTATCAATCTCGCCTCTGACGATAAGCTCGGAAGCGGTTGCAATATCCTCAAATCTTCCACGCAAAGCCTTCATATCAGCCTCGGAAAATTTACCGAGCACCCAGTCGGCAAGGTCGTATTCGGGAGTCGGCTTCTTGCCCACACCAATCTTAATGCGTGGGAACTCTTCACCGGGAAGTCTTGCAATAATGCTCTTAAGTCCGTTGTGACCGCCTGCACTGCCCTTTCGTCTGATGCGGATAATTCCGGGATCAAAGCTTATTTCATCGTGTAAAACAAGCACGCGCTCGGGCGGAATCTTGTAGAACGCAGCAGCCTCGCCAACCGCGATGCCCGAATTGTTCATCAGGGTGGTAGGCTTCATCAAAAGAACCCTTTTGCCACCGATAACACACTCGCCCACGGTTGCGTGGAACTTTACGCGATCGATCTTGGCGCTATACTTTTCGGCAATATAATCTATGGCAAGAAAGCCTGCGTTATGTCTTGTAAGCTCGTACTGCTTACCGATATTGCCAAGTCCCACGATAATGAAGCTGACAGGCTCGTTGGAGCTTGGCTTTTGGGACTCGATCTTCTTAAACAAATCAAAAATATTACTCATCGTCCAACTCTCTTAACATAATAAGCTCCTTGGCATAAGGAAGCTTTTCGATCTCGGCGCAGAAGATCTTCCACTCGTCAAGCTTGTGGTAGCGTCTTGCCTTGTAAATGTTGATAAGAACCTCGTAGTTAAGGGTTACTGTACGAAGCTGATTGTAGGAGGTGGGCAGCATCTGTATCATATTGTGCCAATGCGCCTTGTCCTTGGTTTCAATGAATGCAAGTCTCTCGCGCTCCATAAACGCGATAACAGAGTCAAGAACGGCAAGACCCTCATCGCTCATCTTCTCGCAGGAGAAATCCTCGCGTGTGAACTCCTTCGCCTGGATCTTGTGCATAGTAGAACAGGAGTTGGCAACGGTGCCAACCTTGTAGGTGTCAAACTCCTTCCACCAATAGAAAGGCGCAGAAATGTCGAGAGAAACGATGATCTGTCTTACAAACTTTCTGTGGTCGCTGCCGGCCTTGGCAAGTCTTGAGGCAAGAGAAAGGTCGTTTTCGCCAAGGACAAAGTTGCCCTCGTCGTCATAGTAAGAATCCATTCTCGCCCAGCTGTTCATGGGGTTTCTTGCGCCGCGCATAGCGTTCTCAAAATTCATTACCGATATATTTGTAATCCTGATCATAGCCAAATCCTCGCCAAAATTTAATAGAATAATTATATCACACACCGAATGGCTATGTCAAGTGAGGGCGACGAAAAGCCTCTCAAATTTCGCAAAGGTTATTGAACTTTCGTACAACATTAACCCTTGTTTTCTCGCTTCCCTCTCAAAATCCGCCGTTTTTTATACACTTTGTATATTTCAGCATGGAAAACGGGGTGTTTTGAAAAGAATTTTTGGAAGGGTACTATACTTACAAACCGAAAAATGTGTGATACAATAGCCTTGCAATTGCGAAAACAAAAAAACAAGGAGAAACACAAATGGCAAAAAGGAGAATGTTCTCGGTAGATGTAGTTGAGACCGACAGATTTTGTATGCTGAAATCATCGGCGCAGACACTATATTTTCATCTAAATATGAATGCCGATGATGACGGTGTTGTGGATAAGTGGAAAACGGTTCTGCGCTACCTTCGTATAAAGCGCGAGCATCTTGACTCTCTTATAGATGCAGGCTACGTTATAGAGCTTGACAGTGGCGCGATGCTTATTTCCGACTGGCTGTTACACAACAAGATACGTCAAGACAGATACGTAGAAGGTCAACACAGCCACGAGTTAGATGCGATCCAGCTACTGCCGACAGGTAGATATTTCAAGGGCTGAAGGCACTTTTTGGTTGTCACAGGTAAGGATAGGTAAGGTTAGGTAAGTATAGGTTAGTTAAGGTTAGGTAAGTAAAGGCAAGGATAGATAAGGTAAGGCTTTACTACCATAGTAATCTTTCTTACTTTCTTACAAACAATCACTCAACGAATGCCTTCGGCAAAAAAATTGACAACGCAAAGAAAATAATATATAATATAGGAGTAAAATAGTGTGAGGATTAATTATGTTTAAAAAATACTTTATAGATTTCACTAATGTGAATAATTATCAAGATATACATTTGATTATTGCGGGCAGCCTCGGCTTTTCTGATTATTACGGCGGTAATCTTGATGCACTGCACGAATGTCTGACAGAAATGTTGATCGAAAAAAGCCGCATTGAGATACAGGGTCTTAGCATCCTCGGTAGATATAACGACTATGACAGAAAGATATACGATGCTTTTCTCGGAGCAAAGCACTGTTTGGGCAAGAAATTTTCAAGCAACCTTGACGTTATCATAATAAATGAAGATGGTAGCAATATTGTGCTTCCCGATGAGCTTCCTTGCTATAGCTATACGCTTGACCTTTCTGATGCAAAAACAGAAAATGACGTTATTGCAGCTTTTACAAAGGAGTTTGAATTTGCCCCCGAAGAAACCAAAAGCTTTGATGACCTATGGCATCAGATGTTAAAAGTTCTGTTTATAAAAATAAGTACGGTCGATGTGCGCGGTCTTGGAACTGTTAAAAATGATTACCGCGAAAATATTTTGAATATTCTTCGGGGAGTTAAGGAAGCGTGGAACGGTAAATATGCAGATCGTTTTTCGATCAACATCATTGACTAAAGAGTTAAACTTTGTTAATTTTTTTAAAAAAACTATTTATTTTTTCTTATTTATATGTTATAATGTTATAATCCATTATTATGCGAAAGTATGCCGTTTTACGGTTTACATACAAGAAAGGAATTTTTATGAGCAAAAACACAGAGAAAAACTCCTGCCCCTTCTCCGATCGACTTGGTAAGGTCGGCGGTCAGGCGGTGCTTGAGGGAGTAATGATGAAGGCAGGCAACCGTATGACTACAACCTGCCGCAAGGATGACGGAACGTTGGTTGTAACCGATGACAACTATGTTTCCGCAAAGGAAAAGCATAAAATACTCGGTCTTCCCCTGATTCGCGGAGTCGTAAGCTTCGTTGAGTCTATGGTTATGAGCTTTAAAACCCTCGGTGCATCGGCAGACGCCCTTGGACTTGAGGAGGAAGAGCCCTCTAAATTTGAAAAATGGCTGGCAGACAAGCTTGGTCTTAAGCTTACCGACGTGGTAATGGTAGTATCGCTTATCCTCGGTCTCGGACTTTCAGCGCTGCTGTTCGTATTTCTTCCCATCTGGGTTACCGCAGGTATTAATTGGCTGCTTAACTGGGCGATTGGCATGACTATGCCTGCCACAATTACGGCTATTCTCGAGGGCCTTATTAAGATGGCTATATTCGTGGGTTATCTTGCCGCCGTTTCGCTTATGCCCGACATCAAGCGCACCTTTATGTATCACGGCGCAGAGCACAAGTCTATCGCTTGCTTTGAGGCAGGTGAGGAGCTTACCCCTGCGAATGCTATGAAGCATACACGCTTCCACCCCCGTTGCGGCACAAGCTTTATGTTCTTTATGATACTTCTCGGCATCTTTGCCGGTCTTATTATCAAGACTCTTATTCCCGGACTTGAAACCTGGGCATACACTCTTGTAAGACTCGCTATTCTTCCTATTCTTATGGGTGTGGGATACGAGTTTATCCGCTTTGCAGGTAAGTACCCCAACGCGATCACAAGAGCACTCTCCGCGCCCGGTCTCTGGATGCAGAGAATTACCACTAAAGAGCCTACCGAGGATATGCTTGAATGCGCTATAACCTCGCTTAAGTGCGCTCTGCGTGACGATTATCCCGAGTTTATGGAGTTCTATAACGAGAAGCCTTGGGAAGTGCAGAGTGAAGGAGCAGCCGATGCCGAGTGTACCGAGGCAGAAGATGCGACTATGTTTCAAGAGTTAGCGCAGACCGAAGAACACGTTGAGGCTGAAGAAAATGACGCTTAACGAGGCGATCAGTATACTTACCGAGGCAGGTGTTGACTCACCGAGCCACGATGCAGAGGAGCTGTTCTGTCACTTTGGCGGCTACTACCGAAGCACAATGTACCTTATGCACAATATCGAGAGCGACTCGCCGAGGCTTATTGAGGCTGTAGAGCGCCGCGCAAAGCGAGAGCCGCTGCAATACATCATTGGCACAGCCTACTTTTACAGAGAGAAATACAAGGTCACGCCCGACTGTCTGATTCCCCGATTTGACACCGAAATATTGGTGGACTACGCGGTGAAAAATCTGCCCCGTGGCGCAACCTTTATGGACCTGTGTACCGGCAGCGGATGCGTTGCCATCTCGGTGCTGTGTAATACCGAGGACACCACCGCTATTGCGGTTGATATTGACGGCGGCGCGCTTGCCGTGGCAGAGGAGAATGCCCACTCTAACGGAGTTTGTGACAGAATCCATCTGCGCCGCATTGACCTTATGTGCGAGGTGGTTGACGAGCCTGTGTTTGCTGTGCTTTCTAACCCTCCCTACGTCAGCGAGGAGGCATATCAGGGACTTGAGGGCGAGATATTCTGCGAGCCTGCCCACGCATTCCTCGGCGGTGAGGACGGAGGAGATTTCTACCGTCACCTGACACCCATTTATAAAGGTAAAATTGCAAAAGAAGGCTTTATCGCCTATGAGATCGGCTATGATCAAGCAGATCTGCTTCGTCAGATATCCGAGGACAACGGTATGTCCTGCGAGATCATCAAGGATCTGTCGGGCAACGACCGCGTTGCAGTTTTAAAAATTCTGAATTCTGAATTCTGAATTCTGCATTTTAAGCAATAAACCCCTTTTGTTAGCGTGGCATATACTTTTAAGGAACTTGGAGGTATGTGCTATGAACCAAAAAAAGCAACGGATCGGGCTGATCTACGGTGGGCGAGGACGGGAGCGAGAGGTTTCTGTTTGCGGACGGAATCATATTTTACCCCTGATCGAAGCCGACGACCGTGAAATTATCCAGATTTTTATTGACAAGGACGGCAGATGGCTGACCGAAAAGGGTGAGGTCTGCCCATACAGAGGCGGATTTATCTCCCCCGAAAATGGCGGTTTTATAGCCGTCGACTGCGCCATTCCACTGTTACACGGTGATTTTGGCGAGGACGGACGAGTGCAGGGTGCGCTTGAGGTCGCATCTATTCCCTACGTTGGCTGTGACGTGTCGGGCGCGGCGGTCTGCCGCGACAAGGTTTTCGTCAAGACTATTGCAAAGCACATAGGTATTCCCACCCTGCCCTATCTGCTTGTGCTGAAAAACGAGGGCATCGACTATGCCATAAGGCAGGCGGAGGAGAGCTTTTCTTATCCCCTGTTCGTAAAGCCCACCTCTCTCGGCAGCTCGGTCGGAGTATGTGCCGCAGAATCGCACAGAGAGCTTGTTTCTGCGCTGACGGTTGCCTTTACCCTGTCCGAGAGGGCGATGATCGAGCCATACCTTACAGACAAGCGAGAGCTTGAATGTGGGTATTTAGGCGTAAAAGGTAAAGAAATATTTACAAGTCCCGGAGAAATACTCTGCGAGGGGCTGTACGGCTACGAGGAGAAGTACTCGTCCGACAGAGTGGCTCTCGCCATACGCGCCGACCTTGGCGAGTCGCACAGCCATGCGATACGCGATTATTCAAGGCGGCTTGTCCGCGCCCTGGGAGTCCGCGATCTGTGCCGAGTGGACTTTTTCCTCTCGGATGACCGAATATACCTGAACGAGATAAACACCATGCCCGGCTTTACCGACGGCAGTCTGTATGCCCGAATGATCGAGGCGTACGGTATCAGCGAGGGCGGACTTTTCTCTCTTTTAATAGACAACTGTGTGTGCCGCGGATGATCGGTGTTTTCGACAGCGGTGTCGGAGGTATCTCTGCATACAGGCATCTGCGTAAATCTATGCCCGAAAGGGATATAGTATACCTTGCCGATAGCAAAAATGCCCCCTACGGCACGAAAACAGAGGACGAAATACTTAAATTTACAAAAAATAACATAAGAATTTTATCAAATCTCGGCTGCGAGGCAATACTTATCGCCTGCTGCAGCGCGTCAACCGTATACCATAGGCTAAACGAAAAAGAGCGAGAGATAGCTCTGCCTATCATTTCACCGTCTGCCCGACTTGCGGCAGAGGGCGGAAGAAGAATTACGGTCATTGCCACACGGCACACAGCGTCGTCGGGCGCATTCGGTAGAGAGATCGGAAGGTTCTCGGATGCGAGGGTCTGTGAGATGGCAGAGCAAGGGCTTGTTGCTCTTGTAGAAAGTGGAAACCGCGACGGCAGAGTGAGGGAGAACTGTAAGACCTACCTTACGGCTATGACCGAACGGATAAAAGAATCCGATGCAGACACGCTGATACTCGGTTGCACGCATTTCTCTCATCTTGAGGGAGAAATAAAGAGGCTGCTGCCCGACGTGAGGATAATCAATCCTGCAAGAGTAGGCGCTGAAGAAATGATTAAGAAAATAAAAAAATGCCGTGAGAACGGCAGAAGCATATACATTTAGGAATGCAGGTTTAGGATAGCCTTCTCCAGCGGGAGAAGGTGGATTTTGCGCAGCAAAAGACGGATGAGGTGTTATTCGAAAGGATCTGATTAGATGTACCTCTTGTCAATGGCTAACACACACACCTACATCCGAGAAAAAGCGTAGCACGATTTTTATAAAACGAGGGATTTTCTTGTAATCAAGACACCTCATCCGTCATTATAGCTACGCTCTAATGCCACCTTCCCCCACTGGGGAAGGCTAAAGACCATCTCCCTTTACACAAGGGGGCTTGGTAAAAAATGCAAAATGCAGAATGAAAGGAATATGAAAATGGCAAATTACAGAAGAGGAAGAATAAACGACGCGGTAGGTCAGGAGCTTGCTATTGCACTCCGTGAGGTGCGCGAGCCCAAGGTTATCGACAACTTCGTAAGCATTACACGTGCTGAGGTTGCTCCCGACCTTCGCAACGCAACAATATATTTCTCCTGCATGGGTGACTCCAAGGAGGCGCTCGAGGGACTGAAGAAGTGCGCAGGTATGCTCCGTCATCACCTGGCTGTGACTCTCAATCTGAGAATTACCCCCGAGCTTAAGTTTATCAAGGACGGCTCTATTGAGCACGGTGCAAAGATCGCAAGATTCCTTGAGGAGATCAACAAGCAGAAGGATTAAATCTCGTTGACATAGAAATCTCGTTGACGCAGTCAACATATCGAATTGCCGCAGGCAATATATCGATTTACCGTTAGGTAAAATATCGATCGCCGTCAGGCGAATATCGACGGATTTAGGGTCGATATACCTCGCTATGCTCGGCTCGATATATTTTTGCTTTGCAAAAATTCGATATATGCCTTTGCTTCACAAAAGCATTCGATATACGTTCTTACAGAACGTTCGATATGTCGCATAGGCGACGAGGAATAAACTCATTTCCGAAGGAAATATATCGAATTGCCGCAGGCAATATATCGATTTACCGCAAGGTAAAATATCGATCGCCGTCAGGCGAATATCGACGGATTTAGGGTCGATATACCTCGCTATGCTCGGCTCGATATATTTTTGCTTTGCAAAAATTCGATATATGCCTTTGCTTCGCAAAAGCATTCGATATACGTTCTTGCAGAACGTTCGATATGTCGCATAGGCGACAAGGAAGGAGAAACAACAATGAAAAAAATAACAAAGGCGATTATTCCCGCGGCAGGTCTTGGCACAAGAATGCTGCCCGTTTCTGCGGCTGTATGTAAAGAAATGCTGCCTATCGTGGATCTGCCTGCCATCTGTCATCTCGTTGAGGAGGCGGCGAACAGCGGCATTACCGATATACTTATAATCACAAATCGCGGCAAGGATATAATGGAGGATTTCTTTGATTTTTCTCCCGAATACGAGGCGGCTCTTGCCGCCAAGGGCAAGCTTGACGAGATCGAGCGTCTGCACGAGATTGCCGATATGGCGAACGTGTATTTCTTAAGACAAAAGGAGACACGCGGACTTGGTCACGCGGTTGGCAGAGCGCGTAGCTTTGTGGGCGACGAGCCCTTCCTCGTAATGTACGGCGACGATATTATCTTCTCAAAGAGACCCGTATGCCGTCAGCTTATGGACGTGTACGAAAAATACGAGAAGCCCGTCGTAGGCGTTAAGCCCGTGGCGATGGAACAGATATACAAATACAGCTCGCTGAAGGTTGAGCCTATCGAGGGTGAGGACAAGCTGAGCCTCTGCACCGATATGATCGAAAAGCCGAAGGCAGGACAGGAATTCTCTAACCTCTCTATTCTCGGCAGAGTGCTTCTTACCCCCGAGGTCTTTGACATAATCGACAACCTTGAGCCAGGCGCAGGCGGAGAATATCAGCTGACCGACGCGATCAAAAAAATGGCGCGTCAGGACGGTGTGTACGCCCTTGAATTTGAGGGTGACAGATACGACCTTGGCTCAAAGAGTGGCTTCCTTATGGCGAATATCGTAAAGGGCCTCGAGCATCCGGAAACCGCTGAGGAAATGAAAATATTTATTCGCGAAATTTCAAAAAAACTGTAAAAAAGCAAAGTGCAAAGTGAATGCAGAATGCAGAATGCAAAATGCAGAATTGTATCACTGCGATTGTGTTCGCTCTAATCTGTCATCCCGAACGGCAGGTATGTTATTCGAAGCTGATAACCTGCGTTGAGGGATCTCCTTCTTGGAGCCTTTCGCAAATTTAGACTCGTGCAAGGAAGACCCTTCCGTCAGGCTATGCCTGCCACCTCCCATAAAAGTGGAGGCTTTAATTCACTCTGCATTCAATCTACCAAGGGGAGATTATTAATGGACATCAGACGAGCGCATCCCGACGATGCAACGGCAATAGCCGAAATGGAACTTAATATTTTCGGCGACCCATGGAGCAAAAAGGACATATTTTCCTACATCTGCTCGGACACGGGAATGTGCTTTACCGCCCTTGAAAACGGAGAGCCTATCGCCTACATAATCGGACGAAAAATTCCACCCGAGGGTGAGATATACCGCATTGCCGTACGCGAGGACAAGCGTCAGAGGGGAATCGGTTACCGTCTGCTATCCTTTGCGCTGAAAACCGAACGCGGCTCGGGTGTTGAGACGGTGTTTCTTGAGGTTCGCGAAAGCAATATTCCTGCAAGAGCACTGTATAAAGCCTATGGCTTTAAAGAAATAAGCATCAGAAAAAATTATTATCAGAACCCAAACGATAACGCTGTGATTATGGTTCTTGGTTAGTTTGCGACTGTGTCGCAAACTACACTGCGAGTGAAACGAGCAACTTCACCGCAGGGCGACTTCACTATCCAAAGGATAACTTCACTGCGAGTGAAACGAGCAACTTCACAAAAAAGTGAAGTTTACACTATGTGTAAGTGAAGTTTATGCTTCGCACAAGTGAAGTTTGAACGATGTCCAAGTGAAGTTCGCTTCGCGAGTAAAGTGAGCAACTTCACCGAAAAAAGT
>JBGVRO010000025.1:0-10547 GCA_045128515.1 Eubacteriales bacterium | reverse complement strand
GCTCTTAATACTTTGGTCGTCATACTCTTTTTTTATCTTTTTAACTGCCACGATTATTCCTCCAATTTTTTTCCAGGATATATTATAACACGTGTAAATTTATTTGTCAATAATTAAAAGGAGGCTATCACTTGACTTTTTCTCTGTTAGGTGATATACTTTCAGTATGGAAAAAATATTTGAAATTATAGCAGGCGGTGACAGATTGCCAACCGATATGAAGAGCTTTTTATACTCTCACGGTCTATCAGTCACGCTGGTGAAAAAAGCAAAATACGGTGGCATTCTTTTAAATGGTGTCGCCGTTACAGTACGCGCCACGGTAAATGCTGGTGATAAGATCGAAATATTTCTTGAGGAGCAGATAAGCGACGGTATTCCACCTATGGATATTCCCCTCAAGGTTCTTTATGAGGACGAGGATATCCTTGCGGTAGACAAACCGACCAATATGCCGACTCACCCGTCAAAGGGAAATAATCTCCCTACCCTTGCCAACGCAGTTATGGGATATTACAACGGCAATTTCGTATTTCGTTCGGTCAACCGTCTTGACAGAGATACCTCGGGTGTGGTGATTATTGCCAAAAACAAGATCGCAGCATCCGCCATGTCATCATCTATGAAAAAAGGACTATGGCATAAAAAATACCATGCTATCGTTGAGGGCTGTCCCGAAAATACCGAAGGAAGAATTGACGCGCCGATTGAAAGGATCGAGGAAGGAAATATCAAGCGTATGGTTCGTCCCGACGGAAAAAGAGCGGTAACCGATTACAAGGTGATCGAAAGCTACGGTGAATCCTCGCTGTGTGAAATTACACTCCTTACCGGAAGGACCCATCAAATACGTGTGCACATGTCCTATATAGGTCACCCCTTGGTGTCCGATTTTTTATATGGGACAGAAAGTGATAAGGAATATTATCTGCGCTGTATCGAAATATCCTTCCCCCACCCTAAAAGCGGTGAAAACATAGTTATACGTGCATAAAAACACCGATCTTGCTGAAAACGCAAAATCGGTGTTCTCCTTTTTACTTATTTACCATTCGAAGAAGCTCTGCTTCGTCAATAATCCTTATTCCAAGCTCCTTAGCCTTTGTCAGCTTTGAGCCTGCCTCCTCGCCCGCAAGAACGTAGGAGGTCTTTTTAGATACACTACCCGAAACCTTACCGCCATTCAGCTTGATAAGTGCAGATGCCTCATCACGTGTCATCGTAGGCAGAGTGCCTGTAAGAACAAAGGTAAGTCCAGCAAAAAGCTCTCCTCTCTCCTCACCTACAGCATCGGTTTTAACGCCAAGCATAACAAGTCGGTCGCACAGCTCTCTTGTAGACGGATCAGCAAAGAATTCTACAAGTGCAGTAGCGGTTATTGTACCAATATCCTTGATAGAAGCAAAATCCTCAAACGTAGCAGCAAAGAGATTATCAAGAGTTCGCATTTTACCTGCGATCTCTTCTGCGGCAACCTCTCCGACCTGACGAATACCGAGAGCAAACAAAAGTCGCTCAAGACCGCGTGACTTTGATGCCTCAATAGCAGAAACAAGATTTTCCGCGCTCTTTCTGCCCATTCTATCAAGATCCTCGATATCCTCTACCTTAAGAGAATACAGATCTGCAATATCCTTGATCTTACCTGCAGACAGCAAAAGCTCAACGACCTGAGGGCCGAGTCCGTCAATATTCATTGCCCCCTTAGAGGCAAAGTGAGTAATGCTACGGGATGTCTGTGCAGGACAAGCAGGATTTACGCACCTGATAGCAGCACCCTCGCCACATTCATCTCTGACAACCTTACCACCGCAAGAGGGACAATGCTCAGGCATTGTGAATGCCACCTCGTTGCCAATACGCTTCTCGGGAACAGAACGGATTATCTCGGGAATAATCTCACCCGCCTTACGAACTACAACAGTGTCACCGATACGGATATCACGATCGATAATAAACTGCGCATTATGAAGAGTCGCTCGCGAAACGGTAGTTCCGGCAAGTCGAACAGGCTCGAGGTTTGCAGTAGGTGTAAGAACACCTGTTCTGCCGACCTGAAGGTCTATAGAAACAAGCTTAGTTTCCTTTTCCTCGGGCGGATATTTATAGGCAACAGCCCACTTTGGAGTACTTGTTCCTTCGCCGATTTTCACACGGTTTTCCAGGTCGTTAACCTTAACAACCGCACCGTCCATATCAAAAGGAAGCTGGTCGCGATGCTCACCGAGATAACGAATGTGATCGGCGACCGAATTATATCCACGAGCCAAGATTCTGTGAGAAACGGTAGAAAATCCAAGGCAGTCAAGTCTGTCAAGCGCTTCGATGTGTCCCTTTGGCTTTCTTCCGTCTAAATACAGATCTCCCTCCTGAAGGTTGAAAATAAGTATCTCAAGTCTTCTTGATGCGGCTACCTTTGGGTCAAGCTGACGAAGCGAACCTGCCGCCGCATTACGAGGATTTGCAAACAAAGGCTGCCCTGCCGCCTCTCTGACCGCGTTAAGCTCGTAAAATACGGTTTTTGGCATATAAACCTCGCCTCTTACGCAGAGATAAGGCAACGGCTCATTAAGCTTTAAGGGAATAGATTTTATAGTCTTAAGGTTTTCGGTTACGTCCTCACCTACCTCACCGTCACCTCGGGTCGCCCCCTTAACAAATATGCCGTCACGGTATATAAGCGAAACCGAAAGTCCGTCGATTTTGGGTTCAACAGAATATTCCGTTGTGCCGCCGAGAGCAGCATCCATTCTGTCGGTGAAATCACGAAGCTCGTCAAAGGAGAAAACGTCGGTAAGGCTGCCCATTCTAACAGTATGAGTATGCTTCTCAAACCTGTCAAGCGCCTTGCCACCGACACGAACAGTAGGAGAATCCGGAGTCTTTATCTCGGGATATTTCTCCTCAAGCTCGGTAAGCTCTCGAAACATCATATCATACTCATAATCTGATATTTCGGGGGCATCATTCTCATAATATAATCTTGAATTATATACAATTTTTTCGCGCAGTTCGCCTGCGCGCTCCATTGCCTCATGAAGGGTCATTTTAAATCATTTCCTTCCGTTTTTTTACTGATATAATTGTACCACTGAACGGTTATTTTGTCAAGGCTTGTTTTTTTGAAATTGAAGAAAAGCGATCCTGCATTTTCCCTGTATAAATTACTGTTAAAATATATTAAATGAATTTATATTTGGGATTGACATTCGTCAAAAATCGAGTATAATTATAATGTATTATTTTGATGTTTTTCGTATATGAGGAAACAGAAAATGAAGAAACTTCTTTCAACTATAAAATTTTTTGGCATTTTGAATTTCGGTGTGTTGCTTATGGCTATTGGAATTTACTTTTTCAAGACACCAAACGGCTTTGCAACGGGTGGCGTCAGTGGTATTGCGGTTATTTTACATAATTTGCTTCCCTTTAACATCACACCCGGTACCTATATGCTTGTAATAAACGCGCTTCTGCTTGTACTTGGTGTTATTATTCTAGGCAAGGAATGCGGCGCTCTTACAGTATATTGTACGATGATGATTTCCCTTATAAACTGGGGACTCGAGTTTATCTGTCCAATGGAAGGGATCACACTTACAAATTATCCCCTACTTGAGCTGGTTTATGCCGTTTTGCTCACGGGAATTGGCTCTGCTATATTATTCAAATACAAGGCCTCATCGGGTGGTACGGATATTGCCGCGCTCATTCTTAAAAAGTATACGAGCATGAACGTTGGCTCAGCCCTTCTCTGCACAGATATACTTGTCGCTGTGGCAACCTTCATCAAATTCGGTGTAGACGGCGAGATGGTCCTTGACCCTCAGACCGGTCTGTTCTCACTTCTTGGTCTTTTTGCCAAGGTGTTTGTAATCGACGATATTATTGACTCCTTAAATCTTTGCAAGGCATATACCATAATCACAACGAAGCCTGATGAGATCAGCAGATATATTATGCAGGACATACGTCACGGTGTTACGACCCACCCTGCAAAGGGAGCATATACAGGCGCTGACAAAACCGTTATCATAACCGTTGTCCGTAAATCAGAATCTCTTAAGCTACGTCGCAAGGTGCTTGAGATCGATCCCAACGCTTTTATAATAATTACCAAAACAAGCGAGATTATGGGCAAAGGCTTCAGAGATAACGTAAATTAATATTATAAAAAGTTAAAGCCGACTCAAACGAGTCGGCTTTTTGAATTAATGTGTTCCGTAAACTATCCAAAGATATACGTACGAGGAGATAACCGCTGCAAGAGTGAAAGGAATACCGATCTTGAAGAAGTCCTTATTCTTAACCTCAAAGCCCTCTTTTCTGAGAATTGCAGTACCGGTAATATTGGCAGATGCTCCGATAGGAGTACAGTTACCACCAAGCGTTGCACCGGAAAGAAGTCCGAAGTAAAGCAGAGTGGGATTGATGCCGAGTCCGGTAATGATAGGAAGCATGGTAGCAACGTAAGGAATGTTGTCGATAAATGCAGAGATAAGAACCGAGAACCAAACGATCACTGTAAAGAGAAGGAACTCGTTTCCGTTACCGACCTTAGCGAGAAGCTCTGCCGCCTTAGCAATAACGCCTTGCTCTGAAATACCGCCTATCATAAGGAAAAGACCGAGCAGAAGCCCAAGAGTCTGTAAATCAATAGCCTTAAGAGGCCCGATAACAGATTCTTTGGTCTTATCTTTAGCAAAGTTGTAAATAAGACCGATAATGAGAAGCCCGCAACAAATAAGACCGTTGGTAATGTCAGGCTTATTCTCAATAAAGGAAGCTCCAATAAGGAGCACAAGCATTGCAAGGAGAAGTACGGTAGGCACATAGTCGGTTACCTTGGTTGTAGCCTCTTGCTTAGGAATTGGCTGCTTCTCTTTTCTGAAAATGAAAGCAAGAATAAGAGCAGATACTACCGCGCCAAGCTCTACCGCAAAGAAAATACTGGGCTTACCCTCATACCAGAAGAAATCAAGGAAGCTCATTCCCGCTTCTCCTCCGAGCATAATTGCAGTAGTGTCACCAACAAGGGTTGCTGCACCCTGAAGATTTGATGAAACAGCTATACCAATAATGAAAGGAACGGGATTAGTGTTAAGTTTTTTACAAATCTGAATAGCTACCGGGGCAACCATAAGTACGGTAGCAACGTTGTCAACGAAAGCAGAGATAATACCTGCAAAAAGGGCAAGTGCCACCGCAGCCATCTGCACGTTCTTAACCTTGTTGATAACAATTTCAGCAAGAAGATCGGGCATCTTGGAATCAATAAACAGCTGAACAAGTCCCATCGAGCCCGCAATCATAAGTAATACGTTAAAGTCTATTGCAGGAATTATGTTATCGAGCGAAAGCATGCCTGTGATTATAAACAGAAGTCCTGATCCAAGGGCAATGTAGGTGCGGTACTTACCAAACGCGAGAATAAGCACGTATGTAAGAGCAAAAAGTGCAAGTGCTAAAATCATTTATTAATATCCTCCCTATTATTTTAACATTGTATGTTTTTAACAAACGACTGACACATTATAGCATAAATAAAATTAAGAATCAGTAAAGAAAATCCGCCGTGAATTTACACGGCGGAATTTTTTTATTCCTGCAGGCGATATCCAACGCCAAGCTCGTTTACAATATATTTGTTATCACCGGGGCGAAGACCGAGTTTTTTACGGATATTAGCCATATTAACCTGCAGTCTCTTTATATTTCCTTCGTCGGGATATTCACGCCACACAGCCTTTATGATTGCCGAGTAGGTCATCATTTTACCGCAATGCTCAGAAAGTAGAGCTATAATGTTGTATTCGGTTTGAGTAAGCTTAATCTCATCATTTTTTAGAAATACTCGACGAGCATCATAGTCAATCAAAAGATCTAAAAGAGTAAATTTTTCTCCCGGAAGACGACCTGTGTCAGATCCGCGACGGTAATTACGCAAAGATGTACGAACTCTTGCAAGTAGCTCGGCGGATCCAAAAGGCTTGGTAACAAAATCATTTGCTCCAAGGTCAAGAAGCCTTACCTTTTCGCTCTCGTCACTTCTTGCAGAAAGCACAATAAATGGCGTAAGATCGGCAGATCTAACTTCCTCAAGAAAAACACTTCCGTCCTTATCAGGCAAACCCAAATCCAGAATAACCAAATCCGGGACGTAAGAAAAATACATAGTTCTTGCTTCTGCACAGCTTTCGGCAAGGATAACCTGATATCCGTTAGCTTCAAGCAATGCGGTCATAAAGGTTCTGATATTTTCCTCATCCTCAACAAAGAGTACCTTGTATCTGTTATTATTCATATTACGTCCTCCGACTCCGGATTGGATATTTCAAGATTAAACGTGAATAATGCCCCACCCTCGGGTAAATTTTTAGCTGATATATTACCACCGTGAGCTTTGATAATAGTAGCGCACACTGACAAACCTATGCCGGCGTTTCGCCTCTTGGTATCTATTGACTGTTCAAATCCATTGTAATATCCCGTGAAAATCTTGTCAAGCCGATCTTTATCAATACCACAACCATCATCCGATATTTCAAATACGGCCTGAGCTCCATTTACCTTTACTTTAAAAAGGATTTCTGTCATTCCGCGGGCATGGTGTATAGCATTTTCAAGTATATTTATTATAACCTGCTGAATCAAAATCGGATCCATAGGTATGATAACAAGTTCATCAGGTATATCTATTACAAGCTTGACGTCCGGATAATGTTTTTTAAACTTTAAAATAACCGAATCTATAAGTTCCTCAAGCGCTGTAGGGCTTTTGATAAGCTTAACTATGCCACTGTCTATACGCGTGATTGATAAAAGATTTTCCACCATGCCTATAAGCCACTGAGAATCGTCTTTTATACCCGAAATCATCTTGCGCTTACTATCATCGCTCAAATAATCGTAATTATCTATTATCGCCGAGCTTGATCCATAAATTGTAGTAAGAGGAGTACGAAGATCATGCGAAACGGCACGAAGAAGATTTGCACGCATTTTTTCATGCTCACTCTCCGCCTTAAGGGCCTGCCACTTTTTCAATTTAGTGGTAAGCGCGCTTGTCATTAGAGAAATTACTATCATTACAATAGCTGAAATAAAGTTTTCGGGAATGGTAAAATTAATAGCAAAATATGGGAACGTAAAGGCAAAGTTAACGGCAATCATACCAAGAAATGCAGTAAGTATTCCGTAAAAATATCCATCGGTTATCAGAGAAACCAAAAATACCGCGAAAACAAATACCGTGGTTATATGCTCCTGGGCCGCAAGTATTTTCTGCAAAACTAAGCTAATGAAGAATGTTACACCAAGAATAACAATCATAACAAGCGTATTTTTTATATGCTTTAATGTCTTCTCTTTCATTGTTTTACCTTTCTGAAATCCTTCCAACCTTATACAATTTTATCATAAATACAGTAAAGATTTGGTTAAGTATAGCATTCGTTTTTAAAAAAGAGGCAGAAGTTCCTCTGCCCCGTTTTATCTTAAGCTTTTAGATACTTTTCAAGCGCAGCAAGCTTGACTGCAACAACCAATATTTCGGTTGCAAGTGCAACCTCATCGTCTGTTGGGTATGTGGGAGCGATACGCAAATTCTTATCCTCGGGATCTATACCGTAGGGATAGGTTGCGCCAACCGACGTAAGTGTTACGCCTGCATCAGCCATAAGACTGTACACCCTCTTTGCCGTACCGGGAAGAACATCAAGGCTGACAAAATAACCGCCGCTTGGCTCGGTCCACTGTGCAATTCCAAGACCGCGGAGACCGTCAAGTGCTTTAAGTGTTATCTCAAACTTTCTGCCAATAAATTCAGCAAGTATCTTCATATGATTATCAAGTGTTGCTCTATCCTTGAAATAGGTGGTATGTCTGAGCTGATTAAGCTTATCATATCCAATGGTCTGAACACCAAGGAACTGCGCTATATGAGCAAGGTTTGCAGGAGATGCTGCAAGCATTGCAACACCGCCACCCGGGAATGTTATCTTTGAGGTAGAAGAAAAATAGAATATTCTGTCAAGATTTCCATATTTCTCTGCCTCGGTAAATATGTCGAGCAGCTCATCGCATTCACCCTTGAAGTTATGAACCGCATATGCGTTGTCCCACATAATGCGGAAGTCGGGCGCGGCACACTCCATTGCCGCAAGACGCCTAACCGTTTCATCCGAATAGGTATTGCCCGTAGGATTAGAATACTTAGGAACACACCATATACCTTTTACGGTGGGATCCTTAACGATAGCCTCTACCATATCCATATCGGGACCGGTGGGAGTCATAGGAACTGATATAAGCTCAAAACCAAACAACTCAGTCATCTTAAAATGTCTGTCATAACCGGGGGTTACGCAGATCCATTTCTTGACAGGCTCTTTACACCAGGGACGACGGGAATCCTTTACACCGAAGAGCATTGCTCTTGCAAGAGTGTCATACATAAGCTGAAGCGATGAGTTTCCTCCTACGGTTATATATTCAGTCTTAATGCCAAGCATATCCGCAAAGAGCTGCTTCATCTCCGGAATACCGTCAAGTACACCGTAATTTCGACAGTCTACACCGTTAATAGAAAAACACTTTTCTCTCGGTCTCGCTTCAGAAAGCAGGGGTAAGCTTATATCAAGCTGATCAGAATTAGGTTTTCCTCGAGAAAGGTCAAGGGTAAGTCCCATATCCTTAAATTCATCATATTTGCGGAGTACTTCCTCATACTCCGCATAAAGCTCATCTTTTGAGAGCTCCTCATATTTTTTCATTATCATTTTACCTTTTTGAAAGTTTTTGTGGTTAAAAATTCATATTTCGTGGACATTCATCTAAAATCACCACTATATTATAGTATATTATGAAGGTTTTTTCAAGTGATTTTGCAAAAATTGTCAAAATAATCTTATTATACAAATCATTGATATCAAAATATCTTGACAAAGATGCCATTTTATTATATAATTTATGAATAGAAGATGCTAATGAAAGGAGATGGCAGAATGCCAAATGAAAAGAACGTTGTTTCCTTCCGCGCTGCAGACGGAAACACGGTTAAGCTTGAATACATAGACTCTCTGCCGTCGGCAGAGGCTCTTGCAAGAGAGTATGCGCGCTCGGGATATCCCGACAGATACGCGGTGTTCACCGAAAGACAAACTTCTCTATCGGCTTTAGGCGAGGTCATATCAGAAAAGGATTCCGAAAAAGGGCTGTTCCTCTCCTGCATACTTCGTCCGTCCATATTCCCTTCCCAGGCAGGCTGTATAGGTCCGCTCAGTGCTGTGGCACTTGCAGCGGCACTTGAGGAACATACGATGAAAAATATCGGCATCGGTTGGTTAAGCGATATTTATTGCGACGGGATCAGAATTGGAACAACTTCGGTCGAAGGAAAGCTTGACGACTTTACCTCATACGAATATCTCATCGTCAGCTTTGCAGTAAAGCTTGATCCAAAGAAATTTACTCCCCGATTGACAGATATGGTTAAACAGGTATTTGAAGACGGTAACCAGTCTATTTCTATGATAATGGCAAAAACCGTACTTAACAGATTTTTCACCATTTATAAAGAAATAAAAGCACCGCAAAAGCACCTGAATCACTACGTCGACAGATTCGTTTTAAAGGACAAAAAAATCAAGTACATTGATGAGGGCAAGAAAAAGAACGCCAGAGTCGTGGACATAAACAAGGAAAATCTAACACTGGTCATTGAGACCAAGGATGGCAGAAGGATCAACGTCTCATCCCAATCCGCCGTCATCATTCCCAATAAAATTTAAAAGCCTTCGCACCGATTCGATACAGATAATCGGCTGCGGAGGTTATTTTTTTGCTCATTTTATGCTAAAATGTATCAGTAAGAAAAAGGAGAATGATCGATGAAAAGTAACGAGAAAAACAGATGGTTTATTGAAAGTATAAATAGCATTTCCTCTGTTCTGCCCGTGTTTTTCTGGCTATTTTTGATTTTTGGGTTTGATGAACCCGGCATGGCATTATCAACGATATTCGCCGCGATAATACACGAATCGGGGCATCTCCTATCCATAAAAACGAAGAAGAAGCTTAATTCAAACATCCGAGGTGTCATTTCGGGATTTCGTATAAAGACGGTTAGTCCGATTTCCTACGATGACGAGATAAAGATTTATCTTGCCGGGCCTATCGCTAATATTGGTGCTTTCGTTATAATGTCCTTTCTATCAACATTTTGTGGAAATGCTCTCATTATTGCATCAATTATCAACCTTGCCACAGCGTTATCAAATCTTCTTCCGATAGAAGGCTACGACGGATATAACGCCCTGATGACCTTAATAAAAAAGTATGAGCTTGACGAAAGATTTTTTGTAGCATTGTTTACCGTCTCGTCAGCCTGCATTTTTCTTTTTGCTGTATTTTCGCTTTATTTTATCGACAGAGCGAATGGTGGATATTGGATTTTTCTTATTTTCTTCTCATCAATGATAAAATGCATAAAGAAATCATTAGACGAACAGTTTGGGAGATTTTAGAAGATTTCAAGAGATTTTAAG